>DEKU01000017.1 GCA_002354035.1 Bacteroidales bacterium UBA2714
CGGTAGGCAGCCAGGCCGATGGCGCTCTCCTTATTGGCATAGACGAAGACATTCTCGCCCTTGTCGTCGAAGCCGATGATGCCTTGCACCTCGTAGTTGCCGCTGGTGATCTGGCGGAGCATCTCGCCGTCGGTATTGTAGAGGTAGAGGTGTTTATAGCCGTCGCGGAGGCTGAACCAGAGGAACTGGTCGGGGTGGCCAGGGACGAAGACCATGGGGTCACAGGGTTCGATATAGCGGTTGTTGGACTCGACAAAGAGGACAGTGTCGAACTCGCCGTCGCCAGCATAGTAGCGTTCCAGCCACATGCGGTTCTGCTCGCGGTTGACTTTGGCGATGTAGACGAACTCCTCGGCGGGGTCCCAGGCAATGTTGGTGAGGTAGTTTTCGCGCTCGGAGACGGAGGACTCGTCGCGACGGGTGTCGAGATAGAGGACGGAGTGTTGCGAAGCATCGTAGATGCCAACGGTCACCTCGTGGCTCTTCATGCCAGCCATGGGGTATTTGAAGGGTTGCTCGCGGGCGATGCGGGCGGTGGTGTTGACGAGGGGATAGTCGGTCACCATAGACTGGTCCATGCGGTAGAAGGCAAGGAAGTTGCCCTTGGGCGACCAGAAGGTGCCCTTGTTGATGCCGAACTCATTGCGGTGGACCGACTGGCCAAAGACGATGTCCTGGTCGGGTGACTCGATGGGGAATACGGAGGCGCCGTCTTTGATGTAGAGGTTGTTGTTATGGGTGTAGGCCGATTTGTTGTTGACGGATTCCATGTCGAGGTTTTCGGCATTCTCGGTGGGGTACTCGGCCACCACTGCGAGGGTTTTCTTGGCAAGGTTGTAGCGCAGTATCTTGCCTTGTGCTTTGAATTGTATCTCTTTATCGTTAAGGACGGTAAGGCTGGGGAGATAGCCGAGGGACTGCTGACCTGCTGCCACCATTTGCTTGTTGAGGGCACTGAGGGTGAGGCGGGCTTTGGCTTTGCCCGGATTGCCGATGAAGAGGACAGTGTCCTGGATATAGGCAATCTGGTTGGTGTTGCCCACAAACTGGAATCCCCTCATTGTGGCCTGGGGATAGAGGGCGCGCGACATCAGCTGTTTGGAACTGATTGTCTTGTTCTGGGCTGCCACGGTGAAAGCAAGCATCGCGGCCGCAGCAAATAAGATAAATCTTCTCATATTGATATTAAACATTTATTTTCAAACAAATAACTGCTGATACGGATTGCCGTTACTTTTGCTCACAACCGTATCAACAGCGGGTAGGACCATGACGACGAATCAATAATTCTTCCAGTCGCGCAAACGGAGGTTGAAGACTCCGAAGAAGGCTTCTTTAAATATCTTCATGCTCATCTTGGAACTGCCGAGCACACGGTCGGTAAAGACGATGGGAACCTCGTAGATGTGGAAACCCAGCCGAGTGGCCGTGTATTTCATCTCTATCTGGAAGGCATAGCCGACAAACTTGACCTTGTCGAACTTCATCTTTTCCAAAACCCTGCGGCTGTAGCAGACGAAGCCTGCCGTGGCGTCCATCACTTTCATGCCTGTAATGGTGCGCACATAGACGGAAGCATAATAAGACATCATGAGACGGCCCATGGGCCAGTTCACCACACTGATTTTTCCGTCCACATAGCGCGAGCCTACCACCACGTCGCCTTTGCCGGTGGAGCAGGCTTCGTAGAGGCGCGGGAGGTCGTCGGGGTTGTGGGAGAAGTCGGCATCCATCTCAATCATATACTCATAACCATGCTCAAGGCCCCAGCGGAAACCGTCGAGATAAGCGGTGCCAAGGCCCAACTTGCCTTGGCGCTCCTTGATGAAAAGACGGTTGGGGAACTCTTGCATAAGACGTTTGACAATGTCGGCTGTTCCGTCGGGCGAATTGTCCTCGACGATGAGCATATCGAACTCCTTTTGAAGAGAAAACACTTTGCGAATGATGTTCTCGATGTTCTCTTTCTCGTTGTATGTGGGTGTAATGACAAGTGTATCTGACATAGCTGAAAGTATAATGACAAAATTAGATTCTATTGTACGGACGGCGGATAATGAAAGGGAGAATGACCAGCCAGCCGAGCAGTATGCCCACACTGTTGGCCACTAAATCGTTGACGTCGAACCCCCGGAAGGGCAAGAGGTACTGTCCAAACTCGGTAACGAGCCCGACCAGAAGTGAAACGCCCAGCACTGCCCACTTGCGGCGACGTAGGAGGTCCATCAGGAAGAAGGCGCAGGGGACATAGACCAGCCCATGCAGCAGGTGGTCCAGTCTCAATCCGAACACAAAATTGTCTAATGGCAGACCCAGACCGTTCAGCGGGGCCCACATCAATATGGCGAGGAGGACAAAATAGACCACCGACCATTTGCGCCGGGCATTGCGGTTGGCCACCCGGGCCACGATGTTTTTGGCCGTGCGACGGCACACCACCTTGCGCGACTGTTTGCGCCACCATTCGCCCTGGCAGTCTATCACCGACTCGTCCGGACGGATGATGGTCATGAGCTGTGCCAGAACATTCTCGCGGTACACATGCTCATGCTTGAAGCAGTTGTCGCCGCGAAAATCATATACCCCCTTATGCACACGCATCAGGCGATGGATGATGTAGTGATTGCCATCAAAGAAGAGATATACCGTCCCGGGATGGCATTGCTCGTCGACCGAGAGGGGGCGCAGGGTGATCTTGTCGCCATTGCCGTTAATCAGCGGGAGCATACTGCGGCCGCCGAACAGCATGGTCACCGTCTGGCCAGCCTTGAGGCGTTCGCACATCTCCACCAACAAGAAGTTGTCGGGGCTGTTGGGCAATGATATTTGGATAGTTTTCACTGATTCTTACTGTTGCTGAGCTACTCTGCTATTGGGCTTTAAAAATGGCATCATGGCTTGTCCACGCGGCATCTTCGTCAGGGAGACACTCGAGATGGAAAATGGGCACGGTGGAGAGGACATCCGACAGCAGGTCCACAATCATGTCTTGATAGCGTTCGTCCTGAGCCAAGGCTGGGGGACACGACGGATGGATGGCCGAGAAGGACTCGACTATGCTCAGCCGGTGGATGCTGTTGTACGGGGCTTGCGAAAGACGCACCACTCCGGCCAACGGGAAACGGAGCTGGTGATAGCAATGGGTCTTGCCGCTCCAGGGGGAGCCGTAGACCACGGCCTCTCCGTTCTCCACGGCCAGCACGGGGCTGTCGTCGTTGAGCAGGTGGGCATCCGGAATACTCTTCAGCCACAGGCGTGTGTGGGTGCTCTTGCCCGTGCCGGACTCGCCGAGGAACATCACGGCGCGGTTTTGGTGGACGATAGTGGACGAATGGACCAGCGCCATCTTGCTTGACATCGACATCAAGCCCAGCGCCATCCACAGGGCAAACCGCAACATGTCGCGGTCTACGCCCTCAGTGGCCTCCACCTCGTTGCTGCCAAACTTGTAGCGCATTCTCAACGGAGCTATAGACTTGTCGTAGGGATCCATGGTGAAATAATACACATCACCCTTGCGGGCAAATTTGCACTCCATGATATCGGCCTCGAAAACAAAATTGTAAAGCTCCGTCCACTGCTCGGGGAGTTCGAAAGTGTGGCCAAACACCACCTGCCACTCGGGCTGGTCGTATTCTGTCACAAACACGGGAAAACCGGGCATTGTCCTCAACAGGGCCGACTCGCGGTCGCCCACCACACGGAACTTGTGTCCTGCTATCAGGAACGAAATACTGTCAGCCATGTCGCACGCTTTTTATTCGGGCAATAACAAGCCGTTTTCGCGGATGGTCTGAGCCCACTTCTCGGCATCGGTGCGGGCAGTGGCCTCATCCACATTGTAATTGTCAAGCAGCACAGCCACTGCATCGTCGATAGTGAAATCCTTGCCTTGCAATGACTCCCACATCAGCAGTGCCGACTCGTTGAACGCTACTACACGGGTCATGTCCCCGTTGGTCTTTCCTTGAAGAAGGATAATGTTCTCGCCCGCTACTTTACGGACTTTAAAAATAGGATTAATTTTCATGCTGCAAAAATACTAAAAAAAAATGACATAACAGAATAAAAACATAAAGCCTACACCCAACACCGGTCTTTGCGCTCAGCCATCACCCCTGCACGAAACACGCTACTTATTATCAGCAAGCGAGTTGCACCACGCGTCAAGCCTCCTCCCTTCCGGCTCAAAGCTGGGGTACGAAAGCCACTTCCACCTCTTGGCCAAAGGTCTTTCCCAGCTGCTTGCGGATGGCTTTCGTAACTCCTATAACGTAACAGATGCCGCCTTTGTCGTCCTTCACACCCATGTTGACTATGCTGCCGCTGTATGGCACACCGTCGAACGTGGCCTCCACCTTCAACCTTCCCTTGCCAAACTCCTTGCGCAAATCGTATGGCACCCGCACAAAAGCCGCATCCAGTCCTTCGCTCTGCTCCAACACAGCCCGAAACCGGTAGTCCATATCTCAGGCCGTTACAATCTTGAAGGTGTCGATGGCAATGGCAAGCTCCTCATCGGTGGTGACCACAGCCGTGGTGACCCGTGCTCCCGGCACCGAAATGATGGCATCCTCGCCAGCCGTCCGGTCGTTCAGCTCCATGTCAATCTCAATCCCCAGCCAGTCCATATCCTGCAAGATAGCGTGGCGCATAAACCAGGCGTTCTCGCCTATGCCACCTGTAAAAATCAGCAGATCGCAGCCGTTCATCTGGGCTGCGAACGCGCCGATATATTTCTTGCACCGCTGTGCGAACACATCGAAAGCATAGATGCAGCGCTGGTCGCCGTTGTTGCGTCCGGCCCAGATGTCGCGCATGTCCTGCGCTCCGCCTGTCAGGCCCACCAGCCCGCTCTTCTTATACAGCACATCGTTGGTCTGCTGCACACTCAGGCCGGCCTTCTCCATCAGGTAGAGCAGCGCACCCACATCGATGTCGCCACAGCGCGACCCCATGGTCAGCCCCTCCAGCGAGGTCATTCCCATGCTGTTGTTCACGCTCCGGCCATGGTCGATGGCGCAGATGCTGGCCCCGCTGCCCAGATGGCAGCTGATTATCTTCAGGTCCTTCCAATACTTCCCGGCCAGCTTGGCGCCCTTCTTGGCCACAAACCGGTGGCTTGTGCCGTGGAAACCATATCGCCGTATGCCGTACTGCTCGTAATACTCGTAAGGGATTCCATACAGATAATTCTTGGGCTCGATGGTGAGATTAAACGCCGTGTCGAACACCGCCACCTGCGGCACACCCGGCAACACCGTCTCCATGGCTTCCACTCCCATGATGTTTCCCGGTATGTGCAGCGGAGCCAAGTCGGTCAGCGACCGTGCCTGCTCTATCACCTCATGAGTGATAAGAACGCTCTGCTTAAAAAACTCGCCGCCATGGGCAAAACGGTGACCCACCGCCGACACCTCGGCAATCGAGCCTATCACGCCCGTCTGCCGATCCACCAGCGCGTCCATCACCATCTGCAGCCCCTGCGTATGGTTGGGGATAGGGCATTCAGCCACATGCTTCTCGCCCTTGCTGGTATAGGAGAAAATGCCTTTCTCCAGCCCGATACGCTCCAGCAGGCCCTTGGTCAACACCGTCTTGGTGTCCACATCAATCAATTGATACTTTAACGAAGAACTTCCACAGTTCAGAACCAGTATTTTCATATTCAAATTCACTTTTTTTACGATAACGCGAAATGTCTCATTTTATTGCTCCACTCCCACTGTGGCATCAACCATTATGCCCATTACGCCCATGCTTCGGGGCTTTTGCTCCAACGGGGCGACATAGGAAAAAAGAGCCTCCGCCAAATGTCGAAGACTCTTTTTTCTCATCGTTCCCATGTGGATTGATTATTATTTTCCGGTTTTCCAGTTGAAGAAAATCTGCAAGCCGGCCATCTGATATACCTGCCAGTGACCCCACTTGCCCATACCCGTGAAATCGGTGTCCCACTTCAGGTTGGTGGCGAAGTTCACCGAGATGTGGTTCGACAGGCGGTAGTCCAACTTCAGCTCAAAATCCAGGTCAGTCTCGAAGGCGCGTTTCTTCAGCCAGCCATAGGCATTCAGGCTTTCGAAAGTCTCCTCTCCCACGGGCTTGTACTGCGAATCACTCTCCATCTTGTCGCCCCAGGCCATGTTCTTCGGCTTGGCATAGTCATAGAACAACTCAGCGCGGGCATAGAGGTCGAGGTTCGGCAGAATGTCCTTTTTCAGATACATGGCCTTCACATAGCTACCGAGAGCGAAGTAGGCGTGTTTAAACGTAGAGGGGTCATTCCTGTCGAACTTTGCCTTGTCCTGAATCACACCATAGTTCCTGCCAGCGGCAATCAACGAGTCATTGTAGACGAAGGTGGTCTTGCCAGTCAAGAAAGAGAGGGAGACCGACCAGTCGGTGCGCTTATACTCGAAGGAGAGAGCCGTGGTGAGGTAGGCCGGAGCGAAGAAGTCGGAAATAACCGTCTCAATCTGGTTGGCTCCAACGCCTTTATACTCATAACCCTTGCCAAACTGGGTCTTCAAGTTGGCCGTCAAGCTCGCGCCCCAGCCCTTATACGCATTCCACGACAAGGCGCTGGTGAGGTCAATCTTATCGTTGCTCTTGCGGCGGGTCTCGAAGAACGGCATGTCGGGGCTGTCGTCGAGGTCCTGCCAGGCATAGCCGTAAGCCAGGTCGGCGATGTTGTCCCACACATAGCGGGGATGGGTGTACTTGTAATTTCCGAAGAAGGTGGCCGTGGCGTCCAGCTGTGAGTTACCGGCCGTAGCCCAGTTGTTGAAGAAAAACTCGCTCACCTTCAGTGCGGGGGTGGTGGCTGTGGTCCAACTGCCACCGCTTACCAGTGAGGTCGACTCCTCCTGAGCCGACACAAGGCCTGCCGTCATAAACAGCGCGGCACAAAGGGTAATGATACGTTTCATTCTCTACTATTTTTAATTGTTATTTATTTCACGGTGCGATACAAATAGTGGGCCGAACGGGGCTTTGTCTCGCCCCAATCCTTTTTCCGCCATTCGTAACAAAATGCAAAGATACTATTTTTTTTTCAATCAGTGCATATTATTTTGTTTAATTTTTATTTTAGGCAAGCTGGCCATAGGTTCCCGGCAGCCTTTTGCACAGTCTGGCACAGGGACATACGTCGCCATCGCAAGGTTTTTTCCAACCCCAAACCATACCTGCTCAAAAAACAGCAGTTCCCCGTTCCTTCATTATTCAATTAACGAAGAAGGAACGGGGAACGAAGGGAGAAGAAATATATAAATAACTAATTATCAGTTATTTTTAGAGATTAAGGCATAAAACGAGACAGTCGGTGATGTTGGGGCCGTAGTTGTCCAGGAAACCACCGTCGTAGTGCCAGCCGCCGGGGTGGTTGAAGTTGACGGGCATTTTGAAGAAAACGCCGAGACCTTCGCGGCCCATGGGCCGGCCCGCACCCTGCGAGCCCCACGGCAGCTGAGGTTGAACCCATGGGGCGCTATTGGTCTTTGGGAGGGTTGGTCGTGTCGAAGGTGCGCCAGCCTTGGTGGTTGCCGTGGAGGTAGTCGTAGTAGTATTCCAGCAAGATGCCGGACATGTTGTCGGGATGCTCGACCCCGCGCTGGACGAAGTATTGCTGGAAGCGCGAGCCGGCCCAGAAGCCCCAGTTGTTGCGCAGCCACATGCCGAGACCGAAGTGAAATGCACTCATGGCATCCCTTTCGGGAAGCGAGCGGATGAGCTGTATATCCTTGGCGGTGAGCAGGGTGTCGAGTACATGGAAACTCTCTTCCAGATTGCGGGGGATATAGACACCGTCGATGCTGTCGGCCACGAGACGGCGCTGGTAGGCGGCTTGTTCTTTTGCCTGTTCAATCTTCCCCTCACGGCGGGCGACAAACCGGTTGCGCTTGCGCATGGAGCCGAAGAGTTCTTGATACCAGAAGTCCACACCGTCGGGGAAGTTGTCGGTGTAGAAGGTCATGTCGGCGACGGCCTTGTGCAGCTGTTCTTCGGGCAGCGAGTCGAGGTTGTTCATCTTAACTATCGTTGCCTTGCCCTGTCGGTCAATGCGCAGGAGCATGCTGACATAGTAGTATTTGTACTGGGAGTTCCAAGTATCGCCTTGGGGCACCATGCCCAGCTTCTTGGCCAAGGCCTCTTCCCCGTTATCATATCGCCGTATCCTGACATATCCTCTGGGGCAGGAGAATTTTACGGTGTCGATGCGGGGTGACGGGGTTTGCCGCATCAAGGCGCAGTGGTTTGTGTCGAACGGCAGGGAGGTGATGTCGCCTGTGGAGAGGCATATCTTCAGCAGGTGGCGGTTGGAGTTGCAGAGCAGCACGGTGTCGTCGATGATGCAGGCAGGACGCTTGTGAAGCGCCTGTTCGCACTGGGGGGCGGAATAGTTATATTTGGCCTTCAGACGACCCTCTTCATACACAACGGTGTCCTCAATGCGGAAGAATAGGCTTGATACTTCGTCGCATCCCTCGCAGGAGGTCAGTTCTTGCAGCGAAACCTGCTTGGCTTTTGAGCCTTTTTGGTAAAGTGTCAGGGCGTGGGAAAAGGTCTCTCTGTCGCTTTTGTATTCCAAGTTGACGAGGTGCAGCAGCCGGAAGCCGTCGTTGCTAAGGAAGAGGAACCCTTTGGAGAGGCATTCGGGAATGGTGTAGAGCAGCTGGTTTGTGCGGGCGTTGAAAACTTCTGTCTTGCCGTAGGGGGAGAGGTCGAAATTGTAGTAGGGGGTGGCACGGGCGCAGTAGTCGCCATTGGCGGAATAGACGGTGATGATGTGGCGATAGGTGCAGTCGAACTGTGCCATGGCCGTTTGTGTAAGCAACAGCAGGAGACAAAGGGCAATGGTGTGTTTAACTTGCATGGTATGAGCGGATTTTAGAAGTCCCAGCGCAGACCGAGACAGTAGGTGATGTTGAGGCCGTAGTTGTTATTGAAACCGCTGCCGTAGGGCCAGCCGCCGGGGTGGTTGAAGTTGACGGGCATTTTGAAGAAAACGCCGAGGCCTTCGCGACCCATGTACCGGCCACAGCCGCGCGAGCTCCACAGGCGGCTGAGGTTGTACCACACCTGCGGTTCGAAGCGCATGCTGCCCAGCACTCCTTTGAAAGATGTCCATTCATCGCCAAAGAAATATTCGTCACCCCAGAGGTCGAGGACACCGCTGAACGAAAGCCCCTTGACCCCGAACAGGCGCGGAATGCCCCAATCGAAGGTGAACTGGACGGGGAACTCGAAGTGCTCAGTGTAGCGGTAGAGCAGGCGGAAATGGTAGAGATGGCCGTTGGGGCGGAACCACTCGTACTCAAAGCCCACCATATAGGCATTCCACACCCACGGGTTGGGGTTGCCGGGGGCGGAGATGTAATGGCCGCCTTCGTAGCCGGCGTGGATTCCCCATCCACCCAAGCGGGGCTTGAAGTGGAAGGTGTAGCCCGCCTTGGCAAGCATGCTCAGGCCGCGGTTGGGGGCGAAGGGGTGGTAGATGTCGGCATGGAGCATGGCAGCATGGCGCGGCGTGCGGTAGAGGGCATTGACTGTGGTGACGCAGTGGCGGCGGTTGATGTCGTACATCTCTTCCAAGGTGACCACCTGGATGGGGAAGATGGCTGAGCCTAAGACCCCGTGCGTGTAGTCGGGTTGCAGGAAGATGGTGTCGAGCCGCGTGTCGGCTCCGAGCTGCAGGGTGCGCCCGGTGGGATAGTAGCCCAACAGCGACACCTGCAGGTGATAGCCGCCGGCGGGTACACGCAGCGTGAAGCACCCATGAGCGTCGCACTGGGTGCTGTCCACGGGCTGTCCATCAATCGTGAAGAGACGGATGTAAGCCGATGGGGTTTCGCCACTGCGGGCAGTGGCGTCGCACACTGTGCCGCTGAGGGTGACAGGCGTCTGCGCCACGGCTGTGGCGGCAAGAAGCAGGATGGCCGAAAAAAGGAATAAATTTTTCATGATGATTAGTATTAGTGAAAATGACTAAAGGAAAGGCGGAATGGGACTGCCCGCAAGGCCCGGGAAAGCGACATAGGGATTAGCGGCGGGCATCGGGACAGGATGGGCAAAGGCGAAGATGGCAGTGTCGGTGGGCAAGGGGGTGAATGGGAGGTAGTGCTGCCCCGTGCTGTCGGGGACCACGAGGGGCTGGATGAGGCAGATGACCCCGGCACGGGCTCGGACACGGAGGCCGTAGGCCAGGCTGTCGTCGTCGAGAAGGAGGGTCTGCCGGTAGAATTTGGTCTGGAAATAGCGTTGCGGGATATGGGTGCTGTCTAACAAGGCGCGGAACTGGGGGCTCTCCTCCACCCAACGGCGTTGCCGCTGGCGGCTG
The DNA here is from genome assembly GCA_002354035.1 of Bacteroidales bacterium UBA2714. Taxonomy (GTDB): domain Bacteria; phylum Bacteroidota; class Bacteroidia; order Bacteroidales; family P3; genus Colimorpha. The sequence continues at coordinate 10,340 of DEKU01000017.1, forward strand.
CCGACGGCGGGAAACTGGGCACTGGAGGGGAAGACCTCGTCCCACAGGCAGGGGACGGTGAAACTGAAATGGTAGAGCTGCGAGGGGTTGTCCTGCAGCCGACGGCGGAGGCCTTCACGCCAATGGGTGGTGTCGGCGGGGTAGCGCCGACGCAGCTGGCGGACGAGAGCGGCCTCGCTATAGGCGGAGTCGGGGTGATAGAAGGCATACCACGTCCGCGCAAAGTAGTGGCGTATGGACTGGGGATTGTGGTTAGGGGAGAGATAGGCGTAGTACTCGAACAGGCGCGAGGCCTTGACCACGGCGCGGCCACCGAAAGCGATGGCCAGCTGGTCGAGGAGGGGTTGGTTCTGCCCCACCGCACAACCGTGGAGATAGACGAGGGTGTGGCGGTCTACTATTGCGCTGTCTGGCACGGGGAGGATTGTGTCCGCCAAGGCTTGGCGCAGACTGTAGGCCGAGGTGCGGGGGCCGTCGGGGGTGACGGTCATCTGGAGGTCGACAAACTCGTTGCCGTGGCTGACCAGGTTGACCATGCCGAAGGGCTGACCGTCCTCGGCCGGGTGGGCGTTGAGCCAGTGCAGCACCTGGCTGAGGGCGGTGAGGGAGTCGACGACGACCTCGGTGCGCTCGTCGGGGTTGAGGCGGTAGTAGAGCCCCGCGAGGGTGTAGTACTGGTTATAGGCAGAGTTGTCACGACCCATGATGAAGGTGACCGAGGTGCGCGGCGGGGCCTCGGGGGGAGGCGGCGAGGTGTCGGCCACAAGGGACGCAGAGGTGTCTCCCCTACCCTTGCAGGCTGCGAGAGACACCACCACGAGCAGCAGCAGTATGAGCCTGCGGGGCATCACTTGGCTGGCAACTTGAACTTGACGGGCAGGTTGAACTGCGTGCGCACGGGAATACCACGCTGTTTGCCTGGAATCCATTTGGGCATCAGCTTGACGACACGGACAACCTCGTCGCCACAGCCGCCGCCGATGTCGCGGAGTATCTTGATTGCGCTGATGCTCCCGTCTTTTTCAACACTGAAGGTAACGTACACGGTGCCTTCAATCTTGTAGCTGAAAGCCTTTTCGGGATAACGGAGATTGCGCTGGATGAAGGCGTAGAGCGAGTCTATTCCTCCCGGGAACTGGGGGTCTTCTTCTACAACCATGAAGATTTCCTCTTCCATTTCCTCTTCTTCCAGCACTTGGACTGCACTCAACTTGTTGGCACTGCGGGCAAGGGCTGGAGCAGCATGGCCTACGGCATAGTCCGACACCCCCTCGGGCAGGGGCAGGGGCTGCTTGACGGTGGTTTGCTTGCCGTCTTTGTTGACGACCTCTTCGTCGATGGCGACGAAGGAGGTGTAGTTGGTCATGAGGTTGTATTTGAGGCCCAGCTCGAGTATCTGCTTGGCGGTGGGGTCTTGGTCGTTGTAACTATCTTTGACCAGATAGGAGAGATATTTGATGCGCTCGCGGGCCCAGAGGTAGCGCAGGGCGGAGTTGGATGCGTCGGCCTTGAGGCCCGAGAGGTTGTAGGACTGGCGGAAGGGTTTGCGACCCACCTTGCCGGTGAGGGCGACGGTGCCTTGGGGTTTGCCCTGGTATTTGCCAAAGATGAGGATGGGGCGCTCGGCCATCATGTCGGGCACGGAGAGGGGCTCGATGTCGTAAGCCTGGAAGGTGCCGGGGTTGAACTGGATGCTGGTGAGGACGGGGGTGCTGATATATTGGCGAAAACGCTCGGCTTGCGAGGCGGCTTCGCTCTCCTTGGTGACGATCATGGGTTCGCCGCCGCCCGCAAAGGCCATGCCCTCGATAAGCCAGCGGTTGACACTGCTGCCGATGCCGAAGGCGAAGAAGTTGGCCTGGCCGCTGTTTTGGCGGATGAGCTCGAAGCACTTGCTCTCGACGGTGACGTAGCCATCGGTGAGGATGACCATGGTGCGGGAGATGTCTTCATCAGGGCGCGGCAGGGCGTAGGCTGTGTTGAGGGCATCGAGCACTTCGGTGCCACTCCATTGGCTGGCCCCTTTGATGAAGTCCATGGCGCGGTCGATGTTCTCGGCCGTGGCATCGACGGAGCGCGGACTGAACACGGCAGAATTGCTGGAGAAGAGAATGATGTTGAACTTGTCGCCGGGGTTGAGGTTGGTGACAAGATTACGCATCAGTTTCTTGGAGATTTCCATCGGAAAACCCCACATGGAGCCGGAGACATCGACGATGAAGATGTATTCGCGGGGAGGGATGTCCTGCTTCTGCACCCGCTTGGGTGGCTGAACCATGAGCATGAAGAAGTTTTCGTCCTTGCCCTCGTAGAGCATGAGGCCAGACTCGATGGCGTTGCCCCGCAGGGAGTAGCGGACAATGACGTCGCGATTGCCGCCGGAGGTCTCGGAGGGGTCGAGACGGACGAGGGTGTGCCGGGCATCGGGGGAGGTGATTTTCATCTTGTGCGAGGTGCAGGTGACGTCCTGGATGGGGACGGCGGAGGTGATGGTGAGGTCGTAGCCAAACTTATAGGCGGGTTTTTCGCCTTGGTGGGTGTAGGGCGAGGCCACGAAGCCATCGTCGGGGCCGGAGCCTTGCTTGGCGGCATTGGAGTAGCGGGGCCCCACGACGGTGGGATAGACAAAGCTGTACTGCCCCTGCTCTGGCACAAGGAGCTCGGTGTAGCGGAGTTCCACTTGGATGGTGTCGCCCACCATGATGTTGGAGACATTCATGGTGAAGACGTTGGGTCGGCTCTGCTCCAACAGGGAGGCGCGTTTGCCCTCTTGCTTGGCCTTTTCGTAGTCGGCGCGGGCTTTCTGCTTTTCCTCAATCTGGGCCCGGATGGTGCGGTTGCCGATGGTCATTTGCATGGCGTAGACGGCGGCCCGGGTGGACATGGGGAAGGTGTAGATGGCTTCGAGGGGGTTGTGGCCCGTGTTGATGTAGACCTGCCGGATGGTGACATCGGCTATGGAGCCGGAAATGACGGTACTGGCCGAGGTCTCCTTGAGGGGGAGCTGGTCGGTTTCGGGATGCTCGCTGATGACTACAAAGTAGGGCGAGAGGGTCTTGGTGTTGTCGTTGTCGTCCTGTGCTGCAAGAGGACTGCCTCCGAACAGGAGAAGGGCGACAAGGAGCAGGGCTTTGCGCCAAAGGGGCTGTGCTTTCATGGTATTGCGGGTTTTATGGGGTGTTTGTTTTAATAATGCTTTTTCCATTAGAGCCATGATAGTGTCGAAAAGTGACATAAAGGATGGAAAAAAAGAGGTGCTGGGGGTATGGCGGAGGTGCTAAGTGGTTTTAGGGGTCTTTTTTTTCTTGGGTTTGGGTGGCGGCAGGGCGGCACAGGTGGTCCGCACCAGGGATGAGAGATATTGGTGGTCGTCTATTTCCTCGATGTAGAAATAGGGTTTTGCTCCTGGGTAGGGAGGTTCCATGACCTCGGTGCAGAGCAGCTGACGGGCGGCCTCGGTGGGTTTGAGATAGAACCGGTTGTCGCTTACGAGGCCAAATATCAGCCCATTGCAATAAAGGCTGTAGTCGCCAAACATTTTGCGGGCCACGACATCGCCAGCACCGCTGCACTGGTCGACAATGTACTGGACTAAATCGGGATTGCTTGCCATGATGAGGGGGTTTTGAGGCTGCAAAGATACATTTTTTTTCTTTAATTGAAATATTTTGTGTAATTTTGCCACTCGAAAAAAAACAATCTAATAAAAGCAAGCGCCCATGACACGCAAATCCAAAATCGTCACCAGTCTCCTGTCTATCATTGTGATTGGACTGGCATTGTTTGTCTATTTTCATTTCTTCTTTGTGTATAGCACTGGTGTAAATGCCGGCAATATCAATTATTTCCAACAAGAGGGCATCATCTTCAAGACCTATGAGGGCAAGATGATTCAGAGCGGGTTCAAATCGGTTGGCGGAGTTACGAAGCTGCAAAGCAATGAGTTTAAGTTTTCGGTTACCGACAAGAAGGTCGCTGACTCGCTGATGCGCTGCTCCGGCAAAGATGTGGAGCTGAGATGGAAACGATATATGGGCACCCTGCCTTGGCGGGGAAACAGCCAGTATGTGGTGACGGAGATTCTCTCCATGAAATAACGTTGACCGGACGGGATTCGTCTTCTCCCCCAGGTAAACAGCTCTCCCGTGTGTGGCTTGAAAACCATCGGAAAGATGTCGCCCTCGGTTGAAGGGCTGCGGGGAGCAGTGTATGACATTGTGTCGCAGATTCCCTACGGGAGGGTGCTGACGTATGGGGGTATCGCCCTGTTGGTTGGCTATCCGAACCATAGTAGACTGGTGGGTCGCATCATGAGGGAGGCTCCCGACAGCGAACTGCCCTGCCACCGCGTGGTTTCCTCCACAGGAAGATTGGCTCCGCACTTCCCCGCTCAGGCCGACCTGTTGGCCAAGGAGGGGGTGAGGTTGTCGGCATCGGGTAGGGTGCCGCTGATGAAATACTTGTGGCGTCTGGACTTCCCGCAAGCGTGAAGCTACGCAGCAAAGTCTTTTTTCACTATACGATAGAGCAACGTTGCCACCATGGCGGCACTTATGGTGAAGAGTGCCACGAGAAACGGTGTGGCGAAGGGGACGGTGTGCTCCAGATGCATTGGGGCGGAACCTAAATGGAAAAACCAAAGCCTGAAGGCGGGACGTATGGGGTGGAGGATGAAATAAACAGTAGACAGCACACCCGCCATGCACCCCGACACAAGGGCCACGATGAGACGGCTGCGCCAGGTGCGACGCTCGGTATCGTAGATTTGTTTGACGGTCTCAATCTGTTCCAGTTTATCCGACAGCTGCTTTATATACTGATTGTTGTTGCCAAGATCGGGATGATAATCTTGGAGCATCCGATGGAAGGTTTCGTTTCTTTTCATGGTTTCAGGATTTCTTTAAGGCGCCGCAGCCCGCGCGATATGCGCTGGCGGACGGCGACGGGGTTGCTGTTTGTAATTCGGGCTATGTCTATGACGGCATATCCATCCAGATGATAGAGGATGGTGGCGGCACGCTCTTTTTCCGGAAGGAGGCTGATGGCGCGGTAGAGAGATTCGTAGCGGAAAGCCTCGTCGGGACGGTTTGCCGCATCGGGATAGGTCAACGCCTCGGGGTGGGCAGAAAGGGAGGTCAGCATCTTTGGGCGTTTGCGGTAGTCGAGAAAGGTTCGGTAGGCAATCTTGAAGAGCCAGGTGCGGAACTTGTATTGCTCAACAAAGCCGGAAGAGGCCAGATAAGCCTTTATGAGAGCGTCCTGGGCAATATCTTCGGAGGCCATCCTGTCGCCGCCACAGAGGGCAAGCAGGAACCTGCGGAGAGGCTCCTGCTCCGTTGTAACAAGCTCGATAAACCGTTCGCGCGTCATGGGGTGGAACTATCTGTTGGCGAGTTCTCTTTCCTCGGCCTCAATCTCATGCCGGAGGGATTTGCGGGCCACAAAATAGTAGGCAAGGAATGCCACACCCACAGCCAGCAACGGTACGCCCAAAATAATCAGGCCCACGGCGTCTTCAACATCTATCACCTGCTCATTTTGGGATAGGATAAGGCCTGTAATGAGGACTCCAAGGCCTGTCAGTGAGCATATCACTCCCCAAAGCAGCTTGATAAGGAGTCGCTGTTTGATGCTTTTCTGGGGCGGATTTAGACTCTTCAAGACTTCCGTTGGGACATTTCCCGCACCTTTCTCAAGTGCAGTGAGGACAATCTGCGAGCGTTTGTTCGTATCGTTTAACTTCCGGCGGTAACTAAGTACGGCTGCTATGATGACAACTGCCGCTATCGCCACCACTTCGAGTACTTCCTCGAGCATCCAAATCCATTGTTCTGTTATTTCATAATTATCCATTGTGTGTTGAGTTTTAAATGTTATACTTTAATTTGATTTCAGAACCGGTTCAGACATTAAACGATTGTACCCCCATAAATGTGACACGCCGATGAAAAAAAAACTCTTTTCACGACAAGGCTGTCCCGTCTATGGACGGTGTACAAAGCTTCGAAACTCCCGTATAAGCGTGGTTTCGCCGGCGATGCGGGGTTTATCTTCACTGTCCTTACATGGGATATGACAACCAGCGGATGGTACAGAGATCAACGCAAACATACATCATTCATTGTCTCGACTCAGAGGGTAAGAACACTGACCTTGCACAATTGAACAAGTTGCGGGTAACCATGATGGCTTGGGGGGTTGAGAGAAATATTAGTGTATGGCTCATTCTATGCTACTTCAGATGCTCTAATGTTTCGGCATGGTACAACCCGAAAAAGCCCTTGGTCATGGGTACGGCGACCGTATCGCCAGGGCCGAATGAGTCGTCGTCGCCCGTAGCAATGTAGATATACCCCTTCACTGGCTCTTCAACCCATACTGAATACTGGTTAACGTCCTTTCGGCGGCCTGCAAGGTAATGCTCTCGCACAACACCTCGTCCAAATTCTTGTTCATCACTCCCCAGCCATACATTGACAGAGAAAACGGCTGTCATCAATAGTCCCAAGCCAATTGCTACGGGCATAATACCCAAAAAAACGGGACCCCACCAGCCATCGAAATACTTCTTCAGTAGTGCAAGACCAACGACAGCGCCAACCACTCCCAAGACAAGCAAGACAACCCACATGGGCAGCGTAAACGGCAAAACAGTCTCGCTGAAGTCCCACAAGCCAGTGGCACAGACAACAATAAAAAATGAGAAGACAACAATAAAAAGAATACTCCATAAACCCACCCCTAAGGAAGAATGAATGCCCATAAAACCAGCATAGCGTTTCTTTATTCTCTGCCAAAAAGTAAGTTTCTCCACCTCAAAAAAACCATCTGCCATAGGACGCAACTGCAACATAGGACGAGGCTCGTATGTTGACCTTCCCTGAGGCTCAATCTCCATAAGTTCAGCACCCCCCTCATCATCGACTTCTACAAAACCATAGCGAGTGCCCGATGGGGCAACAGCAAAAATCTCATCGGTCGATCTGTCGTTCAAATCATAAAAATATTTGCCACGAGGGAGTATTGACATAGTCTCATCATCAGGCAGCTGAAACCACGCCTTGGCAACGACACCCTTATGTGATGAGAGCTCCGACTTGAAAAGATTGCAGAGACTGTGGAAATCCCAACTGTCACAGAGACGATTGGGCCGGACAACATACTGGTTGATTCGGTCGCCTTCCATCACCTTCAGAGATGTAACGGTTTCATTTTCGAAAAACAACAAATCCTTAACCACCGCCTGTATAGCCGTGAAAAGTTCATCCTTCGAAAGGCCCTCTATCAGTATAAGTTCTTTCATCGCAATAAGAACGCGAAAACAGCCTAACTATTGTAGCGAATAAATTCAGTGCTTAAAATTTCTTTTTATTAATCACCGTCCGCCCTCGCCAAGGGCTGCTTTGCCAATATCCACAAAAAACAACTTCCCGTAAGACGCGGCACCGCCGCGTCCGCCACACCCTCCTATCAGGAAAAGGAAAACAAAAAAAGGGAACCGAAACCGGTTCCCTTTAAAAAGATTGGCGGCGACCTA
>DEKU01000020.1:0-39456 GCA_002354035.1 Bacteroidales bacterium UBA2714
ACCCCTTCCGCAGCCCACCCCATAGTCCTCCCCAGCACACCCACGCGCCACAATCCTTTCCCCCTCCCGCCAAGCAACTCCCCCTCCCGCAACTCCCTCACACTTCCCGCTGCCCCACAGCTCGCCCACCGCTGTCCCAATCTGACTCCCTCAGCAGCGGCACCAGAAAATTCGCTCCTTCGCTCTTCCTTCGCTCTGCCTTCGCTCTGCCTTCGCTCCTTTACCAACATTTATACAGTACTTATACACTATTTATACACTCAACCATAGGTAAAATAACGCTAATCGCATGGCAATCAAAGGGGGAATGAGTGGTCAAAAGAGGGGCCAACCGGGGCGGGGGAGGGGGGGGAAAAACGAAGGCCCCGGCTTGTGGAACTATAGCTTTTTGAATTATTAGTTGTTTTTATGTGAGAAATGATACCCAAGCGATGGGGAAATATAAAAGTGATTACCTACTAATAAAGATATGCTGATCACTCTCTATAGTTTAGTGCAAAGTGTTGAAATGTCGTGAAATAACATAAAAAAGTATGAAGTTGACAACTGAAGTCTATAATAATAAAAAATGTGCCCCTGTGAGAAGAAGCACATTCTGTTAGTTATCTGTATTATAACAAGTAGGATATAGGTGTATGAATAATCACAATTACTACAATGAACATGTCTTTTATTAGTGAAATGTCCTCTTTTGCATCCTTAATTGGACGCTTCAGTAAACATCACATAGCACTTATATTTAGTTCAATGTAGATGTTTGTCCATCAATTATTGAGCGAACTATAGGATTATCTTTGCATTATTAATTGTTATTTTGACACGTTGTTAATAATGTTGTCAATGATACAAATGCATGCTCCAATTGCAAGTACGGTTAAAACTGGAACAGCTGCAGCTTTGGCTGCAATTAATCCTGCAGTTAGTGCTTGAGCAACGTTATTGCCATTCGAAATTGATTTGAAAAAAGCGCTTCCTACAGAATTAGCAATATTTGTTGCGCCATTAATGGTAGCATTTTGTAATTCATCAGAATTCATAGCTTTATTCTCCTTAATTAATGTTATCTACAGATTAATTCAATTGATGCTGATTCAAATGCTGTTTAGAAGCAGAATCTCAGGCCGAGGGCAACACCATAGCCGAAGCCGCTGGCATGACCCAGGAGATCCCACTGCGGACGGAAGTCGACCGACACCTGCAGGGGGATGCTGAATTTGTATTCCAGACCAATCTGAGCATCGAGACCGATACCGAAGTTGTCGCTCTCATACTTTCCGGTATAGAGACCTGCGTTGGCACCGACACCGGCATACCAGCCAAGACCGCCGGTGATGTTCCAGTTCCACTGATAGATGGCGGTGAGGTTCACATACGAGCCCCAGTCTTTGTAGTTGTGCCAGCCAAGGTCGAGTTCCAGACGGTTGGCAGCACCGAGACTGTGCTGGAAGGAGAGTTCGGCTGCGGAGCTGTTACCGAAGGCGCCGCGGACACCGATGGCATTTTGTGCGTTGCCGGCAAAGCTGAGGGCAACCACTGCAAATAAAAGTACAAATACTTTCTTCATAATGTTATTATTTTAAGTTTGTTATTAAATGTTTCTGTTCTGCTTGTCGTTTGTTTCCAACTGCAAAGGTACAAAAAAAACAGGGATTGTGGATTTTTTTTTGTATTTTTGCACTCTATTTTCCTTGCCCCGAAATGTGTGGGGCGCGATTAAGATGGTTATCAACAAGCGATTGTAATAATATATAGTTATGAATATACATATAGTTCAACACGACATTGTGTCTAATAATCCCGAAGAGAATTTGAAATGGATTGTCGAGGAGCTCGACCGGCCCGAGAGCAAGGAGGCTTTGCTGACGGTTTTCCCGGCCTGCACTTTGTGCGGGGCGCCGCTCTACGGCTCGGTGGCATACACCGATTTGCAGAAACGGGCCCAGGCGGCTTTGCAGGAGCTGGTGCAGCGGTCGGAGCACAGGGCTTTCCTGGTGGGCATGCCCTTGCAGATTCAGGACCGCGGCCTGTGCAACGCCATTGTCTTTGTGCAGAACTGCGCCATACGCGGCATCATCACCAAGAAGTATCTCGCCCCCGACGAGCAGCGCTATTTTGTGCGTGGCGAGGGGGTGCAGATGATTCAATATCAGGACCAGCTGCTGGCCATCGGTTTTTACGAGGATTTGAAGGAGCTTTCCAAGTCGCACGCCGGGCAGCCCGATGTGGTGATTTGCTGCGGCTGCAATGTGTTTGACTATAACAAGCCCTACCGCATCCGCTACCGCATGCATAAGCTGGTGGAGAATTTCAATGCCGCGCTGGTGTTTGCCAACCGCACGGGCGGCGAAGGGAGCCTGCTTTTCGCGGGCGGCTCGATGGCGTTGAACGCGGCCGGGATGGTGCTTTGTCAGTTCCCCTATTTTGAGGCCCACGCCGCCAGTGTCGACTTGCAGCTGATGGAGGAGTGCGACGACGAGAAGCCCGAGGCTGTGGCCTTGGTGTATAAGGCCTTGGTGACCGGGCTGCGCGACTATTTCCGCAAGAACCATCTGCAACGGGCGGTGCTCGGCCTGTCGGGCGGCATGGATTCGGCCATGGTGTGCCTGTTGGCGGCCGACGCCTTAGGGCCGGAAAATGTGCATGGCATTTTGATGCCTTCGCAGTATTCGACCGACCATTCGGTGAATGACGCTGTGGAGCTGGCCAAGAATCTGGGAGTGAGCTACGACATTGTGCCCATCAAGCCGATGTTTGACTTGCTGAGGGAGACGATGAAGCCCGTGTTTGGCGACCGCCCGGAGGATGTGACCGAGGAGAATATGCAGGCCCGCATCCGTGGCACCATCGTGATGAGCTATGCCAACAAGTTTGGTGCCATGGCGCTGAACACCACCAACAAGTCGGAGGCCGCCATGGGCTACGGCACCCTCTACGGCGACAGCTGCGGAGGCCTGAGCGTGATTGGCGATTTGTATAAGACCGAGGTGTATGAGCTGGGCGAATATGTGAACCGCGAAGGGGTGCGCATCCCCGTCAATACGATACAGAAGGCCCCGTCGGCTGAGCTGCGGCCGGGCCAGAAGGACAGCGACTCGCTGCCGGACTACAGCGTGCTGGACAATATCTTGAACCTCCATATCGAGGAGCAGATGTGCCAGGAGGAGATTGTGGCCGAGGGCTATGACGAGAAGATGGTGGCCGAGGTGCTGCGCAAGGTGCGCATCAACGAGTGGAAACGGCTGCAGTTTGCACCTGTGTTGAAGGTGTCGCCCATGAGTTTTGGTATCGACCGCCGTGTGCCGGTGTCGTAAACACGAGGGACGATAGGACAGATGTTCTACTAATACGGTTCTGACTGAGCGCGAAATGCAGTTTACCTATAACCCCGAGGTGGAGCTGGCGGAACGCTACGTTGTCGAAACGGGCGTTTCAATCTTCCTCACCGGTAAGGCGGGCACGGGGAAAACCACCTTCTTGCACAACATTGTGGAGAAGTGCCACAAGCGCAGCGTAGTGGTTGCCCCCACGGGGGTGGCGGCCATCAACGCCGGCGGTGTGACCATCCATAGTTTTTTCCAGTTGCCGTTCTGCCCCTACCTGCCCGATGTGCCGGAGCTGGTGACGGAGTACCAGCTGCCCGAAAGCCAGAAAAGTTTGCGGAAGGCCAAAGTCGACATCATCCGCACGCTGGACTTGCTGATTATTGACGAAATCAGCATGGTGCGTGCCGACCTGCTCGACGCCATTGATGCGGTGTTGCGGCGCTACCGCCGCAGCGGCCGACCTTTTGGGGGTGTGCAGCTGCTGATGATTGGTGATGTGCAGCAGCTGGCACCCGTGGTGACGGACGAGGAGCGCCCGTATATGGAACGGGTCTACCCGTCGCCCTTCTTCTTCCACAGCAAGGCTTTGCAGAAAGTGCCGTATGTCACCATCCAGCTCAAGACAATCTATCGCCAGCAGGATCCGCGCTTTGTGGAACTGCTCAATAATATCCGCGACAACCATTTCGACAGCCAGACGCTACAGGCGCTCAACGCCCGTGTGCAAGCCCGTCCCTCGCCGGGCAACGGGCAGGAACCCATCTTGCTGACCACTCATAACTACCAGGCTGATGCGGTGAATCGCAGCCATCTGACTGCCTTGACCACGAGGAGCTATGTTTTCGACGCCGAGGTGGAGGGCAACTTCCCGGAGCAGTCGGCCCCGACCGACAGGCACTTAGAACTGAAAGTGGGCGCGCAGGTGATGTTTGTGAAGAACGACAGCAACGGCCACCGGTTCTACAACGGTATGTTGGGCATGGTGGAGGAGGTGATGGACGACGGCGGCGAGGCCGAGGGACAGGACCGTGTGATTGTGGTCGAGGCCGAGAATGGCGAGCGCATATTTGTCACGCCCGAGCGGTGGGAGAACATCCGCTATGAGATCGACTCCAGCGACAATAAGATAAAACAGCTGGTGGATGGCACCTTTACGCAGTACCCCCTGAAAACGGCCTGGGCCATCACTGTACACAAGGCGCAGGGCCTGACTTTCGACCGGGTGCAGGTGGATGTGTCCGGAGCCTTCACATACGGGCAGGTGTATGTGGCGTTGAGCCGCTGCCGGAGCCTGGAAGGGCTTACGCTGCTGGCTCCCATCACGGAGAGAAACTCGTTTGGGAGCGGTGACATAGAGCAGTTCAACAGCAGCATGACCCCGCCACAGCAGGCGGAGCAGATGCTGGAGGGTTACCGCTCGCAGTACTATTATGACATGCTCTTTGAGCTGTTTGATTTCAGCGGAGTGCAGCACACCATAGATGGATTGAACCGCCTGTTTCAAGATCAGTTGCTCAGGCTTTACCCCGAGCAGGCGGCCACCCTGTCGGAGGTGTGCAACCGGGAGTTGAACGACATGATGGCTGTGGCGGAACGTTTTCGCCGACAGCTGGCTGCCATTGCCGCACAGCCCGACAGCAAAGCGCTGATGTCGGAGCGTGTGGGGAAGGCGGCTGTCTATTTCGGGCAGGTGTTGAGGGCGATGGACGAGCGGGTGAGGCCGATGCTGGCATTGGAGATTGACAACCGGGAGACGGCAAAGCGAGCCAAGGACGCAGCCGAGCGCTACATGGCAACAGTCGGGTTGAAGATAAGGCTGATGGAGGAGGTGGCCGACAAAGGGTTTACCATTGAGGGCTACCAACAGACCAAGGTCGATTTTGCGCTGCAAAAGCCCGCCAAGGAGCGCAGTGGCAAGTCGCGACCCAAGGCCGAGGCCAAGGCTGGTGACAGCGAGCTGGAGACAGGGTTGGTGGAACGGCTGTCGGCATGGCGCAAAGGCGTTGCCGAAAGGAAAGGTGTGAAGCCTTTCATGGTCTTATGGCAGCGGACGTTGATGGCCATTGTGAAGGCCTTGCCACAGAGCCTGGAGGAACTTTCGGCCGTGCAAGGCATAGGGCAGGTGAGTATGACGCTGTATGGAGCTGAGATTTTGCAAATAGTGCTCGACTATTGTCAGGACAACCACATTGACCCTCAGCAACGCAGCATAGAAACTGAGCCAGAGCCGAAGCCCAGCCGCACACCCAAAGAGCCGACCGAGCCGGCCTGGGAAAAGGCGGTAAAACTGCTGGAGCAGGGCAAGACCGTTGCCGAGGTGGCGCAGATGCTGGGCCGTGCGGTGGGTACGGTGGAGGGTTATGTCTACAGGGCTGTCGAGACCGAGGCCATGACGCCGGACTTTGTGGTGTCGGCGCGGGAGCGGGAGGAGATTGGCGCCTATATGATGGAAAACGGGCAGGCCTTACCGCTGAAGGAGGTGTATGAACACTTTGAAGGCCGTTTCAGCTATTTGCAACTGCGGGTGGCCCGATGGGCTGCCAGCCGTGAGGATTGAGCCTCGTTCAATTAAAAGTCTATCGGTTTGAGACGTTGTCGCGCCTGGGCGCGCGACATGAGGTTGAAGTGCCACCATTCGCTGTAGAGTGGTTGGAGCCCTTGCTGCCGCATCAGGGTGCGGAGCAAACGCCGATTGTCGTATTCGGCTTGGGTGATGGCGCCATTGGCAAGCATTTGTTCTTCGTGGGTGATGTGCGATTCGGGCCCGAAATGGTCGAAATCGGCTCCCATGGGCAACGGATTGCCGAGGGAGTCGGCAAGGGTGATGTCGACAGCGGCACCGTAGTTGTGGAGGCCGGGTCCGTGGAGAGGGTTGGAGACATAGATGTTGAGGGGGGTGCCTTGGACGAGGTGGAACATCTGCCGCTGGATGGAAAGGGGGCGTGCGGCATCAAGCACCAGCAGTGACAGGTGGGGGTGGGAGCTGTGGAGTTGCTTTTGGGCTGCGGCCAGCTTGGCGGCCAAAGAGGGAAGCATGAAGGCTTTGTGGATATCGGTGTAGAGTGTGCGGCCCGTGAAATTGTGGGGCGTGGAATAGACAAGGTGCACTTGTATGGTGGGGTCCAGCTCCTGCACATCGACCAGTCCGAAATGGCGCAGCCGGGCTTCGAGCGGGGTGTCGGCAGGGAGTGTGGTGGGAGCGGGGCTGCAAGTGTCAGGTTGGGGTGTTTCGACGGGCGAGGAGGGAGGTTGTTGGCGGCAAGCCCCCAGGCCGAAGAGGAGGAGCAAGAGGAGGGAGGGGAAGAGACAAGGGCGGGAGGAGAGCATGGGCTATTCGGTTTCGTAGCCGAACTGCTTGAGGGCGCGGTCGTTGTTGCGCCAGTCTTTCATCACTTTCACGTAGAGGTTGAGGAAACATTTCTTGCCAGTGAATTCCTCGATGTCTTTGCGCGACTCGATGCCTACTTTTTTGATGGAGAGACCTTTGTGGCCGATAAGGATGGCGCGTTGGGATTCACGCTCCACGTAGATGATGGCGCGGATGCTGTCGACACCGTCTTTCTCCTCGTAGCTGTCCACCACCACCTCACAGCTGTAGGGGATTTCTTTCTGGTAGTAGAGGAGGAGCTTTTCGCGGATGATTTCGCTGACGAAGAAACGCATGGAGCGGTCGGTGAGTTCGTCCTTGGGGAAGTAAGGCGGGTTTTCGGGCAGGAGCTGGAGGATGTGGTCGAAGATGGAGTCGATGTTGAAGCGCTCGGTGGCGGAGGCGGGAATGATGATGGCGCGGGGAATCTGGTTGTGCCAGTAGGCTATCTTGTCGCTTACCTGCTGCTGGTTGGAGAGGTCGATTTTGTTGATGACCAGTATGACGGGGATGTCGGAATGGATGATTTTGGTGAGTAGGTCTTGGCTTTTGAGCGACTCGCCCACCTCGGTGACGAGGAGGAAGAGGTCGGCGTCTTCGAGGGCGTTGTAGACGAAGCCCATCATCTGCTGGTGGAGCTTGTAGTGGGGGTTGACGATGCCGGGGGTGTCGGTGTAGACGATCTGGAAGTCGTCGCCGTTGACGATGCCCATGATGCGGTGGCGGGTGGTCTGGGCTTTGCTGGTGATGATGCTGAGACGCTCGCCGACGAGGGCGTTCATGAGGGTTGATTTGCCCACGTTGGGGTTGCCGATGATGTTTACAAAACCTGCTTTGTGCATTGTGGTTGGTCTTAAAAAGGAAGGCTAAAAACTATAAAGCAGGGTGACGCATGTGTTGCAGCCGGCTTTGTAGTTTTTAGCCTTCGGGGATGTGCTTTGTTGATTATTCAGCCTCGGCGGTGTCGGAGCTCATGGCGGCGGCACGGGTGCTGTTGATAACCACTACCTCACTGCTCTTGGGGTTGAGGATGCAGTAGTTGTCGGCGGGGATGTCCTGCACTTTGCAGCGCTGGGCGATGTCGAGGTTGGTGATGTCGATCAGAATCTCGCTGGGCATGTTGGCAGGGAGAGCCTTGACGTTGAGTCTCTTCTGCTTGTAGACCAGTTTACCACCCTTCATGACGCCGGTAGAGGTGCCAGTGGTGTGGACGGGGATGGACATGACGATGGGCTTCTCATCGCTGAGTTCGTAGAAGTCGCAGTGATAGACGATTTCGGTGACGGGATGGAAGTCGATGTCTTTCAGCATGGCGCGATGTTTGGTGCCGTTCAGGTCAATCTCGACGAAGCAGGGTTCGGGGTTGAACAGAATGCGCTGGAATTGGGTTTGGGGAACTGCGAAAAGGTACTGCTCGCCTTTGCCATACATCACGCAAGGCACTTTGTCCTCGCGACGCAGAGCTTTAGCATCTTTTTTCCCTACGTTCTCGCGGAGAGAACCGCTCATGGATACTATTCTCATGTTTGTTTGTTGTTTTGTGGCCCTGAGGCCGGTTAATAATTGATTGGTATTGCTTTTTAAAACAAAGTTCCGTTACAGGCGGTGGATGACACCTTTGTGGTGGATGGTGGTTTCGTAGAGGTTGTCGAGCGACTCGTAGCAGACCACACGGCGGATGGCTTCGGCCAGAAGCCAGTCGCAGCTGAGGACACGGATTTTGTCGCTGGGACGCTTGAGGGGGATGGTGTCGGTGGTGACCAGCTCTTCGAGCGCGGAGTTTTCGACTTTCTCTATGGCGTTGCCGCTCAGAACGGGATGGGTGATCATGGCGCGGACGCTCTTGGCTCCGTTCTCCATGATGATGCCGGCGGCTTTGCAGATGGTGGAGCCGGTGTCGATGATGTCGTCGAGGAGGATGACGTGACGGTCTTTCACGTCGCCGATGAGGCGCATCTCACCAATCTCGTTGGGTTTGTTGCGGTGCTTGTAGCAAATGACAAAGCTGTTGTTAAGCGTTTTGGCATACATGCCAGCGCGTTTGCTGCCGCCCATGTCGGGGCTGGCGAACATGACATCTTCGATGTCGAATTTCTCACGGATGTAAGGGATGAAGAGTGAGGAGCCGTAGAGGTGGTCGACGGGGATGTTGAAGAAACCCTGGATCTGGTCGGCATGGAGGTCCATGCAGATTACGCGGTCCACCCCGGCAGCCTGAATCATGTCGGCAATGAGTTTGGAAGCGATGGGCACGTGGGGTTTATCCTTGCGGTCCTGACGGGCAAAGCCATAATAGGGAATGACGGCAACAATCTTCTCGGCCGAGGCACGCTTGGCGGCGTCGATCATCATCAGCAGCTCGAAAAGGTTGTCGGTGGGGGGTAATGTGGACTGGATGATGAACACAATACCACCGCGGATAGTTTCCTCGTAGGAGGGTTGGAATTCGCCGTCGGCATACTGGAAAACGGTGCTGTTTCCGAGGGGAATTCCGTAAATGTTGGCCACCTGATGTGCAAGGTTTGTTGTTGCACGGCCCGCAAAAATGAATACTTTATCAGTTTTTTTTTCGCCCATTTTGTGTTGATTTTGAGACTGCAAAGATACAACTATTTTCTCGAATAATCAGTTTTCTGAAAAAAAAATTTGTCATGTCGAAAAAAGTGCGTACTTTTGCACTCGGTTTCGAGAGAGAAACACTGCGCGAAAACGGCAGAAATGCACGGCTTTCAGGCAGTGGCGAAACCCAAGGCAAAATGCCCGGGTGGCGGAATGGTAGACGCGGTAGACTCAAAATCTGCTGTCCGCAAGGACGTGTGGGTTCGATACCCACCCCGGGTACTGAACGGCGGTCAAACGACCGCCGTTCTTTTTTTGTATTATCATCGTGCCTGTGCGTTGGTTCCCGTAAGGGTTTCCAGCCAGCCCTGTCCACATCCTATGGCTTTGGCGTGATGGGCGGTAGGGGGTCTCGGTAGTGAAAACAAAAAAGGGTGCCCCTCTTGGGGACACCCTTTTCGTCTATGTTAATGCAGTTGTCTTATTCTTGTGTCCAAGGAGTGGCGTTGGGGTCGTACACAAGGCGTACCATGAATCCATGCCCGTATGATGCATATTGGTTTGCGGTAGGCGAGTTGTAAGTTGTACCCTGATCACTGAAAGACCCATTATTTTGGTCAAAATAGAATACGTATGCATTCTTACAATTACTATTCTTTTGAGGAGTGATTGACCAATAAAAACCAGGGTCTCCTTGTTGTGTGGGCTGCCAGGTTGTCCAGCCAGCTGCGATGAGGAATATGCATCCAGCCTCTTCCAATTGAGACCATTCGGCGGTAGTGTATTCAATACCGTTCCAGTTGCTGCTGGCGCCGTTGAGGGTGCCGGGAATGCGGGTGGTAGGTACTGTTGCGGGCCATTCGAATAGGTCGGGGAACATCATCATTCCGAATTGTCCATTGACTTTAACGTATGCATAGCATGCGTGGTTGACATTGCCGAGGGGAGAACCGATGCCCTGAGTGTGGCGGCTCACGACGAAGTTCCATTCATCCCTCGTCAGTGTGCGCCATGCTCCAGAGGTGGTTGGAGGAATTGCGAAGCTGGCATAGTCAATCGGAGTACCCTTGTGGTCGTTGTCATGTAAAACAGGATTGTCTGGATCCATGGCGGTTGACTGGTCGTCGCAGAAGAAAGGCAGGTATCCGGAACTGGACACACCGCTATTTGTTTGGTTAGTGGGCGTGTAAGTAGACTGGTTTAGTTCAAAAAAGTATTTAGGCGTTGAGGATGCGTCGAATTTCAAGTTGCCACGAGAGAAATAAACCTGATTGGTGTTGCTTACGGAATAAGCGCCGGGCAGATGCTCTTTGGGCGTGCTGTTGTCCATGTCGCATACTATGCTGCCGTACTGGCTGCTGGCAAGTGTGTTGGTGGTCGTTGTCTGCTTCATCCTTTTGGAGAAGAGCTGGATGGCGCCTTCGGTAGTATTAGGCATGCGGTAGTGGACTGAAATGTCGAAACCAGTTTCGCTCACGGGAGGCACCACTACATAGTAGGTTCCGTTGTTTTTGTTGTCTTGGTCAAACTGCAGCTTGATGGTTTTCCCACCGTTGATGCCGCCGCTCAGGGTGCCTAAAGTGATGTTGTTGCTTGAGGTGAAGGTGACGGTGCCAGTGCCGCACAGGGGTAAGTTGGTGGTGGTGGTCACCTCGATTTTCGTCAGCCTGGCATCGGTGGGCAGGTCTTGGACATTCACCTCCAACAGGGCGCAGAGGTTTAAGAATTTCAGCCGGTGCTCGCCCATGGCTGCCATCAGTGCATCGACTTTCTGTTTTCCTTCCACCTCCTGGTAAATCTGCACGGCGGGCAGGGTGACGCTGGTCTGAGCTTGGACCGAGGTGCCGTTCACGGCGCTGGCAGGGTAGATGGAATAAAACATCTCTGCACTCTGGTCGCCTTCGGCCACAGCGATGTGGTGGTAGTCGTTGGCATCCTTGGTCACGGGCTGGGTGCTGTTGTTGAGTATCATCTGGTCGCCGGTGGTGTGCCAGCATGAATAGTGATCAGTGCCGATATACACTTTGGCATCCTTCGCGCTCTGGAATCCCGAGATGGTGGCTGGCAGGTAAGTCACAGTAGTCTCTTTCTTGCAGCCGGCAAAGGCCAATACTGCGATTGCCATGAATAAAAATAAGCTTTTTCTCATCAGTCGTTCCTCCTTTTGATTACAATTCTGTGAAACCATTCCAGTCGTTGCTCTGGATGTACTTGTCGTTGTCTGGCATGGGGTCTACCGACATGAAATCAACGGTTCTTGTGACACTGCCGGAAGTATCTTGCTCTCCGGACAAATAGTGCCCCAGTTCCACCTTGAATTGCACCACTTTGAGAGTGGGTGATGCGTACTGTTTTTTTGTTTTGTTCATCATGCAATTGATATGAATTAAATGTATTTATTTGTTTACTAATGTGTTAATTCGATTAGTGGCGTTTCATAATATGTTGCAGAATTATAGCTTTTTTTTGACATTATGTCTTTTTGAAATTGCCCAAATCATAGATAAATAGATAGAAAATCTTAATTGATTGTATCGTTCTGGCTTTTTGCTTGTGGATGAGTGAGTTGTGATGTGAGTGGGGAGGGTGCCGTTGGTGTGGATTCCCATGGTTGCGGTGCGGAAGTTATGGTTTCGGACAACGTCGGCATTCTCTCCCCGAGGGGTCGCGGATTGTGTCGCGATGGCGGTTATGTTAATTTGGCATTTCCCCGGAGTCGGCTCCTGTGTGCGCGCCTGCGGGGTGGGGCTTGAATCGTGCGGGGGTGTGGGCTGGTGGCGGGGTCGAGGCGTGAGTTGTGGGCGATAGGGCGATGGATGCTGTGGCTGGTGAGGCCTGTTTTGTTGTCTTTGGCTGGTGGATACTTTCTTTTTTCTTTTTGCTGTAGAAATAATGTACAATATATATGTAATGTAAGAAGAATATAAATAGAATAAATAGGCCGCCGTCGGTTCGGACGGGGTGGGCCGATGGTGTAGCCGTGATGGGTTGGGGTGGTTGGGAAAGGGGGGTGGGAGTGGGAAAAAAAAGCCGCCTCTTTTGGTGGAGAGGCGGCGGTAAGGGGTTGGGAGGGCGGCATTAGTAGTATTTGATGTCGCGCTCGACAATGTAGACGGGTATTTTCTTGTCGTTTTCGAGTTGGTATTCGTAGCGTGTCACCCAGTTGCCTTCGTCGTCGTAGCGGTATTCGTAGAGGGTGATGGTGAGTTCGGGTTCGTTGGGGTCTTCGTAGTAGTCGAAGAGGGTGGAGCTGACGGGCTCGTTGTTTTCGTCGTATTCGTAGCGGATTTCCTGCACTTTCTGTCCCTGGGGGTTGAAGACGACGGTTTTGTAGATGTTGTCGTTCTCGCCGTAGATGTATATCTCGCGGCGGAAGAGGTTGCCTTGCTGGTCGTTGTAGCTGAGCTGGCTGAGGCGGCCTTTGGAGTCGTATTTGTAGAGGACGCGGCTTTCGATTTGGCGTTCTTCGTCTTCGATGTAGACTTCGGTGAGGATGAGGTCGGCGTCGTAGAGGTAGTAGGTGCGGCCGATGACGTTTTCGTCGGGGTCGAGGATGTGCTCGAGGGTGACGAGGCCGAAGTCGTCGTGTTTGTATTTGGTGCGGAAAATCATGTCTTCCTCGTTGGAGAGGTAGGACTGGCTGCGGCGTTGACCCTTTTGGTTGTAGACGGTTTTGAGTCGTTCGAGGATGCTGCCGCGGGCGGCTGCGTTGGCGCGGTTGTCGGCTTCGTACATGACGGAGAGGACGTCTTTGACTTCGCCGTGGAGCCCGTCGCGCTGGCAGTCGGTGAGCATTTGGGGCATGCGCTGGTCGTATTTTTGCGGTGCGTTGGGGCGACGTTGGACAGCTTGGTTGGGGCGGTCGTTGATGCGGCCACGTATGTTGTCGTTGTTCTGAGCAGCCAAACAGCCTGCAAATCCCAAGAATAGAGTGAAGGCCAGAATTTGCTTGTTTTTCATAATATGTTTTATACTAATATGTTGTACGTGCTTTTCGATGTTTTTTTGTGTTCTATTGCGGGTTCAAAGTTACGAAAAATAACGGGATTGGAAAAAAATTAGTATCTTTGCACTGCAATTTTTTTTTGTAGATAGTATGGAAACAGTTGTGTTAATCTGTTTTGTGGCCTATACGGTGTTGCTGTTTGTGGTGATGTGGCTTTCGTCGCGGCGCTCGTCGGGCAATGATGCTTTCTTCAGGGGGCAGCGCAAGTCGCCCTGGCCGGTGGTGGCCTACGGCATGATCGGGGCTTCGCTTTCGGGGGTGACGTTCTTGTCGGTGCCGGGCGGTGTGTATTACGGTCAGTTTACCTATATGCCGCTGGTGTTTGGCTATGTGCTGGGGTATGCGGTGATTGCGCTGGTGTTGCTCCCGCTTTACTATCGACTGAATTTGACTTCTATTTATAGTTATCTCGACCAGCGTTTCGGCGTCAGTTCGGAGCGGACGGGAGCGCTGTTCTTCATCATTTCCCGCCTGATGGGTTCGGCGCTGCGGATGTATTTGGTGGTGTTTGTGCTGTATGAGTTTGTGTTTCGGGGCTGGGGGATTCCGTTTTGGTCTATCGCTGTGGTGTTTATCGGTATCATACTGCTGTATACGTTCCGGGGTGGGGTCAAGACTGTGGTGTGGACGGATATGCTGCAGACCACCTTCTTGCTGCTGGCGGCTGTGGCCACGGTGGTGGCCATCCTGTCGGAGCTGGACATCTCGCTGCCGCAGTTGATGCGCCGGTCGGCCGAGGGGGGGTATACGAGGGTTTTCGAGACTGACCCCACGGCCGCTAAGTACTACTGGAAACAGATTTTGAGCGGTATGTTCATCACGATAACCATGACCGGGCTGGACCAGGACATGATGCAGAAGAATTTGACTTGTAAGACCCTGCGCGATGCGCAGAAGAATGTGATGACGAGCAGCGGCCTCTTTATCATTGTGAATCTGCTGTTCCTCTGTCTGGGCGCGGCGCTGATAGCCTATGCGCAGAGCACGGGCTTCGCGTTGCCGGTTGATGACAGGGGGCTGGTGATGGGCGATAAGATTTTTCCGTCGGTGGCCTTCCATCTGAGCACGTTCACGGCCGTGGTGTTTATCATCGGCATGGTGGCGGCGGGCTATTCCAGCGCCGACGGGACGCTCACGGCTTTGACCACCACGCTGTGCTACGACTTCCTGGGTTTCGACCGTCGGGCTGACAGCCGGCAGACGGTGAGGATGCGGCGGTGGGTGCATGTGGGCTTTGCGTTGCTGTATCTGCTGGTGATTGTGGCGTTCAGGCCTTTCCATACGCAGTCGCTTATCGACACCCTTTTCGACGTGGCAGGATTCACCTATGGCCCGCTGTTGGGACTTTACACTTTCGGCCTCTTCACCAAGTGGCAGGTGCGCGACCGGTGGGTGCCGGTGGTGGCCGTGTTGTCGCCGGTGGTGGCTTTCGTGTTGAAGAAATACATGCCCGTGTGGGTGGGATATAACTTCGGATTTGAAATATTGTTGGTGAACGGTCTGCTCACCTTCCTCGGCCTGATGGCCATAAGGGTTAAGAAAAAGAATTGAATACATTAAATAAAGATGAATTGTTATATGCTACGTAGGTTTCTTTTATTGGCGGCCGCGACAGGGCTGCTGGCAGGTTGCTATTCGGTAGTGCCAGTGGGCAAAGGCGGCAGCACGAATGGCGAGGGGGTGTTCTACGCCCTGCCCCGCACGCAGATTTGTGTGGATGTGACGTATATGTATTATGATTTGAGCGAGGCGGTGTATAGTGAGTATGCTTCGGAGATGTTGGCGTTGGATAATTTCGATGTGGACAAGCCTTACCGCATACAGGATGTGCAGACTTCGTAT
The DNA here is from genome assembly GCA_002354035.1 of Bacteroidales bacterium UBA2714. Classification (GTDB taxonomy): domain Bacteria; phylum Bacteroidota; class Bacteroidia; order Bacteroidales; family P3; genus Colimorpha. Next base: position 15,098 of record DEKU01000020.1, read on the forward strand.
ACGGTCGAGGCCGATCCGGACCATTACTATTTGGTGGAGCCCTCCGGCATTGCGGTGCAGGTGGACAACCGCCATCTGTTGAGGTCGGTGGGCATGAGGCCCAGTGAGGCCGCTTCGGAGTCGGGTTCCGCCTCGGAGGCCGGCCGCCCGACAGAGGATGATGCCAAGCTGGTGTTGCACAATGCTACGGCCGACAAGATGTTGCCTACCTACAATCTTTATGACCGGACGGACACTTTCTATGTGAAGGGCGACAAGCCCGGGCAGCCCACGGGTATGTCGACCAAGAAGGCTCCGCGGTCGATGCGGCAGCGTGCACAAGCCGCGGCCGAGGAAATAGCCGAGTTGGAGGACACACGGGCCGATATAGCCTTGTCCGACCGCTACACCCCTGAGGGGAAACGGGATCTCCTGAAGCAGCTGGAGGAGAAGGAGGCTGTGCTGATGGCCCAGTTTATCGGGAAGCCAGTGGTGGAGAAGGTGCATTTCTTCATCAATCCCAAGCCGATAGCCAGTGCGAAAGATACGGTGCAGCAGTTTGTGCTGTTCTACTTCTCACGCAGCGAGGGTATCTGCGAGAGCGACGACTATGAGGCCCTGCCCGTGGTCTGCACCCTTCGCCCGGACAAGACTATGCAGCATGTGAGGTCGCTCGGTGAGAAAAAACGCTGGCTCGGTTTCCTTTCCAAAGGCAATTTTAAGTATCGTCTGCCCTCGCTGGCGCAGATGAATCTCTCGTGCGAGTTGTTCGATTATCAGGTGACGCTCCCTGTGGCCCAGTTCGGACCTGTTGTCAATCTGCCTCACAAACGGTTCAAGGCTCTTTTCGACGCCACATCAGGGGCCATAGTTTATTACGAGAACAAGTAACAGGACAAGGGTGAATTTCTACACTACCATATTAGGCTCGGGAGCGGCCATCCCCACGGTGGCGCGCCATTGTAGCGCGCAGGTGGTGAATGTGAACGGTTTCCGCATCCTGCTGGACTGCGGCGAGAACACGCAGACTCAGCTGCGGGTGTATCACCAGAAGATGCAGGGGATTGCGCATATATGTATCACCCACCTGCATGGCGACCATTTTTTCGGGCTGCCGGGGCTGCTGAGCAGCATGCACCTTTGCGGACGCACCCAGCCAGTCACTGTCTATGCCCCAGCGGGCATCCGCCAATCGATGGATTTGCTGATGGAGGTGTCGGGCAGTCATATCGGTTTTGAGCTGAACTACTGCGAACTCGATTTCTCGGAAGGGATGCAATTGCTGTTTGAGAGCAATCTGTGCCGGGTATACGCGTTCCCGCTGTTGCATTCGGTGCCTACGTATGGCTATTTGATAGAGGAGATTCCGCGAGGGGCCAACCCGCCACGCCGATATGCCTATTGCAGCGATACGACCTATACGGAAACTATCCTGCCTTTCGTCGAGGGGGTGAATCTTCTTTGCATGGAGAGCACTTTCGACAAGGCTTTCACTTCCGTGGCACAGGAGAAGTTGCATTGCACTACAGAGATGGCTGCCACGTTGGCCGCCAAGGCCGGGGCGAAGCATCTTCTGCTGACCCATATCAGCGCGCGGTACAAGGAACCGGAAAAACTGCTGGCAGAGGCGCAGGAGTTCTTCCCACAGGTTTCGATTGCCGCCGATGGGGAGCGATACGAGGTCCAGTATTAGGGCTTGCTGTTGGGCAGGGGGATGATCTGTGTTACTTCAGACCGGTTGCCCAATACCTTGAATTTGATTTCGCAGTTAGCAAATTCCATCCCATAGATGCGGTCGGGGTCGTGCTGGTATTGCGGCCTGGGGTCGTGAGCCAGAATGTCGATCAGGCTCTGCTGCAAATTGGCAGGCAGGAGGTCCAGCAGCTCTTGCGGGCAGTCCACGTCTAAGAGTTTGTCAGAGGCTTGGGGTGCAAAGCCGCTGCGCGCGGAGGGATGACTGTCGGTGTAGGGTAGATAGGGTTTGATGTCATAGATGGGTGTGCCATCCATCAGGTCGGCACCGGTGATGTGCAGAACGGGCCCCAGGGAGGGGTGCTGCTCTATGCGGGTAAGCTTTACCGAGGAGAGGCCGATGGGGTTGGGACGAAAGGGACTGCGGGTTGCGAAAACACCCATGCGTTGGTTGCCGCCCAGTCGTGGCGGACGGACGGTGGGGGTCCATTCTTGGCGTTCGCTTTTGCTGAACTGCCAGATCAGCCAGATGTAGTCAAAGCCTTCCAGCCCCCGGACGGCTTCCATGATCCGATAGGGAGGGGTGAACACCACGGTGGCCGGGGTGTCGACGATGCCAGCCTGTCGGGGAATGCCGAATTTGGTGTTAAAACAACTCTTTATGTGGGCTATAGGGACCATGGGGCGGGGAGTTCAGAAACGGAGATAGGGAGCCAGCCAGTACATGAGGGAGGTGCTCAGGATGCCCAGCCCGGCGCCGGCCAATACGTCGCTGGCCCAATGGCGGTTGTTGTACATCCGAAACAGTCCGACACCGGTGGCCACGGCATATCCGGCTATGGCTATGCCGGGATATTCTTCGCCCAGTTCGCGTCTCAGCATTTCGGCACCGAAAAAGGCCGTCATCGTATGGCCGGAAGGGAAGCTGTTGAACACTCCTGAGTAAGGGCGTTCGGCCTGGTAGGCGTATTTCAGTCCACTGCTGATGGCGACGCAAAAGATGGCTGAACCAGCACCCAGACACACTATATCGCGCCAGTTGTGCCGGGTTTCGAGTCCGCAGGCTTTCAGCAGTACCACCGAAGAGATGGGTACGTATTGCAGGTAGTTCTCTATTTCAAACCGCTGGTGGCTTTGGGGTTGCATCCAACTGTGCAAGCCGAAGTCTATCTTGTCGTGAAGTGAGGGGACAAAAGAGATAACGGTGCCCGTGGCCATCAGTGCCGACGGGGTGGCCACTTGGGACCATGTTATGCTGTGGTCATAGCCACATTTCAGGGTGTCTCCGTTCTGCCCAAAGGCTATGCTGGTGGCGCAAAACAGGGTGATGCACAATAATGTAAAGTGTTTCATCAATAATGGGTGTTTGATGCGTTATTATGGGCATTTGAGCTTTCCGTCGCACAGGCGGGGAACCACTGTGCAGGTGTTCTGTTTAAAAGCAAAGACAATGTCGTCGGCAGCTCCGAAGCCTAAAAGTCTTTCAACATGGCTTGCATGCTTAATGGAGTAGGCGTATGGGTCGTTTCCACAGTTAGACCATAGGGTCATGGCCATGGCTACGGCGTCGTTATGGCTGGAGTATAGGCCGCTGGAGATCAGTTTGTGGCACAAGGCTCCTGCAAAAAGTGTGTCTTCGACCGAGAAGTCGTTCTGCCAGCCGCTGCATAGGATTACCAGGTCTTGGGGCTTGTCGAGAAGTTCTTTGGTCAGGGCGTCGATGTTGGAAAAACAGCCCACCAGTGTGCGGTCGGCATCGGCCCCTTTAAGAATGGCGACGGTGCCATTGGTTGTGCTGTAAGCCAGCCGCTTGCCCCGTAGATTGCTGGATAAGTATTCACAGGGGGAGTTGCCGTATTCTGCGCCATCCACTTTGCGCCCTCCGCGTTCGGCAGCACGAAGGTACCCTTCTTGGTGATAGGCCGACAGGGCTTCGAGCGAATCCAAGGGCACAATCTCGTCTGCCCCTGCGGTGAAAGCGGCACAAATGGCGGTTGTGGCCCGGAGCACATCAACTGCGACCGTAGTGTGGCCGCTCTTGATGGTTCTCCATTTGTAAAGGTCTGGAGTCAGAGAGAGTTCAATCTGTGAAACATTCATTGCCGAAATCGTCTTCTGAATAATTGGAACGTTCGATGCTGCCATCGGGGTTGATGGTAAAACTATAGAACACAGGATTGGAAGGGAAGTAGCGGTCGTGCTGGAATTGCCAGCTGCTTACGCTGGTTGGAATGTTCCGCAACACAAAGTCGCTCATCTGTTGTAGTAGGATGCACTTGTATGCCAGCCGGCTGTCCATCCCGTTTTTGGCCATAAAGTCATTGTCTGTGGTGAGTTCGATGGGTTCGCCTTTTATGTCGACGGGTTGAATCTTGTTCCCCCGCACCCATGTGTGCATCAACTCGGTCCCACTTTTGGTGGAACGCAAAGTATATTCGGCATATACAACCACTTCGTTCACTTCGGGCTGCTGCCATTTATGGATGGCTGTGAGCAGCACAGCGTCCATGCCGTATTTTGTGTTGAAGACACTGATGTCGCCATTCATCAGCTGGACATAGTTTTTTCCCTCTTTTTGTAATAGGATGTCAGCGGCCAATGGGGCCGGAGCATAATAGCCTTGCGATACCAAGGGGATGCTCAGTGTCTGCCGCATAAAGTTTGCGGCCTCGCTCAGCTCCTCGTTCACCACCTCATCCTGCGAGGTTTTGGCATTCATGCGCTTGGCGTTGTCTTGTATGGGGGCAATCAGTATGCTTACCGGGCGTTCCTTATACAGATCGCTGTATGTGGTGACCTTTTTCTCGCTTTTGCATCCTGTGACAAATAGCAATGCCAGCAGGGGTACAATATAAAGAAGATGTTTCATCGCTCAGGGTGTTTTATTGGCGGTTTTCGGTTTCTGTCTCTGTTTGGTCTTTGCTTTCTTGTTGTTTTTCGGCTTTTCTTGCAGCCTTCTCGGCTTCGCGACGGGCTTTCAGGGCTTCTTGCTGAGCTTTGCGTTCCTCCCGTCGGGCTTTCTCCTCCAGGGTTTTCTTCTCCCGGTTTAGCTGTTTCTGACGGTCCCGTTCTGCCTTGGCTCGTTCTTTCATCATCTGTTTGTAGGCTGGGTCTTCTTCCTGTTGACGACGGAGAGCCTCTTCCTCAGGAGTGAGACGGACGGTGATGGTGTCCAGCGTCAGGAGGTCAATCATTGAGGTGTCAATCCGATTGTCATCTTTGTATGAGGGGGTGAGGGTGGCCTTCAGCACGTCCACATACAGGGTGCTGTTGGGGAAAAAGAACTTCTCATTGTTGAACATCACATTGGCCGTTGACAGGCATCCCAGCCGTGCCAGCGCCACCCCGTAGTCGGCATACTGTCCGGGACAGGGCGCCTGCTGCTGCAGGTTGCTGTTTATCGCCTCGGCATAGGAATGGGCCAAGGCCAGGAGGCGGGCCTCAGTGGGTTTGTGCTGGTATTGCATCAACGTGGCCGGGACCTGAACCAGTACCCCTTCCTGGACACACCCACCTGTCGTCAGTAGTCCGACCATCGTCGCCATAATGGCTAAAAGTTTTGTTCGTTTCATGAGTCTCTATTATTAAATAAAAGGAGCGACAACAACGTCATAAGCCGGGTTCTGTCCCCGCATTGTGTCCCACCCCAGCGGGGAGGGTACGGGTCCCTGTCATCAATCTACTGCCAATGTCGCCACTGGCCTCTATCAACCTACCCCCCGGCAAGAGGCGAGCCTGCCCCATAAATGCCGGTATATTTGGTCTTTCAACCCATAAGGTTTGCCATCAAGCGTCATCACTGATGCTTGTCGTGAGCTCTTGCCTCGCGCTTTCACCCTTACCACCACCCGGAGGTGCTGGCGGTTTCTCTTTCTGTGGCACTTGCTGTCAGCAGGACTCTTTCCTTCCTGCCGCCTTCCCGTTAGGAAGTATGGTGGCTCGTGTTGCCCGGACTTTCCTCCCGCAGCCGCCACAAAAGTGGCGTACCGCCGGCGACAGGGTCGGTCACCGTCGCTCCTTTTTCAAAGTTCACTTTGCTCTATTATCAAATTGCAAAAATACAAAAAAAAAACCATACACCAACTTTTTTTCTGCCGCAGCCCATCATCGCAACAGCACCACGCTGCCCGTCATCTGCTTCCGCACCGTTGGCTGTGTGCAGGTGCTGTAGCGCACCACATAGACGTAATTGCCGCCAGGACACGGCGCATTGTTGTGGTTGCCATCCCATTCGGCATCTTTGTCCCGACTGTGGAACACCCGCAGTCCGCGACGGTTGAACACCGAAACCTCAAAATCGGTCACACATCCGCCCACCACTCGCCAGCGGCTGTTCGCCTCACTGCTCCCCTTCGGCGCAAACATATTCGGCGCAGCCAGATACTCATGCCATACGGGCACACTCCGCATCGCGCTGTCACAGCATCCGTCATTGCACACTACTAACATCACTGCCACAGAGTCGGCATCCATGTCGGCATTGTACACCATGGTCTTTATTGTGTCGTAAGGTTGCCCATCCACATACCATTGTCGGCTGTGCACCCCACGGGTCTCATCCTTGGACACAAGCGTCAGCTGCTCCTCAGTCAAATGCGAGCTGCCCAACACCATCGCCACCACGGGTGTGGCAGAGACGGAGAGGTGCAGCTTTATGATTGAATCACAGCCCGCCACGGTGGTATAATTGTATTCCAGCGTAGTGTCCGCAGTATATTTGGTGCCATCAATTGATATACTGTCACACACCGCCATCATGCTGTCCAGAGTTATGGAAGAATCCACAATAAGATGAAGGGTCATCACTGAGTCGCACCCCCACCGATTTCTCAGCACCACTGTGTCGTCAGCAGAGGCGGTGTAGACTAAGTTGTTGACCGGCCACCTAAACCAGTCGCACGCGCGTTGGACATCTCGCAGAGTGTCGGATCTGTTGATGACAAGGTCCAGTATTGTCACACTGTCGCACCCATGGATGTCCGCCTCTGTGTGCGGTGGGCATAGTGTGCTGGACGTGTAGAGGGAGTCGTGCCATGCGAAGCTGTCGCATGCAGCCACCCGCAACGTGTCGATTGAACCATGCCGGATAATGAGATGCAAAGTGTCGCAGCTATGGCATCCCTCTGCATTGGTATAGTTGAAAAGGTATGTTCCCGAAATGGTATAGGTGGTGTCGTTCCATAAGAATGTCTCGCAGGCCTCTTGGTGGTATGAGTTGTTAGTGCTGTGGTTGATGGAGAGGAAGAGCGTGTCGACATCTGTGCAGGAGGAGCCGGGTTGCGTATGGTCAAAAGTATAGACGCCGGATGTGGTGTAGTCTGTTCCGTTCCAGGTGTACTGGTCGCAAGCCGTAACATAGTAGGCCGTATCATCATGCTGGTCGATGCTTAGGTGCAGGGTGTCTGTGCTGGGACACCCGTCGGTGTTCTGGTAGTTGTATATGTATGTGCCAGATTCGTTATAAGTCTGTCCGTGCCAAGTGTAGCTTTCGCAGGATTGTTGAGTGTAGGCATTGTGGGAGTCGTTGTTGATAGTGAGGTGGAGGGTGTCTACATCAGTACAAGTGGAGTTTGGCTGAGAGTGGTCGAAGGTATAGACACCGGAAGCTGTGTATGTCATTCCGTTCCATGTGTATTGTTCACAAGCCGTATCATAGAAGGTGGTATCATCATGCTGGTCGATACTTAGGTGCAGGGTATCTGTGCTTGCACATCCCTCGTTGTTGGTGTAGTTGTATAAGAATGTACCCGATTCGTTGAAGTGTTGCCCGTGCCAAGTGTAGCTCTCGCAGGATTGTTGGGTGTAAGCATTATGGGTGCCGTTGTTGATGGTAAGGTGAAGTGTATCAGTACTGGGACAGTCGTCTGTGTTAGTATAGGGGTACAGATATGTGCCGGATTCGATGTGACCTTGTCCGTGCCAAGTGTAGCTTTCACAGGATTGTTGAGTGTAGGCATTGTGTGAACCGTTGTTGATTGTAAGGTGTAGCGTGTCAACATTGGTGCAAGTGGAGTTTGGCTGAGAGCTGTCGAAAGTATAGATGCCGGATATGGTGTATGTTGTTCCGTTCCATGAGTATTGTTCGCACGCCGTTACGTAGTAGGCAGTGTCATCATGCTGGTCAATAGTGAGGTGCAGTGTGTCAGTGCTGGGACATCCGTCAGCGTTTGTATAGTGATACAGGTATGTGCCAGATTCACTGTAAGTATGTTCACGCCAAGTAAAACTATCGCATGATTGTTGGGGGAATGTGTTGTGAGTGCCGTTATTGATAGTAAGGTAAAGCGTGTCAACATTAGTGCAAGTGGAGTTGGGCTGAGAATGGTCGAAGGTGTAAATGCCGGAAGTGGTGTATGTCGTTTCGTTCCAGGTGAATTGTTCACATGCAGTCACGTAGTAAGCAGTGTCATCATGCTGGTCAATAGTGAGGTGTAGAGTATCTGTGCTCGGACATCCGTCATTGTTGGTGTAGCTGTATAGGTATGTTCCTGCCTGTGTGTATGTGGTTCCGTGCCAAGTGTAGCTTTCGCAGGATTGTTGTGTGAATGCATTATGGGAGCCGTTGTTGATAGTAAGGTGCAGCGTGTCGACATTGGCGCAAGTGGAGTTTGGCTGAGAATGGTCGAAGTTATATGTTCCGGATATGGTGTATGTTGTGCCATTCCATGAGTATTGTTCACAAGCTGTTACGTAGTAAGCAGTATCATCATGCTGGTCAATACTGAGGTGCAGGGTATCAGTACTCGGACATCCGTCAGAATTGGTATAGTTGTATAAGTATGTTCCTGTCTGTGTGTAAGTGGTTCCGTTCCAAGTGTAGCTTTCGCAGGATTGTTGAGAGAATGAGTTATATGACCCTTTGTTGATGGTGAGGTGGAGTGTGTCTACATTGGTACAAGAGGAGTTGGATTGATTGTGGTCGAAAGTATAGGTTCCGGAAGCAGTGTATGTGGTGCCATTCCAAGAGTATTGTTCGCACGCTGTTACGTAGTAGGCTGTATCATCGTGCTGGTCAATAGTGAGGTGCAGAGTATCAGTGCTGGGACATCCTTCGTTGTTTGTATAGTGATACAGGTATATGCCGGATTCGCTGTAAGTCTGCCCGTGCCAAGTGAAACTATCGCAGGATTGTTGAGTGATAGAATTATGGGAGCCGTTGTTGATGGTGAGGTGCAGCGTGTCTACATTTGTGCAAGTGGAGTTGGGCTGCGAGTGGTCGAAAGTATAGGTGCCGGAGACTGTATATGTTGTGCCATTCCAAGAGTATTGTTCGCAAGCTGTAACGTAGTAGGCAGTGTCATCATGCTGGTCAATAGTGAGGTGTAGAGTATCTGTGCTGGGGCATCCATCGTTGTTTGTATAGTCGAATAAGTATGTACCAGTCACAGTGTAAGTGGTTCCGTGCCAAGTGTAATTGTCACAAGATTGTTGTGTGAATGTGTTATGGGAGCCATAGTTGATAGTGAGATGGAGCGTGTCGACATTGGTGCAAGTGGAGTTTGGCTGTGAGTGATCGAAGGTATAGGTGCCGGAAGAGGTGTATGTTGTGCCGTTCCATGAGTATTGTTCGCACGCCGTTACGTAGTAGGCGGTATCATCGTGCTGGTCAATAGTGAGATGCAGTGTATCAGTGCTGGGACATCCGTCAGCGTTTGTATAGTGATACAGGTATGTGCCAGATTCACTGTAAGTATGTTCATGCCAAATAAAACTATCGCATGATTGTTGGGTGAATGTGTTGTGAGTGCCGTTATTGATAGTAAGGTAAAGCGTGTCAACATTAGTGCAAGTGGAGTTGGGCTGAGAATGGTCGAAGGTATAGGTGCCTGAGGTTGTAAATGTTGTGCCGTTCCATGAGTATTGTTCGCAAGCCGTCACATAGTAGGCAGTGTCATTGTGCTGGTCAATACTGAGGTGCAGTGTATCTGTGCTCAGACACCCATCGTTGTTGGTGTAGTGGTAGAGGTATGTTCCAGTCACAGTGTAATTGGTTTCGTGCCAAGTGTAGCCCTCACAAGATTGTTGCGTGTAGGCATTGTGAGAGCCGTTGTTGATAGTGAGGTGGAGTGTGTCTACATTGGTGCAAGTGGAGTTTGGCTGAGAATGGTCGAAAGTATATGTTCCAGATATGGTATATGTCGAGCCGTTCCAAGTGTATTGTTCACAGGCTGTCACATAGTAAGCAGTGTCATCGTGCTGGTCAATACTGAGGTGCAGTGTGTCAGTACTCAGACATCCGTCCGTGTTAGTATAGTTGTATAAGTATGTGCCAGATTCGTTATAAGTCTGTCCATTCCAAGTATAACTCTCGCATGATTGTTGGGTGAAGGCGTCATGCGTGCCGTTGTTGATAGTAAGGTATAGCGTGTCTACATTTGTGCAAGTGGAGTTTGGCTGAGAGTGGTCGAAGGTATAGGTTCCGGAGGCTGTAAATATTGTTCCGTTCCATGAGTATTGTTCACAAGCAGTAACGAAGTAGGCCGTGTCATCATGCTGGTCAATACTGAGATGCAGTGTATCTGTACTGGGACATCCGTCCGTGTTGGTGTAGTTGAATAAGTATGTTCCAGTTTCTGAGTATGTGATTCCGTGCCAAGTGTGGCTTTCACAGGATTGCTGGGTGAAGGCGTTATGCGAGCCGTAGTTGACTATAAGGTAAAGCGTGTCAACATTAGTACATATTGAGTTGGGTTGAGAGTGGTCGAAGGTATGGGTTCCGGATATGGTGTATGTTGTTCCGTTCCATGAGTATTGTTCACAAGCTGTCACGTGGTAAGCAGTGTCATCATGCTGATCAATATCAAGGTATAGTGTATCTGTGCTTGGACAACCTTCGATGTTGGTGTAGTTGTATAAGTATGTTCCAGTCATAGTGTAAGTGGTTCCGTGCCAAGTGTAGCTGTCACAAGATTGTTGTGTGAAGGCATTATGGAAGCCGTTGTTGATGGTGAGGTAAAGCGTGTCAACATTGGTGCAAGATGAATTGGGCTGAGTGTGGTCGAAAACATATGTTCCAGATATTGTATATGTCGTGCCGTTCCAAGTATACTGCTCACAAGAGGTAATATAGTAAGCGGTATCATTGTGCTGGTCAATGTTGAGGTGCAGTGTATCTGTGCTGGGACACCCATCTGTGTTGGTATAGTTGTATAAGTATGTGCCTGATTCGTAATATGTTTGTCCGTGCCAAGTATAGTTGTCACAAGATTGTTGTGTGAAGGCATTATGGGAACCGTTGTTGATGGTGAGGTGCAGCGTGTCGACATTGGTGCAAGTGGAGTTTGGCTGAGAATGGTCGAAGGTGTAAATCCCGGAAGTGGTGTATGTCGTTTCGTTCCAGGTGAATTGTTCACATGCAGTCACGTAATAAGCAGTGTCGTCATGCTGGTCAATAGTGAGGTGTAGAGTATCTGTGCTGGGACACCCATCTGTGTTGTTATAGTCGTATAAATATGTGTCAGTCGCAGTGTAAGTGGTTCCATGCCAAGTGTAGCTGTCGCAGGATTGTTGATTGAAAGCGTTATGGGAGCCGTAGTTGACTGTAAGGTACAACGTGTCAACATTGGTGCAAGTGGAATTGGGCTGAGAGTGGTCGAAGGTATAGGTGCCTGATGTGGTGTAAGTTGTTCCGTTCCATGAGTATTGTTCGCACGCTGTTACGTAGTAGACGGTATCATCATGCTGGTCAATACTGAGATGCAGTGTATCTGTGCTGGGACATCCGTCATTGTTGGTGTAGCTGTATAGGTATGTTCCTGCCTGTGTGTATGTGGTTCCGTTCCAAGTGTAACTGTCACAAGATCGTTGAGTGAAAGCGTTATGGGAGCCGTTGTTGATGGTGAGGTGGAGTGTGTCTACATTAGTGCAAGTGGAGTTGGGCTGAGAATGGTCGAAAGTATATGTTCCAGATATGGTATATGTCGTGCCGTTCCAAGTGTATTGTTCGCAAGCCGTCACGTAGTAGGCAGTGTCATCGTGCTGGTCTAGACTGAGGTGAAGTGTATCCGTACTGGGACAACCTTCGGTGTTGGCATAGTGATACAGGTATGTGCCAGATTCGTTATAAGTCTGTCCGTGCCAGGTATAACTGTCACAGGATTGTTGGGTGAAGGCGTCATGCGAGCCGAAGTTGATTATAAGGTAAAGCGTGTCGACATTGGTGCAAGTGGAGTTGGGCTGAGAGTGGTCAAAGGTATATGTTCCGGATATGGTGTATGTTGCGCCGTTCCATGTGTATTGTTCACAAGCTGTAACATAGTAGGATGTATCATCGTGCTGGTTAATAGTGAGGTGTAGTGTATCCGTACTGGGACATCCGTCATTGTTTGTGTAGCTGTATAGGTATGTGCCAGTCTCTATGTAAGTGGTTCCGTACCAAGTGTAGCTTTCACACGATTGTTGAGCGAATGTGTTATGTGAGCCGTTGTTGATGGTAAGGTGTAGCGTGTCAACATTAGTACATGTAGAGTTCGGCTGCGAGTGGTCGAAGGTATAGGTGCCGGAGGCTGTAAATGTTGTTTCGTTCCATGAGTATTGCTCACAAGCTGTCACGTAGTAGGCTGTATCATCATGCTGGTCAATACTGAGGTGCAGTGTATCGGTGCTCGGGCATCCGTCTGCGTTAGTATAGCTGTATAAGTATGTACCAGTTTCAGTGTATGTAGTCCCGTGCCAAGTGTAGCTGTCGCAGGATTGTTGTGTGAAGGCATTATGTGACCCGTTGTTGATGGTAAGGTAAAGCGTGTCGACATTGGTGCAGGTGGAGTTGGGCAGAGAATGGTCGAAGGTATAGGTGCCGGATATGGTGTATGTTGTTCCGTTCCATGAGTATTGCTCACAAGCTGTTACGTAGTAGGCTGTGTCATCGTGCTGGTCAATACTGAGGTGCAGTGTATCTGTGCTGGGACACCCATCTGTGTTTGTATAGTCGTATATATAGGTGCCGGTCTCTGTGTAAGTAGTCCCGTGCCAAGTGGAACTGTCACAAGATTGTTGGGTGAAGGTATTGTGGGAACTGTTGTTGATGGTGAGGTGCAGCGTGTCAACATTGGTGCAAGTGGAGTTGGGCTGCGAATGGTCGAAGGTATAGGTTCCGGATACGGCGTAGGTTGTGCCATTCCATGAGTATAGTTCACATGCAGTTGCGTAGTAGGCAGTATCATTATGCTGGTCAATACTGAGGTGCAGGGTATCAGTACTCGGACATCCGTCAGAATTGGTATAATTGTATAAGTATGTTCCTGTCTGTGTGTAAGTGGTTCCGTTCCAAGTGTAGCTTTCGCAGGATTGTTGAGAGAATGAGTTATATGACCCGTTGTTGATGGTGAGGTGGAGTGTGTCTACATTGGTACAAGAGGAGTTGGATTGATTGTGGTCGAAAGTATAGGTTCCGGAAGCAGTGTATGTGGTGCCATTCCAAGAGTATTGTTCGCACGCTGTTACGTAGTAGGCTGTATCATCGTGCTGGTCAATAGTGAGGTGCAGAGTATCAGTGCTGGGACATCCTTCGTTGTTGGTATAGTGATACAGGAATATGCCGGATTCGCTGTAAGTCTGCCCGTGCCAAGTGAAACTTTCGCAGGATTGTTGAGTGATAGAATTATGGGAGCCGTTGTTGATGGTGAGGTAGAGTGTGTCTACATTGGTGCAAGTGGAGTTGGGCTGCGAGTGGTCGAAAGTATAGGTGCCGGAGACTGTATATGTTGTGCCATTCCAAGAGTATTGTCCGCAAGCTGTAACGTAGTAGGCGGTATCATCATTCTGGTCAATACTGAGGTGCAGTGTATCTGTACTGGGACAACCGTCGATGTTGGTGTAGTTGTATAAGTATGTGCCAGTTTCTGTGTAAGTGGTTCCGTGCCAAGTATAGCTTTCGCAGGATTGATGATTGAAAACGTTATGGGTGCCATTGTTGATTGTGAGGTGGAGTGTGTCTACATTAGTGCATGTTGAGTTGGGCTGAGAGTGATCGAAAGTATATGTTCCGGATGAGGTGTATATTGTACTTTTCCAAGTGTATTGTTCACAAGCTGTCACATAGTAAGCGGTGTCTTCATGTTGGTCAATACTGAGGTGCAGGGTATCAGTGCTCGGGCATCCGTCTGCGTTAGTATAGCTGTATAAGTATGTACCAGTTTCAGTGTATGTAGTCCCGTGCCAAGTGTAGCTGTCGCAGGATTGTTGTGTGAAGGCATTATGTGACCCGTTGTTGATAGTAAGGTGCAGTGTATCAACATTTGTGCAAGTGGAGTTGGGCAGAGAATGGTCGAATATATAGGTTCCAGATATGGTGTATGTTGTGCCGTTCCATATATATTGTTCACAAGCCGTCACGTAGTAAGCGGTGTCTTCATGTTGGTCAATACTGAGGTGCAGTGTATCTGTGCTGGGACATCCGTCCGTGTTGGTGTAGTTGAATAAGTATATACCAGTCTCTGTGTAAGTGGTTCCGTGCCAAGTATAGCTTTCACAGGATTGTTGATTGAAAGCGTTATGGGAGCCGTTGTAGATTGTGAGGTACAATGTGTCAATAATTGTGCAAGTGGAGTTGGGTTGAGAGTGGTCGAAATTATAGGTTCCGGAAGCAGTGTATGTTGTGCCGTTCCAATTGTATTGTTCGCATGCCGTCACGTAGTAGGATGTATCATCATGCTGGTCGATGTTGAGGTGCAGGGTATCTGTGCTGGGACATCCGTCGGTGTTAGTGTAGCTGTATAGGTATGTGCCAGTCTCTGTGTAAGTGGTTCCGTTCCAAGTGTAGATTTCACACGATTGTTGAGTGAATGTGTTATGTGAGCCGTTGTTGATGGTGAGGTGTAGCGTGTCAACATTGGTGCAAGTGGAGTTTGGCTGAGAGCGGTAGGAGGTGTAAATTCCGGAAGTAGTGTATGTTGTTATGTTCCATGAGTATTGTTCACATGCCGTTACGTAGTAGGCAGTGTCATCATGCTGGTCAATACTTAGGTGCAGGGTATCTATGCTGGGGCATCCGTCGGTGTTGGTGTAGCTGTATAGGTATGTTCCTGCCTGTGTGTATGTGGATCCGTGCCAAGTATAGCTTTCACAAGATTGTTGTATGAAAGTGTTATGTGTGCCGTTGTTGATGGTGAGGTGGAGTGAGTCTACATTGATGCAAGTGGAGTTGGGTTGAGAATGGTCGAAGGTATAGGTGCCTGATGTGGTATATATTGTGCCGTTCCATGAGTATTGTTCGCATGCCGTTATGTAGTAGGCAGTGTCATCATGCTGGTCGATACTTAGGTGCAGGGTATCAGTGCTGGGACAACCGTCTGTGTTGGTGTAGTTGTATAAGTAAGTTCCAGTCTCTGCGTAAGTGGTTCCGTGCCAAGTATAGCTTTCGCAGGATTGTTGAGTGTATGAATTATGTGAGCCATAGTTGATAGTAAGGTACAAGGTGTCAACATTTGTGCAAGTGGAGTTGGGTTGAGAATGGTCGAAAGTAAAAGTTCCGGATATGGTGTATGTCGTTCCATTCCATGTGTACTGTTCGCACGCCGTTACATAGTAGGTAGTGTCATCATGCTGGTCAATAGTGAGGTGTAGAGTATCTGTGCTGGGGCATCCATCGTTGTTTGTATAGTCGAATAAGTATGTACCAGTTACAGTGTAAGTGTTTCCGTGCCAAGTGTAGCTTTCGCAGGATTGTTGTGTGAATGTGTTATGTGAGCCGTTGTTGATAGTGAGGTGGAGTGTGTCTACATTGGTGCAAGTGGAGTTGGGCTGAGAATGGTCGAAGGTATAGGTGCCTGATGTGGTATATATTGTTCCGTTCCAAGAGTATTGTTCACATGCTGTTACGTAGTAGGCAGTGTCATCATGCTGGTCAATAGTGAGGTGTAGAGTATCTGTGCTGGGGCATCCATCGTTGTTTGTATAGTCGAATAAGTATGTACCAGTCACAGTGTAAGTGGTTCCGTGCCAAGTGTAATTGTCACAAGATTGTTGTGTGAATGTGTTATGGGAGCCATAGTTGATAGTGAGATGGAGCGTGTCGACATTGGTGCAAGTGGAGTTGGGCTGCGAGTGGTCGTAAGTATAGGTGCCGGAAGAGGTGTATGTTGTGCCATTCCAAGAGTATTGTTCGCATGCTGTTACGTAGTAGGCTGTATCATCGTGCTGGTCAATACTGAGGTGCAGTGTATCTGTACTGGGACATCCGTCGGTGTTTGTGTAGCTGTATAGGTGTGTGCCAGTCTCTGTGTAAGTAGTTCCGTGCCAATTGTAGCTGTCACACGATTGTTGGGTGAAGGCATCGTGGGAACCGTTGTTGATGGTGAGGTGGAGTGTGTCTACATTGGTGCAAGTGGAATTGGGCTGCGAGTTGTCGAATATATAGGTTCCAGATATGGTGTATGTTGTTCCGTTCCATGAGTATTGTTCACAAGCCGTCACGAAGTAGGCAGTGTCATCGTGCTGGTCAATAGTGAGGTGTAGTGTATCCGTACTGGGACATTCTTCGTTGTTAGTATAGTGATACAGGTATATGCCGGATTCGCTATAAGTCTGCCCGTGCCAAGTGAAACTTTCGCAGGATTGTTGAGTGAAAGAATTATGGGAGCCGTTGTTGATGGTGAGGTAGAGTGTGTCTACATTGGTGCAAGTGGAGTTGGGCTGCGAGTGGTCGAAAGTATAGGTGCCGGAGACTGTATATGTTGTGCCATTCCATGAGTATTGTTCACATGCCGTCACGTAGTAGGCAGTGTCATCATGCTGGTCAATAGTGAGGTGTAGAGTATCCGTACTGGGACATCCGTCATTGTTGGGGTAGCTGTATAAGTATGTACCAGTCACGGTGTAAGTGGTTCCGTTCCAAGTGTAACTCTCGCAAGATTGTTGGGTGTAAGCATTATGTGTGCCGTTGTTAATAGTGAGGTGCAATGTATCAACATTTGTGCAAGTGGAGTTGGGTTGAGAATGGTCGAAGATATAAGTTCCGGATATGGTGTATGTCATTCCGTTCCATGAGTATTGTTCGCATGCCGTTATGTAGTAGGCAGTGTCATCATGCTGGTCAATACTTAGGTGCAATGTATCTGTACTGGGACATTCATCTGTGTTGGTGTAGTTGTATAAGTACGTCCCCGTCATAGTGTATGAGGTTCCGTGCCAAGTGTAGCTTTCGCAGGATTGTTGATTGAAAGCGTTATGGGAGCCGTTGTTGATGGTGAGGTACAGCGTGTCTACATTCGTGCAAGTGGAGTTTAGCTGAGAGTGGTCGAAGGTATAGGTGCCAGATGTGGTGTATGTTGTGCCATTCCATGAGTATTGTTCACAAGCTGTTACGTAGTAAGCAGTATCATCATGCTGGTCAATACTTAGGTGCAGTGTATCAGTGCTCGGACACCCATCTGTATTGGAATAGTTGTAAAAGTATGTGCCAGTCTCTGTGTAAGTGGTTTCGTGCCAAGTGTAGCTTTCACACGATTGTTGGGTGAAAGCGTTGTGTGAGCCGTTGTTGATGGTGAGGTGCAATGTATCAACATTTGTGCAAGTGGTGTTAGGTTGAGTGTGGTCGAAGGTATAGGTGCCAGAAGCTGTAAATGTTGTTCCGTTCCATGAGTATTGTTCACAAGCTGTCACGTAGTAGACAGTATCATCATGCTGGTCAATACTGAGGTGTAGGGTATCTGTGCTGGGGCATCCGTCTGCGTTGGTATAATTGTATAAGTATGTACCAGTCTCTGTGTGGGTAGTCCCGTTCCAAGTGTAGCTTTCACACGATTGTAGAGTGAAAGCATTGTGTGAGCCGTTGTTGATGGTGAGGTGCAGCGTATCGACATTGGTGCAAGTGGAGTTGGGTTGAGAGTGGTCGAAAGTATAGGTTCCGGAAGCAGTGTATGTTGTGCCGTTCCAATTGTATTGCTCGCATGCCGTCACGTAGTAGGATGTATCATCATGCTGGTCGATAGTGAGGTGCAGGGTATCTGTGCTGGGACATCCGTCCGTGTTAGTGTAGCTGTATAGGTATGTGCCAGTCTCTGTGTAAGTGGTTCCATTCCAGGTATAGCTTTCGCATGATTGTTGGGTGTATGAATTATGTGAGCCATAGTTGATAGTAAGGTACAATGTGTCTACATTGATGCAAGTAGAGTTGGGCTGAGAGTGGTCGAAGGTATAGGTGCCGGATATGGTGTATGATGTTTCGTTCCAAGAGTATTGCTCGCAAGCTGTCACATAGTAGGCGGTATCATTATGCTGGTCAATATTGAGGTGTAGTGTATCAGTACTCGGACACCCGTCGATGTTGGTGTAGTGGTAAAGGTATGTTCCAGTCTCAGTGTATGTAGTCCCGTGCCAAGTGTAGCTTTCGCAGGATTGTTGTGTGAAGGCGTTGTGGGAACCATTGTTGATTGTGAGGTGCAGCGTGTCAACATTGGTGCAAGTGGAGTTGGGCTGAGAGTGGTTGAATGTATATGTTCCGGATATGGTGTATGTTGTGCCGTTCCATGAGTATTGTTCACATGCTGTTGCGTAGTATGATGTATCATCGTGCTGGTCAATAGTGAGGTGTAGTGTATCCGTACTGGGACATCCTACGTTGTTGGTATAGTGATACAGGTATATGCCGGATTCGCTGTAAGTCTGCCCGTGCCAAGTATAGTTTTCACAGAAATGTTGTGTGAAAGCGTTGTGGGAGCCGTTATTGATGGTGAGGTGCAGAGTGTCTACATTAGTACATGTTGAGTTTGGCTGAGAATGGTCAAATATATAGGTTCCGGATATGGTGTATGTTGTGCCGTTCCATATGTATTGTTCACAAGCCGTCACGTAGTAAGCGGTGTCTTCATGTTGGTCAATACTAAGGTGCAGTGTATCTGTGCTGGGACATCCGTCCGTGTTGGTGTAGTTAAATAAGTATGAACCAGTCTCTGTGTAAGTGGTTCCGTGCCAAGTAAAACTCTCGCAAGATTGTTGGGTGTAAGTATTATGTGAGCCGTTGTGGATGGTGAGGTGCAGTGTATCTGTGCTGGGACATCCGTTGGAATTCGTATAATCGTATAGGTATATTCCCGAATCGTTGTAAGTCTGCCCGTGCCAAGTATAGCTCTCGCAAGATTGTTGGGTGTAAGCATTATGTGAGCCATTGTGGATTGAGAGGTGAAGCGTATCGGTGCTGGGACAACCGGCGGGATTAATATACTGGTATAAGTAAGAGCCGGATTCGGTATAAACCGACCCGTGCCAAGTGTAGCTCTCGCAGGATTGGTGAGTGGAAGCGTTATGTGTGCTGGGGTTGATTGTCAGGGAGAGAGTATAGATGCTGTCCCATAACGGAGGATGGTGGACAGTGTCGTGGTATTCGCCTGATGTGGACAGCGCCGTCCCTCGCCACAGAATTGGTTCGCAGGATTGGATTGTATCGTGGATTATTACCGCAGGCCGGTATTGAAGGGCGCCAACAGACGGTGCGTAGCCGTCGCGAAGTGCGCCAATTTCATCTGTGGAGTCGATAATCAGTGAATATGTGCAGGGCGTATTGTTATCATTGTCAACCCATTGGCCCGATGTGTAGCGGGCCGTATGTGTAAGGGTTGCGTCGTGAGCGGTGGGGATGCCTCCGTTGGCTGCCGCTGTGCCCATGGTTGTTGGGAAAACGGTGTGCTTCACCCCATCGACATTGAGTATTGCGGGCAAAGGCAAGGTGTCTGAGCCAAGGTATATCTGTGATGGCGACGTCGATGTTAGCGATATATTGTTGTCGTCATAGGCCAACCGGCCGGTGACCGTGGTCCATATGTTGTTTGTGGCCTTGCAGGTAATTGTGTTCCGAATGGTTAGGTCTTGGATATTCGTACCTCCATAGTTGGCGGCAAAGAGGTTATTGACCAATTGTGTCTGCCCGCCACGGATGTTTATCGCTCCGCCTTGGTTGGCGGCACCGTGGTTCGACACAAAGGTGCTGTTTAGGATTGTATTTATACCGCTGTTCGTTTGGAAATTCACAGCACCACCCATATCGGTAGTGTTATTAAAGAAAGTACAGTTTGTGATTATGCAACGAGAAGAGCCATCGTGGCACAAGGCTCCGCCGAGTCCTTGCTCGGCGTGGTTGGAGTTGAACGAGGAGTGTGATACGAACAGGCGTAATGTAGGGTCGGCTCCGGTGTTGTAGATTGCCCCTCCTTGCCCCCAGCATGTGTCATTGTTGAAAGAGCAGTTGTGTATCAGCAGTGAGCTGTAGAGTGAATAGATGGCTCCGCCGAGGTCCGAGCCGATGCTGGACACGACGGTGCTGTTGCTGTCGAGGCTGGTGTTGGTGAGGTGCAGTTGGCTGTAGCGCACCGATAGGGCTCCGCCGTAGCAGTGGGCATGGAATATGAAATCTTCCGGGCGTTGGATGGCATGGTTGTGGGTGAAGAGGGAGCTGTTGACAAAACAGACGGAGTGGTCTAAGCTCAAGGCTCCTCCGTAACTATGGAATGTGTTCAGGGTATGGCAGTTGTTGTCCCGAAATGTGGTGGCGGCGATGTGTGACGTGTCGCTGTTGGCGAGGCTTATCGCTCCTCCTTGGAGGGATTGGTTGTTGGAGAATAGGCAATGTGTGATGTTGATGCGGGAGAGGTTGCTGGGGTAGCTGTCGCAGTAGATGGCTCCGCCATAGCGGGCTTGGTTGTTTTGCAGTTGGCAGTTGCGGAGGGTTAATGAGGATTGATAGATAAGGATGGCTCCTCCTGAGCCTGATATGGTGAATCCGTTGGCAAGGGTGAGGCTGTCGAGGGTGAGGCTGGAGTTGTGGGCTATTAGTATTTGTGTGTTGTTGCCACCGCTTATGGTGATGGTTCCGCCTGAGGGGCCGAGGTTGTTTCCGTTGATGTGGAGTGTGGTGTTCCGGATGTTGGGAAGAGTGTCGTTGAGAAGTATGGTGTTTTGTGAGTCTGGCGGCAAGGAGAATGTGATGGTGGCGTTGGAGGTTGAGGTTATGACATAGAGTATGGCTTCGCGCAAGGATGTCATCCCGTCGTTGGGGTCGATGGTGTCGAGGTGTGTTGTGACGGTAGTGGGAGAGAGGAGCGGAGGACTTTCGGAGGAGGAGCGAGGGCAGGCCCCAGCCATTGTGCCGGGGCAGATGAGGAGAAGGAAGAGGGACAGTCTGAGGATGGTTGAGTAGGTATTCATTTTGTTGGTTGTGGTGTTGGTTGGCGGGGGTTGTTAATAGGTTTTGCTCCAGACTTCCTCGGTGTAAGAGTTATGGAAGTTGATGAAGACGCTTATCTGGATGGGTGGGTGGTCGGGTGGGAGGGAGTCGGGGGTGATTTTCTGGTCTGCCATTGAGGAGAGTTTGAGGGTCAGGGACCGGACATCGCTCTGGGTGGTGTTTTCGGCACGGACGGTGTTGTCGTTGAGCCGTTGGTAGTAGCCGAAAAAGGTGTCTTGGAATGCTTTTTCTATCGGGGCGTAGGTTTCGGGTTGGGCTTGGGTTTGTAGTTGCCAGAGGATTGTGCAAGTGATGGTCTCTTTTTTATTGCAGCCGCACAGTGTGAGTGTTGCGGCTGCAATAAAGAGAAATATCATTTTTTTCATCGTGGTGGCGATTTAGGGGTTGAGTTCTTGTTTTCTGGCCCAGTGTTCCATAAAGTCGTCGTAGTTGCGTTTCAGCAGGTTGGGGGTGTCGAGGTTGTAGGGGCATTTGGACCGGCATTGGCCGCATTGGAGGCATTGTTTGGTCTGCTGCATTTTGTCGTAGAATTCGTCGGTGAGGTAGACGCTGTATGGGGCGCGTCGGAGGAAAAGGTACATGCGGTTGCAGCTTTCGATTTCGATGCCGGCGGGGCAGGGCTGGCAGTAGCCGCAGCCGCGGCAGAAGTCGCCGCACAGCTCTGCCCGGTCTTTCTCTATTCGCTGGCGCATCTCGTCGGTCAGGGTCGGCGGGTTGTCCTGGAAGGAGATAAACTCGTCCAGTTCGCTCTCGCGCTGTATGCCCCAGATGGGTTCGATGTGTGGGAATTGGGCTATGTAGGCATAGGCGGTGGCTGCATGGTTGATGAGGCCTCCGGCAAGGGCTTTCATGGCGATGAATCCGATGTTGTTGTCCTTGCATTTGTCGACGAGTGCCATTTCTTGGTCGCTGGCGAGGTAGGAGAAGGGGAACTGGAGGGTCTCGTAGAGACCGCTGTCGAGGGCTTCGTGGGCCACGGCCAGACGGTGGTTGGTGATGCCGATATGGCGTATCTTGCCTTGCTGCTGGGCTTGGAGCATGGCCTCGTAGAGGCCGGTGCCGTCGCCGGGTTTAGGGCAGAAGGCGGGGTTGTGGAATTGGTAGAGGTCGATATAGTCAGTCCGCAGCAGCCGGAGACTGGTTTCCAGATGTTGCCAGAAGTCTTCCACCCGCGTTGCACCTGTCTTGGTGCTGATGATTACTTTGTCGCGCCGGTCGGCAAAAGCGGTACCCAGTTTCTCTTCGCTGTCGGTGTAGAATCGAGCGGTGTCGAAATAGTACATGCCATGGTCGAGGGCTTTGTGGAGCAGGTGGACGGTCTCGGCGGTGGATATCCGTTGGATGGGTAGGGCTCCGAAACCGTTCTTAGGGACGATGAGTCCGCTTTTGCCAAGTGTTACTGTGTCCATGTGTTTTGTCGTTTCGTGGTTTTGTGCTTTGTTTATTAGTCGAGGTCTTTGCCGCAGCAGTTCTTGTATTTTTTGCCACTTCCGCAGGGGCAGGGGTCGTTGCGGCCTACTTTCTTCTCCACATGCACGGGCTGGGGTTTGGGACGTTCGCCGGTTTGCTGGCTGGCTGCACGGTCCATGGCGCGCTGGGTCTCTGTGGCGGTGCTGTCGTGGCTGGTTTTGAGGTTGCGGTTGTCGCGTTTCGGCTGGCGGGCTTCTTTCATGTCTTCGTCCTCCTTGACAGGCAGACTGGCACGGATCAGGAATGACGAAATCTCACGGTTGATCTCCAGGAGCATTTTCTCAAAGAGATTGAAGCTTTCGAACTTGTAGATGAGCAAGGGGTCTTTCTGTTCATAGGAGGCGTTCTGTACACTGGTTTTCAGTTCGTCCAGTTCGCGCAGGTGGTCTTTCCAAAGGTCGTCGATGATGGCCAGGGTGATGCTCTTCTCGATGCTGAGCTGCACTTCGCGTCCTTTGTTCTCGTATGATTTCTTGACCGGGGTCACCACATTGAGGGTCTTCTTGCCGTCAGTGATGGGGAAGGCCACATTGACGTAGCGGGTGTTCTCGTAGATGCGCTTGATGAAAGGATAGGCCAGGTCGCTGATGCGCTGCATGCGTTCTTTGTAGGTGGAGTAGACCATGTCGTACAGCTTCTGGACGGCTTCGTCGTGGCGGGCATTGAACAGCTCGCGCTCGGTGAAAGGAACCTCTATCGCGAACACACGGATCATCTCCAGCTTGAAGCCCTCCCAGTCGTGGTTCTGCTGGGCGTCGTCGTAGATGAGGGCGCAGGTGTCGTAGAACATGTTGCTGATGTCGATGCTCAGGCGGTCGCCATAGAGGGCATTGCGGCGTTTGTTGTAGATGACGGTGCGCTGGTTGTTCATCACGTCGTCGTATTCAAGCAGGCGTTTGCGCATGCCGAAGTTGTTCTCTTCCACTTTTTTCTGAGCCTTCTCAATCTGACGGGTGATCATGGAGTGCTGGATGACTTCGCCTTCCTGGAGTCCCATGCGGTCCATGACGCTGGCTATGCGGTCCGACCCGAAGATACGCATCAGGTCGTCCTCCAGCGACACGAAGAAGAGGCTGCTGCCGGGGTCGCCCTGACGGCCGGCACGGCCGCGCAGCTGGCGGTCCACACGACGGCTTTCGTGGCGCTCAGTGCCGATGATGGCCAGACCGCCCGCCTCGCGCACTCCGCCCTTGAGCTTGATGTCGGTACCACGGCCGGCCATGTTGGTGGCGATGGTCACATGTCCGGGCTCACCGGCGTGGGCCACGATTTCTGCCTCCTTCTGGTGCAGTTTGGCGTTGAGGACGCTGTGCTCGATATGTTTCATCTTGAGCATCTTGCTGAGCAGCTCCGAGGTCTCGACGCTTGTGGTGCCCACCAGCACGGGGCGACCGATGCCGATGAGACGTTCCACCTCGTCGATTACGGCCTTGTACTTCTCGCGCTTGGTCTTGTAAATCATGTCGTCCATGTCGATACGGGCAATGGGCCTGTTGGTGGGTATCACCACCACATCCAGCTTGTAGATGTCCCAGAACTCACCCGCCTCGGTCTCTGCCGTACCCGTCATACCGGCCAGTTTCTTGTACATGCGGAAATAGTTCTGCAGCGTGATGGTGGCGTAGGTCTGTGTGGCCGCCTCTACCTTGGCGTTCTCCTTGGCTTCCACGGCCTGGTGCAGACCGTCGCTCCAGCGGCGGCCCTCCATGATACGGCCCGTCTGCTCGTCCACAATCTTCACCTGCTTGTTCTCGTCCACAATGTAGTCGATGTCCTTCTCAAAGAGGGTATAGGCTTTCAGCAGCTGGTCCACCGTGTGCACGCGGTCGCTCTGTATGGCAAAGTCGTTGTATATCTTCTCTTTCTTGGCTGCCTTCTCCTCGGGTGTGAGGTTCTCGTGCTCCAGCTCTGCTATCATGCTTCCGATGTCGGGCAGCTGGTAGAAGTTGCGGTCCTCGCCCAGTCCGGTGAGGAAATCCATGCCCTTTTCGGTCAGCTCCACCGTGCGGTTCTTCTCGTCGATGGTGAAGTACAGGTCGTC
>DEKU01000020.1:39524-39772 GCA_002354035.1 Bacteroidales bacterium UBA2714
TTCATGCCCGTCTCGCTGAGGAACTTGATGAGGGCTTTGCTCTTGGGCAGGCCTCGGTAGGCGCGCAACAACAGTTTGGCGGGTTCCTCTTCGGGTTTGGGGTCGGGATTGGCCGCCAGGCCGTTCTTGGCGTCTGCCAGCACTTTGGTCACCAGATTCCGCTGGGCGTTGTAGAGTTTCTCAATCACCGGCTTGAAACGGTCGAACTCCTGGTCTTCGTCGTCCTTGCCGGTGGGGCCGCTGATGAT
>DEKU01000020.1:39814-116334 GCA_002354035.1 Bacteroidales bacterium UBA2714
ACCGAGTCCACCTCGTCGACGATAGCATAGTTGTGCCCACGTTGCACCAGCTCCTCAGGGTTGCGGCTCATGTTGTCGCGCAGGTAGTCGAAACCGAACTCGTTGTTGGTGCCGTAGGTGATGTCGGCGCGGTAGGCCGCCTTGCGCTCCTCGCTGTGGGGCTCGTGCTTGTCAATGCAGTCCACCGTCAGGCCGTGGAACTCAAACAGCATTCCCATCCATTCCGAGTCGCGCTTGGCCAGATAGTCATTCACCGTCACCACGTGCACACCCTTGCCTGGCAGGGCGTTCAGGTATACAGGCAGGGTGGCCACAAGGGTCTTGCCCTCGCCGGTGGCCATCTCGGCAATTTTGCCGCTGTGCAGCACCACGCCGCCAATCAGCTGCACGTCGTAGTGCACCATGTCCCATGTAATCATGTTGCCGCCGGCCATCCAATGGTTTTGGTAAACGGCTTTGTCCTGCCCGTCGTCGCCGGCTATGATGCTCACGCTGTCGCGCTTCACGGCCAGCGCGCGGTCGTGGTCGGTGGCGGTCACCACCACCTCCTCGTTCTCGGCAAAGCGGCGTGCCGTCTCTTTCACCACGCTGAAGGCTTCGGGCAGTATGTCGTTCAGCACTTTTTGCGTCTTGTCATACGACTCCTTCTCAAGTTTGTCTATCTGCTTGTATATCTCCTCCTTCTCGGCCACGGGCATGTCATATTCCTCCTCGATGCGCAGCCGCAGGGTGCCCAGCTCCTGCTCCTCGGTCTCCACCTCTTTGCGAATGCGCTCCTTGAACTCTATGGTCTTGGCACGCAGCTGGTCGTTAGTCAGTTTCTGAATCTCGGGATAAATCTTCAATGTGGCATCGAGGAACGGTTTCACCTCTTTTAAGTCGCGGTCCGACTTGGTGCCAAACAGTTTGGATAGAAAATTTGCCATTATTCTGTTCTCTTATGTAACTATAAATTTATTATACAATATGTTGCGTCTTATTATATATATAAGACCGAATTTGCAAAGATACAAAAAATAATTCACAAACAAAAGAGACATCCAACCTTTAACGATATTTGTAAATGAGCCGCGGGATGGCAATTTTAGTTTGGCCACCCCGCGGCATTTTCTTCTCGGTCTTCTCAGCCTATTTCACCACCAGCTTCTCTGCCGAGATGGTGTGGGGTGACTTCACCCGCAATGCGTATGTGCCCTGCGGCAGGGTGCTGATGTCGAAGGTGGCGCTCTGTGGCAACCCGTCGTAGCTGCGGGCTATGACGGTTCGCCCCGTCATGTCCACCACCTCGATGTGGCGGATGCCGTGGGGTGACAGCACCGTCACCTTGTCGGTGGCGGGGTTGGGGGTCAGCCTCACGGGGCTGGCCTCAGCCCGGACCTCCCCGGCCGCGGTGGTGCCGTATGGCACCAGAATGGGGCATAGCCCTTGAAACTTCTCACCGTTGCTAATGCTGTCTGTGATTTCGGGGATGGTTAGGGCGTGGGTGTATGAAGTTTCATAGAGATTACGTCCCCCCGTGCATCCATCTCTCATAGACCATTTACATAACCGAGGTTCGTCTTTGGTTATCAATATTTTTGCTGTGTATCCTTTCCAACAAGTTTCGTACATGTATGGTATGCGTACAATACGCTCGATTGAAGTGGACACAGCCACAAGAAATGTACCCTCAATGGTGATAGGCAGGTCGAAATAAACTTCCCACAGACATAAATACTCTTTCATCGTAGACTTCATACGAATTATTATGTCGGGATACTGGCCTTGGTGGATATGCTCGGTGTGTTCTTTGATTAATTGAAGATTTGAGTCGCCTTCCGTTACTTTGTATATGGACAGAGTGACGTCGAAATCATTTGTGATTAGATCGTCGAAACGGAAGTGAGTTTCAGGTATAATATCGAAATTGATGGCGACTCCGTAGATAGTGCAGGTTTGTTGCTTGCCTGATATGGGGAAGTTGAACGGCACAGCCCAGATTTGGTATCCAACGGTTTGTCCATCTACCCGTATCTCTTGTGGTCTGGAATTAAAAGCTGTTCCGTCCATATATGGAAATTCTCCAAGTCTGTGGCATTGCCAGAACATGTAGTTGCCGTAAGGGTAGTCGACTATTGTTGGCACATCCTGTGCCATCGCGTCATTATTGGCCATGCCCATTAGCAGCAAGAATAACGTACTGAGATATAGTCCTTTTTTCATGATAATTAATGTTTTAAAGGTTGATATGTCCTTTCTATTTGTTCAATGTCGGGGAAACGGGCTTGGCGGTGGTTCTCGCCTGTGCATTATTTGATGAGCCTGATGGTGGCTCCGATGCTGTTGCCCCGGTTTCCTGCTGAAGCGGGTGGAGACTTTGTGCCGGCAGTCTCTGTCCGCTCCAGCAGGGGGCGTATGTCGGTGGTGGGTGTTGGAAGACTGGTTGTTGAGGGCGGGGTGGAGGGGCTCTCAACTTTCAGCCTTTCACGTCAGTATTATTATCAGGAGGATGATGATGGCTACTGCTGCGGCCGAGATGCCGACGGTGCGCCAAATCTTCTTCTTGTTTTTGGGGTAGCTGTTGAGGTCTTTCACTTTGCCGGAATAGCCGTCGATGAGGAATGAGTAGCGCTTGTTGAGGTATTTGATGGCTCCGATCCAGTAGGGCAGGGTGGTGAGCATGGATTTCTCGCTGATGTATTCTATTTCGGAGTGTTTTACGGTTTTGACGGCGATGCCTTGTGTGGGTATTTTCGACTTGGCTTTGTCGGCCAGTTTCTGGTCCACCACGCTGCGTGCGTCGGCAAGGCTTTGCTTGCGGCTGCGGGAGCAGGTCTCAAAGAGTTCGCCGGGTCCGGGGTCGAAATCTTTTTTGTTCCGGTTGCCGGTTTCGAAGGCTTTTCCTTTCACGAGGTTTGAGGCGGGTATCAGGATGTGCTCGTCGGGCAGGGAGGCTTCTTCTTTGACCATTTCGGTCTTGGTGGTGGTGGTCTCTTTGCCGGTTGCGTCTTTTGATTTTGTCTCGGTCTTGATTTCGATGTCGAAAGTGCCGCTGCCCTGGATGTCCCATTCCCAGTAGGGGATGTTCACTTTGTGGAAGGTGAGGCCGTTATCGGCCACTGCGCTGCGGAAAGCGGGGTCGGCAAACCATTTCTTTTTGAGGAAGGCGTTGACGCTTTGGGCGGCTTCGGCGGAGGTGAGTTTGAAGGGGACTACCTCGTCGGGTTTGATGATGATGGTGTCGGTGGCTTTTTTGGAGTCGAAGGTGGCTCCGCATTTGGGGCAGATGTCGGGGTGGTTGCCTTTGCAGTACCAGGAGGCTCCGCAGCCGCAGCGGATGGTGTGGAGGAGGGCGGTGTGCCGTTTTTCGGTCAGCATGCCGTCGATGGCGGTGTAGACGATATTGTTGCTGTCCACTTCGAATATGGCATCGTCGCAGTTGGGGTCGCGGCGGAATGCGCTGTCGGCTATGGAGCGGGTGGAGGCCGGGATGCTGATGTGTTTGAGTTTTTTGCATTCGCGGAAGGCGTCGCGGCCGATGCTGCCGACGGAGGCTCCGATAGTGATGCGTTGAAGGTTGGGGTAGTGGGCGAAGGCGTTGTCGGCAATGGTCTCGATGTTGCAGGTCTCTTTGTAGGCGTTCATGTCGAGGTCGTTGGGCCCGCCGCTGATGCTGACGAGGGTTGTGCCGTCGACTTTGATGTCCATGTTGGCGTCTTTCATGGCCACGGCCCAGACGGGGACTACGTTCAGCCCGGCTTGGGTCATGGTGAGGACGAGTTGGCCGTTTCCGGCGTCGATGTTTTTTCCGTTCACCTGCCAGCTTGACAGTATGTGGGTGCTGTCGGGGGTTGCGGTGAGTGTGATTTTTTGGCCTATGTCGCAGGGGCCTGGGCCGATGATGGTGCTGCCTATCCGCGCGGTGACGCTGCCGCCTATGGAGTTGTCGAGCGTGAACATGGCCGTCTGGTTTCCGGAGCCCCACTCGGCTGTGGGGTCGGGGTCGGGACATGCGGGAAGCCATTTGCAGATGTAGGCCATGATCATGACACGGCCGTCGTCCATCAATCTGGCGCCGGAGGCGCTCTTGAGGTTGCGGAGTAGGATGAGGGCGGTGATGTAGGAGGGGAACCGCCCTGCGCTGCCGTTGTGTCCCTCGTAGGCCAGGGCTCCTTGTCCGCTGTTGGGGGTGAAACGCCAGTATCTTGATTTGAATACTTCGGATTCGAACCAGGGGCGTTCGATTTTTACGGAGCGGTATTCGAAGGTGACTCCTTCGTCGCCGCCTGCCGGCGGGAAGGCGTCGCGAAAGGCCTGGGGGGCCGTCTGCGCCAGTGTGTCGATGTCCTGTTTGCTCAGGGTGATGGAGTCCCAGTCCTGGTGCATTACGTCTGCCGGGGAGATGTAGGTGGGGGCGAAGTCAATGAGTTGGAGGTCGGTTTCTAATTCCGAGTCGGGGTTGTATTTGTGGCGCAGCTCTTTCCACACCATCGAGGGGGAGTTGCGGGTCACTCTGTCGCGGATGGTTTCCATCTCGGTGATGAACCTTTCGAGGTTGCCGGCGGACATGTCGCGCTGTATGTCCTCAAGGGTCTTGTTGACCCGGGCCAGCGCTTCGGTGTCCTCGCTGCCTTCGGATAACAGGTTGCGCTTTTCTTCTTCGGCTTTGAACCGTTTGTCGCGCAGTTCGCAGTATCTTTTGTATTGAGGGGACTTTACGGGCAGCCCTTCTTCGTCCGTGGTGTAGAGGGCTTTTTCGGCTTTGTCGAAGTCGGCCTCGTCGGCATTGTTGCGCGATATGGCCACTTCGGCGGTTTTCAGCACTTCGCCGTAGATTTCCCACAGGGCTTCTTCGGCGCCGTGGTTGTCGTAGAAGATGTCGCGTACGGGCATGTTCAGCAGGCGCGCCAGGCCGGACTTGGTGTAGTAGGCGCGGACGGTTTCGTCGGCGTTCTTCTTGGTCATCAATTCCAGGTCCTGCGGCGAGAAGACGTACATGGCATCCCTCGGGAAGCTGATGAATTTCTCAGCTTCCGGGGAGGTGCCGTATATCTGGTTGAATCTGGCTATGATGGCCAGACGTAGTTTTGTATCCATAGCTTGTAGTGTGTTAGGTTGTACAAACTATGCCCAGTCGGTAATGGTCGGCAGCGGGTCGGGGCATTTGCCGAGCAGGTGGCAGCGGAATCCGATGATTTGCATTCCGTTGACTTCGATTCTTCTGCCCGACCGGCTGACCCTGTCGGCAGACTCGTTCGACGAAGAGGATTCGTGGAATTCGTATCCGGCACTGGCTCCGAATATCCAGTCGAGCCCCGCTTTGGCACCATGGCTCGTCTCTTCGTATTTCCCCATGAATTCTTTTGCATCGTCTCCTTCATCGAACACAAGTTTCAGATTGCGCATGAAGATGATCGAGGTCGGGTAGGCCGGCATCAGGCCATGGGGGATGGGCTCGCCGTCGCTGAGCATCTCTTCTTTGCCCTCTTTGTCTTTGTTTCCGGGAGCGAACCGCCAGTATTTGCTGTTAAGGAATGCGGGTTTGAACCAGGGGCGAACTATGTCGACCTGACAGATTTCAAATTCAAGTTTAAACTTTGTGAAGTCGAAGGTCATTAGGTTGGCGTTTTCACTCTCTTCGTGGTCGTAATGGCCTTTGGCACTGAACCCCAAAACTCTGGTCTTGACGTTGGCATGGATTCCACTTGCTTTTCCGGCCCTGGCCGAGGAGGCGTTGCATTTGCTCGAGTCGAACACCATTTTCGTCCAGCTGCCTGTGTCGGCAAAATCGGCGGGACTCAGTGTTGTGTAGGGGTATTCCTGTCCGGAGCAAAGACCTGACACATAGGCGTTTCTCAGATTCTTCTTGTATTCCTCTTTCATCATCACCATACTGCGGTTCTCCACGGAGCTGATGTAGGCGGCCGCCTGTTCATACATGGCCTTGTATCCGGCGGTTTCCCAGTCGTAGAGCGCAGCTTGCACTTCATCTTTCAGGAGATTGGCTGTGAGGGCAAATCGGTGTATGTCTTCGGGGTCGTTGGTGGAGTAGGCGTCAATCTGAGCTTGCTTTAAGGCCATTACCTTTGCCTTATAGGCGCTCATCTTTGCATTGTATGCCTTGGCCACACTGGTCTGTTCGGTCATCTCCATTGGAGGAACTCCCGGCACATCGGATTCCTGCACCACGGTCTTGATCATTACAGCACGTTTCTCGGCCAGTTTTTTCTTTTCCTCCTCCGTGAGCTCGTCATGCTTCACCTGGCTCATGATGAGCGTGTATTTGTATGCGTCGGAAAGGCTCCCTTCGTCCTCAAGAACCTGCATCTTTGAGCCGCCTTCTTTTTTCCATCCCGATGTGTCGGGAATGAAGTCCACCAGATGGGCGAAGGCTTCGGCCTGCATGTATCTACAGTATGTGGCGTCGGCTTTGAGGGCTTTCATGTCTTTGTCATCCAATAGGAGACTGACAATGTTTTGGGAGATGTCGTCAGCTGTCTCTCCGTTCTTTTCCTCACTCCCTTTTTCTTCCTCGACCTTCTTTTTTGCTATCTCAATGGCAGCATTCAGAATGGCCTTGTTTGGGCCGGAGGTGTAGGTGGCGTTTATTATGCTGGCCTTGTCAAAACGGATGGGACGGAATCCCTCTGAAGCGAAAGCGAAATCTTCTTTCGATACGGGGATGCCTGGGGTTGCCCAGCAGAAAAAGTTGTCTTCCGAGGCCTCTCCCGCCTCGCCACCGCCGGTAACCTTTTTGTAGATTTCGCCCTGCAAGGCGGTCATAAGGTCAACAGCATCAATAGCACTTGCCTTGAGCGTTTCAAAGGTGTCTTTGTTGTCACCTTCGAATGCCTCGTTTGCTCTGTTTTTAATTTCGTCAACGGTACTCATAATAATTTGTTTTTAGGGTTTATGATTAGATTTTTCAATATGCAAAGATATATAAATTTTCTTAAACCATGTATGGGTTTATTTGAATGTTTTTCCTATGGCTTTAATTGTTAGCATATTGTGTTTAAAGATTTAACATTCCATGTTGCTTGGTATGCACTGTTTGGTCTTTGTTTCGTTGGCGGATGGAGTGGATGGGGGAGGGCAGGGGGCTTTGGCGTTCAGGCAAAAAAAAACACTGGGGTGCGGTCGTGGCCGCATCCCAGTGCAAGGGTGATTTTAGAATGAGGCAACTATCGGTTGCTCTCTTCGACGGATTCTTTGATGAGCTGGAAGGTGGCTTCGATGTCGTTGTCCAGACCCATGCTGAAACGGATGAGGCCTTCGCTCATGCCCATCTCCTTCTGGATGTCTTCGGGCACTTCGCTGCTGGTGCTCTTGCCGCTGTTGCTGAAGAGGGTCTTGAAGTAGCCGAGGCTGACGGCTAAGTAGCCCACGCCTTTGCGCTGCATGATTTCCATGATGCGGCTGGCCTTCTCGGCGGTGCCCATGTCGATGCTGATCATGCCACCATAGCCGAAGCCTTCGTTGCACATGGAGTTGAAGAGCTCGTAGTCGGGGTGCTCAGGCAGTCCGGGGTAGTTGTATTTGAAGCCCACTTCTTTGAAACGCTTGGCAAGGTACATGGCGTTCTCACCGTGCTTTTTCATGCGGATGTGGAGGGTGTGGAGGTTTTTGTTGATGGAGGCGGAACGCATGGGATCCAGCACGGGGCCGAGGAGCATGCAGGTGCCGTTGTTGACGTCGATGAGGCTGTTGATGTATTCAGCGCTGCCGCAAATGGCACCGGCCACACAGTCGTTGGTGCCGTTGACGTATTTGGTCATGGAGTAGACGGTCACGTCGGCGCCCAACTGGCAGGGGCTGAAAATCATGGGGGTGAAGGTGTTGTCGACGATCAGCTTGGCTCCGGCGGCGTGCGCCATCTTGCTCAGCTCGGGTATGTTGGCAATGCGCAGC
The DNA here is from genome assembly GCA_002354035.1 of Bacteroidales bacterium UBA2714. Lineage (GTDB taxonomy): Bacteria > Bacteroidota > Bacteroidia > Bacteroidales > P3 > Colimorpha. Next base: position 47,705 of record DEKU01000020.1, read on the forward strand.
AGGGGGTTGTTCATTGTCTCGGTGTAGACAACTTTGGTGTTGGGGTGCTCGGCAAGGGCTTTGCGCACGGCGTCGAGGTTCTGCATGTTGACGAAGGTGGTCTCGACATTGAATTTCTTGAGGTAGTTAGCCATGAAGGCGAAGGTGCCACCGTAGGTGGTCATGGAGCTGACGATGTGGTCGCCAGCCTTGACCTCATGGAGCAGTGCGCTGGTGATGGCGGCCAGGCCGGAGCCAGTGACCCATGCGGCTTCGGTGCCTTCCATGGCGGCAAGCGACTGGCAGAGGGCCAGGTTGGAGGGATTCCAATGGCGGCTGTAAAGGAAGTAGCCTTCGGTTTCGCCATGGAAGGTCTCGGTCATAAGGTGTGCTTCAGGAAAGGTGAAGGTGGCGCTGTCGCAAATGGCAGGGTTCACACCACGGTTGGCGTCGCGGCCGTCAAGCCGCTGGATGGCTGTTGCGGGATCGAATTTTTTCATGTTCTTTATTTTATATTGTTTTGTTGATTATTGTGTTGTTTTTGTCGCTATTTGTAGAGGAGGAAGATGGCTGGCCTTTTGTGCAGTTGGGGTGGATCGGTGAGCCACAGGCGGGCCATGCGGGTGCGGATGAATTGAGTGGGGAGTGTCAGGTCGCAGGCCACGCAAATGCGTGTGGTCGGCATCAGTTTGGAGGCCAGGAAGGCCAAAAGCTTGTCGTTGCGGTAGGGGGCTTCGATGAATATTTGTGTCTGGCTGTCGCGATAGATGCGGGTCTCGATGGTTTTGAGGCTGGAGGCAAGTTTGTTGGCGCCCACGGGAGGATAGCCATTAAAGGCAAAGTTCTGGCCGTTGAAGCCTGAGGCCATGAGGGCAAGGAAGATGCTGCTGGGACCCACGAGGGGCAGGATTTCGATGCCTTGGCGGTGGGCCATGGAGGTGATCAGGCTCCCGGGGTCGGCTATGCAGGGCAGTCCGGCTTCGCTCATGAGGCCTACGTTGAAACCTTCGGCTATGGGGTCGAGGTAGGTCGTTATCTCGGTCTCCTGGGTGTGTTCGTTCAGTTCGTAGAAGATGGTGCTGTCTATCTCGCCGGTATAGCCCATGCGCTTCAGGTTGCGACGGGCAGTGCGGAGGTCTTCCACTATGAAATGGTGGCAGGTGTTGAGCATCTCGCGGTTGAATGGCGGGATGCACGCGTCCACAGTGTCTTCTCCTATCGGAACGGGAAAAAGTATGAGCTTGGCGGCCATCAGATCATTTTTAGGTATCCTACTTCTTTCTCGGTCAGTTCGCGGTAGTGTCCACGGGGGAGGTCTTTTTTGGTGAGTCCCGCAAAGACTGTGCGGTCCAGCTTGTGGACTTTATATCCCAGATGTTCGAAAATACGGCGCACTATGCGGTTCTTGCCCGAATGCAGCTCCACTCCTACGATGCGTTTGTCATTGGCTCCCTGCACATATTGTATGTCGTCGACGTGCACGGGGCCGTCTTCAAGTTCTATCCCTTCAAGCATGCTGCGCATGTCTTCGCGGGTGACAGCCCGGTCCAGCTCCACTTGGTATATCTTGTACACCCCCGTCGAGGGGTGGGTGAGGTGGCGGGCCAGGTCGCCGTCGTTGGTAAAGAGCAGCAGTCCGGTGGTGTTGCGGTCCAGTCGTCCTACGGGGTATATGCGCTCGGGGCAGGCTCCGTCGATGAGCATCATGACAGTTTGCCGTTCCTGCGGGTCGTCGAGGGTGGTGATGAAGCCTTTGGGTTTGTTGAGGAGGAAGTAGCGTTTGCGCTCGGAGCGGAGTGTTTCGCCGCCGTAGTTGACCACATCGCCTTCGTGCACCTGGAATCCCATCTCGGTGACCACTTTCCCGTTGACCATCACGCTGCCTGCGGCAATGAGCTTGTCCGCCTCGCGGCGCGAGCAGATGCCGGCATTGGCTATGTATTTATTCAGTCGTGTGGTGCCATCGTAGGGCTTGGGGGCCGGCGGCGGCGTTTTCACCCGTGGCACGGGGTGCCGTTTCGGCCGGTTGGGGTCTTTCGGCTTGCGCGCTTTGGGCTGGGGTTTGTCGGTCTCTTGGCGCTGGGGGGCAGGCCGTTTGCCGTAGCGTTGTGCGGCTCGGTCTTCTCCGTTGTTGAATCGACGGCCGTCCGACTCTTTTGCGGGGCGCGGGCTCGGCCGGGAATCGTTGTTCCGGCCTTTATAGGGCCTGCGCGGAGTGTTGTTGTTTTTGTTTTTTTCCATGGGTTTCTTAGAATCGCATTTTATAAGGGAAACTGGCGTCCAATTCTTGTTTGTTGCGCAGCGATGCCACTTGCTCGGCAAGGCGCAGAAGGATTTCGAGTTTCATGAATTTAAGCCACGAGACTGCTTTGTCGTCCTTGCGGCAGGCAAGCGCGAACATAAGGTTCGCCTCGTGGAGGTTTTTCTGTACCCACAGGCGGGCACGGGGGTCGCCGTCGATGGCGTGGCTCAGCAGTCCCAGCCAGTGATAGTTGTGTTGCACAAGCCACTGCTCGGCTTCCGAATCGTCTTGCAAAAAATTGCTGAAGGCCGCCAACTCGGTGAATCCGGCTGTCACAAGCCATTGGAAGAACTCTTTGCTGCCTCCAATGGCCTGCTCGAGGGCCAGCAACACCCGCGGGCTGTACGACAGCAGCCCTTGGCGTTTGATGGGTTGAGACGGTGTGGCGGCCATGGCGTTTATTGTCTTATTGTGGCGCCCAGCTGCGTCTCGAGGTTTTTCTGCAGCTTGGCCATCACGGCTTCGATTTGCTTGTCGGTAAGGGTCTTGTCTTTGTCTTGCAGGATGAAGCTCACAGCATACGACTTCATTCCCTCGGTGATGCCTTTGCCGTTGTATACATCGAAGAGGCTCACACGTTTCAGAAGCTTTTTCTCAGTGCTGTAGGCCACCTGTTCTATCTCTGCAAACGACACCTTGTTGTCGAGAATCAGGGCCAGGTCGCGCCGCACTTCGGGGTATTTGGGTATCTCGGCATACTGCACTTCCTTGCTCGGGTAGCTCTTCAGTATCAGCGACCAGTCGATGTCGGCATAGAACACCTCTTGCTTGCAGTCCATCCGCTTCAACGTGTCGCGCTTCAGGCGCCCCACGGTGCAGAGGGTCTTGTGGCTGTCGCGGAACACGAAGGCCAGCCCCTCGGCATAGTAGTGCTCTGTGGTGGGAACTACTTGCAGACGGGTGAAATTGACCCGCATACGGCGCAGGATGTTCATCACCTGTGCCTTGAGATGGTAGAAATCAACGGGTGTAGTCTTCGTCTTCCAGTTCTCAGGCTCCATGTTGCCGGTCATGAAGATGGCGAGGTGGGGGGTCTCGATATATTTCTTGGTGACGGGCATGTTTTCGGCCTCGGGGGTCGACAAGGCTTCGGCCGAAAGTTGATAGGTGCGGCCAAACTCATACAGCTTCTGGTCGTGAATCTTATAGTTAAGGTTGCGCACTATGCATTCCAACCCACTGTAAAGCAGCGTCTGCCGCATCACGTTCAGCTCCTTGCTCAGGGGGTTGAGAATATTGATGCTGCGGGCCGCGTCGAAATCAGGATTGTTCTCGTAGTATTCTGCTTTGGTCAGCGAGTTGTTCATGATTTCGCTGAATCCGTTGTAGGTGAGCAGGTCGCTGACTGTGTTCTGTAGCTTGTTGGGGTTGGGCTTGGTTCCAAAGCTGAGGCAACTGTTGATGCGCTCGTCTATCTGGATGTTGTTATAGCCGTATATGCGCATTATCTCTTCCACCACATCGCATTCGCGGGTCACGTCCACCTTGCACGTAGGTATCAGCAGCTTCATGCCTTCCGCGTTCTCGTTCACTATCTCGATGTCGAGCGAGGTGAGGGCTGTGCGGATGGCCTCGACGGGAATGGTCTGGCCGATAAGGCTGAAGATGCGCCCATAGTTAATCTCCACCTCTGCGCGGGGAATCGGGTTGGGATAGATGTCCACCACCTCCGAGGCAATGGTGGCTCCGGCCAGTTCCTGCATCAGGTATACGGCTCGTTGCAGGGCCCAGCGGGTGATGTTGGGGTCGCAGCCCCGCTCGTAACGGAACGAGGCGTCCGTCTTCAACCCATGGCGCTTGCTGGTTTTGCGGATGCTGACGGGGTTGAAATAGGCACTTTCCAGAAACACGCGGGTGGTGTCAGGGGTCACACCGCTCTTCTCGCCGCCAAACACACCGGCAATGCACATCCCTTCCTCCTCGTTACATATCATCAGGTCGCGGCGGTCCAGCTTGCGCTCCACCCCGTCGAGGGTGACGAAAGGCGTGTCCTGCGGCAGGGTACGCACCACCACATGGTTGCCAGCAATCTTGTCGGCATTGAATGCGTGGAGGGGTTGCCCCACCTCCATCAGCACGAAGTTGGTGATGTCCACCACGTTGTTGATCGGACGGATGCCCACCGTGCGCAGCTTGTTCTGTAGCCAGTCGGGCGAGTCGGCCACATGCACATTCTCCAGCGTGATGCCGGTATAGCGGGGACAGAGCTCCGGCTCCTCCACCGTGACGCTCACTCCATGCTCGCCTTTGGCGCCGGAGAGGTCCGCCACCTGTGGCCACTGGATATGTTTGTCGGCCTGGTTGCGGGTGTTGAGCACTGCCACCACGTCGCGGGCCACCCCGATATGGCTTGTGGCGTCGCTGCGGTTGGCCGTGATAGCCACCTCGAGGGTGTAATCCTCTTCAAGATGAAAATACTCTTTGGCGGGCATTCCCACAGGGGCGTCGTCGGGCAGCACCATTATGCCCGCATGGTCCGAACCCAGCTGCAGCTCGTCGGCGGCACACAGCATACCCTCGCTCACGGCTCCGCGAAGCTTGCCTTTCTTAATCTCATAAAACTCGGTGTCCGAAGTATAAATCTTGGTGCCTATCTGAGCGCATACCACCTTCTGGCCGGCGGCCACATTGGGGGCGCCACAGACAATATGCAGCGGAGTCCCGTTGCCCACATCCACCGTGGTCAGATGCAGGTGGTCGCTGTCCGGGTGAGGCTCGCAGGTCAGCACCTGGGCTATCACCACATGCTCCAGTCCGCCTTTGATGCTTTCTACTTTCTCTACGCCTTCAATCTCCAGACCACTGAAGGTGAGCAGCTCGTCAAGTTCGTTGGGGGTGAGGTCAGTGTCGACATACTCACGCAGCCATTTATAAGATATCTTCATCTATTGTTGTTTTTATTGTTTCAGTTCAAAAAGTTTATATTGCCCCGTGGCAACATCAATTTCGGAATATAGCTCCCGCGGCACGGCCACCTTCCCGTCGGTGAGCAGGTGACGCGGCAGGTCGTCGGGCGGGTTTTGCAGGTCCAAGCACGCAAGGTCGATGTGTTTCTCGCGGTAGTAGTAGGCGTAAAGGCTCCACTCCCAAGCCATCTCTCTCGGCATGCCCACCTGCTCTCCCTCGGCCAGCAATGGGGCTATCAGCCTCATATCTTCCTGCATGGCCACATCGCGCCCGGGTTTCCCATAGTGTATCGCATTCAGCGTCACGGCTCCCGCCACAGCTACTAAGGCAACAGCTGTCAGCACATGGCGCAGCCTGACACCACTTTTGTCTACCCACTCTCCCACCGTTCCCTGCACCAATGCACCTGCTCCGCAGGCCACAATCGGGTAGACCGTGAGAATGTAAAAGCCGTGCTGTTTCAGGCTGATGGCTATCGGAAGCACACCCGACAGACCCAGCAACAGGCAGATGTAAAAGTTTCGCCAGTCCCGGCGGACGGTTCTCCATGTCTTCGTGGCCAGCCCTATGCCCGCCACCAGCAGCACCCCGGCCCACAAGGCCAGCGTCTGCTCCACAAACTTCCACACGATGGTCCATCGGTTTTCCACAATCGGAGTGTCGAGGTTGCCCAAAACCTGGTGGGTCAGGTATTGGTCGAAATAGGTGACCGCTTCTGGGAAGAGAATGCCGGTGGCAGCCAGACACACGGCAAAGGCTCCCACCGCCATTAGCGTGTCGGCCACCGCCATCAGCAGGGCATTGCCCCACCGCTTGTGGTTCCCCATGCACAGGTCCACCACCCACACAATCATGGGCAGGGCAAAGGGATAGAGACCCGTAAACCCTTTGCAGAGGAAAGCTCCATAGAGCATCACCCCACCTAATGCGTCCCACAGCAGCCGACGGCGCGACTCGCCATGCAGAAGGCACAGCACTGCCGCCATCACATACACCGCCATCGTGCACTCCAGCATATTGTCGTGGGCGTTGCGCGACATGGCCGGCACCATCACCCACAACATCAGCGCTATCCAGCCCAAACGGCGGTCGTAGCCCATGCGCTGCCACAACCTCACCATCAGCCAGCCCGTAAGCACAGCCGTGAACATGGTAAAAAGCCTCGTCACCCACACATGGGTGCCCAGCACCTTGTAGAAAAGGGCCAGCATCCCCATCGCCAAAGGCGGATGCTCATAGAAATCGGCATGCAGCGACGGCGAGTGCGACGGGTGCCAGAACGTGCAGACCCCCGAAGCCATATTGTCCGCCACATTGCCATAGATCAAGCCGTCCATAAACATACCCGTGGTCAGCAGCGAACCGCTGATCAGCATCAAGAATGCCGATACCACTATGGTGTATAACAGACAGCTGTTTTTCATCTTTTCAATTGTTAGTCAGTATGCCGACGGTCGGGAGGTGCCTTTTGTCAGGCTGGCGTATGTGCCGTTGGGGCCACACCCCCGGCCGTCGGTCAGCGACACTTTAGGCGTTGCTGATTTTTGCCCAGGTGTCTTTCAGCGAGCAGGAACGGTTGAAAACCAAATGTTCCGGTGTGCTGTCGCGGTCTGTGCAGAAATAGCCCATGCGCTCAAACTGGAACCGCATCGGCTCTTCTATGCCGCGCTCGTTCACCACCATCTTGGCTTCGGCCAAGGAGGGTTCAAGCTTGCAGCCTTGCAGCACCTGCAGCGATGAGGGATTCAGGTTGTCGAGGAAGGTCTTGCCCTCCGGTGCCTCGTCGGGTGCCTCGGTGGCAAACAGGCGGTCGAACATCCTCACCTCGGCGTCGACAGCGTGCTGCGCGCTCACCCAGTGCAGTGTGCCCTTCACTTTGCGCCCGTCGGGTGCATCGCCGCCACGGGTGGCGGGGTCGTAGGTGCAATGGATGCAGGTGATGTTGCCCTCGGCGTCTTTCTCCACGCTCTGGGCTGTGACAAAGTAGGCATAGCGCAGCCGCACCTCGCGACCCATGCTGAGACGGAAATACTTCTTGGGGGCTTCCTCCATAAAGTCTTCGCGCTCAATATACAGCTCGCGGCTGAAAGGCACCTCGCGGGTGCCGTCGGCCTCGTTCTCCGGGTTGTTCACCGCGGTTAGCATCTCGGTCTGCCCTTCGGGATAGTTGTCGATCACCAGCTTCACGGGGTTCAACACCGCCATGCGGCGGGGAGCCACCTTGTTCAGGTGGTCGCGCAGACTGTTCTCCAGTCGCACATAGTCAATGATATTGTCACGTTTGGCCACTCCGATGTCCTCGCAGAAGTTGCGGATGCTCTCAGGCGTGTAGCCCCGGCGGCGGAAGCCGCAGATGGTCGGCATGCGGGGGTCGTCCCATCCGCTCACGTAATGCTCCTTCACCAGCTGCAACAGCTTGCGTTTGCTCATCACCGTATAGTTGATGTTCAGGCGCGCAAACTCGTACTGATGGCTGGGAAAAATGCCCAGCTGCTCGATAAACCAATCGTAGAGCGGGCGGTGGATGTCGAATTCAAGGGTGCAGATGCTGTGTGTGATATGCTCGATTGAGTCGCTCTGCCCGTGGGCATAGTCGTACATCGGGTAGATGCACCATTTATCGCCCGTGCGGTGATGGTGGGCGTGGAGTATGCGGTACATGATGGGGTCGCGCAACTGCATGTTGGGATGCGCCATATCAATCTTGGCACGCAGCACCTTCTCGCCGTCGGCAAACTCGCCGTTGCGCATCCGCTCAAACAGGTCGAGGTTCTCCTCCACCGTGCGGTCGCGCCAAGGACTGTTCTTGCCCGGCTCAGTCACGGTGCCGCGTCCGGCGCGGATCTCCTCCTGCGTCTGGTCGTCGACATAGGCCAGACCCTTTTTTATCAGCACGATGGCCCATTCATACAGCTGCTCGAAATAGTCGCTGGCATAGTGCACCCCGGCCCAGTCGAACCCCAGCCAGCGGATGTCCTGCTGGATGGAGTCCACATATTCGGTGTCCTCCTTCACGGGGTTGGTGTCGTCGAAACGCAAGTTGGTCTTTCCGCCATACTTCTTGGCAAGGCCAAAGTTCAGACAGATTGACTTGGCATGTCCGATGTGCAGATAGCCGTTCGGTTCTGGCGGGAAGCGCGTCAGGATGGATTTGTAGGTGCCTTCGTTAAGCCCCTGTTCGATGATTTCTTCCAAAAAATTCAGTGATAGATTGTCTTCCATCTTTATAAATTATTCATTACCTTATAATTATTGCAATACTTGCAATCCACTTTAGCCTACAAAGATACAAAAAAAACTCTTATTATGCTTGTTTTATATCAAAAAAGAGTTTTCTTTGGGTTCAATTGTTTGAGGGTGTGGGGCTTAATGATGTTGCTGACCAAGCCCCAGCAGGCTGTCTTTGCCTGTGGATGAGGGGGTATTTAACCGCGCAGCGAAAGGAATTGCGGACAGCTGTTTGCGGTGCCTTAGTAGATGGAACGATGCACGATTAAGCTCAGACGACCAGCCCCGGAGGGTCTTCCCGGCCGGTCGAAACCCGTCGGCAGTGGGATGTCGGCCAACCGATGCTCGTGTGAAGCTCGTGTGAAGCTCGTGTGAAGCTCGTGAAAAAGTCGTATGAAGGTCGTGTGAAGCTCCGCTCTGTGGCCGCCAGCGCTCAGGCTGTTAGTCGTCACTTGCTCTCCATTTTGTTTGGTCTTTGCCGTTTGTTATTCAGTGTTCAATAGACAAAATAGAATATAAATAGAATGTAAATAGAATATAAATGATGTGCAAGGAGCGGAGGCGGGGTGTGTGAGACTGTGAGGCGGTGTGGGTCGAGGGGGGTCGGTGCGGCGGGGGAGTGGGTCGCAGCGGGCGCCGAAGGTCGGGACATGAAAAAGGGCAGAAGGTGCGGAGCTGCCGGGTGGCGGCTTGCATCTTCTGCCTTTTCTGAGTATTGCTGTTTTAGAGTGTGTAGCCGAGACCGAGGTAGAAGGCAGTGGTTTTGATGTCCGGGCCTTCGTTGGGGTTGAGGCTGAGGATGCCCATGCTGTAGCCACCAAAGATGCGCAGGTGCTGCACATCGACGGCCAGGCCGCCGGTGCCTTGCAGATCGAGGCGTTTGTAGACGGGGTTGGCCTCATACCATAGGGCTTTGACGCTGTTGCCGTAGAGCTGTTCGGTGACGGTGCTGGTGCCCGTGATGCCGAAGCTTACCATGGGGCCAAGGAAGAGGGAGAGGGTGGCGTAGTCGCTGAGGGGGACGGAGAAGCTGGCCAGCACGGGTACGTCCACCACGATCTGCTGCTCCTCGGTTGTGGCGGGCAGGAAGGTGAGGGTGGTGGGGTATTCGCGGAGGTTGAAGCGTCCGCCCAGTCCGGCTGTCACGCCCCAGTGTTGGGACAGTTTAAGGGTGTAGTCGATATTGAGGAATACGCCTGAGAGGTCGTGACAGACTACGGGTTTGCGTTCTATCAGGGTGTAGGCGGGCAGGTGCTGCGATGAGTAGCCGATGTGGAATCCCAGTTTCTGGGCTTGGGCTCCAACGGTCGAGAGCATCGCCACGGCCACGGCCATACAGGTGAAAAGGTGTTTCATAATGTAGTTCTGTTGGTTTTATGTGTCGCTAAATTTCCACGCAGCAGGCGCGAGCCGTGGGTCAGAGGACGTAGCCCAGACCGACGAAGAGGCCTTGAGTGGTGGTTTTGATGTTGTTGATTTTGTTCAGGTCGAGGAATCCCATGCGGTAGCCGCCATAGAGACGGATGGTGCGGAACTGGAGTGAGAGACCGGCAGCACCGGAGATGTCGAAACGCTGTCTGTCGTCGCCGTCTTCGTACCAGTCCTCGTCGTCGTCGTTGCCGCTGATTTTGCCCACGATTTTGGTTTCGCCTTTGACGGCAAAGGAGAGAGCGGGACCGGCAAAGATGCCCAGGCGGATGTCGTTGCCCAGCGGGAGACCGAAGCTGAGCATTACGGGTACGTCAACCAGAAATTGGGAGTGGTTGAATTTGAGCAGGGCGTTCTCTTCGTTGCCGTAGTTGTAGCGGGCTTGCAGGCCGACGGTGAGGCCGAGGTTGGAGGTGACGGCACTGGTGTAGCTGACGCCGGCAAAGAAACCGGTCATGTCCATGGAGGACTTGGTTTCGGAGTTCAGGATGGTGGTGACGGTGTTGAAGGTCTGCGGCGCGTAGCCGATGTTGACACTGAGGTTGCCTTTTTGAGCCTGTGTGGAACCGGCGAAGAACATTGCGACAGCCACGGCTGCGATTGTTAAAACTTTTTTCATGATGTTTTATGTTTTTGTGATTAAACTATTAATTGTCTTTTCCGAAAAGTATTGTTGGTGGTGACTATTCCATTGGGGTAGGGGGCACTTGTTATTGGATTGTTATTTCGTTTTGTGTACTATTGGATTGCTTTTGTCGTCAAAGGGTATTGCTCAATAATCGGTAAGGTCTCCAATAACGGGTTCCAAGTCAAGATCGTTTGTCGTTTCATCGACTTCGTAAGCATACCGGTATTCCCAATCACTGAGTGAGACATTGTTGTTATTATTGTAGTTGTCAACATATTGCTGAAGGTGGTCTTTGAGGGTGGTGGGGCCGTTGGTGGTTTGTCCTGTGGCGTTGCGGTAGCTAAGGTATTGGATGTTGTTTTCTATGTTGCGCGAAGTGGGATTACCCGTTGCATAGAGAATGTTGTGGTAGAAACAGTGTTCTATGTGGCATTGGCTTCCCACCGATGCGCAGATGTCGGCTCGCATTGCTGCATTGTTATTAGTAGGTCCGTAGGGCTCATATTCGGGATTATATGCTTTATAGCAATTAAAGATGTTGGAACTTCCGTCAGCTCGGCCAGCAATGCCGCCAAAGAAGAAAGCGGCGTTTTGTGCCCCGCGGTTCCCGTTGTCGAAGGAGTTGATGATTGTGCTGTTGGCTATATGGCCGGCAATGCCACCGACGTAGTATCGGTTGCTGATTCTGTCTCCGTTGACATATATATCGGCAAAGTTGTTGCAGTTGGTCAGTAGGCTTCGGTCAAAGTTTCCGGCAGTCATTTCCCCTACAATGCCTCCTATATAGGCATGCACGGTATTGCAAGTAATCTCGCAGTCATGACTGACGGCCTTGCATCTGTCAATTGTGGAATTCTCAGCGTGACCGCATATTAAGCCTATCATTGCGGAATAATAGGAGTCATAATCGGTGGAGGCACGGAGTGCGTTGCAATAAAGATACACTGATTTGATGATTGCGCCATTGGCGATATACCCGAAAAGGCCCACACATTCTTCGCCCTCAATGGCCGAATTGGATAGCCAAATAGGGTATCCCTGGCCGTCATATACTCCGGTAAAGTTGTTTTTGTCGTTGCCGATGGGGTGAAGCGGGACATTTGTCTCCCAATCGTATATTTCGGTAGTTTGTACATAGTGGGCGCTGGCAAAGGGTTCGCCCAGTCCGATGGGTTCGTAGCCGCGGTTCACCAGCTGCTCCATCGCAATCAAGTTTTCAATTGAGCTTATCTTGTAAGGGTTGGTTTCGGTGCCAAGCCCTTGGAGTGTGGTGGTGTGCGGGGCGTCAAGTTCGATGTTAAGAGGCACAAGTGTGTTGCGGGGTATGCATCCGTTGGCGTTTGCCGCCTGACGATGTTTGAAATGATAGATGACAATGGCATCGTTTTCGGCAGCCTGTAGGTCTAAAGCATCAATTTCGATAGTAAACTTGTTGCCGGTATAGCTGTCGGTAGGAGGCAGTACGGCATAGAGGATCACGCTTTCGTTTGGGTCGAGTTCAATGGGTTCGGTTTCTGTCATCTGAAGCATGACAGTGCGGGTGGTATCGCCGCCAGCTGTGCGTGTAAGCGTTGGCGTGTAGCTATCGATGTCGTCAATTTGGAATGCTCCGCTTAAAGGGGCCAGATTGTCACTTATCTTTACATTGCTGATTCGGATAGAGTGGGAGTAGTTGTTGGTCAGATTCAGTTGCATCACCATGCATGCATTCTTGAATGCGATGGTGCCAGTTTCGGTTGGCAAGTAGGCAGCCATCACTACGGGGATGTTGTCCGGGCTATAGGTGTAGGTGCTGGGCAGTAGCAGATTGGTGATTCCAGAACTGCTCATGGTGGTTTGGGGGGTGGCTAATGTGGCGGGTGATAAAGCGGTGTAGCCGATGCTGCTTATGGAAATGTTGTCTATACGGCAATCGCTGCCGTTGATGTGAAGGGTGAAGTCCTGGTTGTTCACTCTCACTTGGTCACCGTCGGACCAGCAGGTGTACCGCTCGTTGTCGATGAATGTTTTGTAATGGGGCATTTGCTCTATTTCAACTCTGAGGGAGGTGATGTCGTAGTCTTTTTGGCATCCCAACAGGGTGAGACTGGCAAGTGCCAGCGGTATTGCGGTTAAAAGTATTTTCTTCACGGTTCTCATATTGCTTAATCTCCAAAAAAATTGTAGTCGTTGTCGCCAGGGTTGTCGAATTGTTCGTTTCTGAAATAGCCTTGGTGGGTGTTGTCTTCGAGGAAGTTAATGAACACCTCGTCAGCTTGGGTTGAATGCCTTACACTACCCAGGAATCCCTCTTCGATGGTAAAGGCTACAACTTTGATGCGTGGTGATATGTATTTATTCCGTTCCATTTTAATTGATTGCCATTTGTTGCAGACTGTTAAAGGATTATTATCTTCTCAGCTTCGTTCTCACCGACTTTGACTATGTATACCCCTTTGCGGTCGAGAGTGAGAGAAGTTGTTGATTGGGCTTGGCTCTGCCCAATGTAAACACGTCTTCCAAGCATGTCAAATATCTGGACTTTGGAATACTCTGTGGTCAGTATCTCTACTTGGTTCTGACAGGTCTTTACCCTGTAGTTTTTGCTGTTTTGGCTATCTGAGAATAGGGCAGTTATAATTGTTGGGTCTTCCATAGTATATTTTAGATTAATGAAGCGGGGGTTATTGGTGACACCATCGTCCCAGCAGTCAAATTGATAGCCATCTACAGGTATGGCTTGAACTTCGATGGTGGAGAACATGGGGTATTCGTAATACTGGTCGGAGTTGACCTCCTCTCCGTTTATCAGCATGGATCCTTGGGCTTGATTGAAGATGGGAATGGCTACGACTCCCATCATACCAAAATTGGCTGTGTATGTTCTGCTTTCGGTGGCTGTGAAGGTGACGGTTTCGCTGCCATTGTACTCTTCATTCCACCCCATGAAAAAGCCATTCATGAATGGGACGGCCTCTAATGTGACGGTAGAACCGATGGGATAGATGCCTCCACCTGTCACATGGCCTAACGTCTCGTCGTTAGGCTTGGCATTGATTGCAACCCTGTTGCCATCGTTATAAGCGTAATCGAAGGGGACAGATTTCCAGTGGCTGTGGTACTCTTGCCCATAGGGGTTGGTATAGCTGGCTCGAACATAGACTATGTATGTGTTGTTTTGCATCAGCTCGGTCAGGGTAGTGTTTAGATAGTCGGTCCATGTCTCGTCAATGGTGAGGTCGTACCATGTGTTGGTGACATTGAAGGTGGGCAGGGAATAGGGGTCGTTTGATGTGCCAATGGCCAGGGTATAGGCTGTGGGTGTAGTCGAGATGGGGGCATCCCATGTGATGTGGATAGTGTTGTTGCTGCCAGATGTGGCTTGTAGATTCTCCACTGGGTCGTGGTCGGTTAAAGTTGTGAAAGCCCAGATGTCAAATTTATAGATAGAGGCTTCCCAGTTTGTGCTATAAGGAGATATTGACCAGAAGGATGAGTCGGGGGCACTGTAATCGATGGAGTCATTATAATTTATCCAGAAGTTGTTGTCAGACCATAGTATTATCCACAATGGTTGGCTTGTGTTGACAGCTATGGGGTTGTCGAATACTACTCTACCCTGTCCGGAGGAGCCTGGAATGGTATAGGTTTGAGTGTGCAGTAGTGTGCCGTTGGTTGGATTGTCACCGCCTTGCCTGATTTCGAGGGTGAGCGAGGTGCTATCGGTAGAAGGGTTGAAATAGTGATTAGTTTGGATACTGTTTAGTGTCCTTACCTTTCCTATTATAGAGGAGGGATAGCGAACGGCAGCGCCTTTTAAGGTTGAGCCGTGGAATCTACCACTCCGATAGCTAGGTACAAACACACTGTTGTCTAAATCTTCTTTGAAAAGGGCAGTATATGTTTTTGTTCCTCCATAAGCCAATATGTCTCGGGATTGGTTTCGGTTCCCGTCTTGCCATTGTACAAATCTGTATCCTATTTTTGGATATGCTTCGATGTGTACCCAACTGTAATTTAGATATTCGCCTGTGCCATAAGTAATGCCGAAATCGCTTTGGTTGGGTACAACATGTAAGTCGGTGGTTCCGTTGTTGAGGGGCATTTGACCGTAGTTCGGTTTAATGCCAATTATTGCTTCACACCCAAAGCTAAGTACATTGTAATAGCCATGGGGGTCGGGATTCTCTATGTTGAAAAAACCATCATACAGTCCTCCCCAACCCCAGTTGAAATGGAAGTAATCGTAGTTGTCGTAGCCATCGCAGATAAAGCAGTGATTTAAGGAACCATTATCATTATGGCCGTAGTATATTATTGGCCTTTGTGCATCCAATTCGCATTTAAGCAGTGCTTTCCATTCAGCCATCTCGTATTGTGATTCACGGACAAAAGAAATATCATTGCTGTATTTGAAATATTCTTTGAAAGCCTTTTCAAGATCAATAGTCCATGCACCACTCGAATAATGGCCATAGAACATATTAATAGCCACGCCTACATGGTACATCAAAGTGGCTACAGCATCAATCTCGGTCTCGGTGCTGTTGCTGTTCAGACTTGTAGGCATGTGTTCCCAGTCATATTGGGTGTTGGAGAAATCAACCGACAATTGTAAACTTGGAAAGTCATCGTTGTATGGGCTGGTAGTATATGTATGCGTTCCTCTTCCTGAGGAAGGATGGTTCCAGTATTTCATTATCTGAGCACCAGCAGTGGCGACACAGCCTGTTATAGCGTGTTGGCCATTTGAATTGGCAGGGCAGAATTTGTTGTAGGTTGGTTCCCATGAATCGCCTTGGTCCCAGGTAGTGGTGATGAGGGGACCGACAATGGGCTGATGTTCGGAGTCTTTGGTTCCTTTGCTCTGCAACAGGTTGTTCCATTCGGGGTGGGGCTGAGATTGGGCAGAGGGGTTGGTGCGGCTTTGGCGAATCATGTCGTCATAGCGTTGCAGCCACCATATCAGTTGGGGAGGCATGTTGTCGGGGTCGAAGGTGCTTTCATAGGAGTAGCCTAAGATGGGTGTGACGCAGTCGTCGGCACTGACGATGACGAAGCCGTGGTTGTCGGTGCCACAGAAGATGTAAAGCTCATTGAAGGCGACAGATGTCTGCACGGCTTTGTCGCCGAGGGTTGCGCCCGCCTTCGCGTTGTTGGCTCTGAAGAAGTTCGCAGCCACGGCGTAGGCCTGGCTTTCTGTGACGGGGTTTGCCATCAGAAAGCCAGAAATCGGGCAGGCTATGAGTAAGATTAGAAGAGTTATATTTTTTCTCATTTTGATGTTTTTGTGCTGTGATTATTGATTGTCTATTTTCTCGTTGGGTGGCTTTTGCTTGAGAGGGAAAAGTCCAGATAGGGGGCGTGGTCGGTGGTTTCGTTGGCGGGTGCGATGTCGGGTATGCCGCTTGCCGATGTGTAGCCTTGCCAATCGCAGAGGCTTACGGAGCTGTTATTGGCGAAGGTGTTGACGTAGAATTGGAGGTAGTCGGTAAGGGTGGTCAGTCCATCGACGGAGTTGGGGGATGCGTGCAGATAGCTGTTGTAAAGGAGGTTGTTGGAGAGGAGAGAGGGGGTGGGGTTGCCTGTGGCGTAGAGTTGAGAGGGGTAGTAGCAATAGAGTATGTGGGTGTTGGGGCCGATGTAGGAGCAGATGTCGCCCACGCGGCCTGTGGCCCCTTGGAGGGTGGTCTGGATTTTGCCTTTGTAGCAGTTGATGATGGATGATGCGCCATCGGAGCGGGCTGCGATGCCGCCCACTGCTGCGCTGGGGGCGTTGATTTGGGCGGTCTGGATGTAGGAGTTGACGATGGCGCTGTTGAACAGCCGACCTGCGATACCGCCCACGTGGAGGTTCCCGTTTCCGGTCACGCTGAGCTGGCAGCTGTTGTAGCAGTTGTAGAGTGATGAGGCGTCTTGCCTGTCGGCCGCGAGGTTGCCTACTATGCCGCCGATATAAGCAGTGGATGCATTGGGGCAGTTGATGGTGACAGTGTGGTCGACTGCGCAGCGGTCGATGATAGAGCGGTCGGCATGGCCGCAAAAGGAGCCGATCATGGCATTGGTGGCGGAGGCTGTGAGTTGGATGGACCTGATGTTTAGGTTTTTGATGGAGGCACCGTTGCTTATGTGGCCGAAGAGGCCGACACAGTCGGTGCCGGAGACACGGAGGTTCCAGATTTGATGGTAGGAAGTGCCGCCGTCAAAGTGGCCGGTGAAGTTGTTCAGGGCGGTGCCGATAGGGACGAGTTCGGGGTCGGAACTTTCGAAGAACAGGTCGCAGGTTAGGCGATAGTATGAGCTGGCAAAAGGTTCGCCTAACCCAACGGGGTCGAAGCCGGAGTTGACAAGTCGGCTCATGGCGTAGAGGTCATCTTTCTGCTGGATGAGATAGGGATTGTCGGAGGTGCCAAGTCCGTGGAGGACGGTGGTGTGGGGCGAGTCGAGGGGGATGGTGATGGGCAAGAGGGTGTTGCGGGGAATGGCGCCGGAAGCATTGTCGGCCTGGCTGTGCTGGAACTGGTAGTGGATGATGGTGCCTTGGGTGGCGGACTGATAGTCGACGGCGTTGACGGTGATGGTGAATTTGTTGTTGGCATAGTTGTCGGTGGGAGGAAGCACGACGTAAACGGTGGTGGTGCCGCCTTGGGTGAGGTCGATGGGGTTTGCGGCATCGGGCTGGATGGTGACGCTGTGGGTGGTGTCGTTGCCACTCTGTGCAACGAGAGCCGGAGTGTTGTTGTCAAGACCGGTGATGTCGAAGAGCCCGCTCAGGGGTGCAAGGTCGTCGCTGACCTGTATGTCGGCAAGGCGAAGGGTGCGGGAGTAGTTGTTGGAAATGTTGAGCTGGAGCACGATGCAGGCGTTGTGGAAGCTGATGGTGCCAGTTTGAGAGCCGAGATAGGCTGCCATGACTACGGGGATGTTGGTGGAAGAATGGGTGTAGGAGGATGGGAGGCGAAGACCTGAGATGACTTGGTCCTGGACGGTGGCTGAGGTAGAGGCCAGGCTGGCGGGGGTGACAGCGGTGTAGCTGTTTTGGATTGTGATGTTGTTGACGCGGCAGCGGTTGCCGTCAATCACGATGGGATGGGCGGTGCCGTTGATGGAAATCTGGTCGCCATCGGCCCAGCAGGTGTAATACTCGTTGTCGATATATGTTTTGTGCTGATGGGGGAATTGGTCAATCTCCACATTGAGCGACACGGTGTCGCCGTCATTCTGGCAGGCTGACATGGCGAGGGCAGCAAGAGCCAGAGCGAAAAACTTTATAATATTGTTGTTGATACGGTGTTTCATGGCTTTAGTCTCCAAAAAAGTTGTAATCTTGGTCGTCGTTGTAATTGAATTGCTCGTTTCTGAAATAGGAGCCTCCGAGATCGTCCAGCTCCGGTGGGAAAATCATGACGGCATTGTTGTTGACAGTGCTGATATAGGCATTGTATCCGTTCTCCACCACAAAAGATACGGTGGTGATGCGTGGGGTTATATATGTTGTTTTCATGATGCGTGCAGTTTTGTTTTGTTGTTTTTGAGGATTGTGGGCGGCTACATGACGATGATTTTTTCGTATTGGTTGCCGATTTTGACTAAGTAGATGCCTGGCATGGCGATGGGCAGAGAGACGCTGGATGCGGCATCGCACTGGCTGGAAATGATGTGGCGGCCAAGCATGTCGTAGACCTCGAGTTTGGAGAACTCGTCAGTCT
Source organism: Bacteroidales bacterium UBA2714 (assembly GCA_002354035.1). Classification (GTDB taxonomy): domain Bacteria; phylum Bacteroidota; class Bacteroidia; order Bacteroidales; family P3; genus Colimorpha. The sequence continues at coordinate 65,865 of DEKU01000020.1, forward strand.
GGATGTTGATGGAGCGGTTTTTGGTATAGATGGTGTAGCCTTTGCCGTCGTCTGCGGCAAAGACAGCCTCCAGCGAGAAAGGCCCGGTGATGGTGGTATAGCGCGGGTTGGTGGTGTTGCCGTCCAGCCAATGGGAGAATTTATAGCCCTCGGCGGGGATGGCCGTAAAGGGGATGGTGGCATAGGCCGGGAGGTTGACGGTGGAGCTGGAGGAGAGGAGTTGCCCGTCGACATCGACAAGACCCATCGTGGCATCGAAGGTGACGGTGACGGGGTGCTGGGTGCGGGTGAAGTAGGCGGTATAGTTGATGTCGGTTGCAGGGGCAGTTATGCTGCGGGTGGGTTGAGTGTTGTTGTCATTCCAGTGAGAAAATTCATATCCGATGAAGGGTATGGCCTGGAGGGTGACCGAGGCCCCCGGTGCATAGAATCCCCCGCCTGTGGTGTAGCCTGCATTCTCGTCGGCTGTGTTGGTGGTCACCTCGACGGTGCCATCGGAGCGGAAGTTGTGGGTGAGTAAGGTTTTCTTCCAGGAACTGTAGTAATTCTGCCCGTTGGCGTTGGTGTAGTTTGCACGGACGAAGATGTAATAGTTGGTGTTGCGGCGGAGGTCGTCGGTGCTGATGGTTGCGAGGGATGCGAGTTGTGAGGGAGAGAACGAGATGGAGGTGGAGGAAGAGGGGGTCAGGTCGAGCAGGTGCGATTCGTCGGTGGTGCCTATTGCGACGGTGTAGCTACTGGGAGTTGCAGCGGTCGGGGCGTTCCAGGAGATGGTGAGAGCGGTGTTGACAGTGACCGTGAGGTTTTCAACTGGTGGGTTGGGAGCGAGGCCAAAAATCCCTTGGATTTGGTATAGTTCGTCCATAGACTCCCACCCATAACCGCGATAGTTTTGCCAGCAGCTGCCAGCTGGAGCCTGAGTGGATTCTGGATAAAAGAGAATCATTTGACTGGTGGGTTGGAATGTAATCCAGACGCATTGAGAACTGTTAATGGCTATTGGGGTGGGTAAAGTTATTGTGTACCATTCATTCCATGTTTGAAAAGCGATGGAATTCTGGGTGTAGATGGGTGTGGCGGATGAGGCGTCGGGGGTCTCGCCTCCCGAATAAATCATCATATTCACGATGGCACTCCCGCCGTCAGTAGTTTGTAAGCGAGGCTTTATCCTGACAGCCTCTAATTGGGTGGCTTGGGCTAAAGATGAGGGGTCAATCCGAACACCCCAAGAAGTTGAAGCATCGATATAAGAACCCCAGAACCTGCCATAAATATCTTCTGCTCCAGGTCCGATAATGGGGTTGCCGCCCACCTCTTCAAAAATGGCAGTTATGGATTGTGTGCCGCCCAGGGCTAAAAATGAGCGAGTCTGATAGCGGCTGTTATCGCTCCATCGCACAAATTGGTAGCCAGGATTTGCTGAGGCGGTAATGGTTACGGGCGAGTAGTTGCTGTAAGAGCCCGACCCGGTTGTGGTGCCGTATTGTGGGTTGTTTGGGGTGACGGAGATGGTGGTCAACCCGCCATCGGTTATTTCATTGCCTTTGCGGGGCTGGATGCCAATAATGACATCGCAGCGATCGTTGAAGTCATACGGGGAAGGGTTCAATGCGCCAATCACAAAATAGCCATCATCAAGCCCTTGCCATCCCCAGTTGAAATGGAAGCACCCGTCGTTGTCGTAGCCATCGCAGATAAAGGCATGCCCACCATAGCTTCCTTGGCCGCCGTAAACCATGGGTCTGCCTTCGTCCAACTCTTTTTTCAAGAGGGCTTTCCATTCGTCTGCTTCGAATTGGGATTCTTCAACGCTGCAAACGGTATTGCTGTATTTGAAGTTGTTGCGCAGCACGGCTTCGAGGGTGGAGCCAGTGGAACTCATGGAAGATGTCACCGCACCAGATGCAGTTGATTTATAATCCATGTGGACTCCCACTCCGATATGGTACATCAGCAATGCCACAGCGTCGATTTGAGTTGTGGAGGATGAAGTGTAAAGATGTGTGGGCATATTTTCCCAGTCGTAAGGTGTGTTGTATTCGACGGAGAGTGGGAAGTTTGTAAACTCGACGTTGTTGAGGGCATAGGAGGCTGAGCCGCGACCCACGGCAGGATAGTTCCAGTATTTCATTATCTGGGCACCTGCAGTGGCCACACAACCCGTAATAGTGTATTGGTTGTTGCTGTTCAGCGGGCAGAACTTATTGTAGGTAGGGTTCACGGTGCTGCCCTGTCCCCAACGGGTGGCGATGAGCGGGCCTACAACCGCTTGGTGGGCGTCTTTGGTGCCTTTTCCCAGCAACAGGTTGTCCCATTCGGGGTGTGTCTGCGTCTTTTGACCTGCCTCCGAGCGGAGTTGGCTGATCATCCGCTCGTAACGTTGCAGCCACCATATCAGCTGGGGAGGCATGTTGACGGGGTCGAAGGTGCTTTCAAAGGAGTAACCTAAAATGGGTGTGACGCAGTCGTCGGCACTGACGATGACGAAACCGTGGTTGTCGGTGCCACAGAAGATATAAAGCTCGTCGAAGGCGACGGATGTCTGCACAGCTTTGTCGCCGAGGGTTGCGCCCGACTTCGCGTTGTTGGCACTGAAGAAGCTTGCGGCCACGGCTTGGGCCTGGCTTTCTGTGACGGGGTTTGCCATCAGTATGCCAGATACCTGGCAAGCTATGAGCAAGATTAGAAGAGTAATGTTTTTTTTCATATTGATGGATTTTAATAATATGTTCTGCTTGGTATGTTTCTTAGTATGAAAATGGATGGTTAATGTTTCAGCGGCAGGGCGTTCTTAGGTGCCCTGCCGCTGAAGGAGAATTACTTGCCCAACGCCATGCCTATGCCGAGATAGATAGTCGCCGAGGTTTCGTCGGGGGTGACTTGGGCATAGCGGTTGAAGAGCGGTGTGGAAACTCCGGCCATGAGGTTGAGGAAGTCTATTTTGGCTCCTACGCCACCGGTGAGGCCGAGGTTGAAGCGGCGCAGCTGCCCATTACCTGCCTCTTCACTGTCCAGAAGGTTGGTGTTTATATGATTGTCGTTGTGTTCAATCCACAACTCTTGCTTGGCGGAGAGGAGCATAGTGGCTTCGGGGCCAAAGAAGACGTACAGGCATGTGCGGTCAGAGATATTGAGGCGCAGGTTGAGCACTGCCGGGACGGCAAGGGTGTGGCCGACGAATTTGTTGTGAGTGAGAGCGTCGGTGGACTCTTGCTGGTTGTCGTTGAGGGTGAGCTTGTAGTAAAGGCCGGGAGTGAAGCCTATGTGGGAAGTGAGTTTAAAGTTCTGCGACACACCGGCGAGGAAGCCAGAATAGATGGTAGGGTCGGCTTCGCCGGTTTTTATGGCCGTGATGGGTAGACCGAGATTGACCAGTGTCTGTGCCGAAAGACTGTGGCCGAAGGAGAGAAAGGCAACAGCAGCTATGCAAAGTATAATCTTCTTCATTGTTTTGTTCTTTTTTGATGTTTACCGTCCGAGAAATAAGGATGTTGTTGATATGCCAGATGGGTTAGCGACCCAGAGTGGCACCAGTGGGTTTGAGGGTAGAACCCGTGCCGGTGGAGCCTGAGTTGGTGGAGGCGACGGGTTTCATGATTTGAATGTAGGCGGGCGATTTGATGGTCTGCCCTGCAACAGACACCGAGGGACGCACGCGTAGACCCAGCTGTGAGGATGTGCCATCCTTGGTGAAACTGCTGGCAAAGGTTTTGAGCGATTCGATACCCGAACTGGAAAAGATACGGTAGAGGTCGGTGCTGACACCGAGGGGCACTGTGGTCGTTTTCTTGGCACTAATGGTGTGGTTTTGATTTGTGGTGCCGGTAGCAAACTCGGTAGAGGCCACGTCGAGCGCCCAGTCCATCGTGGTGAGCAGTGCGTTGCGGTCGGTGGGGTTTTTCACACCGATGTTCACGTTGAGGGCCAGTGGCACCTTCTTGGAGGTGATGGCCGAGGCGAGCATGAGAACGTCAGTGGCCGAGATCTGACCAGAGGCCACATTGCGTACATTGACTCCCGCAACGCTCACATTCGAGACATTCTGTAGCGAATATTCGCAGTTGGCGAGATTGGCAATGGATGAGAGGTTGTTAGCCAGATTGTCTAAAAATGTGCAAGAGCCGAGCATCAGGCTGGCGGCTGCGACGGCAATGATTAATGACTTTTTCATGATGTGGTGTTTTTTTGTTTTTTGCGAATGCAAAAATACGTTTTTTTTTTGATTCATGCATAGTGTAAATAAAAAAAGAAACACAAAAGAAGAGGAAAGAAAAGAGAAAAGATTGTTTTGGAACTGAGTTCCTAATAGTTAGATTGCAGAATTGTCGGGTTGACTGATTGTCACATTATTTGGATTATATTTGGCGCTGAGGCTGCGGTTGATAGATATGGCAAAGGGAATGGTGAGGATGAAGGTGAGGAGGTCGGCCGCCGCCTGTGCCATTTCGACCCCCGCCAAGCCGAGCCATTGCGGCAGCAAAAGGATGGCGGGAATAAAAAAGAGTCCCTGGCGCCCGATGGAGAGGAGGGTGGCGGGAAGCGTGTGGCGGATGTTCTGGAGCAGCATGCCTGTGGTTGTGGCAAGGGTGCAGAGGGGAAAGACTATGCACTGCCATCGGAGTGCGCTGGCTCCGATGCGTATCAGTTCGGGGTCTTCGCTCCGGAAGAGGGATATGATTTGGGGCGCAAAGATATAGCCCAATGTGGATAGAACGGTGAGCATGACGAAGGAAAGGCTGAACGTGAAGAGGTAGGCCTGGCGGACACGCTGGTAGAGCCGGGCTCCGTAATTGTAGCCGCACACGGGTTGGAAACCTTGTGCGAAACCCAGTATCAGCGAGAAAGCAAACATCGTGGTGCGCGACACTACTGCGAATGCGGCCACGCTGGAAGCCTCATGGCCCAAGGGCGCATAGTGGGCAGCGGCGTGGTTGAGCATGATGGCGGACAGGCAATTGAAAGCCTGCCGGAAAAGTGAAGGCAGCCCTCCGGCCACTATCTCGCGGTAGACGGAGACCGAGGGTCGGAAGTTGGAAAACCGAATGTGGACAGCCTCGCTCCGCATGGTTCCCCGCAGCAGGATGGCCCAGGCAAAAAGCTGGCTCACGGCTGTGGCCACAGAGGCTCCCGTGACGCCCATCCCAAGGCCAAAGATGAGAACCGGGTCGAGAATTATGTTGAGAATCGCACCGCTCACTATGCCCACCATCCCGAACCGCGCATTCCCCTGCAGGCGGAGCTGATTGTTCAACGTCAGGGCCGACATCATGAATGGCGAGGCCAGAAGAATAAAACGCAGATAGTTGCATGCGTGGGGAACTACGTTGGGCGGAGCCCCTAAAAGCACCACAATCCTTGGCAGCAGAGGCAGGCCCACAAGAGCAGCCACAGCGCCCACCATGAGCGGTGAGAAAAAACCCACGGCCGCCATCTGGCCCGCACGCTCGTAGTGCCTGGCACCCAACGCGCGCGAAATGAAATTCCCTGACCCATGCCCAAAGAAAAAACCCACGGCTTGGATGAAAGTCATGTAGGCAAAGGCTATCCCGATGCCGGCCGTGGCCTCGGTGGACAGCCTGCCCACGAAGGCCGCATCCACAACGTTATACAGCGCCGTCACCACCATGCTGATCATCGAAGGCACAGCCAGCCGCAACACCAGTCGGGGAACCGGCGTTTGCGTCATCTCGATGTACTTCTTGTCAAGTCCAGCCATGAGTCAGCTCCGTTGCGTAAAAGATGATTGGATAAGATGATAGCGTGCCGCCATCGGCACGCTATCAAGTTGTTTTCTTTGTTGATGGAGCCTGAAGCTTTCAATACCAAGCTGAATGAGTCTTCAGTCGATTAGAAGCCCATGCCGAACATGTGCCAATACTTTGCCTCCAGCTGGCTCCAAGCAAAAGAGGTGGTCTCATACTGGTCGCGGGTGAAATTGTTGAGCGTGGCGCGGCGGTCGTCGATACGGTTCAAGCGATCCAGACGCGAAGCTTCGCGCTCCACAACTTCCAGTCGGCCAAAGGCATTGTCTTCAAGCCGTTTCAGCTCGCTGCGCATCGAGGCTTTGGTGCGCTGCCAGGCCACTGTGGCCAGCTTGTTGGCACGGCGGTATTTCCAAAGGATGGCGTTGGGGTTATACTCTTTCTGGCCGCAGATGCTGAAAGGCTCGGGCAGCTCGCTGCCGCCGCAGAAGATGGGAATACGGGGCGACTGGCCCGGATTGTCGACCGACATCCAGCAGAGGCCGCCCACACAGTCGGGCAGCCAGTCGCGCAGCTGCGCCACAAACGAATAGGAGCACCACGCCACGCTCACCGTGCGGCGGAACTCCACCGTGCCGGGAGCAATCGTGTTCAGCGTGCGCTGCATCGACGAGCTGAGCCAGGGGTTGGCTATAGGGCTTATAATCGTGTCAGTAAACTGTTTGCCCTGCTTGTCCTTCTGCACCACCGGCATGCGCAAGTTCTTGCACATGTCCATGTCGGTCCCCTCGTAGGTGCTGCGCAGGAGTTCCATCACAGTCCGCACATCGACCTCCTTGTCCGGACGCACCGAGAAAGGAAGCTCTGTCGTGTCCATCGTCAGCCCCATAGAGGGTGCCAGCGCGTTGAGGATAAAATATTCGCGTTCGCGGAAATTCTTGCCGTTGGCATAGCTGCTGTTGAATGCCTTCCAGAACACAAAGTCGCCTTTGCCGTCCCACAGCCCGTACCGGCGGGCCACACTCTCGCAGTTGTCCGAGCACATGAAATACTCCGTGTTGCCCCGTTGCAGACGGCCGATGCGGGGAATATTGCAGCTGACGCCCACATGGTCGTCGGGAATGCGCTGTGCGGCCCACACGCCGCCTATGCTCTCTTTTCCCTCGCCTATGATCTCCATCTGCCATACCTCCTTCGGGTCGGCAATCGTCAGGCACTCGCCGCCGTCGCCATAGCCATACACCTTCACCAAATCTGCAATCAGGCGGATGGCGTCGCGCGCCGTAGTGCAGCGCTGCAGGGCCACACGCTCCAGCTCCTCAATCAGGAACATGCCCGCAGGGTTGCGCAGTGTGTCCGGGCCACCGAAAGTGCTCTCCCCAATGGCCAGCTGATGCTCGTTCAGGCAGGGATAAGCCGTGTTGAGATATGCATAAGTATGAGAGGCCTCGGGGATGGCACCCACCAGACGCACACCCGTCGTGTCGCCGCGGAACGTGGTGTGCAGCGTCCCTTTGTACACCGCATGCACCGACCCCGGCTCGTGGTCAGCCGCTGGCTCCATGTGCATCCAAGTGCGGTAACGCCCGTCGCAAGTGTGCGACGTAACCACACTTCCGTCGCGCGAGGCCCGCTTGCCCACCATGATGCTGGTGCAGCTCTGTCCGTCAAACTCCGGTTGGCTCAGCTCCTGACTCCATACGGAAAGGAACATCGCCGTCAAGACAATCGAAAATAAAAACTTCTTCATAGTGTATTCGTATTATTAATGTTTTATTGATCAACCATGGTTGTGATTTCGCAGAAATCGCAGATCACCGTAGTGACAAACTGCGTGGCGGGGCCGATGAGCTGGTCTGGGAAATCATACTCGGGGTGGTGCAGCTCCGGCTGATCCTCGCCGCTGCCGATGCCGAACATTGCTCCGGGGAACATCGCCAGATACCGCCCGAAATCTTCCGACCAGCGGAAGGGTCCTTCCTTATATTCCACCGGGATGCCCGCCTTGGTCGCCACCTTCTGCAGCCGCTCCACGAGACGGGCGTGGTTCACCGTGGCGCTGAACGGGTCGCGGATGGTCGACTCCACCGTCAGGTGATGCTGTGCTGCTGTGAGCGCTACAATATTATTGGCCTGGGCAATCAGTTGGTGGATGGTGTTGTTAGAGAATGCCCTCAGGGTGTACATGATTTCAGCCTCGCCGGCAGAGGTACCGAACGTCTCGTCGCCCAAGCGGACACAGATAAGTGTGCTCTGCCTGAAATTGTCGCCCGTCTGGTCGGGCAAGGAGTTTAGTTTGTCAAACTCCCTAATGATTTCAGCCACCGCCAGACCGGGATTTATGCCCTTTTCGGGGGTGGAGGCGTGAGTGGCGCGACCTTTAAGATTGTATATGATGCCCGACGACGCGGCGGCGAAGGTGCCGCGGTTCAGGACCACCGTGCCCAACGGGAACCCGGGGAGATTGTGGAATCCGAAGACTGCCACAACCTTGTACTGCTGGAGGATATTTGCCTTGATGATTTTTTCGGCTCCCGTTCCCGTCTCTTCCTCAGGTTGGAAAACGAGGATGACATTGTGGTCGCTGTCGTGGAAATTGTCGCCAAGCCAATGGGCAACTTGCAGAAGAATTGTAGCATGGCCGTCATGACCGCACCGGTGGCCAATGGGGAGGGCGTCGATGTCGCATCGCATCGCAATGGTGAGATTTGTCGGAACGGTACCCCAAATGGCAATGATGCCATAGCCGCCCACATGGGTGTGGAGCTGGTCGGGATGGCAGGAGGAGAGTTCGTTGGCAATGAGGTCATGGGCATATTGCTCTTGGCCCGAGATGCCAGGATGCTGGTGCAAGGCGTGTCTTATGTCGGAGGGAGTCATTGTAAGAATACTTTTATTGTGAGTCTTTGATTAATTGTTTATATGTATTTCCTCTGTGTTCGAAATTGGAGAAAGAATCATAACTGGCAGCAGCGGGAGACAGAAGACAAATACCTCCTTTGCAGGTATGGTCGTAGCACCAGGGAATGATGATGGTATAATCGTTTTCGGCAAGGAGGGTCTTTCCGTCTATGAGCTTGTCGGAGTTCCATTCGTTGAGCATCCGTTGTCCGGCTGCCCCGACAAAAACAAGGTTATTGACAGGGGAGCAGGGGGCTGGAGGATGGGCAAGGAAATGACCCAGCGCGGTGTAGTCGATCCCTCGGTCGAAGCCACCTAATATGAGGGTGTCGACATGTTTGAGGGCCGACACGGCTGCCATTGTGGCTTCGGGGATGGTGCTGATTGAGTCGTTGTAGAAGGTTATTCCTTTGTATGTGCCTACGAGCTCCAGGCGGTGGGGAAGCCCTTTGAAGGATGACAATGCTTGTGCAAACTGTTCGAGTGTTACTCCGAAGAGTTCGGCCACTTTGTAGGCCACATATATGTTGGATAAGTTGTGGTCGCCAGGCAGCGAGGTATGCAATGAGGGGATGACGCTGTGTTGGGCGTCGAGAAGGGAGTAGGGGTGGAGGGTTGAAGGGATGTGAGACCGGAGGGTTTCGGTTATGTGCGTGAGGTCGCCACTGTCTGTGCAATAGAAAAAGTGGTCTCCGGACTGTTGGTTGAGTGCTATTTGCATTTTAGCCATCTGGTAGTCGTGGTAGCTGTGGTAGTGGTCCAGGTGTTCCTGATAGAGGTTTAGAAGGATGCCAATATGTGGAGCCTGGTGTATGTTTTCCAATTGATGGCAGGAGAATTCGGCAACTACTATGGCTTGTTCGTCTATCTGAGGCAGTATGTCGAAAAGGGGGATGCCTATATTCCCGGCCAGGATGATTCGGCGAGAGGGACTCAATGTCTGGTCAAGAACGTGCTGAATAAGAGATGTTGTGGTGCTTTTGCCTTTGGTGCCTGTCACGGCGATGGTTTGAGCCCCGTAGACTTGGAGGAAGATGTCGGTTTGGGAGCTGATGATGGCAGGATTGCATCTGCCTTCGAGCTTCATGGAGGGTATTCCTGGCGATTTGATGATGAGGTCGAAGGGGGAGGGCGTTTGGCTCAGTGTGGCATAGATTTCCTCGTCGTTGTGGGCTATCGTTACTTTACTTTCGGGTACAAGCTTTTGAAGCAAGGCGTGTGTGCTCTTGCCTTCGCGCCCATAGCCTGCTATCAGGATATGGCGGTTGTTCAGTAGATCAATTAGCTGCTGCTGCTTGTACATGGCTGTTGAGTGTGTTGAAGAGTGAGGTGGTCAGGTTGTGGTCAGGGCTTACCTGTCGTAGTGAAACGGATTTGCCATTTGCCACGAAATGGCTCAGCAATAGTGGACGTGAGTCTTTATACCAACGGGCGATGGCCATCTGGATGGCGGTGTTCACTTCGTCGACGGTTCCTACGCATTCGAATGGCTTGGTTTCGCCGTGTCCCGTAAGCTCAATATAAAAGGGCATGAGGTCGGGGTCGTCGAGTAGGTTGCTCCCGAAGATGCTTTCCAGTCGTTCAGGGGATATAAATGGGGAGAGGATGATGTATGCGAACAGGCATTTGGCACATTTGCCGCACCAGATGTCCTGCTTGCTGCCCGCATTGCAGCTGCGGAAGACGTCGAAGTATTGGGGGTGGCGGCTAAAGAGCATGGCTATCTGCAACTCGGATAAAGGGCGCAGGAAGCTGAAGTAGTTGAAGGTGTCGCCATAGATTTGGGCGGTATGACGGCGGAAGTCGTCTTCAAATTCTTTGCTTTTAGAGTACTGGTGGTTCACGTTGGTGTCGGCCACGGTTGCCTCGTTGGCACTGGCTTCGTTGGACAGGGCTATGTTCGGAATGCCGCTCAGCTGGGCGGCCAGCAAGGAGTAGAAAGCCAGCATGGCACTGAAAGGAGTGTGGCCATTAAGGCATCCCTCTTGGTTGAGTTGTAGCAGATGGGGGTGGATGGTGCGGCGGATAACCAGTACGTCGTCCATGGTGTAGCCAGCGGCTTTGATGCAATTTTCCGTTGCCCCTCTGGGGTTCATGATGAGGGGGACGATAAGGTTGTTGTTTTGGGTGGCCGCCCTCAGCACTTCGAGGGTTACCACCGAGTCTTTCCCGCCGCCAATGGGTACGAGATAGCGTTGGCCGCTGGGCAGTGGCAGGCTGTCGCATTGGGGGGTCGGCATCTGTCCATGGCTTTCAATCTGCATGAAGTCGTCGGGTGTGGCTTTGATGCCGTTGATGTAGAAGAATTCCCCTAATCCGTTATAATATATCTTTTTCCAGAAGCTGATTTGGCTGGGCGAGAGCGAGCCACAGGCTACTACGACCCGTGGGGGACAGAATGATTTCCAGTAGCTGATTAGTTCAATCATCCCGATGTTGAAAATCAAGGTGTCCAGAGTTTTCTTGTCTGTATTGAAATTCAAGAATGGACGGGTCGGGATGACAGCCGAGGGGAGAAACCGGTGGTTGCCGATGCGAAAGGTAAAAACGATGTGCAGCCCGTCGGACTGCACATCGTATGTATAACTTTCATAGACAAACTCATCGTATGTCTTGCGGAAAGCGTCGTATTTTGTCTGGTTGGACATTGGGTTTGCAGCGGCAAGCCATTGGCCGTATTATTTCAGTTTGAACTCTGTAACTCCGATAAGGTTGCCGTTGGCATAGAGGCTCAATCTGTAAACGCCCGACTCAAGTTCGGTTTGATCGTCGCAGCTCCAGCTCATGTCGAAAGGACGGGTCTGGCCGGTGAATTCGTATGCTTGAACCATCGTGTAGGTGGTGCGGACGCCGTTGGCATCGAATTTCTGCTCGACGGTACCGTTGTGGAGCACCACATTTGACGGGGAGGTGATGACAGCATAGAGGGTGATGGTGCCAGGCTCGACAACGGAGTTGCCCATCAAGTATCCTTCGATGCGGAAGGCGTGGGTTGCGGAGGCGCGAGAAGTGGGTTTGCCGGTGCCGTTGCTGAGGCGCTTGAGCGGGGTGACGTTCAGTTCGGAGGTGGAAAGAACTGAGGCACGGCTCATCTTAGCGGCCATTTTGGCGTTCTCCACGGCCACGTTCTCCACGTTCTTCTTCATGGTTACAACTTGGCTGCGGAGGCTGTCGTTCTCATTCTTAAGGATAATGTTCTCGGCACGCAGACGTTCCAGTTCTTCGTAATATTCGTCGCATTGAGCTTGCAGCTGGGCCAGTTTCTTGTTTATCGATCCTTTGGTCTTGGCGGTAGAGGCTTTGGTTTGGTCAGCGGCGTTGCTGGCGTTCTTGGCAGCCTCGCTGGCCAGGGCCACCTGTTTGGCCAGTTCTTCTCTCAGACGGTTGATTTCGTTCTGCTGGTTGGCCACCTGGTCTTGGAGCTGAGCCACCTGAGCGGCATATTCAGCATTGGTAACCTTCTGGCTTTCGGCACGCTGCCCCATCAGGTAAGCCACGTGTGCCACCAACGAGTCGTTGATGCAGGTAAGGGCTACCTTGTCGTTGGTGAGGGCAATAATACGGTTCTCTTGGTCTTTCACCAGCATCTGCAAGCGGGCCAAGGCTTCGCGGTCGGCATAGTTGTCGGCGGCCTTCAAAGCATTGAGTTCGGCAGTCTGTTGGTTCAAACGTTCTTGCAGACGGTTGATTTCGGCTTTGCGGGAAGCCAGTTCGGCATTCAGTTTTTTCAGTTTTGCACTGCTCACTTTCGAACCCTGGCGCGTACCCTTGCCAGCCACGGTCCCTTTCGAGCCAGAAGCGTTAAGTTGGTCTATCAGACGTTGGATTTCGGCAGCCTGAGCCTGAATGGAGCTGTCCTTCTCGGCCAGCTGACGGCTGTAGTCATCGCAGGTGCTCTGCATCTCCTGATACTCTTTCATGATGTCGTTCAAGCGGGTCTGCATTTCGTTGACCGTGGGTCCATTTTGACTGTTTTGGTTGCACGAAACAAGGCAGCCGACAGTCATAAATGTTAGTGCGACCACCTTGAAAATAGATACCTTTCTCATTGTCTTCATTGTATTTATGTATTTAGATTATTCTATGTGAAAAATATTTTGTACTTTTGTAATCGAATTGCAAAGATAAATCTTTTTTTTTGAATAGACGGTTTTTCGACAAATTTTTTATGATGCATCGGCGTATATTGCTTTCTCTCATCTGCTTTTTGCCCCTCGTTGTGTGGGGTCAGGACTCTGCCCGTCAGCCCCTCTTCTTGGTCCTCGAAGGGGGTGGGGGCTTGGGTGTATATCGCGACGCGGGAGCGTCGCCGCTCCGCCATAGGGGCCCTCAGTTGGGAGGGTCGCTCGGCGTGGAGGCTAAGGGCAATATCTGGCAATGGGCTGCTGGCATGCGGCTGCAAGGCGGCGGCTATGGCTACAAGCTCGACGTCACGCAGCTGTTTGCCTATGGCGGGCAGCTTTCGGCTTACGGCGAGCTGTTGCGCCGGGTGGGCGGAACTTCCCCCCTCAGCTTCTGGGCTGGAGTGGGAGTCGATGAGCTTTTCGACTTGCGCTATAACTCCCAGCTGAGCAACGCGAGTGTGGGGATGTCCAATTTTGTGCGGCTCCGCCTGACGGCGCGGGTGGAAGGTCATCGGCACGGCTGGATGGCCTGGGCCCAAGCATGGGTGGACCCGGTGGCACTGATGCTCAGACCGGGGTTCCCGTATGTGAATAATTACGACCGCGATATTGCCAACCCGGTGGCCTGTGCGCTGGACCAATACGGATGGTATGTGGCGGGCCTGACGGGCGTGGCCTCGCAGGTGGGTATCCGCCGCCATCTCAAGAGGGGCAACGCGCTGGGCTTGGCCTACAGTTGGCAGTATGTCACGTCAAGGACAGCGGAGGACACGGCGCCGTGGCGTTTCCAGCAAGCCTCGCATGGTTTAACCTTTCAACTTTTATTCTGTCTATGAATAACTTGTCTCCTCGCCTCATTGGCCATACACCGGTGGTCTTTCTCCTGATGATTGTTGCCCAGCTGTCATTCTCCAGCTGTGAGCGCGCATTCCTGTATGACACTACCGCTACCCCGATGCACACTTTCGACTATTTGTGGCAGAGGGTGGACCAGCAGTATTCGATGTTCGACGTGAAGGGGGTGGACTGGCAGGCGGTGTATGATTCTCTCCGTCCGCAGGTGACCGACACGATGGGCGACGACAGCCTTTTTGCCCTTTGTGCCTCGATGTTGAATTGCCTGAACGACGGCCATGTGAACCTCGTCTCCTCGTTCGACGCCTCGCGTTCGGAGTCGGTCCACCATCGTTTCCATGCCCAGTCCGGCATTGATGTCGACTTGGTGGTTCTGGACTACCTGGGTGTGGGCTATCACAGCACGGGAGGGATGGTGCATGGCCCTCTGTGCGACGGGAAGGTGATGTACCTTTATTATGGTTCTTTCTCCAACACGGTGTCGGTGGCGGGTTTGCGCCGCATTGTCGATTCCTACCCAGAGGCCCAGGGCATGATACTGGACTTGCGGGGCAACGGGGGTGGCAATCTGGCCAATATCGACCGCATCCTGCGTGTGATGCCATCTCACGGGCAGGTGCTTTACCGAAGCCAGATCAAGGCCGGTCCAGCCCACGACGCGTTCACGCCGCTGGAGCCCACCTATGCACCCCAAAGTGTCGACGACCCTTTCTTCCTCCCGGTAATCGTGCTGGTGGACCGAGGGTGTTTCAGCGCCACAAGCACCTTTGCCATCGCCACACAGGCCTATGACAACATCTTCCTGATGGGCGACACGACGGGCGGTGGCCTCGGCCTGCCGACGATGGGGACACTGCCCAACGGATGGGTCTACCGCTTTTCCATCACCCGCACCATTGCCCTCGACGGCCGCAACTATGAGAACGGCGTCCCACCCGACATTCTGCTGCCTTTCGACCGCGAGAGGGCCCACTCCCTGCGCCGCGACAATATCATCGACTCCGCCTGCGCCCTCCTCTTGGGCCAGTCCCTTGTTGCGGACAACAAGATGTCCGCATTGTCAAACTAATCATCAATCATTTTTTATCACTTTTACATCGCACAACTCATGAAAATACTGATCAGAGCCAGTTACCCGAACTATCACATGGTGCGCCGCTATGCCATCAGCGGCCCCGAGGTGTTCAACTGCAACGTCGACGATGCCGACAACACCCTCGAGGGCAATAAGCCCGGCACGGTCATCTACACCCTTGACGGCGAGGACACCCCTCGCGAGTTCCCACCCCGCTGGTACGACATGTACCACCTCCTCAAAACCCGTGGCGAGCGGAAGGAGCATTACCTGAAGCTGCTCCTGGCCGAACACGACGGCACAGCCACCCCTCAGCAAAAGGAGGAACTGGACGCACAGCGGCACAAGCTGCGCCAGGACATTGTCGACTATGTGGAGGCCAACCCCCTGGTGGAAAACGACGAGGTCATCACGGCTCTCACCCCCCGCACTTTCACCGACTTCGAAATCAGCTACAAGGGCCGTATGCTCCTCGAGCTGACGCAGAACTATTACCCTGTGCCCGACTTCGTGATTCTCACCTCCCAGCTCTCCCGCCACCCCGAACATCTGGAGGAACGGCTGGCTCAGGCCATCTCAAACCTCGAGATCATGACCCACCTCACCCTCGGTCACGAGCACAACCCCCTTGTGTTTGCCATCCGTTGCGCCATGCCGCAGTACATCCCCGGCCTGATGCCCACCCTCCTCAACATCGGTGTCACCCGCACAGCCTATCAGGCCCTTGCCAACCATTACGACAAGGGAATGGCCAACCGCGTCTACCTCTCCACCCTCCACACGCTCTGCGAAATGCTCGGCATCGAACGTAAGTACGACACTTCCGACATTTCCCTCTCCCTCCCCCTCCAGCAGCAGCGCATAGCGGATATGGAGAATGAAATCATCCAGGCCCGTGCCGATGGCCACAAGCTGCTCACCGACGCCTTCTACCAAGCCCTCCAGCTCACCCGCCACGTCTATTCCTTCTACACCGACAACCAAGACCTCATCCTCACCTTCATGCAGGGCAAACAGGCCTCGCCCTCTCTCATCCTGCAGCGCATGGTCTGGACCATCGGCAACAATGCCTCCTATCCGGGCGTCCTCTACAGCCGCCATAGCCGCACCGGCAAGGGCAGCCAGATTGAGAGCTACCGCAATATCTTCGGCGAAGAGATTATGACGGGCGACGTCACCTCCGACGACCGCTCCTACACCAACCGCGACACCATCAAGAACGAGTTCCCGGCCGTTTACCATTTCCATCCCCTCCTCGTCAAGCTTGAGGAGCGCTACCATTCGCCCGTAACTATCGAGTTCGCGGTCGAAACCCGTCCCCGACAGGTGAGCCTCTTCTCCGTCCTCCAGCTCAACATGAGCGAGATGACCGGCCGAGCCGCCCTCATCTCCGCCATCGACCTCCTGCGCGAGCACCGCATCTCCCGTTCGCAGGTCATGGACATCATCAAACCCTATCATCTGCGGCAAATCGTATCCGCCTCCATCGACGACCGCTCCATGCAGCGCCTCCAATACTTCGGTCGTGGCATCAGCGTCCTGCCCCGCACAGCCATCTCGGCCGTGCTCTGCTTCTCCGCCGCCAAGGCCCGCGAGATGGTGGCCAAAGGCTGCCAGGTCTGTCTCTGCCAGGAGCGTTTCGTCCCCGAGGACACCATCACCCTCAACGAGGTCCACGCCATCCTCAGCATGACCCCGGCCGCCATCCATGTGGTCACCGCCTGTCGCGGCTACGGCATCCCCGCCCTCCTCGACCTCCACAACTACGGCATCCATTTCGAGGAGCGAGACGGCCAGCAGGTAGTTGTCAACAGCGAGGGCCTCGTCCTGCACGAACTCGACAATATCACCCTCTCCAGCAAGCACCAAACCATCTACAAAGGCACCGCCGACTTCAAACCTGCCCGCTTCACCAAATATCTCAGGGGCGAGCCGGTCGAACTCTCACCCGACGAGGAGCAGTTCTTCAGCGACATGAAGAGCGCCTACGAGGTCTACCAGGAAATCGTCACCGTAGAGCAGGCACCCGTCATCGAAGACCTCGACAAACTGGCGCGCCTCATCCGCTGCGAACTCCAGGACCGTCCCGAGATAGCCAAAGACCTTGTCAACAGCTGGTATGCCTACCACGCTGACCAATACGTGCAGGAGGTGCTGCAAAGCAAAATGGGCTCGCACCTCGACCAGTCGCGCGTCTTTCTCCTCCTCAACACCAACCGCCAGGTGGAGTTCTTCCAGTCCGTATCGAAAATATGTCTCGAACAGGGGCTCAACGGCCTCACCGCCGGCTCCTTCATGCTGGGCCGTTTCGTCTCTCGCCCCATCTCCCGTTCCGTCTGGAACCGCCTTAGCGACCGCATCGTAGCCTTCCTCCTCAACGAGTATGTGCTCTATGAGAAGTACCAGCAGGTGCTGGCCGAGGTGGGCGAAATACGTCTGGCCCGTGCCCACAGCCGCATCGAGACCGAAGGCATCGACAATATGACCATCCACAATTTCGACCTCACCACTTTCGTACCCCTCATCTGCTCCTCTCACGACTGGGGACATATAGCGGCCGAACTCGAAAGCATCGACCATCAGGACAACACCCACATCCTTGTCCAAAAACTGTCCCGTCCCCTCGAAGAGATTTTCGACCTTTCGCAGCCCTACAAAGCCCAGCAAATCCAGCAACTCCGCGACTTATGACCTCACGGCTTCTCATCCTCTTTGCCGCTCTTGCCCTCAGCCTCCATGCCTGGGGGCAAACCACGGCCACGGTGCCGGACACCCTGCCGGACACCCTCGCGGCCCTTCCCGCTCCCACCCCCGACTATGCCGTGCTCAACTACCTCCAGAATCACCGCACTCCCGTCGCCAACCGAGTCATGATAGGCATCAGCAACACCTTTGTCCTCGCGCCTCTCCCGGCCGCGGTCCATGCGGTGGCGGCCCTTGCCTCGGCCGGTTCCGACTCCCGTTCGCGGCTCAGCGACGATGCTTTCGAGGCCTCGCTCACCATGGGTCTGTGCGCCGCGGCCACCATGGGCCTGAAAAACACCATCGGTCGACCGCGCCCGTGGGTCACCTACCGGGGCCGACTGGTGTGCCTCCAGCATGTGGCGAGCGCCTCGTTCCCGTCGGGGCATACCTCTTTCACCTTTGCCGCCGCCACCTCGATGGCGCTGCTCCACCCCCAATGGTATTGTGTAGTACCTGCCTATCTGTGGGCCACAGCCGTGGGCTTCAGCAGGCTGTACATCGGTGCTCACTATCCCTCCGACGTTCTGGCGGGTGCCTTGGTGGGGGTTGGCAGCGCACTGCTGTCGCACTACATCCGCTCCCGCCTGTCCGCCGCCCAGCCCGACCCCGTCTCGGCTGCCACCGGCGCGGCGGTGAATCATGTCGCTCCGCCTGTGGCGACTGGCGCCACAAGCGGAATGCTGCCCCCTGCGCCCAGCATATTCATGCTGCCGGTGACGCTGGTTTTCTGACAGTTTCGAGACGACAAGCGGGCTACTTTTTTTCTACTTTCACATTGTTTTGATTCTATTTTGTTTCTTGCCAAGAAACAAAATAGAATCAAAATAGAAACAAAATAGAAACAAAATACAATCCAATTGTCGTATAAGAAAAAGAGCAGCTGGGAAAACGGTTGCGGGTTGGAGGGCTACAGGAGGCCGGTGTACCATTCTTTGAAGGATTGCACGCGGGCTTTGGGAATGATGATGCGGTCGGGCGTGGGAACGGTGAGGGTCAGTGTGTATTTGCCCAGCAGCCACACCGATATGTCCTTGATGGCGTTGTGGGCCACGATATATTGGCGGTTGGCGCGGAAGAAGGCCGAGGGGTCGAGCTGGGTCATGATGATGTCGAGGGGTTTGTCGAGGGGGTGGGTGGTGCCGTCCTGCATCAGGGCCAGGGTGGAGCTGTGGCTGGCGGGGTTGGAGTTGTCGATGTAGATGCAGGCTATCTGGCTCACGTCGATGGGCACAAGCTTGTCGCGCAGGGGGATGAGGAAGTAGCGCTTGTATTGGTGGTAGTGGCGGTCCAGCATGTCGATGGCGTGGTGGAGGGCGTCGTCGTGTGCTGGGGGAGGAGGGGTTCGGCTGGCCAGTTTGTCGAGGGCGCGGCGCAGGTCGTTGGGGCTGATGGGTTTGAGCAGATAGTCGATGCTGTTGACTTGGAAGGCTTGCAGGGCGTACTGGTCGTAGGCGGTGGTGAAGATGATGGGGCAGGGGACTTCCACTTGGTCGAAGATGCGGAAGGCGAGGCCGTCGGCCAGGTGGATGTCCATAAACACCATGTCGGGCAAGGCGGGGTGGGTGGAGGTCGGGAAATCGGGATGGAGGGAATGATGGGCGGGTTCGGCGCATCCGGCGGAGCGGAACCATTCGACCGACTCTTCGACTGATTGCAGCAGAGCCAGCACTTGCACTTCGGGTGCCACGGCGGCCAGCTGGCGGGTGAGATGTTGTACAGCGACGTTCTCGTCTTCGATTATCAATGCTGTTGACATGGTGGGATGGGTGGTTTCAGGAGTGACTGTTTTCGAATTGGAGTGGTATTTCGACACTGAAGGTGGTGTCGGTTTGCGAGATGGATATGTCGCGGCGCAGCACCAGCCGGCATCGTTCGCTGAGGTTGGTGAGGCCGATGCTTCCGTGGTGGCCGTGGTCGGGGCCGTCCTTGGGCTGCAGGGGGTTGGAGACGCAGAGCGAGTGGAGGGTGTGGCCGTCGGGAGCAGTGGTGGTGCGGGTGGCGATGGTGACGGTGAGCGGATGGCGGTCGCTCACGATGTTGTGCTGCAAGGCGTTTTCGACCAACAGCTGGACGCTGATGGGCACCACGTTTGCCGAGAGGCATTGGGGGTCGATGTGGGTGGAGACTTTGAATCCGTTGCCGTAGCGCAGTTGCATCATGGCTATGAAATTGTCGGTGAATCGCATTTCGTCGGCCAGTGTCACCTGCCGTTGCTGTTGCATGATGTAGCGGTAGGAGAGGGCCAGCTGGTGGAGGTATTCGTGTGCCCGCTGGTCGTCGTAGCCGATCAGTCCGTCGAGGGTGTTGAGGGAGTTGAAGAGGAAGTGGGGGTCGATTTGTTTTTCGAGGGCGTCGTAGCGTGTTTGGAGGCTTTCGGAGTTGGAGCGCTCCTCTTCCAGAAGGAGCTGTTGGTGGCGGGTCAGGTTGTAGAGCAGGAGGGTGATGAGGATGACCGTCAGGGCCACAAAGCCGTCGCGGATCATGCTGATGTCTATCCGGATGGGTATGCCGAGGGAGGGGAAGAGGCCGTTGGCGACCCAGGCTGAAAGGGTGCTGAAACCTAAGGCGATGGCCAAAGAGCCGCCGATGGACCATGCAAGGCTGACGGCTGAGCTGTGGATGTCTGTGTTACGGGAGGTCGGGACACTGGGATGTTCGGTGAGACGGCGGAAGATGGCAAAGTTGTAGTGGAAAAGGATGAGGCTGAGAATGAGCAGCTGGATGAGAGTGAAAAGGGTGTGGGACGTTGAGGGAGGAGTGAATTGGGCAAAGCGGAGGTCGTCGACATGCACGATGGCGGTAAGGATGACACTGGTGATGAGCGCCAGAAGGTTGGCGTTGCCAGGCTTGTAGGGGTGGGCCATGCGGCGGGTGCTTAGGGCTGAGAGCATAGATGGGAGTTTATAGTGTTTTTTTCTAGAATAATCTAGATTATCTAGAATTTCTAGTTATTAACTTGCTTTTTGGGTGTTTATTGTGTCATTTTAGGCGAAATTGTTTGGCGAAGCGGAGGCAGAAGCAGCTGGTGACAAAGTAGAGGGCTGTCTGGAGCCACAGCATGAGGTATTCGAACTTTACTCCCGCCAGTGTGGAACCCATCGTGTTGATGCGGATGAAGCCCTGGATGCCGTGGGTGGAGGGGAAGAGGTAGGAGAGTGTGCGCCAGAAGGGGGGCATGTTGCAGGCAGGCCAGATGGCTCCCGAAAGGAAAAGGAGTATGACGCTGAAGAAGATGCAGGTGACGATGCCGGTGTCGCGTTCGCGGACGAAGCTGCACACTGTCATGCAGAAGAAGATGGTGGCCAGCATGAATGGGAGCAGGAAGAGGCAGAGGTCGGTGAGACGGCCGATGTGGGGCAGGTCGAACAGGCGGGGTATAAGCACAAGGTCGATGGCCACCACGGGGACGTAGAGCAGCAAGTAGGCCAAGGCGCGACCTATCACCACGCGGGGACGGCCGTCGCGACGCAGCCGTGGGGGGATGACGCGGAGGGTTTCGCGGTCTTCGCGGGCGGTGCCGAAAAGGATGCCTATGCCGAGAAAGAGGGTCTGGTGGATGATGAGCACGAGGAGTGCGGGGACCAGAAAACTGGTGAATCCCCCGGTGGGGGAGTAGAGTTTCACATCGTCGTAGGGGATGGGTTTGATGAGTTCGTCGGCGCTTTCGCCGGTTATGCCCACTAATGAGTAGCGCTGGAGCTCGATTTGTTGCAGCTCGTCGAGCAGCACGTTGCTGGCGGCAGAGAGGACGCCACGGTAGTAGAGGAAGCTGCTCATGTCGCAGAAGAGACATACGCGGGCGGTCTCGTGGCGGGAAAGGCGTTGGTCGTAGTCGCGCGGGAAGAGGAAGATGCCGTTGATGTTGCGCTGCTCCATGAGGTGACGGGCTTCCTCCATATTGCAGCAATGGTAGTCGACCCGTAGTTCGGGGGTGGCGTCGAGTTTGTGGATGAACCGTCGCGAGGCGTCGCTGCGCGACTCGTCGACTACGGCCACGGGCAGATTGCGCACGAGCTCGTTTTTGTAGATGGCCCCGAAGATGAGGGGATAGATGAGAGTGGCGATGAAGAAGATGAGCATGACGCCTTTGTCGCACAGCACACGGCGAAGCTCAATCACGTATACGTCCCAGATATCTTTAAGTACGTTCATGGCTGGTAGAGGAGTGTAATCAGATTGATGGGTTGACAGTTGGGTTGATGGTGGGTTGGGAGGAAGGCTGAGTGGCAGCCTGGCGTGTCAGCAGCAGGGTTCCGACCAGACCTGTGAGCAGGAAGGCCAGGAGGGCGGCTACCTGCCAGTAGCAGCTGGCGAATCCCGAGCCGAAAAGGGAAATGCGCGACACGGCCATATAGTAGTGGCGCAGTGGGAAGATGAGGCTGAAGCCTTGCAGAGCGGGTGGCATGCTGGTGACGGGATAGGAGAAGCCGGACATGGTGAAGGCCAGGGTGCCATAGATGGCGGCAAAACAGGTGGAGAGGTGGGCGTCGGGGATGATGGCACTGAGGAAGACGGCCGTGGCTTGCATGGCCATGACCAGCAGGATGGTGAAGAGGGCCACGAGCCAGAAGCTGCCGTGCAGCTCGAAACCGCACCACCCGAACAGAACCAGGTTGCCTATGACGCCGAGCAGGGAGAACCAGAGGGTGTAGGGAGCCATTTTGCCCAGCAGAGCAGGGAGGGCACCTGCTGCAAGCCATTGGGAGAGGGTTCCCTCGCGGCGCTCTACACCGACCATGTAAACCGTAAGCAGCAGGACGAAAAGCCCCAACATGCCAGGCAGCATGGTGGTGAGGACGTAGGGCTGGTAGTTGGCCATGGGGTTGCTGATGAGGTGGGTGTCGAGTTCGATGGGTTGGATGAGTCCCATGATTTGGCTTTCGTTGAGGCCTTTTTTGCGCAGCACTTCGCGTTGCACGGCTCCGGAGGCGAGGTTGCTGATGGTGGCCAGTGTGCGGTAGCTGAGTGCGCCGCTGAGGAGGTAGGCATTGTTGCTGTAGAGCACAAGATGGGGCCGGGTGAAGGAAAGGACGTCGTTATAGGTGCCGGCGGGTATTTCAAGAAAGGCATAAATCTCCTGCCGCTGCATGGCTTGTCGGGCAGCGGTATGGGAACTGTAGACATTCACCACGCGGACACCTTGGCAGGCATTGATTTCGTGGCAAAGGCGGCGGGAGAGGTAGCTGCCGTCTTTGTCGACGATGGCTATGGGCAGCCTTTGGGGCTGCCCTTCGTCCATCAACGTGAGGAAGAAGACGTAGCAGAACACCAGGCCCAAAGAAGTGAGGATGAGGTATCGGGATTGGCCTCGGCTCCACAGTCGTTTCAGTTCACGTCTCAAAGAAATGATGAAAGTATGCATTGTGATGATTAGATGTTCGGATGTTGGCGCATCTGTGATGAGAGGGTTTTGTTGTTCAGAGTAAAATGGCGGTCATGCCCGGCCGCACATCGGGAATGGGTTCGGTGGGCACAAGCTTCACGTCGAAGCTTTTCACGTCGTATTGCCCGTTGATTTTGGTGGCACGCCAAACGGCATAGGTGGCCATGGCTTTGAGGTAGGTGACTTTGCAGGTGTAGGTGTTGTCGCCGAGGGCAGGTATCTTTACTTCGACGGTGTTGCCTACGCGGAGGTCGCCCAGGAGGTCTTCGCGCACACTGATGGTAATCCAGACATTGCTCATGTCAAGGATGGACATGACAGGCGAGCCGGTGCCGATGAGGTCGCTGTGTTTGGCATAGATTTCGGCAACTTCGCCGTCGCAGGGGGCCAGCAGGTACCGGTCGCGGATGTATGATTCGACTTCGGAGACGGCACCGTCGGCCTGGCGCACCAAGGCGCTGGCGGCAGCTTTGTCCTCGGACTGGGCTCCTTCGCGGGCCATGTCGTATTGCAGCTTGGCGGCATTGGAGGTTGCCACGGCGGCACGGTATTGAGCCTCGGCCTCGTCGCGCTTTTGTGCGGAGATGACCTTCTTGTCGTAGAGGGTCTGAACGCGGTCGAAGGATTTTTTTGCAATGTCTACCCCCACCTCGGCTTTCTGCCACATCTCATAGGCGGAGGCTATTTGTTGCTGACGGGCTCCGTTCTGGGCTTTGGTGCTTTGGGCATCGGCTGCTGCACGGGCGGCGCGGGCTTGCTGCATCTTGGCATCGACTTCGGGGCTGGAGATAAAGGCAAGGGTGTCGCCGGCGTGCACTTGCTGCCCTTCTTCCACGAAGAGTTGGCTGAGCCGGCCGGGCACCTTGTTCGCTACACGGTATTCGTCGGCGCATATCTCGCCGGTAATCATTTCGGGTTCGGGCTGGAGGACCACAAGGCCGATGACGGCCACGATGGCCACGATGGCAAGCACCACTCCAATGCCCAACCATAAGCTTTTCTGGTCTTTGTTCATGACTGAGAGTTTTTGTATGTCGTATAAATCCTATTTATTTCTGCATTTCGCCAAGAGCCTGCATGAGGTAGAGGTGGTCGAGGCGGACTTCAATCTCGGTGTCGAGCAGCTCGCTCTTGGCTTTCATCCAGGCCGTCTGGGCTGCCATGAGGTCGGTGGGGTTGATGACCCCTGCGTCGAACGATTCGTCGGCCAGCCGCAGGTTCTCCTCGGCATTCTCGAGGTCGCTCTGCGCTTGCTGCAACTTGACGTTGGCCACCCTGAGTTGGTGGTTCAGTTTGTTCACCTCAAGCCTGATGAGGTTGCGCGACTCGTCCAGCTGGTAGGCAGCTTCGTTGCGTTTGTGTTTGGCGGCACGCAGTGCATAGTAGCTGCCGGGGTGGCCCAGAGGTATGGTCACTGCCACTCCGGCGGTGAACATGCCGCCAAAGTTATTCTGGAATCCGTTGAAGAGATTGGGGTTGCTCACGATGTATGAGCCGGTGAGCGCCACATTGGGCAGCAGTCCTGCACGGGCTATGCGCACTCCCTGCTGGGCCAGCCCCTCGGCATCGCGTAGCAGCCGGTAGTCGTTGCGGCGGTTGCATATTTGGTCGATGTTGATAGTGTCGACGGGTTGGTAGGGTGTGAGTGTGGAGTCTTCGGCAAAAGTGTAGTTGCTGTCGGGGCTGATGCCACATATTTGGCACAGGGCCAGGCGCGCCAGTTCGAGTCCGCAGTCGGCTTTGGTGACGTTCATGCGGGCTTCATTCAGCTTGACACGCACCTTGGTGACATCTGCACGGGTGGCCACGTCGGCCTCCACCATGGCTTCGACGTCGCTGTTGAGTTGCAACAGGAGGCTGTGGTATTGGTGTGCCAACTGCTGCTTGTGCAGCACTGAGATGTATTGCCAGTAGGCGGCGTCGACAGCTATGAGAAGTCCGTCGTAGACGCGGTCGCCGATGGCTTGCTGCATGTCGAGGTTGTAGCGAGACGACTGATACATGGCCCAGAGGCGACCGCCAAGATAAATCGGTTGGCTGACGGTGGCGTTGGCAGCTATGATGTGGTGGAGGTTGATGTCCATGGCATCGGTCACCTGTTGCCCCATGTTGTTGAGGTTCTCCTCCAGCTGCAGGCCACCCAGATTGTCGACTATGCGGGCTGCCAAGGCGGGGTCGTGGATGCCTATGTTTTCCAACAGGTCGCTCAGGCTGTGGGCTATGTCGCCCTCCACGGTGGTGCCGATGTGGTTGATGTCGTAGGCCTGTTGGTCGCTCAGCAGTGATATGCTTTTCTGATTCCAGATGTAGGTGCCGCCAGCGTCCAGCTTTGGAAGAAACTGGCAGAAGGCCATGCGCTCCAGCGCTTCGGCGGCGTCGATGCGCTCCTGCGCGGCCTTGAGGGTGGGGTTGCTCTGGGTGGCTAAATAGCGGCACTGGGAGAGCGTGAGCCGTTGCTGCGCCATGAGTGTGAGCCCCGCTGTGAGGGCGAGAAGAATGACAAATGTGCGTTTCATTGTTCTTATTTTTGAATTGCAAAAGTAGTGCTTTTTTTCTGCCGAGGAGGCTGCGATGGTTGCGAAATGGGCTTTTGGGGCTCCGAAACGGCTATGTGGGGATTTGAATTGTTGTTTTTTTTCTGTTGAATTGATTTTTATTTGTATTTTTGCAAGTGCAAAATGTGGATTATTAGTAAACATGATGATTATTAATAATAGGAATATGCATTTTACAAGCTATAAAATTGCGCTTTTAACCCTTGTGGTGGCGTTTCTTTTCCCGCTGAAGGCTGGGGGACAGCCGACGGTGGTGCATGGGTATGAGTTTACAACGGGAGTGGATTCGTCGCTGTGGGTCGATATGAGTCATTCTACCTCTTGGTGTTTGGGCAGTGAGATGTGTTACGAGCTTCCGTTTACGTTTTTCTGGGGTGACGATTATCGGAAGGTGCAAGTGTTTCGTGATGGGTCGATGCTTTTTGTCAGGCAAGCGGTGGACTCCATTTTTCTGCCCTACGTTTATTTCCCTTCGGATTTGCCATCTATGAGTCTTTTTTCCTCAAACCCGGCAGCGGGTGTATTCCCGTGCAGGAATAGGCTTATTAATACTTTGGATTTGCCGTTTATGCAGACGATGGAGACCGATTCGGTATCCTGCCCGCCAGGACAACGTATGGTTGTTTTCCAGTTGGGCAGTTTTTTGAACAACGGGGTGGTCAACAGGTTCCAGATTCAGTTCAGGGAGGAGGATAATTCGCTGACATTAGTGTATGGCCCCCAGGAGTTTCAACCTCCTGTTTTTTCGCAGGTGGGGCTGACGTTGGATACATCTCACATCATTTTCATAAACCCCCTTAGCCATACGGCTTTGGCTGTGCAACCCGCGCTTCAGCATGTGTGGCCAGGTGCGTACCGCTATTACCGTTTTACGCCATCGGACACGTTGTGCTGTGAACCGAGGAATTTGAGTGTGCAGGAATTAGGGCTGTATGGCTCGCCCAGAGTGCGGTTGCATTGGCATGGGTGTATGCTGGCGGAAAGATATGAGGTGGAGTACGGCCCAGAAGGTTTTGCGGAGGGGGAGGGGACGCTGCTTTCGGTTACGGACACGCAAGTTGTAATCCGTGGATTGCAGGCCGATAGGGTCTATGAAGCGCGTGTGCGCAGTGTGTGTCCGTTGTCGGAGACTGGTTGGGTCAGCACGGTGTTCAGGTCGACTTGTACCAGAAGGTTGTTCTATGACCATCTTTATGCCGATAGTGTGAAGTGCTGCACGGGTACTTTTCGCACCCCTTCGGGTGTCTGGTCGCCTCAGAATGTGGTGGATTTCGGAAATACCTCGATATCTTCGAGGCATACGGTTCACAGGGATACGGCTGAGAGGGACAGCCGCACGAACTATCTATTGCGCACGGTGCCAGAGGGGTACTGCTCGTCGGTGCGCTTGGGCAATTGGAGGAATGGGAGTGAACAGGAGTCCATCACCTATACGCTGGCTGTTGATACCAATCAGTTCGGCTTGCTGGTTTTGCGTTATGCGGTGGTGGAGCAGAATCCCGGCCATCCGCCGGAAGAACAGCCGCGCTTCGAGTTTGAGATCACTGACACAGCTGGAGTCCGGATTAGCGATTGCTATTATGGCAATTTTGTGTCGGGCGATTCGTCGGGATGGAATATCGGGGAGATCAATGTGGTGTGGCGCGACTGGGAGGCTGTGGGCGTGGACTTGTCTCCTCTTCACGGGCAGACTATTAATGTGACTCTATCCAATTATGACTGCGCTCACGGAGCACATTACGGCTATGCGTATTTCGTGTTGGAGGCTGTTGACAAGAATATCTTTGTGGAGAGCTGCGGCGATATAGACTCGAGTATGCTTTACGCTCCTGACGGTTTTTCCTATCGGTGGTATTCGATGGACGACACGACGACCACGCTCTCCACCTCACGCTCCTGTCTTGCCACTTCGCGGGGTGTGTATAAGTGTCACATGACTTATCAGTTGTCCGGACAGGAGTGCGGATTCACTTCGTCGGCATTCGTGGGCGGGCGTTATCCAGCGGCGGCTTTCGCAATGAGACAGCTGGATTCATGTGGGTCAACAGTACATTTCGAGAACCTCAGCTCGGTGGCACGCGACTCGAACCTTTCGCAGCTGACCGCTTATCCCTGCGATGAGTACCGCTGGGATTTCGGCGACGGGACTTCGTCGACTACTCCCAGCCCCACCCATGTTTTTGGCGAAGGGACGTTCAGGGTGACGCTCTATGCCATACTTGGAGGGGGTGAGTGTGTGGACTCGGCGAGCCAGACGGTCACGGTGGCGTTGGGACATGACACGGTTTATGCCTCGATTTGCGAGGGGGAGGAGTATGACTTTTTTGGACGAAGACTGACAAGGGAGGGTGAGTATCAGCATCAGGATAGCTGCCTGCTGACGACGCTCATGCTTCGGGTGAACCCTGTCTACGCCACAGAGGTTGTGGACTCGTTTGCGGCGGGCGGAATCTTTCGGTGGAATGGCGAGATGTACGACGAAGCTGGGGTGTACACAAGGAATCTCGTCAGCACTATGGGCTGCGACAGTCTGGTCACCTTGCGTCTGAGTTGTGTCACCCAAATTGATACGGTGGTCTGCTCGTCTTCGCTTCCGGTAGTGTGGCGCGGTGTTCTTTTCGAAGTTGAGGGAGCGGACACTTTAAGGCACAGGGTTTATGAGGGAGCCGACAGTGTCTGGGTGTTCGCGCTACGGGTCTTGGTGCCGCCTGAACTGAGTGTGGAGGCTGAGCCGTTCTGCCACTTGCCGGGAGGATATAGCATCATGCTGCCCGACTCGCTGTGCTACCGCTTTACCGCTTCGCCCGTCGACTCGGCATTGCCTCTGGGATGGGTGAGGGGTACCGAAACGGAGTGGCCCCTGCTGCTTACCCCACGCAGCCCGACTCGCTACTGTTTGGAGGCCGAGCGGTGTGACACAATCCATTGCCCGTGGCGCGACACACTGCTGCTCAACCCTATTGAGACGGTGGTGGCGGGAATTTCGGTCTCTCCTCGATGGTTGGATTTGGAACACTTGGAGTTTACGGCCTTCGACGTGACCGCCATGGCTCATGAACGCAGCTGGTTCTTGAACGGGACGCTTTGGCCGGAAGGAGACAGTGTCCTCACCTATCAGGCTTCGATCACCGATGACAGTGTGACGGTGATGTTGGTGGCAAGCACGCCCGACTGTAGCGACACGGCGCGTGCCGTGGTGCCTGTAAGGGTGCAGAGCTTGTGGTTCCCCAATGTCTTCACACCTGAT
Organism: Bacteroidales bacterium UBA2714; assembly: GCA_002354035.1. Lineage (GTDB taxonomy): Bacteria > Bacteroidota > Bacteroidia > Bacteroidales > P3 > Colimorpha. The sequence goes on from DEKU01000020.1 coordinate 94,452, forward strand.
TTGCCGACGAACTACCGTTTCCGCGGTTATGGGGTGAATGTGAAGGATTACGACTTGCAAGTGTTCACCCGTTGGGGCGACTGCATTTTCCACACCAAGAACCTTGAAGAGGGTTGGGACGGAACATACCGCGGGGTGAAGAGTCCGGAGTCGGCCTACGCCTACCTCTGCCACTACACCACACTGGAGGGCAAGCCAGAGGTGATGGCTGGCACAGTGACGCTTGTGAGGTAATGACGAGCAGAGCCCGGGTTACTTTCTGTTCAGGTATTGCTTGACGTGGTCGAAGACAATGTCGGCCCGGATGTCGAAAGCCTCGCGCGAGGCGTAGCCGATATGGGGTACGCATACACAGTTGGGCGCACTGAGCAGAGGATGATCAGTGGGCAGAGGAGGCTCTTTCTCATACACGTCGATTCCGGCACCGGCTATGCGGTGTTCCTTTAGGGCTTCGGCCAAGGCCTGGATGTCCACCACATTGCCCCGGGCGGTGTTGATCAGTATGGCGGTGGGCTTCATCATGGCGATGCGCTCGCGGCTGATGAGGTGATGGGTCTCGGCTGTCATGGGCACATGCAAGGTCACTATGTCGCTGCGCTGCATCAGGGTGTCGAGGTCGGTGTATTCCACGCCCATCTGCTCCACATCGGCATGACGACTGCGGTTGTAGGCCTTCACCTTGCAGCCGAAGGCAAGCAAGAGCCGGATGGTGGCGGTGCCGATGGCACCAGTGCCTACCACACCTACGGTCTTGCCCCTCAGCTCGCGTCCCAGGAATGCTCCGCGGCCTTCGCCCTGGCGGATGGCGGCATCGAGGCTCGTGACGCGCCGCAGCACGTCGAGCATCAGTCCAACGGCCAGCTCACTCACCGCCGTGGTGGAATAGCCCGCAGCGTTCTGCACCTCGATGTGGTGTTCCTGGCAGTAGGCCAAGTCTATATGGTCCAACCCGGTGAAAGCCACCGAGAGGTACTGGAGTTTGGGACATTGGCTGAGCACGGCGGCTGGCAGGGGGATATTGGATATTACGGCTATGTCGGCATCACACATGCGGGCGACCAGTGCGGCGGCATCTTCGTTGCGGTCCATATGGTAGACAAACTCGTGTCCCTCCGTGGCCATTCCCTGTTTAATCTCTTCGAAATGCTCTTGGCTTATGCCCAGAGGCTCTACACATACTATTTTCATGACGGGTGAAAGATTTATTTCTTGTTGTGTCGGTTGTTCTTCTTCACGCTGAAACCAAAACTGCCCAGTTTCTGGCCCAGTGTATAGTATTTGCCATGCGAGTAGGCTATGGGTCCCGCGTGGTTCAGTTGGAAAGCCCCGGTGCTCTTGTCAATCAGTCTTTCGTCGGCGTCTACGGCCACCACGCGGGCCATAAACATGTCGTGGCTGCCCAGAGGCCTCACCTCCATCACCTGGCATTCTATGTTCAACGGACTTTCGGCAATCAAGGGGGCTTTCACCACCTGTCCGGTTTCCGGGGTGAGGTGCATCTCTTTGAACTTGTCGTAGTCTCTCCCGCTCCGCACCCCGCACCAGTCGGTGGCGCGGCAAAGCTCCTCGGTCGTGAGGTTGATGACAAATTCGCCGGTGCGTTTGATAATGTCATACGAGTGCCGCTCATGCCGCACCGATATATAGCATAGTGGGGGTTCGGTGCAGAGTGTCCCAGTCCATGCCACAGTGATGATGTTGTAGTTCTCTGGCTCGTCGCCGCAACTCACCATCACTGCGGGCAGCGGATAGATCAGTGTGCCGGGCTTGAAAGGGACTTTCATGATGTCGCGCCTTATTCCTTGAATTTCTTGTCTAACTCTTCAATCCAGAAACGGAATTGCTTGTCGGTCGCGGCCAGGTTGGAAACCGTCTTGCAGGCGTGCAGAACGGTGGCGTGGTCCTTATTGCCGCACTGCAGGCCTATGATGGCCAGCGACGACTTGGTGAGCTTCTTGGCATAGTACATGGTCAGCTGGCGTGCCTGGACAATCTCGCGCTTGCGGGTGCGGGACTGGATGCTCTCGATGGGGATGTTGAAATAGTCGCACACCACCTTCTGGATGTAGTCTATTGTCACCTCCCGATTGGTACTCTTCACAAACTTGTCCACCATCTGGCGGGCCAGGTCGATGGTGATGTCGCGGTGGTTCAGTGACGACTGTGCCATGAGCGATATCAGCGCTCCCTCCAGCTCGCGGACGTTCGTGTTGATATTGTAGGCGATGTACTCTATCACCTCATCGGGCATCTCCACACCGTCGTTGGCCAGTTTTTGGCGCAGGATGCTCATGCGGGTCTCCACGTCGGGCGGCAGCAGTTCGGCGGCCAGTCCCCATTTCAGGCGCGAAGTGAGGCGTGTCTCTAACCCTTGCAGCTCGCTCGGAGCCTTGTCGCTGGTGATGATAATCTGCTTGTTGGCCTGGTGCAGGGTATTGAAGATGTGGAAGAAGGCCTCCTGTGTGCGACCAGCCTTGTTGCTCCAGAACTGGATATCGTCCACTATCAGCACATCAATCATCTCGTAGAAGTGCACAAAGTCCGATGTGGTGCCGCTGCGGCCCGCATCCATATACTGCTGCATGAATTGCTCAGAGGTGACATATAGCACAGTCAGTTCGGGGTGCAGCTCCTTGGTCTTCAATCCTATTGCATTGGCCAAATGGGTCTTGCCGAGCCCCACTCCCCCATGCAGCATCAAGGGGTTGAACGCTGTCTTGCCGGGCTTCTCGGCCACGGCATAGCCTGCCGCGCGGGCCAGACGGTTGCACTCGCCCTCTACATAATTGTGCAGTGTGTACGACGAACTCAGCTGCGAGTTGATGCGCACCTTCTGGATGCCCGGAATCACAAAAGGATTGGGTATCTCGCGCGTGTCGCCGCGCCTGATGTCCATAGGCACATCGCGTGGCTGGTTCACGGTCGACTGCTTCCCTGTCGAAGGCATGCGTGTGGTCAGCGGCTTGTCGGCTATGCTGGTGTCCATCACCACGCTGTACTGAAGGCATGCGTCGTTGCCCAGCGTCAGCTGTATGGCGCGTTTCAGCAGGTCGGCATAGTTCTGCTCCAACCATTCATAGAAGAACGGGCTGGGCACCTTTATTATTAAGGTGCTGCCATCAAGTTTCATCGGAACGATAGGCTCAAACCATGTGCTGAACACCTTCTCATTCTCTTTCCCGGTCAGGTTGTCCTTGATAAAACCAAGGCACTCTTCCCATACTTTTTGGTAGTCCTTCTCCATCCTCGTGCTGTTTGTTTCGTTATTGTTGTTCATTTTGCTTCGTTTCTCTTTTTGTGGCCTGCGGCGGTCTGCGGCGCGGCCTTTACTGTTTTTCAAACACCGGCTTGTTGAAAAGCTCAGCCCCCTGCACTGTCTCTGTTCCACTTATGAAGCATCCCTCGGACGATGTTTACAATGCAAAAATGCAACAAAAATATCACCTGTCAAGGTGAAAAATAAATTTGCACATTTCGCGAAAAAAATGTAAAGCAACGGCACTCTCGGCACTCACTTGCCAACCTCCTACCCCTCAAAAAAACTGAAAAATAATCTTTTTGCTTTCGAAGGCCCATTTTTCGGCCGTGTAAAATACGATTTTTTCCCCATTTTTCAAAAAATTTTTTCGACTTTTCATCCCTGGAACGCCATTTTGTTGATAAGCCAACCAACTTGTTGACCAATAGTCCAATATTATTTAATATCTATCCTAACGTGCCGATATTAAGCGGTTTGCGTACAATTATCTGATAATCATTGCCCACTCTTCCACCCCTCTTTTTTTAACTCCCTAATCCTCAAAAGTATGTTTTTTTATTCACACATTCCAGTTCAAAAGTATATTTTTTTTCACCCCCTCCCGGAGTTAGAAAAAATGCCTCTCCATCCCTCCCCCTCCCTTCGCCAGCACCGCCTCCGACGCCCTTTCCATCCTCCTGCGTCGCCCTGTTATTCCCCCTCGGCACCACCTCCCCGCACAGCCCAAAATATTTTTTTCAAAGAAATAACTCATTATTATAAAAAAAAAGAGTACCTTTGCAAATCGAATCAACAAGACAAAAAACACAGAAAACAATATAAAACTTTTAAATTCAAATCAAATGAAAACAGCTTATAATTTCAATGCAGGCCCTTGCGTCCTGCCCAAAGAGGCCATCGAGTCCACCATTGCCGCCATCCGCGACTTTGACAACACCGGTATCGGCCTCCTCGAAATCTCTCACCGCACCCCCGGTTGGGAGCGCACCATGGAAGAAACCCGCCAGCTCTGGCGCGACCTCCTCAACATCCCCGCTGAGTACGAAATCCTCTTCCTCGGTGGTGGTGCCAGCACCGGCTTCATGGATGTCCCCGCCAACCTGCTGAACAAAAAAGCCGCCTATCTCCAGACCGGCGTCTGGGCCAAGAAAGCCGCCAAAGAGGCCAAGAACTTCGGCGAGACCGTAATCGTCGCCTCCAGCGAGGACAAGACCTACAGCTACATCCCCAAGGGTTGGACCGTCCCTGCCGACGCCGACTACTTCCACATCACTACCAACAACACCATCTATGGTACCGAAATCCGCAAGGACTTCGCCCCTAACGAAATCAACAACGTGATGCTTGTCGCCGACATGAGTTCCGACATCATGAGCCGTCCCGTCGACGTGAAGAAATACGGCCTCATCTACGGTGGTGCCCAGAAGAACGTCGGCCCTGCCGGTGTCACCTTCTACATCGTCCGCAAAGACATCCTCGGCAAAATCACCGACCGCCAGTACATGAACCCCCTCCCCACCATGGTTGACTTCCGCACCCACGCTGCCGAAGAGGCCAAGAACATCTCCATGTTCAACACTCCTCCCGTGAGCGCCATCTTCGTCATGCACGAGACCTTGAAGTGGGTTAAGAACACCATCGGCGGCGTAGCCGAGATGGAAAAAATCAACCTCAAGAAGAGCGCCATGCTCTACGAGGAAATCGACCGCAACAGCATGTTCCGCGGCACCGCCGAGAAGGAAGACCGCTCCATCATGAACCACTGCTGGGTCATGGCCGAGGGTCGCGAGAACCTCCAGGACGCCTTCATGGCCTTCGCCAAGGAGCGCGGCATGGTCGGCATCAAGGGCCACCGCAGCGTCGGCGGCTTCCGCGCCAGCCTCTACAACGCTTGCCCCGTCGAGGCCGTCGAGGCTCTCATCCAGTGCATGCAGGACTTTGAGAAAGCTAACAAATAAAAATCATCAACAGGAAATCCTATGCCTCATAGGATTTCCTACCTTTAATAATAGTAAAGCAATAACATGAAAGTATTAGTTGCTACCGAGAAACCCTTCGCCAAAGTCGCCGTCGACGGTATCCGCGAAGTGGTTGAGAAGAATGGCCACACCCTGGCCCTCCTCGAAAAATATACCGACGTGAACGACTTCTACAAAGCCGTCGAAGATGCCGACGCCCTCATCGTCCGCTCCGACAAAGTCACCAAAGAGGTCATCGACCACGCCAAAAACCTCAAAATCGTGGTCCGCGCTGGCGCCGGCTACGACAACCTCGACCTCGAGGCCTGCACCGCCCGCGGCATCGTGGCTATGAACACCCCCGGTCAGAACAGCAACGCCGTGGCCGAACTCGTCATGGGCATGCTTGTCTACACCGTGCGTAATTTCTTCAACGGCAAATCCGGTTCCGAGCTCATGGGCAAAAAACTGGGTATCCTCGCCTTCGGCAACGTAGGCCGCAACGTGGCCCGCATAGCCAAGGGCTTCGGCATGGACGTCTATGCCTACGACGCCTTCCTCACCGCTGACCAAATCAACGAGTCCGGCATGGCCAAGGCCGTCGCCAACCAGGATGCACTCTTCGAAACCTGCGACGTGGTGTCCCTCCACATCCCCGCCACCGCCGAGACCAAGCAGAGCATCAACTACGCCCTCGTCAACAAGATGCACAAGGGCGGCATCCTCGTCAACAGCGCCCGTAAAGAGGTCATCAACGAGCCCGAACTGCTCAAACTCATGGCCGAGCGTACCGACCTCAAATACATCACCGACATCATGCCCGATGCCGACGCCGAATTCAAGGCGTTCGAAGGCCGCTACTTCGCCACTCCCAAAAAGATGGGTGCCCAGACAGAAGAGGCCAACATCAATGCCGGCATAGCCGCCGCCAACCAGATCAGCAACTTCTTCGCCACTGGTTGCACCAAATTCCAGGTGAACAAATAAGCCTTTTTCCGGCTTGACAATACCAACGAGGGGAGGTGCAAACTTCCCCTCTTCCATTTCCCAAGCCAACCTCCCGACCTATGCTCTGCCTCTTCAACCCCGAGCACGACCTCTGCCTTGCCAACGGCGGCCCCCATTATATGCCTCCGGCCTCGGCCCTCCGTTTCGCCCGCGAAGGAGCCTCCGTTATGCAAGTGCTCTACCCCGGCGCCCAAGCCCTCGCCCTGGCCCAGGCCGATTCAGCCTTCATCGCCGTCTGGATTGCACAGCAACCCGAAGGCCACCTCCCCGCCATCGTGCCCTGGGGCTGGAACCTCACCCTCGCCACCTCGCTCCTCAAAGTCGGCATCCCCGCCCAGTGGCTCCCCTCCGCCGCCACCCTTGCCCTTTGGCGCCAACTCCAACACCGCTCCACACTCCTCCCGCTTCAGCCCGAATCCCACGCCGTGCAGACACCCCGGCAGGTCGACGCCCTCTTGGCCTCCCACCCCCGCTTAGTGCTCAAAGCCCCATGGTCCGGATCGGGCCGGGGCCTCCGCTGGGTGGACCACGCCCTCACCCCGCTCGACCAGCAATGGATGCAGAAAGTAGTGGCAGCCCAACAGTGCGTTATAGCCGAACCCCGCCGCCAAGTGGCAGCCGACTTCGCCCTCCTCTACCATATCCACCACGGGCAGCTGCACTTCGTGGGCTACTCCCTCTTCAACGCCCTCCACGGCGTCTACCGCTCCAACCTCCTGCTGCCCGACAGCCAGATTGCCCTCCGCGTGGGCTACACGGAGGCCATGCGCTCGCACCTCGACCGTTGGCTCCTCGCCCACATAGCCCCACACTACGAAGGCCCCTTCGGCGTCGACCACATTCTCGACAGCGAAGGCCTCATCCACATCAGCGAGCTCAACCTCCGCCACACCATGGGTCTTGTGGCCCACCAATACCTCGCCGCCCACCCCGAATCCAAGGGCCGCACCCTCACCCTCGTCGACGGCCGCTTAGTGGTCGCCTGACCCCTCCGTCCCTCCACCCCCATCCATACGAGAGCCCCAAATTTACCCGTCTTACTGCGTATGGGCAACTGCGTTGTTCGGTAATAGCCATTGCGCATGAGTGAAAATCCTCCTTCGCTCTGGCTCCGCTCCAGGTTCGCTCCATGTCCGCTTTTTTGTTTCTTTTTTCCCTCTATTTATTGTCTGTTTATTATCTGTCCAAAGGGAAAACGAGCCAAGATGTATCGTGCAAGGAGGGTTGTTGTGGCGGACAACGGGCGTGGGGGCTGCGGGCATGGGGCGGAGGCCGGGCGACAGCTGGGGGGCGGAAAAGTTTTTTGCGGTATGTGGAAAAAAAAGTGTAATTTTGCACTCGGTTTTATGAGGGAGTAATCGGCGGCAAAGGCCGTGGGCAGCGTCAACAAATCACTGGCTTCTTGAAGCTTGGCGTTGTCCGCAATCGATGAGACTCATAGGTGCGTGTGGTCGCGTCTATGGTCTTTTTTTTGTGCTTGCCGCTGGCTTCCCGGAGCCGAACGGTTTATTTTTGAGTATTGAATATTATAAATGTTATGACAACACGTTATTTGTTTTTCGGGGCCTTCATGGTGTTTATCATCTTTATGCTGGCCATGGATTTGGGCGTGTTCCACAAGAAGGACCACGTGATTAAGATTAAGGAAGCAGCCATCTGGACGGGAATCTGGGTGACGCTGGCCATGCTTTTTGGCCTGTTGCTGAGGTTCAAGGCGGAGTGGGTGCACGGCATCACGTGCATGGATGAGCTGCTGGAGTATGTGAAGGGGGGTGTGCTGGCTCAGCACATCGTGCCGGGCATGGATTTCGGCGAGGCGCTGGAGGTGTACCGCAAGGAGGTGTTCTCGCAGTATCTGGCCGGCTATTTCTTGGAGGAGACGCTGTCGATTGACAATATTTTTGTGATGATAATGATTTTCGTGAGTTTCGGTATTGACAAGCAGTATTATCACCGCATCCTGTTCTGGGGCATCCTGGGCGCCATTGTGATGCGTTTCCTGTTCATCTTCCTGTTGGGCGCGGTTATCGAGAGGTTCAGCTGGGTGCTGGCCATCTTCGGCGTGATATTGATTTACAGTGGTATCAAGATGTTCCGCGACAAGGGCGACAAGAAGATCGACACGGCCAATCACCCGGTGGTGAAGGTGGCGAGCCGTTTCCTGCCACTGAGCCGCACTACGGACGGCCACAATTTCTTCACCAAGAAGGATGGCAAGTGGTTTATGACTCCGTTGTTTTTGGTGTTGCTGGTGATTGAGTTTTCGGATGTGATTTTTGCGGTTGACAGCATCCCGGCTGTGTTTTCGGTGACGACGGACACGTATATTGTTTATTTCTCGAATATTTTTGCCATCATGGGACTGCGGTCGCTGTTCTTCCTGCTGAGCAATGTGACGGATATGTTCTGGCTGCTGAAATACGGCCTGGGCGTGCTGCTCTGCTTCATCGGCGTGAAGATGATAGGGCACGAGTTCTTCGGTTGGGAGATTGGCACGTTGGTGTCGCTGGCAGTGATTCTGGGCATCCTTGTGGCTTCCATAGGATTTTCGCTGCTGTTCCCCAAGAAGAAACAGGTGGAGCCTGCTGCCTGAACGGCGAGGCGGAATAGTCCGTGATTGGACATAAAGAATCGAGGTTAAAAGGCGACGAGCCTTTTAACCTCGATGCTTTATTGTAAGTAACCTGAGGTTTCCTTAGAAGTCGAAACCGGCGCTGAGGTAAACACCCCAGGGCGAGGGCTGGTTGTAGCGTGACCAGTGGACGTTGAACAAGATGGGACCGATGAGCGATTTGTGGCCGTATTGCAGTGCAAAGGCATAGTCGGTAAGGGTGTTCAAGCGATACGCGGATGATTCCTCAGCATCGATATCGCCGGCCAATGTGCTGAATCCGGCAACGGTGAAGGAGATGTAGTCTTTGGGGGCGATTTGCCAGCGGAAATCGATATTGGCCACAACTTCGGCATGGGAGTAGGAGAAGAAGTGGGGCATAATGTAGCCGATGTATGGAAGTTGGTTTTCGTAGAATCGTCCGGGAGTGATGCCACCGATATAGCTTTCCATCCATGAAGGGACTATGCCTTCGATGATTCTGCCTTCTAATAACTGGATGTTGGAGTGGAGCCAGAGCGAGGGCAGGATGGTGAAGGCTTTGGCAACAGGGATGGCGGCCTTGATATGGGCATTGATGTTGTTGGATCTATAGTAAATGTGCTCGATCGTATTATACCATGCGTCAGGGTAGCAGTAGTGGTAGATGTAATAGTCGTAACGGAAGCGGGCGTTGATGCCTTTGGTGGGGAAGTAGCTGTCGTCGGTATTGTCGTAGGTGGCTTCGAAGAAAGGGGCGACGACGAAGTGGTCCCAGTTGTTCACGGAGTCGGCACGCAGGCCGTTCCACGTTCTTCTGAGGGTGTCGGCGAAATAATAGACGGTGTCTATGATGTAGGTACCGCCTTCTTGGATGGTGTCGTATCTCTGATGCCATATATAGACGGGTTCGAAAGCGGTTTTCCGCTCGAAGGGTGAAACATAGAATTTGACACCCAACCGTATGGCACCGTGGCGCCAGGAGTGGGTTAGACTGTAGAGGTCGACGGTGTTGTACCAAGATGTCAGCGTGTTGAACCCTTCGGCGAGATTGGTCTGGGCCGAGTACTGCTCGATGGTCTGGTAGCGGGTGTGGATGTTGAGGCCCAACGAAGGACCGTTGAGGAAAGCGTATAAGAAGTTGACGGTTGCGGATGGGTTGTTGCCGATGACGGCCGAGAAGTCGGCTTTGAAGCCGGAGAGTTTGCGCCTGTTGAGACCGATGTTGAAGGCGGCGGAGAGCATGGTTTTGGTGTCGAACCGCAGTCCGAAACCGAACTGATGGATGGGGCCGCGCTTGCAGTGGAAGGCAAGGGTGAAGGGCTCCTTGTCGCCGTAGAGGCTGTAGGACACTTGGTCGAAGAGACCTGAGCCGTACATGAGGGCAAGCTCTTCCTCGATGTCGTCGCTGCTGTAGGCATGGCCTTTTTGAATACTGCAGTTTTTCTCGAAGTAGGAGACGATGTCGGGTTTAATGCCTTCGTAGACGACGTTGCCGATAACCACTTTGCGGTTGTGGATATTGATGCCGGGGGTGTTGTTGAGCGGACGGGTTTGGGTGGCTCCGACCTTCTGCAGGATGGTCTCAAGCCCCTCGGCCTGGCTCTGTGCGGCGACATAGCCGCGGTGGAGGCATTCGGCGATGGAGGCGGAGTCGAAACTCATCATGTTCATGCCCGACATGTCGGGGTGGATGTAGACGTCGGCCAAGGGGAGGTTGTTGTCGAAGGCGTCTTTGCCCATCAGCGAGATGCACTGCATGAGGAGGTTGGCCATTCCGCTGATTTCGGAATAGGTGCGGGGCTGACTGAGGTCAACGCCGATGATGTAGTCGGCTCCCATGGCGCGTGCCATATCGGTGGGGAAGTTGTTGCGGGTGCCGCCGTCGATGTAGATGCGTCCATCCTGACGGACGGGCGTGAAGAAGAAGGGGATGGACATGGTGGAGCGCATGGCATCGGCCAGGTGGCCGTGGGTCCAGTATTTGGCTTTCATCGTGACTAAGTCGGTGGCCACGCAGCAGTAGGGGATGGGCAGGTCGCAGAAGTCCATCGAGTCCTGGTAGCCCACCGTGAGGCTGTTGATGGTGTTGTTGACATTGTAGCCGTAGATGTAGCCGTCGGGGAGGTTGGAGATGAGGTTGGCGGTGTATGACTGTCCCATCTCGGAGGAGGTGAGGGGATTGGCGGTTTCGTTGGCTTTGCGGGTGATATAGTCTTCGCGTTGCCGGCGTTCCCACTCTTCGCTCTCGTAGCGGAAGGGGGAGCGGATGAAGTAGGTCTCGTTGTATTTGCGTCGCATGTACGACATCTTGTTGACGGGCACCTGGTCGCTGAGCATCACGCCCCAGTTGGTGGAGGTGAGGATGGTGTCGATGGCTTTGCTGGAGTAGCCCATGGCAACCAGGCCACCTACAAGACCGCCCATGCTGGTGCCGAGCACCATGTCGATGGGGATGCCCAACTCTTCGATATACTCGAGGGCACCCACATGGGCTGCCCCCTTGGCACCTCCGCCGGCCAGCACCAGGGCCACGGTGGGACGGTGGCGGCGGATGGAGTCCATGCGGAGGCGCATTTTGACAATGGCGACGGAGTCGGCGGATGGGTCGATGCTGGGTGTGGCAAGGTGGCGGACCAGCATGGAGGCTTCCTGCTTAATCTTGGAGAGGTTTTTGGACTGTTTGGCTGGCCGGCTCTGGGCCATGAGGCCGGAGGCACTCAGCACGAGGATGACCAGTATGGCGACGGCGTTTTTCATCATAATGGCGAGGGGTTTGATTAGAAACTGAGGACGGTGACCACGGGATAGTGGTCGGAGATGTAGGGCACACCATAGTCGTCGGTGAGGGTGCGGAAGGATTTGACTTTGCTCCATCCGCGGACGAAGAAGTGGTCAATCTGGGCCGGAGTGCCTTTGCCGAAGGCGTTGTAGGTGGTGGCACTGTCGGAGATCTCGGCCAGGTCGCGTGCCGAAGTGAGGTCGTGCATTTCCATGGGGTCGAAGATTTTGTCCTGCAAGGAGGAGTTCATGTCGCCACCCATCACGCAGGGAACGTGGTAGGGCAGGGCCAGAGTGCAGAGCAGTTTGACAGAACTCTTCCGGGCCAAGGAGCCTACGTGGTCGAGGTGGGTGTTGAAGTAAACGAAGAGGCTGTCGGTCAGTTTGTCGCGGAAAAGGCCGACGGTGACGGTGCGGCGGCATGCGGCGTCCCATCCAAGGCTGACGGTTCTGGGGGTGTTGCTCAGCCAGTAGGTCTTTTGTTCGAGCAGTTCGAGGCGGTCGGTGCGGTAGAAGATGCACATGATTTCGCCCTCGCGGCGGCCGTCGTCGCGTCCCACGCCGAAGCTTTTGTATTCCCCGGCCAGGGCGCTGTCGAGATAGTCGAGCTGGTGGGGCAGCACTTCTTGCATGCCGATGGCGTCGGGGGCCTCCTTTCGAATCATTTCTACGACGGCTTCTTTGCGGTGCGACCAGGCATTTTCGCCGTCCTCACGCTCGGCCCATTCGCTGCCGTTGCGGATGTTGAACGACATGAATTTGAGGTCGTGGTTTTTGTCGGTGAGTTGGGAGCTACCCATTGCAAGGGTTGCAATCAGTAAGATGATACTTATTTTTTTCATGGGTGTTGGGTTTTATTTCGACTGCAAAAATACGAAAAAGTGCTGAATTATCGGTTTTTTGTGTCTCGGTATTTGCAAAAGGATGCTTTTCAGGGATGCAAAAAAGGCAGAGACAGTCGGTTGTGGGAGTGACGGTCTCTGCCCGAAAGTTGTTATTGCAGGGATGTGCTACTTGATGGTGTTGATGGCTTCGAGGGTCCAGTTTTGGAAGAACTCCATGACTCGTTTGGTGTTGTAGGACTTTTCCTCCTCGAGGTAGGAGCTGTTCTGGATGTGGAGCACACGGCCTTCGTGGTCGAGGATTACAAGGACGGGATAGCCAAAACGTCCGGGGTTACCCAGCCGTTTCAGGGCTTCGATGTTCTTGTTTTCCTTAGAGGTGTTGACATGGATGTAGACAAAGTGTTTGTCCACCAGCTCGGCAATATCCTTGTTGTCATGGATGAACTGGTTGAACTTCAAGCACCAGGGGCACCAGTTGCCGCCCACTTGGCACATCACCAGACGGTTCGAGGCACGGGCTTCTTCCAGTGCTTTCTCTATCTGCTCCATGGCGTCGATCTTCTCGTCGTAAGGCTTCGTCATGTCGCGCCGTTCTTTCATCTCCTTTTTCCCGGTGTTCATCTTGGGAGCATTCTTGGAGGTGGTAAGGGTCTGGGCGCTTAGGGGCAGAGCCAGGCACATGATTGCGATAGCGATGATTATTCGTTTCATTGTTTTAAGGATTTTGATGTGATACATACTTGTTTAAACGGCCATAAGCACCAAGAGCTGCGCCGTGAAAATGCGCAGGAACATGGTGAGGGGATAAACGGTGGCATAGCCCATATTGGGCAGTTTGCATCCCTCAGGGGCAATGTTGTTGGCAAAAGCCAGCGTGGGAGGGTCGGTGTGGGCTCCGCCGATAAAGCCGATGAGGGTCCAATAGTTGAGGTGCAGCACCCAGCGGCCAAACAGGGTGACCAGAATGGGGGGCACCATGGTGATGATGACGCCGTAGACCACCCACATGTAGTGTACCTGCACGGTCTCCACAAACTTCTCGCCAGCTCCGAGGCCCACGCCTGCCAGGAAGAGGGCTATGCCCACTTCGCGCAGCATGTGCACGCCTTGGCCTTCGGTGAAGTCGGTGCTGAACCAGCCTTTCTTCACGCCCAGCCAGCCGCCAATCAGGGCCACCACCAGCGGGCCTCCGGCCAGTCCCAGTTTCACCGGGGCTTTCATGCCCACGGGAATGGGGATGGAGCCGAGCAGGATGCCCAGGGCGATGATGACGAACACGGGGATGAGCAGGATGCCACCTTTGCCCTTCTTGGGGGCCGATTCAGTGGCTGCAGGAGCGTCGGCGGTGGAAGGCTCTTTCTGGAGGTCCACACGGCAAATCCAGCGCAGCAGCAGACAGGAGACGATCATGCCCACCACAGCCAGCGGATAGGCCACGGCATAGCCCGCTGCCAGCCGTCCGGAAGCCCCCTCGATGCCGAGGTCGCCCACAGCCTGCTGTGCGGCGGAGAGACCGGGAGTGTTGGTGATGGCTCCGGTGTAGACGCCGGCCATGTCGGTCAGCTCCTCGTTGGCCAGATTGGCTATCACCACAGTGATGCCGACACCCAGCGCCACGTTCACCACCGCCATCAGGTTCATGGCCAGTCCGCCTTTCTTAAACGAGCGGAAGAATCCGGGTCCCACTTGCAGTCCCACGGCTGTGACGAACAGTATCAGGCCGAATTCCTTGATGATATGCAGCATGTCGTGGTTGCATGCCACACCGATTGCGCTCAGCCCAATGCCCACAAAAAGCACCCACGTGATGCCCAGGGTGATGCCCTTCACTTTGATTTTGCCCAGCAGCAATCCTGCAAAAATAGAAACGGCAAGCATCAGCACCGTTGTCCCTACGCCGCCGTTGGTAAGTAAATTAGTGAACCACATAGTTTTCGAAGTATGAATGTAGTTAAACAAAAGGAAAAAACTAAAAACCAAAAGAGGACGATGCAACTTTCAGTTTTTAGTTTTTACCTGTTACAATATCTTAGTCGCCAAGTGTTGCAACCATGACGGCCTTAATGGTGTGCATGCGGTTCTCAGCCTCGTCGAACACGATGCTGTTCTCGCTCTCGAAGACCTCTTCGGTCACCTCGATGCCGTCCAGGCCGAACTGCTTGTTCACATCGCGTCCCACCTGGGTCTCCAGGTTGTGGTAAGCGGGCAGACAGTGCATGAATTTGCATTTGGGGTTGCCGGTGTTCTTCATCATCTGGGCGTTCACCTGATAGGGCATCAGCATGTCGATACGCTCTTTCCACACCTCGGCGGGCTCGCCCATGCTCACCCACACGTCGGTATAGATGAAGTCGCAACCCTCAACACCCTTCACGGGGTCGTCGGTCACGGTCACCTTGGCGCCGGTCTCCTTGGCAATCTCCTGGCATTTCTCCACCAGCCAGGCTTCGGGCTGAAGTTTCTTGGGAGCGATGATGCGCACATCCATGCCCATCTTGGCACCACCCACCATCAGGCTGTTGCCCATGTTGAAACGGGCGTCGCCCACGTAGGCGAAAGTCACCTGGCTCAGGGGCTTGTCAACATGCTCCTGCATGGTGAGGAAGTCGGCCAGAATCTGTGTGGGGTGGCTCTCGTTGGTCAAGCCGTTCCACACGGGCACACCAGCGTATTTGGCCAGCTCCTCTACGGTCTCCTGCTTGAAGCCGCGGTACTCGATGCCGTCGAACATGCGACCCAGCACGCGAGCCGTGTCCTTCATGCTCTCCTTCACGCCGATCTGGCTGCCGGTGGGACCCAGATAAGTCACGTGGGCACCCTGGTCCTTGGCGCCAACCTCGAAGGCGCAACGTGTGCGGGTGGAGGTCTTCTCGAAAATCAGGGCGATGTTCTTGCCCGTCAGCGTGGGCTGCTCGGTGCCGGTATACTTGGCGCGTTTCAGGTCGCGGGCCAGATCCAGCAGATAGTTAAGTTCCTTGGGGCTGAAGTCTAAAATCTTCAGAAAATTGCGGTTTCTTAAATTGTAAGCCATTGTATTTATGTATTTAAATTGTAATTGCTCTATTGTTTGTCGCGGCGAAGGAAGTAGAACAGCCATATCAGCCCTGTCAGCAGCAGCGAGCCACCGCCTATGGCCAGCACCATCTTGCCGCCGGGCCAGCGCTGCAACACAAACAGCAGCCCTATCAGCGCAGCGGCCAGGCTGTAGCCCGTAAGGGTCATCCCGAAGTTCCATATCTGCGCCATGGGGGTGTCGGGCTTAGCCGGGAACAGCTTGCCCAGGTAGAAAGCCACGATGGCCAGCGTGCCGAAGCCCGTGGTGAGCAAAGCATCGTTATAGTGCACGCCCGCCAGTTTCAGCACCAGCGCCACCAGCACCAGCGCACCACCCATCACCGCCACCATCTTCATAAAGCGGCGCAGCCGGGCCGAAAATGTCTGAGGGTCTTTGTCCATTACTTCTTTGCCGTTGCTTGGTTTATCGCACTATGCGTGTGCCGCAGTTGGGGTTGTCCAGCTGGCCCGCCTCGGTGATGATGCACTCCTTGCCGCCGTTCTCCACAAACATGATGGCGGCGCGGATTTTCGGTGCCATGCTGCCTTCGGCAAAATGGCCAGCCTCCAGATACTCCTTGGCCTCGGCCACGGTGATCGTGTCCAGTGCCTTCTCGTTCTCCTTGCGGAAATTGATATACACCTTGGGCACATCCGTCAGGATGTAGAACTCGTCGGCGCCGATCTGCACTGCGCACAGGGCGCTGGCCAGGTCCTTGTCGATCACGGCCTCCACACCTCTCACATAGTCGCTCTCCTCCACCACCGGGATGCCGCCGCCGCCAACTGTCACCACAATGTGGCCGGCTTTGGCCAGCTCCTGCACCACCTTGATGTTGTTGATGCGGGTCGGTTTGGGCGAAGCCACCACCTTGCGCCAGCCGCGTCCCTTCGGGTCCTCCTTATACACGGCACCCGTCGTCTTGGCCAGATCGTCGGCTTGCTCCTTGGTGTAGTAGGGGCCCACAGGTTTGGTGGGGTTCTGGAACATCGGGTCGAACTTATTCACGGCCACCTGTGTCACCAGCGTCACCACATCGCGCTGAATGTCGTGGCGCGCCATCACATTGCGCAGCCCCATCTCAATCAGGTAAGCTATCGAACCCTGCGTCTCGGCCACACAGAAATCCATCGGCATGGCCTCAATACCGGCGCGCTTGCCCTCCTCGTGCTGCAACATCACATTGCCCACCTGAGGACCATTGCCATGGCCAATCACTATATTGTAGTTCCGTTTCAGCAGGTTGCACAGCGACTCGCAAGTCTGTTCCACATTTGCTATTTGTTCCTGATAAGTGCCCTTCTGGCCGCTGCGCAGCAGCGCATTGCCGCCGAAAGCCACCACAGCAAGTTTCTTCATTTTCTATGTATCTTGTTAGTTACTATATTATTATATATTTCAGACGCAGGGCGTTTGAAAGTGCAAATTTACACTTTTTTTTTGAATAAACAGAACCCTGTCACATTTATGCCTTCAAGGGCCGCGCGCCACCCCTGCCGAAAGGGCTCCGCACGGCTTTCGCGCAGCGGGATGGAAGCACGAAACCCCGGCCTGCTGGCCGGGGCTTCGTCCGAGGGTGCGGCGCACGCCATGCGTGCCTCCGCGGCAGTCTACCAGTTGAAGTTTCGAGTCAACCGCACAGGCATTCTACTCCATATATGATGAGGACTATTGGTCAAGACACTAAACATCAAATAAGAATATGCATAAGTCCATATGCAGACAATTGAAATAATAGTCGTAACTTTGCACAGCCAAACAGTCAGGGCTGCGACAGCTTTAGGCCATCGTCACCTTAAAAGTCGGACGGGGCATCGAGCCCCGCCTCGACTTTGCCAAACAATCAGGGATGGCTCTGCATTATCCATTGTCACTACCCCTGTCAAGCGATTCAGTACGGCAGCAGTTTTTTTGACAAGCCAATCAGTTTAACCAGCAAAAATCTGTCAAGCGATTTCAGAAAAACACACCATGTCCGCCATTTAGTTTACATTTAGTTTCTATTTATCCTATGTTTTGTTTCTTGACAAGAGACAAAATGGTGGCAAACAGCAAACGAACATCAGGCCAAAGAGAAGAGAAAAAGGTGGCAACAAAACCGCTGGAACAGCTGTAGAGTCAGGCCCGGAGGAGACAGAGCCGGGGTCAGTGAGAGTGGTCTGCACAAAGTCGAGGAGCTGGACGGGGGAGACGGCGGTGGAGGAAGGAGGAGGGAGGGAAGGAAGGGAATGAGGGAGAATGGGGTGGCGGTGATTTGGAGGGCTGGTTGTGGTCGAATGGCTGGGACGGGTTGGAGGTGGCTTTTGTTCTCGTGGAGGGGTTGTTTTGCCGTTTGTTGCAGATGGGACAGTCTCGTGCAACCGCCGATAATCGCCCGCAAGTGGCTGGGACAGATACAGCTGTATGCTTTGCCTACAGAAAACAGAGCAATACAGCAACGCTCAGCAAGGGCAAAACATCAAAGCGAACGGCTTTTAGTACCTATTTTGAAAGAAATAAGTTTGCAGATATGGAAAAATAAAGTTATTTTTGCATTCTGTATTGTTCTTGGGAACAAGAGGATGATTCTGTTTTATTAAATTGATTCGCAAAATGTTGGATACAAAGAACTACTCGCTCGAAAAGCATCTGGAAGCATTGTGTGCTGCCGATGCCGATTACACCCTGTTGCTCGACGCGTGGCGGTTGAACAAAAAAAATCTTCCCAATGCGTTGAGTACGATTGCTTCGTATTTCCCGAACTATAGTCGGCACGACGACAGCCATTCCATGACCCTGCTGGATAATATCCAGCGGCTGTTGGGGCGAGACAGAGTGGAGCGGCTTGGCCCTACCGATACATTCCTGCTATTGATGGGAGGATTGACGCACGACCTTGGCATGTATATGTCCTACACCTTTTTGGAGGAGGAGTGGGATAAGCCGGGGATGGTGGATTTGTTGAGGACATACACGGCCAGTGCCGACAAGCAGATTGCTGCTGCGGCCAACTTGCTGTTGAAGCACAGACATTGTCCTAAAGAGCCGACAAAAAACTTCAAATGGGCATTGGAGTTGCGCAATGCTGTCACCCTGATTATTGCGCAGCAGATGCGCGGGGGGCATGGCGACAGGAGCAAGGACTATCTGAACCGAAAGGACAACCTGTTTGCCAAGATGGCACACGATTTCTACTGCGATGCCTTCCCGAAGCGGTATTTGTCGTTGCTGGCAGATGTGGCACACCTGCACGGCGCCGATTTCAAGGAGTTGATGTCGTTGCTCCCTCTGGAGGATGACGGATTGCGGGGCGACAAGGTGCATCCGCGTTTTATAGCTTGCATGATACGATTGGGCGATTTGCTCGATGTGGACAGCAATCGCTTCAACTCTTTCACGATGGCTACGTTGAAAGAGGTACCGGAATCCTCCATGGCGCATTTCGACAAGCACCAGTCCGTGAAACATCTGCTTATCTCGCCCAACGGGATAGAGGCAGAGCTGGACTGCCCCACGGATGCCTCATACCGCGTGGCCCGCGAGCTGTTCGACATGTTGGAGACAGAGGTGGAGAAACAGAGCCAAAACTGGAACCGCATAGCCCCTGGAGATTTGGGTGGCCTCCCCCCGGTGCTGCATAGCGATAAGATAAATATCTACTACAATGGGACGAAGACGCGCCCCGAGTTGCGGAATCTCCGTTTCGACATATCAAGCAAACGCACCTTCGAGATGTTGAAGGGGGGTGCTATTTATAGGAATCCTGGCCGGGTGTTTATCCGCGAGATTGTGCAAAACGCCTTGGATGCCACCAAATTGCAGATATGGAAGGACATGGATTACTACTTCCCATACCATCTGACCAACCCAGAACGTGACATTAAATCGGGTGCAGACATCAAGTTTGTGAGCGACGTACCGAAGTCTATCTATAATCGCTATCCGATAAATCTTAAAGTGGAATATGATGAGGAGAAGCAGGTGGTGCGGGTGATATGCGAGGATTGGGGGACAGGCATTTCGGAGGAGAGCCTGATAAGGATGACCAGTCAGGTGGGGGCCAGTCGCAAGGCAGACCAGAACTATAAGTCCATGGTAAATGAGATGCCGTATTTCCTGCAGCCGACTGCAGCATTCGGCTTGGGGCTGCAGACGGTCTTCTATGTTGCGAACGAGTTCATGGTCGACACCCATTATCCCGGAGAGCCGACCCGGAGGATTGTTTTCCGCTCCTCGGTGGATGGCAGTTTCTGCTCCATCGAGGAGGAGAATATCGGCTTCAAGCGTCAGACTGGGGACCCAGACCAGACGAAGGATGTTGCCCACGGCACAACAGTCACCATCGAGATTGACATGGAACATTTCGGAGAGCTGTTTGAAATAGACGGGGAGGAACTTGAAGGATTAAAGAAAAATATGGAAAGTGTTCCCTATTATATAGTAGGTAAAGTGGAACAGTATATTAACAATACTTTTGAACATGTTGAAAGTGTACCTATTCATTATACCTCGGCGTATCAGACAAAGGTGTTTGGTAAAGAGGGAAAGGATGATACATACGAAACATTTGTGGAGGAGGAGCATTTCAGAGTAGGTTGGAATAAGGATGATGAGGGAGTTCTGATTTTCAATATCGAAGAGAATAGGTTCGGCTCTGAGGTGGTGGTATCTTTTGAATCGGATGACGATGATGATCATCAATATCTTCTCTTTCGGGATATACCAATAACGAGTCATCTTTTTGGCACATTTGAAAGAAAGTGGAGTCTATTTTGTAGGCAAGCGGACAAGTTTGTGACAATCTCGCGTGATAATCTGCTTCCACAAGGTGAGGATTGGTGTCAAAAAACATGGGAGGTGTTGCGTCCTGATGTTCTAAGGTTGGTATACTCAAAACTATTTGAAGCATGCAAGAATGCCTGTGAAAACAATGATGAAAAAAAACATTATCTCCAAAAGCAGTATTATAACTTTTGTATAGTGAATTGGTCTTTGCCAAATCCACAAAATGTGGATTACCATCCTTTAGATGATTATGAATTGGATAAAGAGGATTTCTTCAAAGTAAATGGCGATACTATAACGGCTAAACAGTTGTTTGAAACAAAGTCAGCAATGGTATATGACCGACGGATTGTTTTCAAAACAAAAGGTTTTTATTTGGTTGACAGGTCAAAGGTACTAAATGATTTTAAAAATAATACATCGCTATCTGAAGATATGGTGTGTTGTGAGTCTAAGGTGTTTCCTGAAAGTTTTGTTTGTAGTAGGATTATTGTTACCAAACGTTGTGAAGGATGGATCTTAGAGACAAAAGCTGAGGCTCCTCAACTTGTTGATATTAATAAACAATTCATTAAGGGATATGGTAAGCATAGTGCTTATAGTTTATTGCATGGCCTTAAAGAGTATGAGAAAATAGTAGTAAAGAAGGAGAAGGGCATACAACTGGGTTATTTCTTACCTCGCTATTGTAATTGCTGGATATACCCAATGCCAGTCCGTAATGCAAAATTTGAAGATGCCGATGGAGGGAAATTAGGACGTGAGGAGATGAAGGAGAAACTGGAGAAGGAGTATATCAAGGAGTGGGTGCCTGAGTATTTGGTGAAGTTGATTCAGAAATACAATGCATTGAACAACGACAAGCTGACGAAGGAGGAGATATATGATGAGTATATACGCTTGATTCTTGATGTTCATTATGGCTATCAATCGCCTAAAGGTGAAGGGAAGTAGTCTATAGGGCTTGACAATTCGCACAAGGCTGGGGTGATGGCTCCGGCTTTGTGTGTTTTATGGGGTATGGGGATTGGAGTGAATTAGGCAGGGCCGGCGGTGACGGTGGTGAGGTCGGTGAGGGTGGTTTGGGCGAGGTCGAGGAGCTGGGCGGGGGTGACGGTGGCGATGGCGTCGAGGAGTTGGGCCGAGAGGCGTTCGTCGACGTCGGTTGCGACCATCTGGCGGTAGCGTTCGGAGATTTCGAAGGTACCGTCGATGCTGCGGATGAAGTCGCCCATCATGTAGTTGCGCACGCGGTCGAGTTCGGCGTCGGCCACGGGCTGTTGGCGAAGGAGGTCGATTTCGCGGTTGATTTCGGCCACGGCGTCGGCGGTGGCGTCGGTGGCCACGTCGGCGGTGATGAAGAGGGCTATGCTGTTGCGGAATATCTGGGTCTGGCTGTAGATGCCGTAGGTGTAGCCTTTGTCCTCGCGGAGGTTGCTCATGAGGCGCGAGCCAAAATAGCCGCCGAGAATGGTGTTGAGGACCATGAAGCGGGCGTAGAGGGGGTTGTGCCAGGGGAAGGGGAGCAGACGGCCGATGCGGATGGTGGACTGGACGGCGGAGGGGAGCTGGACGTGGGCCGGGGCGGCGGGGGGCTGGGGGGAGACGAGGAGGAAATGGCGC
>DEKU01000025.1 GCA_002354035.1 Bacteroidales bacterium UBA2714
ACAACCTAAATCAGCAAATCACAAGCGGTATTTGTTTTGTATTTTGTTTCTGTTTCTTTTCTTTTTTCTTTCTTGTTTGTCTCTCCAGCACAAAATATATGCAGGGAATCGAGTGTGGAAACAGGAATCAGGTATTGGATCTGTCTGGAGCTGCGCAGCCGTCGGCGCGGGCTGGGGCGTCACCAAGGGTCATAAGTGCCGGTGGGTTGGGGTGGCCCGATTGCGGTGGGTGTGCTTCTGTGGTTGGGGAGGCGGGGTCAGTAGCTGTACACCAGGCCGTACTTTTGGTGGAGGGCACGGAGGGAGCCGTCCGCCTTCATCTGGCCGATGATGCCGTTGATGAAGTCCATCAGGTCGTCCTGGCCGCGGCGCATCAGCACCCCGATTTCGCCGTGGGTGAAGGGCTCGTGCAGCAGCGGGGCTGCCAGTCTGGCGTCGTGCTGCACATAGTAGGGGGCTTCGGTTATTTCGGTGATCATGATGTCGGCCTGGCCTTCTGCAATGAGGGAGGGGATTTCCTCGTTGCGGGGGTGGACGATGATGGTGGCCTGGGTGAGGTGCTGACGGGCAAACTGCTCGTTGAGGCCACCGGGATTCACCATGACGCGCACGCCGGGCCGGTCGATGTCGGCCAGCGAGTGGTAGAGAGCCGTGTCGGCGGCGCGGCAGAGGATGGTTTTGCCGTTGGCCAGGTAGCCGTCGCTCATGGCCATGGTCTCCAGGCGGGTGGGGGTGATGGTGATGCCGCCTATGGCGAAGTCGAACAGCTGGGGTTCGGCCTGAACGTCGGTCGAGAGCGAGGGCCAGGAGGTGGGCACGAACCGGATGGCCACGCCCATGCGCCGGGCGATGGTCTGGGCCATTTCGATGCCAAAGCCCCAGTACTGGCCGGTGGTGGTCTCGTAGAAGGAGAGAGGGCGGTAGTCGCCGGTGGTGCCCACCCGGAGGGTGTCGCGGCTCACGATTTGGGCCACTGTGCCGTCGAGGGGGATGTCGGAGGAGGTGGAGATGATGAAGACGGAGTGTTGGTTGTTGTCTTTGCCGAAACGGATGGCCGCCGGGAGCGAGTCCTCGGGGAAGAGGCGGGAGCTGTCGAAGTAGTAGAGGCTGTCGAGGGTGTTGAGCCAGCCGCCCACATAGCCGTCGTGGCGCAGGGCGTGGCGCACCACGGAGGTGAGCTGGGAGCGGGAGTGGCTGTGCTGGGTGGCGGCATAGCTGACGGCTATGCCCTCGGTGGGAGCGGCCATGGTGTGGATGTTGAGGGTGAAGCCGTCGGGGTGGCTCTGGCTGTAGGTCCACACACGGTCGGCAATGGCTTCGACCCTGTCCGGGATGGGGGTGACGCGTTCTTTGGTGCAGGCTGCCGAGAGCGTCGAGATGCAAAGGGTGAGGATGAGGAAAAGCCTGATGGTGGGGTGGGTGTTGGTTTTCATTGTGTTTTTGTGCTTTGGGATTGGTAATAAATGTTTATTTTTTTTGCAAAGATACATCTTTTTCTGCGATTGGTGTTTGTTGGAGGGTGGGATGGGTGGTTTTTGAGGTTGTTGGCTGCGGGGGAAAGGGTTGCGGTGTGGGATATAATAATAAAGGGGACAGGGGGTTGCCTTGCCCCGTGTCCCCTGCATGAGGTGGTGGCGGTGTGCCGGGGTTATTCTTCTTTCAGGAGTTCGTCGATCTCTTTGCTGAGGTTTTTGATTTTTTTGTTCGTCCGTATTGATGCGAGGTAGCCGGTGGGGAGGGAGAGCAGTGTTGCGAACAGGACGGGCTTGAAGATGTCGGGTTCTGTTTTGTATAGCAGCATAAAGAACAGGATCAGGAGCACTGTGCTCAGGGCCATGTAGGGAATCCGTTCGCGGAGGGGGAAGGGTTTGCTGGCCTGTCGGACGCTGTCGCGCAGGGAGAGGAGGCCTGCCTGGGTGTGCACATCGGGACGGCGCATGCCGCGCAGGGCTATGAGGCTTCGGACTATCAGGTAGCCCATTAAGAGGTCGAACAGCAGGACGAACCACCAGGGCCATTGGTGGCCGAGAAGCATGAAGGGGGTGTATACCAGCACGAATATTGTCAAGATTATGGAGGAGATGAGGTTGACGCGGTACAGGCGGCGGGATGAGCGTTGCACGGAGCGGCGCCAGAGGTCGTTGTTGAAGGTGCTGTGTTGGGCTATGTCTTGTTGCAGGTCGCGGAGGTCGCGCTGCAGTTCTTGTTTAAAATCGAGATTGTTTTCCATGGTTGTTTGTTTTAGTCGGTTATTGATTTGAGTTTTTCGCGAATGCGCACCAGGCGCACACTTACGTTTTTGACGGTGATGCCCAGGATGGCAGCGATTTCGTCGTAGGGGAGGTCCTCGAGCCAGAGGAGGATGAGGGCGCGGTCGAAGGGGTGGAGTTTGCCTATGCGGCGGTGGAGACGTTGTGCCGCAGGGTTGCGCTCTTCGCCGCTGTCCCAGGTGGAGGCCTCGTCGAAGTAGTCGACGCTCAGTTCTAAGGGCGAGGTGTCTTTGCGGCGGCGGTGCTTGCGGTCGAGGTTGATGCAGGTGTTCAGGGCTATGCGGTATACCCATGTCTTTTCCTGGCTGCGGCCTTCGAAGGTGTCGAAGCCCTGCCAGAGGCGTATGAGTGTCTCTTGGAACAGGTCGTCGGCTTGCTGCCGCTCGTCGGCGAAGAGGTAGCAGACGGAGTAGATGGTCTGTCGCTGCCGTTCCACCAGCTGCTCGAAGTCGAGTTCTCTTTGTTGTTTTTTGTTCATTGTTGTTGCTTTTTTATTCTTTCCGAGTCTCGGTTTTGCCCCTTAGACACTACTCTCCCTGAAAAAACTACACTTGGCAGACATTTTTTGTGAAAAAAGAGTAGGGGAACGTTGAGGAGGTGGCGGGAGGACTGGGAGCCGTCGGACTCTGGGATGCAGGGAAGAAAAAAAGCCCTCACAGGGGGTGAAGGCTTAGCTGTAAGTGATTCCGCTGCGATTCGAACGCAGGACCTACTGCTTAGAAGGCAGTTGCTCTATCCAGCTGAGCTACGGAACCGCTCGATTTATTGTTGTCGGGATAGCCTGATTCGAACAGGCGATCTCCTGCTCCCAAAGCAGGCGCGCTAACCGGACTACGCCATATCCCGTTGCCTTTAAGAAAAAAGACGCCTCACGGACGTCTTTCTCTCTTGCTTGGCGGAGAAGGGGGGATTCGAACCCCCGGTACCCTAATCGAGTACGACAGTTTAGCAAACTGTTGGTTTCAGCCACTCACCCACCTCTCCGTAGCTGTTCGATTTCTACTCAAAAACCTGTGTTTCTTTCAGCGAAATCGGGTGCAAAAGTACGAACTTTTTTTGAATTGGACAAAACTTTTTTCGTTTTTTGCACTTTTCAGCTTTTGATTATTTCTTTTTGGCCTGATTCTTAACGCCTTCTATTTTCTTGCGAATTTCTTCCTGATTGCCCAGATAGAAGTCATTTTTGAGGTTCATCTGGTCGTCAAATTCAAAAATATAGGGTACGGCGGTGGGGATGTTGAAGCCGACGATGTCGGCGTCGCTTATCCCTTTGAGGGTTTTTACGATACCGCGCAAGCTGTTGCCGTGGGCTACTACCATCACCTCGTCGTGCTGACGGAAGGCGGGCAGGATGGTTCCCTCATAGTAGGGCATAAGGCGTGCTATGGTGTCGCACAGGGCCTCGGTGGCGGGCAGTTCGGCGTCGCTTACTTCGGCGTAGCGGGGGTCTTTGCGGGGATTGCGCTTGTCGTCGATGTCCAGTGCGGGGGGCTGCACGTCGTAGCTGCGGCGCCATTGCATCAGTTTCTCTTCGCCGTATTTCAGCAGGGTCTCGGCCTTGTTGGCGCCTTGCAGGGCACCGTAGCTCTTCTCGTTGAGGCGCCAGCTTTTCTCCACGGGCAGGTAGTCCATGTCCATGGCATCCAGTATCTGGTTCAAGGTTTTGACGGCCCGTTTCAGATAGGAGGTGTAGCACATTGTGGGGCGGTAGCCCTCATCCTTCAGCAGGCGGCCGGCCATATAGGCCTCGCACATGCCGTAGGGGGTGAGGTCCACATCCGTCCAGCCAGTAAAAAGATTCATTTTATTCCACTCGCTTTCGCCGTGGCGTACTAAGATAAGTTTCTTCATGTGTGATAAGATTATTTTTTCTTGCTTTGTTGTTTATAGTCAACTGTGAAGGTTCCTTCTTTGAGCAGTCCTTTGTGCGACAGCACCACAATCAGCACTCCGGCCAGAATCATGGGGATGCTGAGCCACTGCCCCATGTCGAGGGTCATGCCTTTCTCAAAGTCCACCTGTTCCTCCTTCACAAACTCTACAATGAAGCGCACGCCCCACAGCGCTATCATCCACCACCCGAACAGGCGGCCGTTGTGCAGCTTGCCTTCCTTGTGGAGGTAGGTGATGTAGCATGCCGCGAAGATGATGAAGTAGGAGAGAGACTCATAGATCTGTGTGGGGTGCTTGGGAACAGTCTCGCCGTTGCGCTCAAAGATGAAGCCCCACGGCAGCGATGTCTGCACGCCGTAGATTTCGCTGTTGAAGAGGTTGCCCAGACGGATGAAGGCTCCGCCCAGGGCCACCACTATCACCAAGCGGTCCAGCAGCCACCAGGCGTTGAACTTGTTCTTGCGGCAATAGAGCCAAATGGTCAGCAGGATGGCGATGGCGGCCCCATGGCTGGCCAGTCCCTCATAGCCGGTGAACTTGCCTGTCGAGAGGTCGAAAGGCAGGAAAATCTCCGGCCAGTGGGCGGCGGTGAGGAAATAGTCTGGCTGATAGAAGAGGCAGTGGCCCAGTCGGGCACCCACCAGCGTGGCTACGAACATCCACAGCAGAAGGTTTTCCAGATATTTCGAGTCCACCTTCTCCCGCTTGAACATGTTGGCGAAAATCATGTATCCCAACGCGAAGGCGAAGAGGAACCCCAGTGAGTAGTAGCGCACGGCGAACGAGCCGATGTGAAACATCACCGGGTCTACATTCCAATTGATGAAATTCAGCAGCATGACTTTTAATGCAAGGTATTACAACTGTGTTATTTTGCGTAGTTGACGGCGCGGGTCTCGCGGATGACGGTCACCTTGATTTGGCCGGGATAGGTCATCTCGTTCTGAATCTGGCGCGAAAGGTCGAAACTCAGCTTCGTGGCCTCGGCATCGCTCACCTTTTCGGCTCCCACAATCACGCGCAGCTCGCGACCAGCCTGAATGGCGTAGGTCTTTACCACTCCGGGGTAGGTCATGGCCATATCCTCCAGCTTCTTCAGGCGGTTGATATAAGCCTCCACCACCTCGCGGCGGGCTCCGGGACGGGCACCGCTAATGGCGTCGCACACTTGTATGATGGGCGAAATCAGGTTGGTCATCTCAGTCTCGTCGTGGTGTGCTCCGATAGCGTTGCACACATCGGGATGCTCCTTATACTTCTCGGCCAGTTTCATGCCGAAGATTGCATGTGGCAGCTCGGGGTCGGTCTCAGGCACCTTGCCGATGTCGTGCAGCAGACCGGCGCGCTTGGCCAGTTTGGGGTTCAGGCCCAGCTCCGAGGCCATCGTGGCGGCCAGGTTGGCCACCTCGCGGCTGTGCTGCAACAGGTTCTGCCCATAGCTGGAACGGTATTTCATGCGGCCTACCATGCGCATCAGCTCATGGTTCATGTTGTTGATGCCAAGGTCGATGCAGGTGCGTTTGCCCACCTCGGCAATCTCCTGCTCAATCTGGCGGCGGGTCTTGGCCACCACCTCCTCGATGCGGGCGGGGTGGATACGGCCGTCGGTCACCAGCTTATGCAGCGACAGGCGTGCTATCTCGCGGCGCACGGGGTCGAAGCCACTGATGATGATGGCGTCGGGTGAATCGTCGATGATAATCTCCACACCCGTCAGGCTTTCGAGGGCGCGGATATTGCGGCCCTCGCGGCCGATGATGCGGCCTTTCACCTCCTCGTTCTCCAGGTTGAAGACGCTCACCGTGTTCTCGATGGCGTTCTCGGTGGCGGTGCGCTGGATGGACTGGATGACAATCTTCTTAGCCTGCTCGTTGGCGGTGATTTTGGCCTCTTCCACAATGTCCATAATGTTGCTGGCGGCCTCCGACTTGGCTTCGTCGGTCATCATCTCGATGAGGTGCTGCTTGGCCTCGTCAGCGGTCATGCCGGCTATGTGCTCCAGCTTCTCGATGCTTTCGTTATACACCTTCTCCACCTCGGCCTGCCTTTTGCGGAGCACCTCTATCTGGCCGTTCAGGTTTTCGCTCACCTGTTTCAGCTCGTTGCTCTTCTTCTGCAGGTCCTCCACCTTCTGGTTCAGCGACTGCTCGCGTTGCTTCAGCTTCTGCTCCTGCTCGCGGATGGCGCTGTTCTTCTCATTCACCTGCTTGTCGTGCTCACCCTTCAGTTGCAGAAACTTCTCCTTGGCTTGCAGGATTTTGTCTTTCTTAATCATCTCGCCTTTCTCTTCGGCGTCTTTCAGCACCTGTTGGCTCTTGGCCAGCAAGCGGTTGCGCAGTGTGTTGGTGGCCAGCCATACTCCTACGCCGCCGCCAACAACAATTCCGATAATGATTCCTATTACAATCATAGTGTGATGTTGAGTTGTTTTTGTTTTTGGGGAACGGCTTTCCGCCTATGGGTCTTTCAGTTCAATTTTAGTCTCTTAAAAAAATCTGCACCGAATCCTCCGGGAGTTATGGTAAACTCTGGAACATTAGGATTTGAGTGCCGGGTGTCTCAGCCATACAACCTACCCACCCCTGAGCTTACTCGGTTTGTAAATGGTGTTGAGTTTACAAACTGTTTCAGATTCGATGCAGATTATTTCTCTGAATAGTTCACGACCCTTGGCAGCCCCCTTTGCGGCAGTGAGGCGCCCTCCGGGCCATGGCTCAGTCAACGCTGTCGAGCAGCCGGTTTATCTCGGTGAGCCTTTCCTCCAGCTGAGTGTCCTCAAACCGGTGTGTGGTCTGCAGCTTGAGGAACTGTGTAACCTGTGTCAGGGCCACCATTGCCAACAAGTCCTGGCGGTCATTGTAGGCATACCTTTTTGCGTAACTGTTGGCCTGCGAGTCTATCAATGCAGCGGCCTGACGCAGATATTGTTCGTCTTCCGCGTTGATCCTCATCCTGTATGGCCTTTCCAGTATCCTTATTGTGGCTGGTAGTTCGCTCATCGTTATGCCTCTTGATTTGCTTCTATGACTGTTCAGTTTTGTTGATTAATGCCAAACTTTTATCTATGCTTCGTATCAGTTGGTTGATCTTCAGTTTAATCTCTACAGAATCGCCCTTTTGAGTCAGCGTGTTCCCTAATTTTAAAATGTTGTTTTCTTCCTTTAAATTATTTATTACTATATTTTGTTTGTCCACTTGCTCTTGCAGCTGCCGGCACTGCTCGCTTGCCTTCTCCGCCTCCACACGCAACCGTTGGTTTTCTCCCACCAACTTCCGAACCTTACGTTCTATCTCTACCACTGTGGCTTCAAAGTCAAACATAACCATGTCAGTTTATACTACAAAAAGCGGTGCAAAAATACGCTTTTTTCTCCGTTTGAACAAAAAAAGTTTGCCCATCAGCTCTCCACTTTACGCCCCAACCCCCTTCTCCATTATATCCAACATGCACTGTTGCAGTGTGCTGACACATCATCTTGTCAACACTTGCCGTTTGAAAGAAAAACCTTCCACCCTGTTTTTTCCCCCCTTCCCAATGTCACTCTAACTCCCCTGATGCTTTCTTTTTACCGTCGCTTTGCTTGTATTTATGCCGCCCTCCCGTGCTTTCACGAAAAGTGGGTGGGGGTCGACCCTTGGTTTTCTGTGCGGCGCGTTTCCCCTCTTCCCAAAAATATTTTCTCTGCAATAAAAAAGATTACGTATATTTGCATCATAAATATACCACCCATGAAACAACGTACCCCTCTGATTGCCATATCAATTTGTGCTGCATGGTGTTGTGCCGTGGCCTTGTGCTTTGCCCTGCTGCACAACCCCACTGTCTACCATGCCGTGCGAGGCGTGGCCAAAACCTATCGCGTTGAGAAACACGCCGACAGCCCTATGGAAGTCAGGCGCGAGAGCATACCCTTCAACCCGGTGCAAAACGACCTGCTCCTCCATTGGGACGCCGCGCACTACAAACTCATATCCGACCATCTCTACGACCCCCAGTACGTCTGGCCCGGCTACAAAGCTTTCTTCCCCCTCTTTCCCCTTCTGTGGCGGCTGACCGGCCTTTCGCCGATAGGTGTGTGCGTGCTCAACTTCCTGCTCTTTGTGGCAGGGCTTCTCCTGTTGTTCAAGGCCTGCAAGGGGCTTTCCGGCCTCGGCGCCGGGCCGACGACGGGTGGCAGCACCGACTCCCTGCGCCGGCTACTGGTGCTGCTCTGCATGCCCTTTTTGGTCATCTTTCTTATCCCCTATAGCGAGGGACTCTTCTTCCTCTGCATCAGTCTGGGGCTTTATGGCTTGCTCCGTCGTCGCTACTGGCTCTTCTTCATTGGCTTCATGTTGGGCTGCATGACGCGGGCGGCGGGCAGCATACTACTCGTGGCCTGGGTCATAGCCGATGTGCTCTACGCTCTGCGCTACCGAACCTCCTGGCGCGAGATGCTCCGCAGTCTGGCCCTGCATCTGGCCCCCGTAGTGGCTGGTGTGGCGGTGGTTGTGGCCATCCAGGTCCTCAGCGGTGGTGGCAGTCCGTTCGACTTTGCCCGTGCGCAGTCCGAGTGGGGCAAAGAGTGGTCGCTGCCCTCGTGGCCCTTCACCGACTGGAGCGATGAGGGCAGAAGCGTAACCCATCCGCTGCTCTTCACCCTCTTCCTGCCCGCTTTAGGCTGGCTGTGTGTGGAGCTGGTCAAGGCCCTTCGCGGCGGCGCAGCCACCGCAAATCGGCAGGATAGCCCTGACGCAACCGACACTTCAACTGCCCGTGCCCAGTGGCTGGTGAGGGTGCTGTCGGTCCTCTTCTTCGTGGGCAATGTGGTGCTGGCCCTCTTCACCCAGAAGGGCTGTATGTTTTCGCAAGCGCGTCTGCTCACCTGCACCCCCTTCTTCTTCTTCCTGGCCATCGACTTCGAAGGCGCCTTGCGCCGTCCGGATCGCGCGGCCAAGGTGTGGCGCTGGGTTGTGGTCGGCTTCATGGTGCTGGCCGCCGTGCTGTGCCGCCGCATGCTCTTCAAGGGGCTGACCTTGGGCTGCATCATCACCTTCCTTTTCTTGATACTGGTGCTTTTCGCCCCCCTCAAACCCAAGCTGGTGGACCGCGTGGTGCTGGCCGTAGCGTTGTTGCTCAACATCTTCTGGACAGCCAACCTCTTCAACTGCTTCCTCTCCGGCGGCTGGGTATTTACCTGATGGCATCCCTTCCTGCCAGTCAAGCTATGGGTCGCACCTCATCATGCCGACTGTTGCCTTCTTGTTGTTCAGCGCTTATCCAGCATTTTATTTCTTACACAGAGATAAAATACAAAATAACAAGAAATGAAATAGAAAATAAATGCAAAGTAAAAGGCTTGTCAAGCGCGGAGCCCGTGCAGCAATGCAAATGAGCGGCAATGCAGAGGGCAGGGTGTTGATATTCCTCTGGATATGTATATAATAGCCGCGTCCCCGCCTTGGCGGGGACGTGGCATGGCATTTCCGGCCGACGGCCGTGGGGGTTAGAGCGGCTTTTGGTACCAGTTGATTTTGCGCGAGGCATACATGGCAGCGGCCAGAATGGTGAATAGTCCCAGACTGCCCACGAGCAGGGCGTAGCTCTCGAGCTGCATGATGATGTAGATGAAGAGATAGAGCACCGTCAGCAGCAGGGCCACGAAGAGGGCCGGCCGTGTGTTGCGCAGCAGGGCACGCATAAAGAGGGTGATGAGCCCGATGGTCATGACGGAGGCGATGAGGTAGGAGAGGAGGAAGGAGAGGTGTTCCGAGAAGGAGAGCAGGAGGGTGTAGAAAAGCATGAGGGCTATGCCCACAAGGGCATACTGGACGGGGTGGATGGGCGTCTGGCGGCGGATTTCGACAAAGAAGACCACGGCAAAGGTGAGGAGGATGATGAGGTAGGCATATTTGATGCTGCGGGTGGTTTGCTGATACTGCATGACGGGTACTTTGAGGTCGACACCGAACGACTGTGCATTGCGCAACGCAGTGTGCGAGTTGAACACCTGGGCAAAGTCGCGGTTCAGGGCCAGCACCTTCCACTGGGCGGTGAAACCTTGGTCGGTCACCTCGCGGTCGGCGGGGAGGTAGCGGCCGGTGAAGCTGGGAGTGGCGCAGTCGGAGCGCAACTGCACCGAGGTGGTGCGCCCCACCGGGAGGAAGTAGAGGTGGTTGGAGCCTTTGATGGGGACAGTGAGCCGATAGTCGACGGTGCCGCCGCTCAGCAGCTGCTGTAGGTCGACACTGCACGAGAGGGCTTTGTCGGAACCGAGAGCGAGGTCTTCGGCAGTGAGTTCGACCCGCTGGCCGCCGAGTTGCAGGCTGGGGTTGTCCGCAAAGCCTTTGAAGTCGCTGATGGCGAAGAGGAGTTTGGCCTGGCCGGTGCGCAGGTGGCGCAGCTGACCGGATTTTAGCTCCTTGGGGAGGACGAAACGGCCCGCGAGGGCGAGGGTGGACTCGTAGACGGTGAAGTCGTAGATGCCGCGCCGCAGGGTGCGGGAGCTGATGTCGCCGTCGATGTCGAGGGTCTCGGGCAGGATGTAGACGTTGTTTTTGGCGCTGTCGCCTGGAATGAAGAGCACGGGGCCTGTGAGGGTCTGGCCAGTGCCCCATTTCTCGGATACTTCGAGGTCGGCATTCTGTTCGGTGCTTGCCCGCTCGTCCACCACATTCATGATGATGGCTTGGGGAATGAGCAGCAGCAGGCTGATGACCAGGATGATGGAGAGCTTGATGCCTAAGCGGAGATTGTTTCGGCCCGTATTGGCGGGGGCGATTTGGGGATTGGTGTTTTCCATTGTTGTTTGTTTTTATTGATGAATCAATTGTTTATTATGTTCAAAAGAACTTTGAAATGCAAAGAATGAAGGGTAAAAAAAATTATGTGGCTGTCTGTGCTAAGAAACTTTCGAGGGCTTTGAGGTGGGCTTTGAAGGCTTGGCTTCCGGCCTGAGTGACGGAGTAGGAGGTGTTGGGTTTGCGGCCGATGAAGCGTTTCTCGCACTGGATGTAGCCCAGCTCTTCGAGGGCGCGGGTGTGGCTGGCTAGGTTGCCGTCGGTTAGGGCGAGTAGCTGCTTGAGGGTGGCGAAGTCGGCTGACTCGTTGACCATCAAGATGGACATGATGCCGAGTCGGGCTTTGCTCTCGAAAGCTTTGTTGAGGCCGCCGAGGTGCTGGAGGGGGTCGAGGGGTTTCATGCGCGGAGGTTTTTGAGGGTGAAGAAGATGCCGAAGATGATGTGCCAAAGGCCAAAGCCCAGGAACCAGAAGAGGATGCCGTGGCTGACCACAAAGCAATCGACGATGCCGAGCAGGAGCTGGCCATAGCCCAGAAGGGCGAGGTCGGAGGTGGTGGAATGGGAACAGTTGATGAGGGCCAGACCGTAGAAGACCAGCATGAAGGTGGAGGTGAGGCCATAATGCCCTTGCATGAGGAGGGCAAGGCAGACGAGGCCCCCGGTGGCGGCGGGCACGAAAAAGCCCCACAGTGAGCGGCGCACGGTGCGGTCGAAAACAAAGCGGCGGTTGACACGCACGGTTTTGCGATAGGACATAAGGCTGACGGTGCCGAACGAGACTACCACCAGCACGGCGGCGCAGAGCACGGCAAGCCAGGTGCGCGAGGGACTGTTGATGGAAAGGCCCGAACACCACTCCGGCAGCCAGCCGATGGGCTGGTGGCTGCCCAACAGCAGCCATGCCCCGAGCGAGACTACTGAGGCGTAGATTCCTATGATGACGATGGAGAGACCGCTGATTGTCTGGAACCGGGAGGACTTGTTCATTATGTCCTTTATCTCTCTGAGTGTGTTGATTGCGTCGTTGTTGTCCATGATTTTCAAGAGTACTTTGTGCTGCAAAGTTACGAAGAAAATTTGAATTAGCAAGAAAAGGTTGAAAAAAATGTGTATCTTTGCGGTGTGAAGCCGATGAAAAATAGGTGGAACAATGGGTATAAAGATATTCATATTAATGCATTGAAAGAAACATGAAGAAGACTATATTTTTGTTATTGCTTGCCGTGATGGCTTTTTCGTCGTGTCAGGCACAGAAGACCACATTGGCAGGTCCCGGTGGAGAGATTGCTTACAAGGTCACCCTGCCCGACGGGTTTGACACCAACACCGGGCATTGTCCGATGGTGATACTGATGCATGGTATATTTTCGAGCAAGGATTATATACCTATGCCACAGATTGCCAAAGGACTGGTGGCAGCGGGCATCGGCTCTGTGCGTTTCGATTTCAACGGTCACGGCAAGAGTGAAGGCCGGATGCAGGACATGACTATTGAGCGAGAGCTGGCCGACGCCCGGGCGGTGTGGGATTATGTGGCAGGATTGCCGTATGTGAGTGCTGTGGGGTTGCTGGGGCATTCGCAGGGGGGTGTGGTGGCCTCGATGGCGGCAGGACGGCTGGCCTTGGAGGGGATGGCTCCGGCCGGGATGGTGCTGATTGCTCCCGGCGCGGTCATAAAGGAGGCTTGTCAGGGCGGCAAGTTTTTCAACGCCCGTTTCGACCCCAAGGACCCTCCGGAGTATGTGCGCTGCTGGGGCACCATGAAGTTAGGAAGGGAATATCTGGTGTCGACCCAAGAGCTGGATATTTACGGCACGGCCGCTTCCTACGGCGGGCCAGTGTTGCTGCTGCATGGCGACCGTGACGGGATTGTGCCCATGTGGTGCAGCGAGAAGTATTTGCAGACTTACGGCCAGCAGGCAAAGCTCAGCGTGGTGGAAGGCGAGAACCACACTATAACCCGTAAGCGCAAGGTGGTGGTAGCTCACACGGTGGAGTTTTTCAAGACGGTTTTTGGGCTGTAGCCGTCCCCTTTGCTATCTGCGTTCAGGAACAACGAAAATATCTGTTCGTTCCCTCCGATTTCTTGTTTTGGATAGTACTGCCAGTTGCAGGTGCAGTCGGTCCAGCGATAGAGACATGCCACGCCACGTTGGCGCGACCGCTCGAAAAGGGATTCCAATACGGGGGGGTGCCATACCCTGGCTTGCGGCTGATGAAGAAAGAGTGTTTGGCTGAGTCGGGCAAAATCATCTTCTGCCGCGCCTTGTCTGTCCGCATCAAGTAGCCTTCGTTGGTGAGCAGTGTGCGCCGCTGTTCTTCAGTTATCAAGGGAAACCGCTCCCTGAGCCATTGGCCAGTATCGTTGGTGTCGGCCGGCAACCATGCAAAGGCGATGGCTTGAAGCCCCTCGTCATCCTCTATCGGCAAAACCCATTGGCTGTATAGTGACAGATGCTGACAGAACAGGCGGACGGCTTTGGCATCATGGGCTACTTGCTCTTTGCCCCACCCCCCCGCAGCCATTTACGCCACATCATCTATTCTGTTTGGTGAAAATTGCTTGATGGTCATAAATCGCTAATTACTGTGCTGTTTGTTTTACGCATAATTATCCGGATGGCCCGAGGCATTTTGTCCTTGGAAGTCTTTCTCCCCACACTTCTCTCGGTAATGATACCAAAGATTGGCTTATGAGTGTTTGAACAAGAAAGATGTTGAGACCAAGAATCAGGCCTGGAGCCATTTGTAGCGTTCGACGCTGTAAATAGGCAGCAAGGGAATCAGTATGGGGGTTTTCTTGACGTAGGCCTGGTATTCGGGGTCAGAGCCATAGACCTCGTTCTGGCGCAGCTCCAGACGGCGGGCACCGCTGAACATGACGTAAACGATGCCGATGTAGCCGAAGGCGGCGATGAGCCATTGCCACCAGGTGAGACCAGCGCCGATGCCGCTGAGCAGGACTCCGGTCCAGATGGTGACTTCGCCCAGATAGTTGGGGCAGCGCACGATGCGGTAGAGGCCGGTGTCCACAAAACGCTTGGGGTTGCGTTTCTTGGCGGCGCTTTTCTGCATGTCGGCAAAGGCTTCGAGCAGGATTCCACAAAGCACCATGGCGGCACCAATCCAAGCCCAGAGGTCGCTGACTGCGGCTCCAGCCTGAGTGTTCATCAGGCGGAAGGCAACAGGGCTGACCTGTAGCACATAGAGGATGGCGCAGAAGAGCCATACGGTGACGACAACGCCAGTAGGTTTTTTCTTTTGGAGGGAGGGGTCGTAGAGGATTTTGCGGTAGGCCGTAGCCTTGCGCTCACGCATCAGCAGGAAGGTGCCCAGCCGCATTCCGAAGACGATGAGCAGACAGCACAAAACCACCGTGGGTGCCGAGAGCACGCCGCCAAACATCACCATCATAGCCGCCGCCAGCGCCACGATGCCGTAGCCGTAGCCCAGGCTGAAGAAATAGATGAAATACTTCCAGCCCACGGCACTCACCGCGAGCGATACTGCGAAAAGGATAAGGAGTTCTGTCATAATCTGTAGTTTTACTTGTGAATTTCAAAATGCAAAGATACGAAGAATAATCCAAATGGCAAATGGTGTCGGGGCATTTAGTTTTGTTTGCGCATGAAGAGTCAGTGGTTGAAGGCGTTCTTCGTGTGACAGTTTTCGGCGGTGACGCCGCTTTAGACGATGGCGAAGCGCAGGAGTGCGGTTCGGTGGTGTCCACTTTCTTGTTTGGGATGGGGAACATTGCCCCGGCTGCGCCGTACCCCTTTGGGAAATGGAGAGGGGGAGTAAACAGGTGTTTTCCTTTAAATAAGGTTCAGTTTGCGTAGTCTGGATTTAATGCCCCCGCTGTTGCGACCGAAAACCTTTTCAAGCTCACTAACAGACTTGCCGGTTTCAAATAGTTTTTCCAGCAGTTTGTCGTCCTCCATACTCCACGGAGAGTAGGCATTGGGGTAAAGCTCGATTAGCGGTCGGGTGTCTCGCTCTTTCTTGTTAAGTGTAGAGATCAGTTTCGCAAGGTTTTCGAGCAGGTGTTCCGGCTGGATAATATCCGGCACGGGGGCTTTAAAGTCACTCATGATGTAAAGTTCGTCCGGGTCACAGGGCAGGCCGCCTATGCCGAGGAGGATAAAGACGGGCATTTGGTGTTCCTTGGCAAATCTCGCAAAGAGGGTGGCTCTTGCTGGAGGCAACAATTCTTTGCTGAGGTCTTCTGGCATGTGGCTCCGCCATTTGCATTCGATGGCGAAGGGTTTGCCGTTGTATTCGAGCACCAGGTCGGGGTTGCTGTTGCCTTCGGGGTAGATGCCGGGCAGGCTTTTGTCGCCTCGCCATTCCTTGAGAGTCAGTTTGTCGTTGTTTGCCACGCCCAGCAGCTCCAGCACGTGGTCTTCGAACTCGCGGCCTTTCAACACCTTGTCGTTCATGGTGAGCGACTTGATGCGTAGGTAGACAGTGCTGTAGGGGCGGTCGATGGCCTTGTGGATGGCGTGGATGCCCATGTCTTCGTAGTACATGCGCAGCAGCCGTTTGTGCTCGGCCACCGTCCAGCGATAGGGTTTCTCGATGGGTTCTGCCGCTTTCAGGTCGGTATTGTCGAGCAGGTGGGTGACATTGTTGTGTCCCAACAGCAGGCCGAAAATGCTGCCGTTGGGGTTGATATAGCCGCAGACGATGTGCTGCACCTGGCCGAGGGTCCATTGGTTGCGTAGACGCGCCTCGAAGCCTTTGCCGTCGCTCTCCTCGCGTTGTAACACGAGGACAAGCAGGCGGTTCTCTTTCCGCGCCTGCTCAATCTGCACATTGTATGTGTTGCGGAATTTGCCCGTCACTACCAGTACCGTCGGCACCTGGCACACCAGCAGCGCCTTCAGCACCTCCTCTTCCAGTTCCGACGTGTTGAAGCACACCGCGCACTGCCACTTGTCGAACTCCTCCACCCACCGGAACACCTTCTCATAGCACCCCAGCGGCGCCATCCTTGACGTCAAGAAAAGCGTCTTCTCCCACTGCCAAAGCTCTTTGTTGCCGATGGTTTGCTTGATGCGCATGTTTCTTTGGGATTGGAAGGTTTGATTGTTGGTATTAGCCACTCACCGGTTCATAGAGAGCGCATTCGCTAATTGCTTATTGACTGCTGGAGACGACAAGTCCACTCCTGCATCATTTCAGCTATCTCCTCGTCATCGCAAGTGTCGGGGTCGAAGTCGCCATCCATAGCATACCACTCCAGGCTTTCGCGTTCCTCTTGGGTGAGTTTCTTCTTCTTTCTGATTTCCAGAAAGTCTTCGTATCCCCAGATGCCACCGCAGTCTTCGGGAGGGCAGGCGCCCTGGCCTTTGACAAAGGTGATGGATGGCTTTTCACCGGGATTATACTCGCGTTCGCCTTTGCACCACACGTCGTGCTCCCAGCTGTCGCCGAAGTCGTATTCGAACACTACACGTTTGCCTTTCTCGGTCAGCATATCGTCGACGGTGCATTTTGCCATATCGTGATAAGAGAATCGGTCGAAACCAAAAGAATCCTCCATCTGCTCGCGGTCCACAAAAAAGACATCGCCTTTGCGGAACTGATACAGATGCTCGTGCATCCACCCCATAGCGTCCTGTAGCACCTCGCCCAAGGCCGTTAACGTAAGATTGGAGGGAACCTTGATTTCGCGCCATATTTTCAAGTCTGTCTTGTTTATCTTGATACGTAGGTGCATCTCACGGACATGGGTGCGGGGAAGAGTGAGTGGTATGTCCTCGCTGTCAACGTTCTCATTGTCCTCATTCTCATCAGGCATAGACATCATCTCGCTTGGCAGGGTGTAGCCGTATTTGTCGAACATATCCAGAAATGTGCGTAGATCCTCACGGGCTTTTTCGTCACCGTCGACCACAGCACGGAGCATCTTGAAGAAATCTGTCATCATTTTATCCGGCGAAGGATTTTGATGATGTGTGAGATCTACCCAGTTTTTCGATATGGAAGAGTTAGGCTTTTTCGTCATATCTGCTTCTGTTATTATGGGTGGTGGAGATAAAGGCGTACCGCTATTAGTAGTTCTGCTGGTTGATTTCGAAGTAGGCCTGGGGGTGGTTGCAGACGGGGCAGACATCGGGGGCCTGGGTGCCAACGACGATGTGGCCACAGTTGCGGCATTCCCACACTTTCACTTCGCTCTTGGCGAAGACTTCCTTGGCTTCGACGTTATGAAGCAGTGCGCGGTAACGTTCCTCGTGGTGTTTCTCGATGGCGGCCACACCACGAAACTTGGCAGCCAACTCAGGGAAGCCTTCGGCTTCGGCGGTGCGGGCAAAGCCTTCGTACATGTCCGTCCATTCGTAGTTCTCGCCTGCGGCGGCAGCAGCCAGGTTCTCAGCGGTGGAGCCGATGCCGTTCAGTTCCTTGAACCACAGCTTGGCGTGCTCCTTCTCGTTCTCGGCGGTCTGTAGGAAGAGTGCGGCAATCTGCTCATAGCCTTCCTTCTTGGCCTTGGAGGCGAAGTAGGTGTACTTGTTGCGAGCCTCGCTCTCACCGGCAAAGGCGGCATGCAGGTTCTTCTCGGTCTGTGTGCCAGCGTAGGGGTTGGCGGGTTTCGGTTCCCCGATGGTTTCGAACTTCTCCTTGCCCTGCTTGCAGCGCGGACATTTCCAGTCAGCAGGCAGTGCCTCAAAAGGTGTTCCAGGGGCTATGCCCTGCGTGGGGTCGCCCTGCGCCGGGTCGTACTCATACTTGCAAATGGTGCATTTGTATTTCATAATATCCAGTATTTGTTTTTAAATAACATCTTTAATTTCTTGATAGAGTGCATTTATTCCTAACCACCAGTATTTGGTCTTCTCTTGCTCTAATTTTGCATATACTGGTGAGGTGTAAATCATCGTAAGCGCGTTTGCTATATCTTTGGCATCTCCGTTCTGCAAAAGGCGGCTGGCCAATTGAGCAATCTTGTTGGGCATCAGTAGATGTACATTGTCCTGGGTTATCTTCGGTTGCTTCATTTTTTTACCTCCTTGTTCCCGACATATTCAAGTGTATCTAAAGACCGTTCGGTATGGAAAAACAGTTGGTCGACAAGTTTATATGTCTTTAAGCGGCGGATAAGTTCGCGCTTGCTGATGATTCCCGATTCATAGAGGTTGAAACTGAGGTAGACATTGTCGTTGGCCACAGGACCAGTGACGATATCAAAGTCGTGGTTAAAGTTTTGTATTGTTCGGTTGGCGTGCACGAAGTCGACCCACGCCTCATTGGCAGATTGGAAACGACGGGTAAGTAATCCTTTGATGGGGGTGTATTCGTATGTGTTGATATATCCTACGGTGGCTCCTGTCTGCTCCATACGCAGCTTCACCCATCTGCGTGCTTGTTGCCGGCTGGTGGTAGTGTAGAATCCTGTGCCGAAGTCTAATGGACGGTTGGCCTGGAGTATCTGCGGCTTTTCCACTATTTCAAGGCTTCCGTGATAGAGTGTCATAGCTGGTGGTGTTTTAGATATTCGTCAATCTCGCTCAATATAGCCTTTTCTCCCTGAGTGTGCAGCACCTCATAATGCTCCAACAGGAAGTCAATCACACCCCTTTGCAGAAACATCTGTTCTGTCTCTGCGCCGCCCAACTTGTTAGCCTTCTTGTACTGCTCGATACAAAAAGAGACAAATTCTATCTTGGATTGTTGTTTAGGGTCGCACATGCTGCGTGGTTTTAGGATATAATGAGATTGTTCTGGAATTCATAGCGTACCTCCCATTCTGCGACAATAGGTGGAGAGGTCGCGCACATTGGAGGCAAACGACTGCGTGTGCAGATAGCCATACTGACGGTCGTAAAGGTCCAAAGCCTTATACCGGCTCAGGTACCTCGCCGCCTCCGTTGTCGTAAGCCCATATTGTTCGGCGAACTCCGCAATTAGCGCCACTATATATTGTGCCTTGTCCGATGCCATAATCATTACTTTTCCTTATTAACGTTGGGAAGTTGAAAATATTGTGTTGCACTTATAACGGGATTTTAGGTTTGGCAGGTGTTGACAATAAGGCAAGTAAAGGTTGAGGCATACAGGAAGTGAACGTACGGAAGCGTTACCAATGCTTGAGGCTTGGATGCATGGCGTAGTATTGCGCCTCACCCAAGGCATCTGCTTCTTCTACCTTGCTGTGGTATTGCGGAGGAGCGAGTTCGTAGAAAGTGACGCCTGTCATGTCGTGAAAACCGTATCCACACGGCCAACTCCAAGCCATTATCTGTACTATGCGCGGCATCATGGATTCCAGTAGTTTGTTCTTTATTAGGAATTTCAACGTTGAGCGGAAATTGCTGATACCGGAATCATAGTATTGTTCCCACAGGTCGCCATTGCAGAACGAAAACTCATAGATACGTTCTACATAGAAGACCATTGCTTCTGCTAACGTGTCGTATGATGGCGCCAGTTTCTTGAAGTCAGACAAAGCTTTTCGGCACACGCTGAAACGGCACAGGGGCATACGTGTACCATTATCGTCAAATTCTTTAAGGACGATTTTCTTAAACTTCTCCAGTTCTCCCGCCTCGTCGGGGTTGACATAGTAATCGAGGTATTCCCGTGCCTCTTTTCTGGCATCATAGAGTTCCAATACGACATTGATGACATCCTCCTTGCTCATTCCTGCGAGCAGTTTTTTCACTTGTGACTTAGACATGGCTTTGGATTTTATGATATTCTCGAATATACAAGTATTGGCAGGTGACAATACATCATTATGCACAGAAATAGAGTTTGTAGAACTCGTCAACGGTCTTTACTTGATAATGGCCTTGTGCCAATAACCTTTGTTCGAGCCAGCGTCTTTG
Source organism: Bacteroidales bacterium UBA2714 (assembly GCA_002354035.1). GTDB lineage: Bacteria > Bacteroidota > Bacteroidia > Bacteroidales > P3 > Colimorpha. The sequence continues at coordinate 19,780 of DEKU01000025.1, forward strand.
CTGTTGTACAATTGGGCTTTTTTTGATTAACACGATAGCCCCACTATCAATCGGAATACCACAACTTCGCAAAACATCTGTCGAGTGCTGAACTTTGGCAGGGGTATTAGCCGAGGCAAGATTCTTCAGATCATTGATATCGAACTTTGCTTCGACCAAGCGGATTTTTCGGGATTTTCCTCTCGTTAAACCGATGGAAAAGTCCACTATAGGCGATTTGCTACGTCTATCGGCTCGTGCCATTTCGGTTTCAACTGCTTCAAGATACAGAGCTTTCTCTAGAGCAAAGGAGTGTTTGTTCCGGCAGTGTTCCATTGTTAGGATTTCCGGGATTGGGATATATGCCGACATATGTTGTTTTGTCACTATGCAGGAGAGCATAATTGCAGGAGCGAACACCCACTTGTCTTCTTGCTTTTGTATTCTACTACCATCCGCCATACTCGCTAATTTTATCCAATGACTTATTGAACGATTCGAAAATTGGCTCGATGTCAGTACCTATAGAGCGGTAGTTATACATGTACTTCTGTTTTTTGTCCTCTTCAGCATAATAAAATGCAAGTGACCGACTTACGTTCTCTTTCTCAGCAATATATTTGACAGCACTTACAAAGTCGGTACTATGTGATGCGATAAAGAATTTAGCCCCAGTTTTCTTATACATCAAGACCACGAGTCGTGCGTATTCTACAATCCATTGGGGGTGCAAATGTGCTTCGGGCTCGTCAATAATCAGCAAAGTATTTTTTGTGATGGTGCCGTTCAGTAAGAGAGTTTGTAGAATGGAGAAAGACTTGATGCCAGTGGCACTGTCAATCATATCCACTTCTAGTCCATCGTTACGTCTAAACATTAGATTCTGTCCATATGGTGTTGAGCTATCATGGTATACTTCACCATTTAGAATATCTTTAATGTGGTTATTGAGCCACCGATTGGATGTGTGTTGTGTCGGCTTGTTCAGTAACGATGCCAAGTCTTTCCAATATTCAGTATGCTGTAAAGAATCGTGAAACCATTCCATCCCAGCGACCATTGGTGTGTCGATGTACACAACCTGCCTAGCGAAACTCATAAGTGGGACAGAAGAAACCCTATACCCTACAAAAGGTATGCCATACTCAGAAATTTTGATACCTTTTGTCGAAATACCTATTTCTGCCAGTTTCTGTTTTACTAATGAAAAGGGTCTTTGAGTTAATAGTCTTTCCGCTTCATCAAACCAACTCCCTGTTGACTTGATAACAGCATCTATTAGTTTGGGCATATCAGAATAGCTATAACTTGGCTGGTGTAAGATGCTGTTCTCTATTATTTGCCGTAGCCTACGAAACTTTGGTTCATTCTCAGTGTCATCTGAATCGCAGTATTCCCGTATACTTTTTAAAGCTCTGGTGTATGTATCTCTTTTATTGTTCAGATTACTCTCATCATGTGCTTTGTTGACAAGATTCTTCACCTCCTTTGCAAAAGGGTATTCTGCAAAATCAAAAGCAATGCTCTGCATTAGTTGTTTCAGCGGAAGTAAGTTATCCCACAATTTGTTTTGTACTAATTGCTCATAGTTGTTAGCATAGAATAACGAATAATATAACAACTTGGAAATCGTACTCTTGCCAGATCCGTTAATTCCAGAGATTACAGTAATACCATTCAAGTCTATCTCTGCAGACTTGACGGCCTTGTAATCCTTTATAAATATTTGAATAGGACTCATACTCCTTACTTATTTAGTCAGATAACGTGATAATTCTGGTTTTCGTATGTGTGCTTGTAATTTAGGAATTGCTGGAGGCACTGGGAGTATTTGAGTTCGATGGCAACTTCTATTGCTTTCTTTGTATCTTCTGGGTAATAGGATAAAGATTATTGTATTTCGGATTGCAAATCCTTATAATATTTTGCGCCAGATTTCAAATCTGCCGCAACTGAGAACTTCCGCCGCGACGGGTAATTTCAATATAGGACAAATGTATATTGTATTACCCATTATCAGGGTTCCTTGATTGTTACCATATGGAATGGACACAAAGCATATTAGATAGAGTGTCTCTTCGCAGTTAACGTAGATCAACTAATTCACTTAGTGGAATTATTCTTGCCTTATATGTGTTGCCTCGCTGCTTGAGTTGGGGCGTTTTCTTGAATTCTACCGGTTTGTTTAAGAACTCAAGAACAACATAATATTTGGCGTGTTCAGGAGCGAACCCGTGTTCTTCCAATGTTTCTTTTGCCCATATTTTGAACTTCCCGGGTGTTTTTAGTTGGTAAAGTTGTGGATTATCTCCATTGGTGTGGAGAAGCAAATATTTCATTCTCTCAAATCCCGGTGCCACTTGTAGAGAACCTTTGGATTCTCCAGCACGCATATAGCAAATTCCATTTGCAATCATCTTCTCACGCAACTCTTTTCGTGCGTGATTAACCAGCACCATCACCTCCTCTGGATTCTCTCGCATTTTTTTGAGGATTTTCTGTGCCGAGATAGGGTCATCTATTTCCTGTTTGCGACGTTTTCCTAACTCAACAAACTCTTGCTCTTGCTCTATCCCTACGAAGTTTCTTCCTAGAAGGCTGGCAGCAATGCCTGTTGTACAGCTTCCTGCAAATGGGTCAAGAATTGTATCCCCCTCGTTTGTACAAGCAAGGATAATGCGGTAAAGTAGACGCAATGGCTTTTGTGTTGGGTGTTTTCCACAGTGCTTTTCCCAGCTTCCCACGGCAGGTATCTTCCATACATCTGTCATTTGCTTCTCGCCATTCATCTGCTTCATTACCTCATAATTGAACACATGGGGTACTTTTGCTGATTTTCGTGCCCAAATGATGTATTCGGTAGAGAAATTGAAGTAACGACAGCTTAGATTTGGCGGTGGGTCACTTTTTTGCCAAGTAATAACATTCAATATTTTATATCCGAGTTCTGTCAAACAATTGGCGACGGAAAAAATGTTGTGATATGTACCGCTAATCCAGATACTGCCGTTGTCCGTCAGTTTTTCTCGACACAATGATAGCCATTGCCGGTTAAATAGATAGATATGTTCCGGTGTTCCGCCTTTATCCCATTCCCCTTTGTCAACACAAACGGCTTTGCCACTATGAACACTTATACCTCCATTACTCAGAAAATACGGAGGATCCGCGAAAATGGCATTGAAAGATTTATCGGGGAAATTCCCGATGATATTCATACAATCGCCATGAATGATTTTGAAATTATCAATCAATACCCGGTACTCCATAGGCCTCACAAACACCATTGTAATATCCTCTAGCGAATGCTGCATGAGGACTTTTGTGTCGTTGCTCTTGGGCTTGACTCTCCTCCAAACTATCGATTATTTGGCCAATATCGAAAGAATTTGCCAATTGACGTCCAAGCCTTTTCCCCTCTTCATAGGCACATGCCGCACATTTGTGGCGTCCTATGCCTCCTTGATCAGGGGGAAGCTTACTCATAATATCTTGAACATCTGTGTGGTTTTTCTTACATGCCATAGTTCTTTGTATTTAATACGTTAATAAAATCAACAATTGTTGTTAAGTTATATATTGATGTAATAGAGGCAAACGCTTCCTGTAATTTGTTTCGAGCACTATGCCATCCTATTCCATCCGTTATCCATACAAACTCAAATCCATCAACTTCATTTATCTTAGGGGCTATATCTGTGTATGAACGAGCCACTTCGTTGAGTTTGGAACCACCGCCCGAATAAAAGTTGACTTCAATCAAATACGTCTTTGCATCAGTTGATATTACAAAGTCAAACACTTTCTGATCCACACCTAATACGTCTGCAATGGCAGGAAACTCTTTTGATGACACCTGTTCTCTAAAGGTAATTCCTGCATTAGTGAATAATCTTGCCACAAGTGTTTCTGTTATTTCTCCACTTCTGTTTTTACGGGCATTTGTATCCAGTCCCGTTTCTACACCGAATACATAATCTTCAAGATCTTTTATTTCTTGGTTATGGAATACATTGGCTAGTCCAGTACCTTCAAGAAACTCCATTATTCCATCAACACTTTGAAATAACGAATGTACTTTGCGGAATTGTCCAGTCTCATCAAAGAACATTTTGTTGTCTCTTTTGCGAGTCGCAATAAGGATGTCCATCACGTCAAACACAGTCTTGTCCCGTTTCCACAATGCTTCAACGGCTGCCTTCAAATCTTCTTTGCCAATCAGATAATTGAGCATATTAAGACTTATGGCAATATTATCAACATTTTTTGCAATCTTCTTGAAATCACAATAGAAGTCAAGTGTTGCGTTTGTCTCTTTCAATTGAGACATGAAAGTGTCAAAATCCATATTCATCGTTATACCGCTAACATTCGTTTTGTGCGTGGGTAGTTATGTACAAGTATTTCTTGTAACTTACCTCGTTTTGCAGGGTTTGCATTTACATTGCGCGATGCCCAAACCCTGTCAATAATATACTCTAAATATAAGTCTTCAAAGAACCGATCCCGTAATGGGGTGTTGAAACAGTCGGAATTGCTTAACATAAAGGAATGTCCCGCTTGTATAATTTGGTCACAAAATTCTTTCAGTCGTGCTTGCGCAAGGTCATTGAAAGAGTCTTTTGTGTAGTCGTTAAAGCTGGAAGTGTTACTCAACGGGCGATATGGCGGGTCAAAATAGAACAATGTTGTACCTTTTGCTTTGGATAATGTTTGTTGATAGTCACCTGTGCATATTTCAACATTCTGTAGGAGTGCACTATCAGCATATATGGTATTAGGGTCACATATCATAGGTGTTTCGTATCTACCAAAGGGAACATTAAATAGGCCCGACTTGTTCACCCTATATAGCCCATTAAAACAAGTACGATTTAGAAAGAAAAAGAGAGTGGTGTTTCTAATAGAATCCAATGCTTTGGTATTATACTCATCCCTCATCTTCAAATAATACTCTTTTCGCGAATCGTCTGATTGCAGGGAATAGTATTCTTTTTGTATTTGTTTTAATGATTCAATCAGTCTGTCAGGATTATTTCTGACTACCTTATAGCAGGTTGTTAAATCCTCATTAATGTCGTTGATTACTGCTGACTTAATGTTGGGATGTGTTTGTAACATATAGAAGAGCATAGCTCCTCCTCCAACAAATGGCTCAATGTAAGTAACATTCTCCCATCTATCAAAGTCAGCGGGAAGCAATGCTTCCAGTTGTTCGATGAGTTGGCCTTTCCCTCCAACCCACTTGACGAATGGTTTTGCTTTCATTATTATTTTTTTATTAGTTTCTTAGAAGTTGTGGAGGCCTCTCGACCTCCACAACTTGGGTTTGCAATCTGTATTAGATTACATTTCCGAGAGTTTCTTGTACCCCTCGTAGCGCAGTTTGGCATTGCGCTCGGTGGCGACGAAGAGTTCTTCGG
>DEKU01000035.1 GCA_002354035.1 Bacteroidales bacterium UBA2714
ACCAAAATCAGCAAATCACATGCGGCTGTTGAATGGGCGTTTTGTTTCTATTTTATTTCTTCTTTGATTCTTTTTCTATTCTTGTTTATTTCTGTGTTAGTGTAAATGTAGTGGCAAAATACTGGTTTTTCCGTGTGCAAGGAAGGGGTTGTGGGTTTTGTTGCAGTAGGGGTGCGGGGATGCGAGGGGTGGAGGTTGGGCGTTCGCACAATAGCGTGGGGCGGCGATGCAATAATTGTGGCGCGGCGTCGTTTTTGATTTGTTATGACTGAGAAGAGATCTATAATAAAGTTTGCGGACAGGCGTGGCTGGGCTGCGCGGGTGGTGGCTGCATTGTGGGTCAGCGCTTTGTGGGCTGCGGCATTGTTGTTGGCGATGAGCTGCGGCGGGGTGTGGCGCGCGGTGGGGTGGTGCCTGTTGGGCGGCAAGGGCTTGATGCTGATTTCCACGGCTGTGGCCATTGTGGTACAGCCGGGACAGGGGTGGCGTGTCTTTGTGGGGCGCTACCGTTTCGACAGCCATAGCCGTCATGGGATGGCGCAGGCCGCCACCCGTTTTGGTTGGGAGCTGCCGCAGACGGCTGTGGGCTACCTGTTGGCGCAGTGGCGCGTGGCCAGCCGCCGGGTGGCCACGGTGGAGGTGCTGGACGGCGCGACATTCGTCGTCGGGCGGCATCGCGACCCCTACACCAGCGCGGGCATGACGCTGGGCTGTTTTGTGCACATGTGGCTGCCTCGGGGACGGGAGCAGGATTTTGAGCATTACGCGCGTCAGGGGCGCGACAATCTGGCTCGGCACGAATATGGCCACACGGTGGACAGTCAAGTGTGGGGATGGCTCTATCTGCCCGTGGTGGGGGTGCCGAGTTTGGTGAGCCAGTGGCTGGCACTGGGGCGCCGTCCGCGTCATCGCCACGAGACGTTCTGGGTGGAACGTCGGGCCGACCGTCTGGGTCGACGCTATTTCGCCTCCACCGCCGAGGCAGAGTGTCCTACGGAGGTGCAAGGGTAGTGGTCGCTTGCCTCTGGCGGTCGGCTTTTTTTTCAGCAAGACATCGTTGCAATAGTGATAGGGTAGATGGCTGCACCCTTCGGCATGCTGTGCGGCTGCCGGGCTTGAGCAGCCCGATGCTGTCGGGTTCATCTCTGGGTTGGAGCGTGGTTCGCGCCGGGAGAGAGCGGCGGATGAGCGATGATGCATCGAGCCTCAGGCGTGCGCGGTTTCACACTGCAGGGCGAAAAGATGCGCCGACCGCATGTCGAGAGATGGTCCCGGACTGGCGGTCGGCGCGGATTAGAATGGTACCAGTTAGGGATTAATATGTTCCGATGTAGTTGGTAAAGCGGCTCCAGCCCGTGGCGGCTTGATAGTTGGGCACGCTGGCCATCATAACTGTGACGGGGATGGTGGTGGACATGTTGCCGAAGGTGGAGGCGTTGCACACTGGAGGCATGGCGGTGAGGCAGGTGAGGCTCTGGACGGAGTCGCAGCCGAAGAAGGCGCTGTCGCCTATCTGCTGCACGGAGCGGTCCATGGCAATGCTGTGCAGGCCCGAGCAATGGGCGAAGGCTTGGCGGCCGATTTGCATGACGGTGGAGGGCAGTTGGAGGCTGGGGAGCGACGAGCAGCCGCTGAAGGCTTGGTCGGGGATGGCCGTGATGGTGGAGGGGAGGTCGAGCGAGGAGAGCGATGAGCAGTTGCGGAAGCATCCTTGCCCCAAGGAAGAGATGGAATTGACGAAGCGGAAGGACTGCAGCTGGGGGCATTCGGCAAAGGCAAAGTCACCTATAGTGGATATGGAGGTGGGGACCGATACGGAGGTTAGCGACTGGCAGTTGCGGAAGGCTGATGGCTCGATGACGGAGATGGTGGGAGGCAGGGTAAGGGAGGTGATGCCGATGTAGCTTTCGAAGGCGTTGGGAGCCACTTGCGAAACGACATAGGTGTGGTCCTCGTAGCGGACGATGGAGGGAAGGGTGACGGCTCCGACCACGGCTTCGGGGCCCGAGACGGGAGCCACCCGCACGTAGTTGCGATGGGATACCACCACTTCGAAACGGTAGGTGATGCCGTCGGACTGGGCTACAAAACTTTGGCCGCTGTGCATGCTGGTGCAGGATGCAACGGTGAACAGGAGCATGATTGAGGAAACCGCTGTGAGGGCTCTTGAACGGAGGTGTGGTTTGAAGGTTGTTTTCATGATGATGTTTCTTTTTGTTAGGGTTTGTGTTGTTGTGTTTTACTTTGATTGTGAATGCGTTGTCGGGTTATCGGCCTTGCATTGCAACTATGCAAAAGTACTGATTAATTGTTGATGAGATGTTACCCAAAAGGGTATTTGTGGCTTTGGTGTCGCGGAAATACCCAAAAGTGTATTTTAGCGACGAGGGAGAGAATGATTGTCGCCGAAAGAAAGGAAATTGTTATCTTTGCATAGTAGTAAGCGACTCTTCGTTATGGTTGAAAAAACTGATATTCTGTCTTCTATAACGTCACCGACTGGTGTGACGGAATCCGATTACAGGCTTGCGGAGTCGAAATTGGATGTGGTGGATGCCTTTGCCCGGATAGCCAACCAGGGTGTGTTTGTGGCCGACCTTTGTCAGCGGCATTTCATGTATGTCTCGGACAGTCCGCTTGTGCTTTTTGGCCACACGGCCGAGGAGGTGAAGGAGGGCGGCTATGGCTTCCTGATGCAGCATGCCGTGCCGGACGACAGGCCGTTGATGGCGGAGCTGGTGGAGGCGGTGGGCAACTCCCATCGTTGGCCATTGGACGAGAAGAATTTTATCTATGCCATCTCGTGCAATTTTCATTTTTATGTGAATGGGCATGCGGTGCTGCTGAACCACAGGGTGACGCCTATCGGACGGACGGCGAGGGGCGAGGTGTGGCTTGTGTTGTGCTTGGTGTCGCCGTCGGTGCATAGCGACATGGGGCATATCGAGGCTACGGTGAGTTCGCCGTCGGGCTTTTCGATTTATGAGTTTGAGGGCCACCGCTGGGCGAAGAAGGGCCACCGGCTGGAACTAACGGAGGGAGAGAGGACTATGCTCCACCTTTCGGCGCAGGGATACACGATGAGCCAGATTGGGGAAAAGATGTTCCGGTCGGTCGACACGGTGAAGATGTACCGCAAAAGTGTGTTCAACAAATTGGGGGTGTCGAACATTTCGGAGGCCATAGCTTACGCTTTCAACTATAAGTTGTTGTAGCCGTCGGGTTGATTGGGTTGATTGGGTTGAGCGGGGTGTGCAGCCCTGTGGTTGGTAAGCCCAGGGGGTTCCGGTGGACAGAGCGGTGAGTTTGGCTGGTGGCCGGGGTGGGGCAGTCGGGTTCGAGACTCGGTGTGATATTCTTTTTTAAAGTAATTGTGTACATGTCAAACAAAATGTGTATCTTTGTAGGCTGAATACAAGGAAACATATAAATATAAATATAAATATAACAATATGATTAGCAACAATTTTGCCCCGAGACACAACGGTGTCTCCAACCCTGCTGATGAACAGAAGATGCTGAAAGAAATCGGCGTCAGCTCGATGGATGAACTAATAGACAAGGCCGTTCCCGCCGCCATCCGTCTGAAGGAGCCGATGCCCATAGCCGACGGCATCAATGAGTATGAGTTCCTGAACCGTTGCCGCTCGCTGGCTCAGAAGAATAAGGTTTATAAGACTTATATCGGAATGGGCTATTACGGCACTATCACCCCGTCGGTGATTCAGCGCAATGTGTTTGAGAACGCTGGCTGGTATACCGCCTACACTCCCTACCAGACCGAGATCAGCCAGGGCCGTCTGGAGGCCTTGATGACGTATCAGACCATGGTGGCCGACATGACGCACATGCCTATGGCCAACGCCAGCCTGCTGGACGAGGCCACGGCCGGCGGCGAGTGCATGCTGATGTTCTTTGCCAGCCGCAGCCGTCAGGCACAGAAGGACGGTGTGAACAAGATTTTTGTCGACAACGGCATCCTGCCCCAGACGCTCGACGTGATGCACACCAATGCCGCTCCCCGTGGCATCGAGATTGTGACCGGCGCTGTGAAGGACTTCGATTTCGACGCTTCGAAATATTTTGCCGTCGTGGTGCAGAACCCCAATCAGTTTGGCGAGGTGACCGACTACACGGAGTTTATAGCTAAGTGCCACGAGAAGGGTATCTTTGTGGGTATGGCCACTGACTTGATGGCTTTGGCCATGGTGAAGACTCCCGGCGAGATGGGTGCCGACTGCGCTTTCGGCAGCAGCCAGCGTTTCGGTCTGCCCATGGGCTTCGGCGGCCCCCACGCAGGTTTCTTTGCCATCACCGAGACCTTCAAACGCTCGTTCCCCGGACGTATCATCGGCTGGAGCGTCGACGTGAAGGGCAATCCCGCCCTGCGTATGGCTCTGGGTATGCGCGAGCAGCATATCAAGCGCGACAAGGCCACGTCGAACATCTGCACTGCCTCGGCCTTGCAGGCCATCATGAGCGGTTTCTACGCCCTGTGGCATGGTCCCGAAGGCATCCGCAACATCGCCGGCAACATCCACAGCATGGCTACGGTGCTGGCCAAGGAGCTGGAGAAATATGGCTACAAGCAGCATAACCGCGCTTTCTTTGACACGCTGGCCCTGCAATGCCCGGTGCCGACAGAGACCGTCAAGAAGGTGGCTGAGGAGCATCACATCAATTTCCGCTATATCTGCCCCGAGTGCATAGGCATCAGCCTCGACGAGACCACGAGCCGCGATGATATCAACGAGATTATCACTGTGCTGGCTACCGCCGCTGGCAAACAGCCCGAGCTGTTGCAGTGCTCCGGTTGCTGCTGCACAAGCATCGTGTCGCTGCCTGAGAACCTGATGCGCACCACGCCGTATCTCACCCACAGCATCTTCTCCAAATACCACAGCGAGACCGAGATGATGCGTTATATGAAGAAACTGGAGGTGAAGGACCTCAGCCTGAACCGCGCCATGATTCCGCTGGGCAGCTGCACCATGAAGCTCAATGCCGCAGCCGAGATGCTCCCCCTGAGCTGGAGCAAGTTTGGCCAGATTCACCCCTTCGCTCCCGCCGACCAGACCGAGGGTTGGACGGAGCTTATCAACGAGATGGAAGACCTGCTGGCCATCGTCACCGGATTTGCAGGTGTTTCGCTGCAACCTAACAGCGGTGCCGCTGGCGAGTACAGCGGTCTGACGGTGATCCGTAATTATCATATCGACCAGGGTCAGGCCAATCGCAACGTGTGCCTCATTCCTGCCAGTGCCCACGGCACCAACCCCGCCAGCGCAGCAAAGGCCGGCATGACAGTTGTGGTGGTGAAATGCAACGACCGCGGCGATGTGGACATCGACGACCTCAAGGCCAAGGTGGAGCAGTATAAGGACAATCTGGCTTGCATCATGATTACCTATCCCTCCACGCACGGCGCTTTCGAGGAAGGTATCCTTGAGATTGTGGACATCATCCACAGTGCTGGCGGACTGGTGTATATGGACGGCGCTAACATGAATGCCCAGATTGGTCTCACCAGTCCCGGACACATGGGTGCAGACGTTTGCCACCTGAACCTGCACAAGTCGTTTGCCGGTCCTCACGGTGGTGGTGGTGCCGGTGTCGGTCCTATCGCTGTCAGCGCCAAGCTGCTTGATTTCCTGCCCAAACACAGCCAGGTGGAAGTGGGCGGCAAGAAGGGCAATGCTATGGCCGGTGCGCCTTACGGCAACGCCCTGCTGTTCCCCATCAGCTATGGCTACCTGCTCATGCTGGGCGGCAACGGCCTGACCGAAGCCACCAAGCACGCTATCCTCAACGCCAACTATCTGCGCGCACGTCTGCAGAAATACTACAAGATTCTTTACACCAATAAGAATGGTATGTGCGGACATGAGATGATTGTCGACTTCAGCGAGTTCAGCCTGAAGGTGAGTGTGGGCGATATCGCCCGCCGTCTGGACGACTACGGCTTCCATGCTCCCACGGTGGCTTTCCCCGTCCACAACACCCTGATGGTGGAACCCACCGAGAGCGAACCCCTCAGCGAGCTGGATCGCTTCTGCGACGCCCTCATCGCTATCCGCCACGAGATAGACGACGTGATGAATGGCAAGTACGATGAGAAGAACAACCCCATTGCCAACGCACCCCACACCATGCAGGTGGTCTGCGCCGACGAGTGGAACTACCCCTACAGCCGTCAGACAGCTGCCTTCCCGCTGCCTCACGGCGACAAGTACTGGCCCACGATCAGCAAAATCGACGATGCCTACGGCGACCGCAATCTGCAGCCCGTCTGGCCCGCCGAGTAATAGAATGTACATTTAATGCGCAAAAGGGTATCCGTTTGGGTACCCTTTTGTGTTTTTATCCAATTTGGTTTCAAAAAAAACATATCCCATGTTGTAATTTGAATTTTCACTGCGTCTAATGGGGCGTAATAAATAATACAAAGTTACTATATGGAAGTCGACGAAAGGACATTCAAGGAACTCATACATCGCCACCGCGATATGATTTGGAGCATCTGTAAGAGCTTCAGATTAAGTGCGGCATGGACCACAGAAGATGCTTTCCATGAAGTGCTCTGTGACCTATGGCGCGGGTTTGCGAGTTTCGACAGACGCAGTTCGGAACGCACTTGGATTTATCGAGTGGCTACTAATACTATGATTTCCCTGACGAGAAAGGCAAGTAATAAGCCGACTGTTCAGCCAGACAGCAATCAAGAGCCGTCATATAATGACGAGGACTATCGCGACCTGGTAGAATTAATAAACGCAACAACCGAACCCGACCGTACAATCATAAAAGCACGCGTGCAGGGGTTCAACTATGCCGAGATAGCCAATATCACAGGACTGACCATTGGTGCTGTGAGTATGAGACTTTCACGCGCCTTGCGCAAATTACGGAAACAATATAATCAGAAATAACATGCGAGATTTTAAGCAACAAATGAAAGCGTACAGCGACGAATTGAAAAACTCCCGATACCCGCACAGCGATGCGGAACTGGACAAGGAGATACGTAGTGTTTTATGGAATATCACACCAGCCGAGAACATAAAAACCCCTTCAAAACGCCGATTGTGGCCAGCCGCTGCCGCTATTGCTGCCGCCATCATCATCCCAGCGGCAATCTTTATGAAGAGTGGTACTACAGGTGAAATAGCATCAATAGATATTGACGGAGAGCATATCTATTTTGCTTGCAACAACGGCTGCACCCCAGAAGGTACACTTCAAAACTTTAAATCCATTATACGATGAAACGAATAATTTACCCATTGATATTGTTATTGTTGGCTGCATGCCAGCACGATGACGTGTTACCTGAAGCCACCTCCGCAGCCAAGGATGTCTACCTGCAATATGCCGACCGCAAGGACTTGACGGTTGCCCTCATCGGCAATTACCAAGGCTTCAATGCCGTGATGTTACAGGCACAAACCAAAGAAGATTGGCTGCAACTCTGCGATGAGTTTGGAGTGAGAGGCCATGTGGATGCCGAAGCATTGGACACATCAAGAGTGTCCAGTCTCACGATAGCCAATTTCAATACAGGAACTTACAACAGCTTGGAGGATTTTGAGCCGCACTCCGACAGTGTCATTAGAGAAGCGGTGTCTCATATTTCAAACAGCACCATTCGCGAAGCGGTAACTCACATTTTTGACAGCCTGACTGGACAGAGTCCTACTCCCAACAGCCGTCCCATTTCCATACGAATCGACACATGCTATTCTGTATCCAAACGTCTCCACTATGAGCACGGCATATTGGTTGACTCGGCTGGCATTCCAGACACCGCCATCCCTGCATGGAACAAACAACTGATGAACACCACCGTCGACAATGGCCATAGCGGCTACATCATCCACAACGACAGCGATGCACTCACGCTCTGGCTCTTCTTCTACACGACCCCTACCGAAAAAGAACAGATACTTAATCATGTCACATCAATAAACACACAACAATGAAAAAAATTGCATTCATCACAATGGCGGCCTTCTTGCTCTTCGCTGCCTGTAAAAAAGAGCCCGCACCCGAACCGCAGCCCCAAACCGACACTGCACCAACCGTCTCATTGGCTGGAACCTCATGGGAGGGAAGCTACGATGACAACTATCGAGGCTATCCTGCTACCCTCATGTGGAGTATCGACTTCCTCACCGACAGCACCGGCACACTTCATTTAGATATTGTCATCGCCGCCAATCCACAGCCATCCGTTGATGACAATTTCACCTATACCTTCGATGGAAGAGAAATATGTGCCTACGGTAGTGAAAACATGGGTGACTCTTCCCTGTTTACTTACGACTCCACCACACACACCATCTCAACGAATATGTTTGTAGGCGACGGCAATGTAACCCTTGGTGGCTATACAGTTCTATACCCTGAAGGTCAGGAGCAATATGTCTTTCCTGTCAGAACATCATGGGAAGCAGAACAGCAACTGACCGTAGGCGACACACTGATGCCTGTGGATTGGGGGTTAGACTTCTGGGAGTATGGTTGGGGTGGTCAGATTAACTATTGTGCGGGACGCACCTGTTCCGGCACCTCTTTCCTCTGGCAATACGACAGCACGACACACTCCGGATCCGTCCGTATCAACGGCACACGGCACCCCTTCACCTACGACCCCATTGCCGATCTCCTCACGCTCGACTACAACACGCGCCTACACGGCACCTCAGTCAACATCGGCGGCACACTGCAATTCCGTCGCAAAGACACCATGAAGAAAACCAATAGAAGTCCCCTCAACGACCCAATAGCCTCCACACTCCAAACCTCATTCCATCTTATTTAGCACAAAACCTGCGAAATACAAAAAGGCTTGCCTCAATGGCAAGCCTTTTTAATGTGTTTATTCCAATGTCAGCCTCATTATTCCACGCTCACCTCGGCGGGCGCAGCCTCGCTGAGGGCGGCATCGAACTGGTGACTGGTGTCGCCTTTCTCGATGTTGAAGGTGAGGCCTTCGGTTTGGGTGTCGGAGCCTTCGAGGGCGGTGATGTGGATGGTGTCGCCCGGCAGGATGTCGGCTTTGATTATCTCGTCGGCCAGGTCGTCTTCAATATAGTGCTGTATGGCGCGCTTCAGCGGGCGGGCGCCATACTGTTCGTCCCAGCCCTTGCGCAGGATGAAATCCTTAGCTTTCTCATCAATATCGATGCCATATCCCATCTCGCGGACACGCTTGAAGAGTCCCTTTAGTTCAATCTCAATAATCTTATGTATGTCATCGCGTTGCAGACTGTTGAAGAATATGACATCATCAATGCGGTTCAGGAACTCTGGAGCGAATTTCTTCTTCATCTCCTTGTCGATAACCGAGCGTTCCAATGCGGCTTTCTCGGCGACGCGGGCAGCGGTGTTGAAACCCACACCTGTGCCGAAATCCTTGAGCTGGCGGGTGCCGATATTGGATGTCATGATGATGATTGTGTTCTTGAAGTCCACCTTGCGACCGAGGCCGTCGGTGAGCTGGCCGTCGTCGAGCACCTGCAGCAGCACGTTGAACACGTCAGGATGCGCCTTCTCGATCTCGTCAAGCAAGACGATAGAGTAGGGTTTGCGGCGCACCTTCTCGGTCAGCTGGCCGCCCTCCTCATAGCCCACATAGCCCGGAGGCGCACCGATGAGGCGCGACACGGCGAATTTCTCCATGTATTCGCTCATGTCGATGCGTATCATGTTGGCCTCGCTCTCGAAGAGATACTTGGCCAACACCTTGGTGAGGTAAGTCTTGCCCACGCCTGTAGGTCCTACAAAGATGAACGACCCGATAGGACGGTTGGGGTCCTTCAGTCCGGCGCGGTTGCGGCGGATGGCTTTGGCAATCTGCTGCACGGCGGCGTCCTGCCCAACGATAACCCCTTTCAGCTCATCTTCCATGTGGAGCAGACGTGTACCCTCGTTGGAAGCGATGCGTTGTACGGGCACTCCTGTCATCATAGCCACTACCTCGGCCACATCCTGATCCGTCACCTGCACCCGTTTGTCGCGGTCGTCCATCTCCCACTGGCGTTTGCGGTTGGCCAGCTTTTCGCGCAATTCGCGTTCTTGGTCGCGGTATTCGGCCGCCTCGTTATAGCTCTTTTTGGCCAGCACCTCTTTCTTCAATCCTTCGATGCGGGCAATCTCATTTTCGAGGGCGATGATGTCGTCCGGCACCTCCACATGGGCTATGCGCACGCGGGCCCCAGCCTCATCGAGGGCGTCGATAGCCTTGTCGGGCAGCAGCCGGTCGCTCACGTAGCGTTCGGTGAGTGCGATACATGCGTTCAGAGCCTCGTCGGTATATTGCACCAGATGGTGGTCCTCATACTTCTGCTTAATATTCTTCAGGATAGTAAGCGTCTCCTGGGGCGTAGTGGCCTCCACCAGAATCTTTTGGAAACGGCGTTCCAAGGCGCCGTCTTTTTCAATATATTGGCGGTACTCGTCGAGCGTAGTGGTGCCGATGCACTGGATCTCACCGCGAGCTAAGGCGGGTTTGAACATGTTCGAAGCGTCCAGAGATCCGCTGGCGCTGCCCGCACCCACGATAGTATGAATCTCGTCGATAAAGATGATGATGTCAGGGTTCTTCTCCAGCTCGTTCAGCACAGCCTTCATCCGCTCCTCAAACTGACCGCGATACTTGGTTCCGGCCACCAGTGAAGCGAGGTCGAGCGAGATGACACGTTTGTCGTACAATGTCCGTGGCACACGGCCTTCCACAATGCGCAGCGCCAGCCCTTCGGCAATGGCGCTCTTGCCCACTCCGGGCTCGCCTATCAGTATGGGGTTGTTCTTCTTGCGGCGGGAGAGGATTTGGGCTATGCGCTCCAGCTCGCGCTCGCGTCCCACGATGGGATCCAGTTTCCCCTCGCGGGCCATGCGCGTCAGGTCGCGCCCGAAATTCTCCAATGCCGGGGTTTTATTCTCAGACTTTGACGAGGTGCCGCCCGTGTTGAACGCTCCGCCTGGACGGCGCAGTTGGTCGTCGTCGGGGTCGGCATAGGCGTCGTCATTGTCGTCCTCGCTGGTCTGGGCGCGGAAGTCGGGTAGGGGAGAGTCGAAGTCCGAGGCCGACATGGAGGGCGGAATATTACCGTTTCGTTGCAATTGCTCGATGCACTTCTTGTGGTCCACCTCCATCGACTTCAGCACCTGTGCCACCGTGTTTTCCCCTTCCTGCAGCATGGCCAGGAGCATGTGTACGGTGTGGATTTCTTTGGCTTTGAGTCGTGTGCTCTCAAGAAAACTGAGGCGGAGAATCTTCTCGGTCTGCCGCAGCATGGGAATCTCGCTGTCCATACTGTAGCGCACATCGCTGTCCAGTTGGCCCACAAGACTCTCGATGCGTGTCCTGGCGGCTGCCAGATCCACATTCATCTGTTTCAGTGTGAGCACTGCCGAACAGCCCTCCTCGCGCAGCATCCCGAGGAACAGATGCTCTACGCCTATGGCTCCGTTTTTCAGACGGATAGCCTCTTCACGGCTATTCACAATAGCCTGCTTTGCATGTTCTGATAATCTGGGTTCCATATTTCAACTTTCGGGCTGCAAAATTACTACAAAATCCATTAATAGCAACTTTTTCGTTCCAAATATTTTCAACATGCCATTGTTTGTTATCCCTCGCAGCTCAGTCTCGACCCTCCTCACGGCTGCCATCAGGCCCAGTAGAGGAGGGGTTGTTAATAAAAAGTACCCCCGAACTCATGATATGTGAAAAAAAAAATATATCTTTGTATTTTGATTTACTCAGAACAACGGCATTTTGATATTGAAACACAATAATATATATTAGAGATGATTTCAGAAAATGAAAAAATAACGCGCGTAGACATCGAAACTACCATGAAGACCGCCTACATCGACTATGCCATGTCGGTCATCGTGTCGCGCGCGTTGCCCGACGTCCGCGACGGCCTCAAGCCAGTCCAGCGCCGCATCCTTTTTGCCATGAACGACATGGGCATGTTCTACAACACTGCTTACCGCAAGTCCGCCACCGTGGTGGGCGAGGTGCTGGGCCAGTACCACCCCCACGGCGACTCATCCGTCTACTTCGCCATGGTCCGCATGGCACAGCCCTGGAACATGCGCTATCCCATGGTCGACGGCCAGGGCAACTTCGGCAGCATCGACGGCGACAGCCCTGCCGCCATGCGTTACACCGAATGCCGCATGGAGCAAATCGCTAACGAAATGATGGCCGACATCAAGAAAGACACTGTCGACATGATGCCCACCTATACCAACGAGCGCGAAGAACCCACCGTCCTCCCTGCCCGTGTCCCCAATCTTCTTGTCAACGGCTCCAACGGCATCGCTGTGGGTATGGCCACCAACATGCCCACCCACAACCTCCGCGAAGTCCTCGACGGCTGCATAGCATTCATCGACAACAACGACATCACCGTTGACGAACTCATGCAATACGTCAAAGCCCCCGACTTCCCCGGCGGCGGCACCATCTACGGCTACAAAGGCGTCCGCGACGCCTACACCACCGGCCGTGGCAGCGTTGTGCTCCGCGCCGACACCTCTATTGACGTCGACAACAAAGGCCGCAACATCATCGTGGCACACACCATCCCCTACGGCGTCAACAAAAGCGAGATGATCAAACGCCAAGCCCAGCTCGTCAAAGACGGCAAAATCGTCGGCATCACCGACATCCGCGACGAGTCCGACAAAGAAGGCACCCGCGTAGTCTACATCCTGCGCCACGACGTCGTCCCCAACGTTATCCTCAACAAACTCTTTCAACTCAGCGAACTGCAAAGCTCCTTCGCCGTCAACAACATCGCCCTTGTGCACGGACGGCCCATGCTCCTCAACCTCAAAGACCTTATCCAAAACTTCGTCGAACACCGTGAGGAAGTGGTCACCCGCCGCACCAAATTCGACATGGCCGAGGCCGAGCGCCGTGCCCACCTGCTCGAAGGCTTTCTCCGCGCCATTGACATCATCGACGAAATCATCAAACTCATCCGCGCCTCCCGCTCCGTCGACGAAGCCAAACAAGGCCTCATGGACACCTGGCAGTTCAGCGAACTCCAAGCCCAAGCCATCGTCGAGATGCGCCTGCGCCAACTCACCGGCATGGAACGCCAAAAACTCCAAGACGAATATGACGAAAAACTCCGCTTCATAGCCCGCTGCAAAGAAATCCTCGGCGACCGCAACGAACTCCTCGGCGTCATCAAAGCCGAACTCACCGAAATACGCGAAAAATACGGCGACGACCGCCGCACCGCCATCAAATACGAAGCCTCTAACTTCCGCATCGAGGACACCATCCCCGACGACGAAGTGGTCATCACCATCTCCCACATGGGCTACGTCAAGCGCACCCTCCTCAACGAATACCGCGCCCAGATGCGCGGCGGCGTCGGCTCCAAAGGCAGCTCCGTGCGCAGCGAAGACTTTGTCGAACACATCTTCATGTGCACCAACCACAACTACCTCCTCTTCTTCACCGAGAAAGGCCGCTGCTACTGGATGCGTGCCTTCGAAGTCCCCGAAGGCGAGAAAAACTCCAAGGGCCGTCCCATCCTCAACATGATCAACATCGAGCCCGACGACAAAGTCAAAGCCTACGTAAACGTCGAGAACCTCAGCGATGCCGAATACCTCCAAAACCACTACATCGTCATGTGCACCCGCAATGGCATAGTGAAGAAAACCTCCCTCCAGGACTACTCCCGTCCCCGCACCAACGGCATCATCGCCGTCGGCATACGTGAAGGCGACGAACTCGTCAATGCCTGTCTCGCCGACGACAACAGCGAGTTGCTCATCGCATCCAAGAAAGGAAAAGTCGTCCGCTGCCGCTGCACCGAAGATGAATTCCGCAAGATGGGTCGTGGCGCTTCCGGCGTTAAAGGCATCACCCTCGATGGCGACGACGATGCCGTCATCGGCATGCTCGTCTCCAACAGCAAGAACGACAGCATCCTCGTCGTCAGCGAGAACGGCTTCGGCAAACGCTCCTCCCTCAGCGAATATCGCGAGACCCACCGTGGCGGCAAGGGCGTGACAACCATGAAAGTGACCGACAAGACCGGCGGCATTGTGGCCCTCACCATTGTCAACGACGAAGAGGACCTCATGATCATCAACCGTTCTGGCATCACCCTCCGCATGAAAGTGGCCGACCTCCGCGTCCTTGGCCGCAACACGCAGGGCGTCAAACTCATCAACCTTCGTGGCAAAGACTTCATCGCCTCCATCACCAAAGTGCCCACCGACAACGAGGAAGACCAACCGGCACAACCCGACGCCGAAACCGCCGACCCCCAGACCCCGAACCCCAACCCCTCCACCCCATCCGAAGAGTAGGGGAGACCACCACATGCAATAAATCAAT
The DNA here is from genome assembly GCA_002354035.1 of Bacteroidales bacterium UBA2714. Classification (GTDB taxonomy): domain Bacteria; phylum Bacteroidota; class Bacteroidia; order Bacteroidales; family P3; genus Colimorpha. The sequence continues at coordinate 14,381 of DEKU01000035.1, forward strand.
AGTAACAAGTACAAAATAGAAAAACAAATTTAAAAACTCATATCATGAAAAAAATCGCATTAATCCTGGCTCTCGTAGTCATCGGTTACACAGCCGGAGCACAGTCACTCAACGTCTCCAGTGCCCGCGAAGCCCAAAACAGAGGCTACTTAGACAAAGCAAAAAAATTAATCGACCCCGCCTGCGAACACGAACAGACTCGCGACGACGCCAAAACATGGTACTACGCAGGCCTCATCTACAGCCAAATCGGTGGCGAAGCCGACAAACCCAGATCCAAGTACAAAAACCTCGACCCCGACTGGCTCAATAAATGCAAAAACGCCGCCCTGCGTTGCAAAGAACTCGACACCGACAAAGAATATGCCGAGGGCAACAACACCATCCTCAGCTTCGTAGGCAACGAATACTACAAAAAAGCCATCAACGCCTTCAACCAGCAAAACTGGGACGAAGCCATGTCCTTCTGCGACGAATCCATCAAAATCTTCAACGAATGCGGCAAAAAAGAATACGCCTCCGAGTCATACCTCCTCGCCGGCAAAGCCGCCTTCAACGCCCACAACAACGACGCCATTCTCAAATACCTCAAACCCCTCGTCCGCTCGCGCTCCAAAGACCAATTCGTCTACCGCACCCTCTTCGACATCTACAAATCAACCTCTGACACCAACGAGGCCATCAAAGTGGCACAAAACTACACCAAAGCCGCCAAAGACGACTACAACGCCAACATGATGCTCGCCGAAGCCTACCTGCTGAAAGGCAACATGGAACTCGGCAACGCCGAAATCCAGAAAGCCCTCGACAAAACCAGCGATAAACCCGAACTCCACGCCAGCCTCCTGGCCGCTGCCGGAGCCGTCTTCGAGAGCGTCAAAGACTTCACCAGCGCAGAGAGCCGCTACAAAGAATCCCTCCAGTCGCTGCCCAACCAATTCCTCGCCAATTTCGGTCTCGGCAAAATGCTCTACAACCGCGCCGTCGACAAACTCAACGACGCCAACAACGTTCCCCCCGAGGACGAAACCGGCCTCTACGACAAACTGCTCCAGGAAAGCAAAGAGTTCTTCCGCCAGTCCATCCCTTACTTCAACAGCGCTATCCAATTCATCGACAATCTTAACGAAGAAGGTCAAGCCCACAACCGTGCAAACCTCTACCACTGCCTCAACGCACTCAACACCGTATATGCCCGTCTGGAAATGTACGACGAACTCAAACCCGTCAAAGCACGTATCGAAAGCCTTCAAAAAGAAGCTCAAAACTAATACAGCATCCCTGTAATCAGCCAAACGGAAAAGAGCCGCCCCACAGCGGCTCTTTTCCATTACCCCGACATCCACATCAAGCCTTTATAACACCATAAACCAGCCAGATAACCTCTTGTCAGAGGCTGAAGAATTACAGAAAACACACAGTCGTTGCGCGGTCGCTATTTATACAACATTTATTTTCTATTTAGTTTCTATTTATCCAACATTTATATTCTTATCCACTGTATAAGTAGAAACAAACGACAATAGAATTGGTGAAAAATAAGTGTAAAACACAACATTCATCAGTCACCGCTGTAAGCTGAAGCAAATTCGTTAGTTCGAATTGACGAGTATCGATGTTATGTTAAGTAGAAGGTGTTGGTATACCCTTTCAAGACTTATTGAGCTGAGAAAAACGAGTTATAGTATTGTTCTATTCGTTGCATGGGATTTGTGACAGTGTATTTCGGATGTATGTGAACTTGGCTTGTTGTTTTCGGATTTATAGGTTTATGCGATACGTTTTCAGTCTGTTGTTGAGTCTGTTTGGTTTATTCTATTGCTTTTGGGGATTGATTATGAGAGTTTTGATTTGATGTGAGCTTGGCTTGTTGTTTTCGGTTTTAGATGTTTATGCGATACGTTTTCGGTCTGTTGTTGGGTCTGTTGTGTTTACTCTATGTTTTTTGTGGGTTGATAATGAAAGTTTTGATTCGATTTGAACTTTGTTTGTTGTCTTTGGCGGGTGTTGTGTTGGCTGGAACTTGCTGGTTTGCTGGTGGTTCGGTTGGGTAGGTCCTATGATTTGTGAGATCGATTCAGGGTAGTATTCTTATTATCTTTTTGGCACATAATGGGTTGGATGTGTGGTGTCGAATGGTGGGGTTTCAGAACGGACGAGGGTCAGTCGAGTTTGGCCAGGCTGAGAATGAGCCTGAGGAAAGCGTTGTAGTGGTTGAGTCCGCACGATTTGCAGGTGTCGTAAGGGTCGTGGTAGCCGCCGTATGGGCCTCCCATGGTGAGGAGGAATATGGATGGACAGTAGTTGGAGAACCAGTAGTGGTCGCTGTTGGGGCGGTTGTCGCGGGGGCGGATTTCGAGGGCGGCGTGGGTTTCGTCGTTGAGGGTTTTGAGCTGGTCGAAGAAGGGTTTGGTGTTTTGGCTTTTGGCGTTGAAGACCATGAGGCCTTCGTCGCCACCGCAGAACATGTCGATATTGCAGAGGAGCTTGACTTTGTTGAAGTCGATGGGGGAATTTTCGGCTGCGTAGTGGGAGCCCAGAAGGCCAGATTCCTCACCGCTGAATAGCATGAAAACCATGGTGTAGTATGGTTTTTTGCTGGCGGCGATGCGGGCTATGTCCATCACGGCGGCCACTCCGCTGGCGTTGTCGTGCGCTCCGCAGAATATGATGCTCTCGCCCATGGTGCCGCAATGGTCGTAGTGGGCGGTGAAGACTATCATACTGTCAATCACGCCGCGGACGTATCCCATCACGTTCTGGGTGCGGTAGTCTTTGTGGAAGACGATTGGTATGTCGGCTTTGATTTTGCGTGGTTTTTTGGATATGAGGGTGTCGATGACTTCGATGAAGTATGGATTGTCCTTTTGTGGGCCGACGATTGGGGAATAGGTGTCGAGTTGTGGCTGGCCGATGAGCCAGGTGCCGTCCTTCAGTTGTTTGCTCCATTTGGCTTCGGAGAGTTTGTTGGAGCGAGTGAGGTGGGAAGCTGGAAGGATGCGAAATTGGGTGAAGGGTTCGAGTTGGGTTCCGTTGATGGAGAGTGAGACGGGGCCGTTGAAGCTGTAGCAATCGAGTGTATAGTACTGCATGTAGTTGATTTGCAGAGGAAGGAGGCCAATGCGTTGCATTTCGGAGGCCAGGAAGTGGGCGGCAATGGAGTCGCCGTGGTGGCAGAATCCGCGGCCATACATTTTTTTGGATGCCAGTGTCTTGATGATGTGGCGGGCATAGGTGGAGTCCTGTGCACGGAGCATGGCGCACGGCAGGAGGGCCAGAAGGATGATGAGGGCGGTTTTTTTCATGTTTTTGGGGGTTTAGAATCCGGGCAGATGGATGAACATGGTGGGCAGGAGAAGGAGGAATCCGATGGCGATGAGTGCCAGGATGAATTTCCAGACCCATTTGACCCATGTGGCATAGGGGATTTTGGCCACACCGAGGACGGCAATGAGAACGCCGCTGGTAGGTGTGATCATGTTGGTGAAGCCGTCGCCGAACTGGAATGCGAGGACGGCTGTCTGGCGGCTGACGCCGATGAGGTCGGAGAACTGGGCCATGATGGGCATGGTGAGGGCGGCTTTGGCGGAGCCGGAGGGCATGATGAGGTTGAGGAGGGTCTGGAAGATGTACATGACGCCGACTGATGTCACATCGCCGCTGCCGGCCAGGGAGCGGGTGAGGGCATAGAGGAGGGTGTCGATGATTTTGCCGTCGCGGAGGATGAAGATGATGCCGCTGGCCAGCCCTACCACCAAGGCGGCGGAGAGGATGTCCTTGCAACCGTCGAGGAAGAGTTTGGCTATGTTGTCGGCACTTTGCTTGTCGGCTACGCCGCTGCATATTCCCATGGCAAGGAAGAGCGTGGATATTTCTTTGACGTACCAGCCATAGCCCAGCACTCCTACGATGAGAAAGCAGATGGTGAAGAAGAGGATGTCGAGGATGAAGAAGTGGACCGATTTGCGGAGGGCTATGATGCCGGAGAGGATGAACAGGGCCGCGAGGACGGGCATGATGTGGAGGGTGGCCTCTCCCCCACCCACGGTTATGGGCGTGGAGGGCATGGCAAAGGCGCTATACAGCAGGACAATGGCGATGAGGCCGAATATGACCCAGGCCGAGGTGGGGGTTGTATAGCTGACGGGGTTTTGCTGTTGTTGCTCGGAACGTTGGCGCCAATGGTTGTCGAGTTTGTAGGTGGGTGATTTTTCGGGATGGTGTTTCACCCGGTTGGCGTACCAGAGGACGAAGGCGATGCCGATAAGGGTGAGTATGATCCAGCAGAAGAAGCGGTATTCGAGGCCGGAAAAGATGGGGAGGTCGGCAATTCCCTGTGCAATGCCGATGGTGAAGGGGTTGAGCATGGCCCCGGCAAAGCCTATGTGGGCGGCGACATAGCACATGCAGACGCCTACGATGGAGTCGTAGCCCATGGATATTGCTAAGGGTATGAAGATGATGACAAAGGCGATGGTCTCTTCGCTCATGCCAAAAACGGCTCCGAAGAGACTGAACATGATCATGATGAGGGAGATGATGATGTTCTCCACTCCCAGCCGTTTGAAGATTTTGTAGCGGTTGAGCCGCAGGACGCGACGAAGGAATGCCATCACGCCTACTTCGATGGCGCGGCTGTTGTTGAGGATGTTGAAGGCGCCGCCTACCATGAGGATGAAGATGATGATGTCGGCTTTGTCGACGAAGCCGTCGAAGAGGGCGGAGAAGACTTGCCAGGTTTGGGGGTTACGCTCGACGTAGCGGAAGGAGTCGTTGCGCACCACTTCGCGGACGGCGGTGGAGCCGTCGGGGTTTTGGATGGTGATATTTTCGCGGACAAACTCGCCTGCGGGGACAAACCATGTGCAGACGGCGGCCAGCAGGATGAGCGCAAAGACGATGGTAAAGGTGTGTGGTATTTTCTTCACAGGGCTGGGGTTGATTGATGGTGGTCAGGGCATGGATGCCAAGAAGCTGTTTCGATAGGTGGGGTCGGCCGACACGTCCTCGCCAAACCAGTCGGGAGGTATGAAGGTGTTGGCACTTTCGGTGTCGGGGAATTCGACTTCGACCAGCTGAAGGCCTTGGTGACGCCCGTGGAAGATGTCTAACTCGGCGGTGAGGCCTTGGTGGGAGGGGTTGTGGGTGAGCTGGTAGAGGTCGATGAAGTAGCGTGTTTTTGCCACATGTCCGCTGTCGCATTTGGCCAGGAGGCGCTGGTAGGTCTGGGCGTTAAGCTTGAATTCTTCTTCGCGGTTGTGGATGGCGGAGGAGTTGAGAACGATTCGTTCTTTGACAGTGAGGATGTAGGAATCCCCCATGCGGCGGATGCGCAGCGTGGGGGATGTGCATAGATAGGCTTGCTCTATTTCCAGATGCCTGTATTGGTCAATGTCGGCGGGCAAATGGGATACAAGGTATTTGCGTTCTATCTCCATGGAAGCAGAGCAGGGGGATTAGAGGTGGAGGAGACAGTCGGTTACGTTTCTCTCTATACGCCCTACGATGTCGGCGCAGTCTTCGGCTTTCAGGAATTTCTCGCCAGTGATGTGTTCGTACAGTTCGATGTAGCGGTCGGTGATGCTGTTGACAATGTCGTCGGTCATTTCGGGGACCTGCTGGCCTTCTTTGCCCTGGAAACCATTGGCCATGAGCCATTCGCGGACAAACTCCTTGGAGAGTTGGCGTTGGTGTTCGCCTTTGGCCAGACGCTCTTCGTAGCCTTCGGCATAGAAGTAACGACTGCTGTCGGGGGTGTGGATCTCATCGATGAGGTAGATTTTGCCATCACGTTTGCCAAACTCGTATTTGGTGTCGACAAGGATGAGTCCTTTTTGGGCTGCGATTTCGGTGCCGCGCTGGAAGAGCGCCAGTGCGTAGTGTTCGAGCTGCTCGTAGTCTTCTTTGGAGACGAGGCCGGAGCTGATGATTTCCTCGCGGGAGATGTTCTCGTCGTGTCCCTCGTCGGCTTTGGTGGTCGGGGTGAGGATGGGAGTGGGGAATTTTTGGTTTTCGACCATGCCTTCGGGCAGGGGGACGCCGCAGAGGGTGCGTGCGCCGGCTTTGTATTCACGCCAGGCGCTGCCAGCCAAGTAGCCACGGACAATCATCTCGACGCGGAAGCCTTCGCATTTCAGGCCGACGGTGACCATGGGGTCGGGAGTGGCAAGTTTCCAGTTGGGGACGATGTCGGCGGTGGCATCGAGGAATTTGGCTGCTATTTGGTTCAGGACTTGGCCTTTGTAAGGGATGCCTTTGGGAAGGACGACGTCGAAGGCACTGATGCGGTCGGAGACGACCATGGCCATGTATTTGTCGTCGATGTTGTATACGTCGCGGACTTTGCCTACATAGAGGCTTTTTTGTTTGGGGAAAGAGAATTGGGTTTTTACTACTGCTTTCATGATATTGTCTGGTTTTTTTCTATTGTCGGGTGGTGGGTTAATCTTGGTCGAGTTGTTGGGCAAAGAAGGTGAAGTTTACTTTGCCATAGTTACGGTGTTGCCAGAAGTGGGGATGGTCTTCGAATTGATATTCACGTGGATGCTCGAGGATGAATATGCCGTCGTCGGTCAGGACGTTGCTGCTGAAGATGATGTCGGGGAGTTGGGCGAGGTTGTCGAGGGCATAGGGGGGGTCGGCAAAGATGATGTCGAATTTTTTGTAGGCCCGTTTCATGAGGTCGAATACATCGGAGCGGACGGCATGGAGGTTGTTGACCCCGAAGTGGGCGGCCGATTGCTTGATGAAGTCGATGCACTGGTTGTTGATGTCGACGGATGTCACTTCCTTGGCACCACGGGATATGAATTCGAGCGAGACGGCTCCTGTGCCAGCAAAAAGATCCATGACGGCGGACTCTTCGTAGTCGACATAGTTGTTGAGGATGTTGAAAAGGCTTTCGCGAGCCATGTCGGTGGTGGGGCGGACGGGCAGGGATGTGGGAGGATTGAGTCGACGGCCTTTGAGTGAACCAGCTATTATGCGCATGGGGGATATGTTTTAAAAGGTTTTGGTGAGGATGATCAAGAGAGGATGAGGGTGTGGAGATAGGTGTGAAGGGTTTGGAAATCGGGGTTGAGGAAGGTGAAAGGTGTCCCAGTATGGAGCAAAACGGTAGGGAAGAAATGTTGCAACTGGGTGTAGAAGTCACGGTCGACAAGTCCGCAGATGGAAAGTTCCAAGTCGGGGGTTTCGAGATGGAGGTGTTTCATGACGCTGAGGGCATGGTAGAGGGCCTCGTCGTTGTTTTGGGCAGGGAAGCTGTTGGAGAGGAGCAGTCGGCCGTTGTAGAAGGCTTGGATGTCGGCGGCTTGTGGGCGGACGTGCAGCAGGATGGATGGGTGGCTGGATGTGGCGGAGCGCATCATGGTATCAACCAGGATGGAGTGTTGGCACATGACATCGATTCCGGGCATGGCTATTTTGAAGGCCAAGACGGTGCTGGTGGGGGCAGTGAAGACGAGGTGGGCGTTGAGCGAGGGCGAGAATGTGCGGAAGATGCCTTGTTCTGGGTCGGGTTGGCAAACCGTGTTGAGGTACTGGCGGTCGAGACTGGGGTCGTAGAGATGGGCGGGAATCCACACCGATTGCATGGTGGGGATAATGAGTCTCATCTGCCGGTAGTCCAACGTGTCGCCATCTATGCCTTCAGTTGCCAGCACAAGTTGGACAAGCTGGTCGGGAGGCAGCTGACTGGCGGTTTTGATGTCGCCGACAGTGAGAAGCAGACGGTCGTTGGTGAATACCGAAAAAGAAAATCCATTTGGCCGAAGACAAATGGATAATCTTTTATCGCTATTAGCCACTGCTCTATCTGTGGTGATGATATCGGTGACTGTTTGGGGCATTTTTATTCAAAGTTACCGTCGGTGATGGTCTGGGTCATGTCGCCCACTTTCCAACCGGTGAAACGCTGGTTCTGCTCCAGTTCGGCAATTTTGTTGACTACGAGCTGATGGTCCATGTCGGCCAGAAGGTCTTCCATATTGACAAGGCATTCGAAAACGGGCATCTGATAGCCGCTCTTTTCGATGAAACCAGCTTTGAGGTCGAAATCATATTTCTTATCGCGGGGATAAGGAACATAGCGCAAATTGAGTATCTCCTGGTCGGTGAGATTGAATTTACCAGATTTGCGAAGGTTATCGATGGGGTTGACGTATTCGGTCACACGGCTGACGTAACCGGCTTTAATCTGGTCGGTCTCGGTCATCTCGTTGATATCTACATCTTCGGGGATTTTGTCGTAGTTGATGTTTTTGTTGACAACACGCAGACTGTCCTCGTTCATCAGGCGGTTGAAGAGGGTGTCGAAACTGCCAGTGTAGCAGCCGTAGGTGTTCTTGTAGGCCTCTTCGAGGGTACGAATGGCTTTGAGTTTCTCGGCGCATGCATCGCGGCGTTTAGTGTACTCGTTGTCAAACTTCACGGGTTTCATGACACTTAAATAAAGTGCAATTGCTAATCCGATGATGACAACACCCAAAAGGATTTGAATCAAAGTCTTACTTTTCATGATATAGTATTGTTTTTATTTTCTATCAATTTGCAAAGATACGAAAAAAGTACGATGTAAATAAAAAAAGTGATGAGTATTTTTTCTATTGTTGCTCCTTGTGGTTGATAATAACTTGACAATTAAAGTTTTCTGAAATCCATTGCGCAAGTTTCTCGGCGCAATAAACTGACCTGTGCTGGCCTCCAGTGCATCCGAAACTGACGGAAAGATTGCTAAAGTTGCGTTCCAGATATTTGCGGATGGAGGCTCCGACCAGTTGTTGTGTTGCTTTGAGGAATTGCTCGACTTCTGGTTTGTCGTTGAGGAATTCGATTACCGGTCGGTCTTTCCCAGTATAGCTTTTGTACTGGGGGTAGCGGCCGGGATTGGGCAATGCGCGGCAGTCGAATACATATCCGCCTCCATTGCCGGAGGGGTCCTGGGGGATGCCTTTTTTGTAGGAAAAGCTGTTGACAGTGACCTTCAGGCCAATGTGGCTGGGTGATGATGTGCTGGTTTGCTGCTGGATGATTGATTGAAAGACATTGTTGAGGTGTGGCAGTGGGATGGGAAGAGGGTGGTTCTCGATGACAGACCTTAGGTTGTTTACAGCAAGCGGAATGCTGGCGAGGAAGTAGTCTTTACGCTCAAAGAGTCCCCGATAGCCGTAGGCTCCCATGGCTTGCATGATGCGGATGAGGACGTAGCCATAATAACGTTGGCGGAAGTCGTCAATATCGATGGGGGTTAGTGTGGAGAGTCGTTGGACATAGTGGGTGAGCAGTTCTTGTCTTATGGGTTCGGGGATGTTGCTCTTGGAACTGTAGAGCAGCGATGCCACGTCATATTGGGCAGCCCCTCTCCTACCCCCTTGGAAATCGATGTAGTAAGGTGTGCCGTCCACCATCATGATGTTGCGTGACTGGAAGTCGCGATATAGAAAGAAGTGGCAGTCGGTGTCGAGTAGATAGTTTATGATTGTCTGGAAATCATGTTCCAAAAGTTCTTCATCGAAAGGAATATGGCTGGGTTTGAGGAAACAGTATTTGAAGTAGTTGAGGTCCCACTGGATGGATTGGGCATCGAAGTCGCTGCGCGGATAAGCATGGCTGAAGTCCATGTCTCGCCCTGCAGTTTGCATCGTGGCCAGATCGGACAGTACCTTTTTATAGAGATTCAGCATATCGGTGTCAAATCCTGATCCTGCTCGTTGTTTGTCATAGAGGATGGAATAGAGAGTGGTGTCGCCAAGGTCTTGTTGCAGATAGCACTTCTGGTTATCGCTGACGGCATATACTGCTGGCACATTGATGTCTCTTTCGGCAAGGCTGTGGCTATAGTATATAAAGGCTTCGTTTTCCCGAGTGTCTTCATTCCATGCGGCTATGCAGGTGTGTTTTGGGCCGCATACGCGCCAGTAGCGGCGTGCACTGCCGTGTGCTCCCAAGGACAATATCTCGGTGGGGAGGGAACCTGTCCAGCTGTGGAATAGATGTTTTATCTCCTCTTCCTGGTTCATGGCTCAGAATCAATCTGACAGTTCGTCGAGCATGTGGCAAGTGCCGGTAAAATAGGCACCGGGTTCGATGGCCAGTTTGTTGGCTACGATATCGCCTTTTACTTTTGAGGTTGAGTAGAGGGTAAGGAATTCTTTTACTGACAAGTTGCCGTCGATTGTTCCGATGACATTGGCATTTTGGCACACGACGTTGCCAACAATGTGACCCTGCTCGCCGATGACCAGTTTGCCCGTGAGAGTTATGTTGCCCTCCAAAGTTCCGTCCATACGGAAGTCGCCATTGGCCATAATGTCGCCTTTGATAGAGGTGCCTACGGTTATCGTGTTAATAAGGCCATTGATATTCTCGCTCATTGTATGTAATATTTTTCGTAGAATAATTTATAAGCGTCCACCTGTTTGCGGTTGTAGAGTGTGACGTAGTTTTGCTTGGAGATGGCAAAGACTTGGAAGTCGCTGGGGTTGTATTCTGACATGGGGCCGTCGGTTGACTGGATGTGTTTGGCAAAATCCACAGCCTCTACTGCATCCTTGAATGTGTTGATGGTTATCATCTGCGTCGAGTCGGTGAACATGAGGGGTGCAGCTTTGTAGCCCGAGTTGGCGTAGTAAGTCAAGATAAAGGAGCCCACTTTATGTTGGAGTTGTGTGGCCCGGATTTTCTTCTCTTTTACAAGTATGATGACGGTGTGGGGCATATTGTCCTTGTATCGGAACAGCTGGGCCTCTGGGGGCAGTTCGGTCTCGCTTGTAGTGGATCCGCTGCGCGACAGGCGCCGGGTCTGCTCCCGTTGGGTCAGGGTGCTGTCAGGCATAGGGTCGTCAATTTCCTCGCTGCCGCCACTGTTGGCAATATATTTACCGCCGTCACCCAAGAGGTAGTCCAGTTGGGCCTGGGCCAGGTCTACCAGTGTGTCGTCTTTGTTATAGTCTTTGATTATCTCCTGAAAAGTGGCTACTGCCGACGGCTTGTTGTCCATCTTGGCATAGGCCAGCCCTTCCCAGTATCTGAACTTGCCTAACATCGGCTCGCCCTCATACATGAGTTTGGCGTTGGCCACGTTAGTCAACACTGCTTCATATCTATGTTTGCGGTAGAGACTGTAGACGTTGTCATAGTCCTCCTTGATTATCTGTCCACGGCGGATGATTTCTTTATAGTAGTCTTCGTCAAGAATAAGGTTTGAGAAGTCGCTGTCGGGGAATCCCATAAGCACCATGTCGCGGTAGTAATTGGCGCTTGGGGTGTTGCCTTGACGGTCGTATATTTTGTACAGCATGTAGAATGCCTGTACTATTTCGGTGTTTGTGGTGAACTCATTCGACATGCGGAGGTAGCACTCAAGCGCTTTGGGAAGGTTGCGTATACCGTCGTAGAAGATGTAACCGGCGTTGAGAAGACTCACCGATGTCTCATTCTTCATCGAGTCAATCTCTTCTTGGCTCTTGGGCAGGTCTTTCAGATAGTATGCTACATCGTGAGGGTCGTTCGGGTTGCCCTTGGACTGGGTTGCTGTCGAATCTTTTGAGGCATCGTTCTCTACTGTGGCATCCTCGTTGTTGTTATCCAGACTGTCCGCAGCATCGTTGCCGTTCATCTGGGCCAGCATGTTCATGCCCATAAGCCCTTTCGATGAGAGGAACCAATAGTCTTCTAAGTCTCGCATTCCCCATCGCTGGCGAAAAGTCTCTTTGCCTTTTTGCACGGTGTTGCTGTTGTAGAAATACCAGTCACCCTGCAGGGTGTTCTGCTGCGACTTGGCATCGTTCGACAACTGCTGCAGCAGTTCCCTCTCCTTAGCCTCGGCTTCGGCTTTTTTCAACTCCTCAATCTTTTTGTTGATAAGTTCCATTAGCTTGCTTTCCGGCAGTTGGGTCAAAGCTATCAGGCTATCGTTCCGTTCTATCATACGGGTGTTTACCACCAGCGAAGAGAGCAAGTCGTAGCGTGCTTTTATGTCGGCATAGTGGGGATAATCCGGTTTTATGATGGACATAGCAGTGTCGTAGTAGATCTGAGCCTGGTCGTAGTCCTGGAATCGGTCAAACAGGATTCCTCCCAGCCGTATAGCCGAGCGAGCTTTCTGTGCAGGGTTGCTTGTTGACACCGCACACGAGGTCTTGAACGATTCGCAAGCCTTCTTCGTTTCTTTGATACCCATATACATCTCGCCTTTGGCATAGTGTATCTGGTCAAGGAATTCGGCGTTCTTTTTGTCTTTCAGCATCCTGTCGAGAAGCTTTTCCAGCTTGGCCCTGTCTGTGTGCTGAAGGTCGGCGCAAGAGGCAATGTTCAGCCGGGCATTGAACTCCATTTCATACGAAGGGCCGTATTGCAACACCTTCTCAAAGTACTTCGAAGCCGTGGGGCGTTTGCCTTGGCTCTGATATATCTGGCCGAGGATGTAGTATATACGGGCTTTCTGGTCTCTGGAGGGGCGTTGTTCAAGGGCCATCTTTAAAAAATTGACCCCCTTTTTGTATTTCTCCTGCGGAAGGGTACACTCCGCCATGGCCAGATACAGGTTCAGTTTTTGGCTGTTGGCAAAATTGTCTTTTCCTGCGGCAACAACCATCTCGTCCAGGGCGTTTTCTGCATCCCTGTAGCGTTGGTCCATCGTTGAGCACCGAGCCTGAAGGATGGCGGCTTCGTCGGCGATGGCTGTTCCGGCATATTGTGATGCAAGCATCTGGCATGTGCTGGCCGCGGTGACAAAATCGTGCTTATAAAATGTGGCATAGGCCGTCATCATGTAGCATTTAGGGATATAAGGCACATGCTCCTGCCCGTTCACAAAGATACTGTGCTTCTTTATTCCCTTAACACTTTTTTCAATGGCACGGTCGAATTGGGGATTGAGGGATTTGCTTTCCTCCTTGGTTCCCATTTTATAGACCGGGAGCAAACGTGTAAAGTCATCCTTGTACCGTGCGTCCATCATGGCAACACCTTTCTTCAGGCTCTCGTTGCCGTTCCACCAGATATTATAGTGGGTTGTGATATTGTGGTACTGGATATTGCTCCAAGTGGCTTTTTGGGTGGAGCAGGAATATAGGCCGAAACAAACGGTCGCCATCAGACACGCCATAAGTATAGCACCGCTGTGTCTCCGAAGCAGACCTTTATGTTTCGAGTCCTTCATACCCTATCCTGTGATAATGTTTCCTGCTCTTTGTCAAATAAAAAGCTACACATTAAAGCGGAAGTGCATTATGTCGCCATCCTGCACCACATAGTCTTTGCCTTCCACTGCTATTTTTCCAGCCTCGCGGCATTTGGCTTCGCTACCCAATGCCACATAGTCGGAATACTTTATCACTTCGGCCCGGATAAAGCCACGCTCAAAATCGCTGTGGATAATACCGGCAGTCTGAGGGGCTTTCATCCCTTTCTTAAAGGTCCAAGCGCGGCACTCTTTAGGCCCTGCGGTGAGGAAGGTTTGAAGGTTCAGCAGTTTGTAGGCTGCCTTGATCAGTCGATTGACGCCCGACTCTTTCAGCCCCAAATCCTCCAGGAACATCTGTTTCTCTTCGTAGGTCTCCAGCTCGGCTATGTCGGCTTCAATGCCAGCCCCTATCACCAACACCTCGGCTCCTTCGTCTTTCACCTCTTCGCGGACGGCATCGACATATTTGTTGCCCGTCACCACCGATCCCTCATCCACATTGCAAACATACAAAATCGGCTTGGCAGTCAGGAGCATCAAGTCCTTGGCGGCCTCTTTCTGGTTTTCGTCCAGCTGAACAGTCCGCGCGCTCTTGCCGCTGAGCAGCGCCTCTCGATAAAGGTCCATCACCTCCACAAGCTTCTTGGCTTTGGCGTCGCCTCCAGCCTTCGATTTCTTCACCTCCTTGTCGTAGCGGTTCTCTATGGTCTCAAGGTCCTTGAATTGCAACTCGAGGTCTATTGTGTGCTTATCCCTGATCGGGTCCACGCTGCCATCCACATGGGTCACATTGTCGTCGTCGAAGCATCGCAGCACATGGATGATGGCATCGGTAGTGCGAATATCGGCCAGGAACTTATTCCCCAGCCCCTCCCCTTTCGAGGCTCCTTTCACCAATCCCGCAATATCGACAATCTCCACCGTGGCCGGCACCACCGATGCCGGATGCTCTATCTCCACCAGCTTGGCCAAACGCTCGTCGGGTACAGTTATTACGCCCACATTGGGCTCTATAGTGCAAAAAGGGAAGTTTGCAGCCTGTGCCTTGGCATTGCTCAGGCAGTTGAAAAGGGTCGATTTCCCCACATTGGGCAGACCCACTATTCCGCATTGAAGACTCATTGTTCTATTACTTTTTCTATCAAATATTGGTTTCGGGTAGTTGAATTACGGCAGACCAGTTCACCGATAAAGCCGGCCAGGAACAGCATCGTACCCATCAGGATAAACAGCATGGACACATAGAACCAAACGCTGTTGGTGAGTGCAATCCGCCCAATGACACGCAGCACGCACACGATCACAAAGGCGATGAATCCCAACAGGAACGACACACTGCCCACCAAGCCGAAAAAGTGCATAGGCTGTTTGCCGAATTTCGACATGAACATGATGCTCATCAGGTCCAGGTAGCCGTTCACAAAACGGTTCAGACCAAACTTGGTCACACCAAACTCGCGCTTGCGGTGTTGCACCACCTTCTCTCCGATTTTCCCGAATCCTGCCCACTTGGCTATCACGGGTATATAGCGGTGCATCTCGCCATACACTTCAATACTCTTCACCACATCGTGCCTGTAAGCTTTCAGTCCGCAGTTAAAATCGTGCAACTTAATGCCACTCATCTTTCTTGTCGTCCAGTTGAAGAATTTTGAGGGGATATTCTTCGCTATCTTCGAGTCATAGCGTTTCTTTTTCCATCCGCTCACCAGGTCGTAGCCCTCTTCCTTGATCATGCGGTACAATTCGGGCACCTCGTCGGGGCTGTCTTGCAAGTCGGCATCCATCGTGATGACTACATCGCCCTGAGCCTGACCAAACCCCACGTTCAGTGCAGCCGATTTGCCATAGTTTCGGCGGAACTTCACTCCTTTATAGCGGGGATTTTTCTCATGCAGCTGCTCTATCACCTGCCACGAGTTATCTTTGCTGCCGTCATCCACCATCACCACTTCATAGTCGAAATGGTGCTCTTCCATCACCCGGTCTATCCACTCAGCCAGATGGGGCAGTGATTCATCTTCGTTAAATAACGGTACTACTATCGAGATATCCATTGCTTTTGTATTATTGTGTTATTTTGTTTCTTTCTTTTTCTCAACCACTTCGCCCTTTTCAGTGCGGAACAGCAGTGCGGCGAAAAAAGTGATGATAATGCTCATCACCGCCGAACGGAACCCCGCAATAAAGCCCCAGTCCCCTGCGGTGTAGTGCTTCACACTCTCCACGGCCATCTTGGCCTCGGCACTGGTCTCTGCCGGCTCCATCACCGATATCCTGCTGTTGTTGTAGTAATCCACAAGTTCAGGGTTCAGGACACCGCTGTTCAGCCATGTCCACAACCCGTACACCACGGCACTCACTACCCCTATTCCCAGTCCCAACAGCATCAATTCCTTCAGCGTCACCTTTTGGTCAGGCAATTGCTTGCGGTAATGATACGTAGCCCAGAAAATGCCGATTGCCAACACAATCTCGGTCACATAATTCTCCGGTGTGGCCATGGGTTTGGCGGCAAGCCAGTCGCGCACAGCTATAATGACCGACATCACAACGCCCGTAAGCACTCCGTCTATCAGATATGCCTTGCGGTAGTTGCCGTATATGGTTGATTTATATCGTCTAAAAAATCTTGCCATCTTCTTCTTCTCGAATGCAAAGATACGAAAAAACTTTCAAACTATCTTATAACGTACTCTCTTCGGCTTTTAGTATTCTTGTGTGGTAATTTTCTTTCTCAGAGCTACCAAGCTGCTGTCCATTCTCCGTTGCCCGGAAGGGTCAGCGTAAAGTGGAAGCTACGTGTCAGCTACGACTCTTTCCATGCAGGCACTCCAGCAACACCCCCAGCTTATAAAAGGCGAACAACGGCATGTTCTCCCCTCTCCCGCTCAGCAATCGTTTTTCCACCGCTGGCCTCATGACCTTAAACAATCCCAGCACCATCCCATTGAGACGTGCGTGCCGTATGCGCTCATAAAACCTCAGCAGCGACACCTGCTCTACGAAAGCCCTCTCCCCTTCCATCCATCGGTATATCTCAGCCAAGTTCTTCACCCCCTCTGCCGTCTTCTCCATAAACTCCTCGTTGCTCTCCACATCACCGTTCACCACCGGATTGTCCAGGTGACGTATAGGGGTTCCACGCTGTTGCAGCCTGTATCCGAACAGCGTGTCCTCATGTCCGTAGCGGCTTATCCGCTCGTCGAACGGGATAGCCTCCAGCACCTCCCGGTGCACGATAAAATTATTCGTCATGAACGACCGATAGGGGTGCCTGCTCCGCTCCGTGGCGTTATGGCTCTCGCGCTTCACGCCGTAGATGTATCGCAGATGGTGTTCCCTGTCGTCGCTCCTGCTGTCGTACACCCTGCCCCCGCAAAACACACCTTTAATCGGCTCATGCTGAATAGCATCAGCATATCTTGCCAAAAGCCCCTCCTCCACTATCGAGTCACAGTCCAAAAACAGCAGATAATCATACTTGGCATATTTCAGAAACAGGTTGCGGATCCTTGCTCTGCCTATATTCTCTTCCAGCACAATGTATTGTCCCCATCGCTCAAGCTCTCTGTTCGTGATAGCGAACCGCTCTTCAGAATGGTCGTCAATACATATCAGCTCACTTGGCACATTGAGACTTTCCATCTCGTGCCACAGCTGCTTCGCGGTGGCTCTCATGTCTCGGTTGAATACTGGTATGCAGATTGAAATCACAACTCTCAGCTATCCATGTTCAAATATCCACCTTCAGCCCGTCGTATGCCAGCCATACATTCTCAGGCAATTCCTTCGACACCTCGGCATACAGCCCCATCTCGTGGCTCAGATGGGTGAGGTAGGCCCGTCGGGGCGACACCTTCGCTATCACCTCCAAAGCTTCAGGCAAACAGAAATGTGAGAAATGTTTCTCTTTCCGTAACGCATTTATCACCAAGGTGTCAACTCCTCTTAGCTTATCTATCTCTTTATCCTCGATATGGTTTGCGTCGGTCACATATCCCAGCTTCCCGATCCGGTAGCCCAGCACGGGCAAATCCTTGTGCATAGCCTTCACGGGCATCACCTCCACACTCCCCACTTGGAAAGCCTCATCACCGCTCAATTCGTGTATCTTTGCCTCGGGCAGTCCCGGAAACTCATGTGCCGTGAAGATATAGTGATAGTCCCGTTCTATCGCCACCTTGGCAGCACCATTGCAATACAAGTCCATTTTGCGGTGCTGCACATAGTTGAACGAACGTATATCGTCCAGCCCTCCCACATGGTCGCGGTGGGCATGGGTAATCAGTATTCCGTCCAGATGAGTCACCCTCTCACGCAACATCTGCTCTCTGAAATCAGGGCCTATATCCACAAGAATATTTTCGTCCCTGTCAGTCACTATCAAGGCCGATGTGCGCAAACGCCTGTCATGCTGGTCTTCCGAATGGCACACCCGGCATTGACAAGCAATAACGGGTACTCCCATCGAAGTACCCGTCCCTAAAAAAACTATTTTCATCCCTCGTTCTTAACCGTAAGTCTGAATCCCACGCCGTGCACATTGACTATCTGCACATTGGGATCAACTTTCAGATATTTACGCAACTTGGTGATATACACATCCATGCTTCTGGCTGCGAAATAGCTGTCGTCCTTCCAGATCTTCTGAAGGGTACTCGTACGGTCTACCAACTGGTTGAAATTCATGGCAAACATACGCAGCAGCTCGCACTCTTTCATGGTCAGCTTCTGAACATTGTCGCCACAGGTCAGGGTCTGGTGAGCATAGTCGAACACACAACTACCGATGTGGAACAAGTTCTTGTCGGGTTTCCCGTCGTCGAACGAGCGGCGGATAGTGGCATTTAGGCGGGCCAGCAGTTCCTCCATGCTGAAAGGCTTGGTCACATAGTCGTCGGCTCCTATCTCAAAACCTTTCAACTTGTCGGCCTCCAGATTCTTTGCGGTGAGGAAAATGATAGGGATGCGTTTGTCAACCCGTCTAATCTCCTTTGCCACCGTGAAACCGTCCTTCACGGGCATCATAATGTCGAGGATGCAAGCGTCCACATCGTCGTTCTGATAAGAGTCGAGAGCCGCCTGTCCATCCACGGCCAAGAAAACCGTATACCCTTTCTGCGTAAGGTAGGCTTTCAAAATCGTTCCCAAATTGGGGTCGTCTTCTGCAACAAGCAGTTTTATTCCAATATTCATAATGTCTTTTTAAATCGTTATTATTGCTTTATGGTATTAAGCGGCAAGATCCTGCCTCTTTGCCGATTATTCGTCGACTATGGTAATGCTGTTGATCAAGTCGCCTGCGACAATCTTGTCTATCACATCCAGCCCTTCGACCACTTTCCCAAAACAGGTGTGCACTCCATCCAGGTGTGCGGTGTTCTCGCGGTTATGGCAGATGAAAAACTGGCTTCCGCCGGTGTCTTTGCCGGCGTGTGCCATCGACAGAACCCCGCGGTCGTGGTACTGCTTCTCGGCCTGGGTCTCACATTTGATGGTCCAGCCAGGTCCACCTGTACCCACACGGAAATCGCCAGGATTACGGCTGTAGGGGCAGCCGCCTTGAATCACAAAGTCTGGAATCACCCTATGGAAACGAAGACCATCATAAAAATGCGACTTGGCTAATTTCACGAAGTTTGCTACAGTGTTGGGTACTTCTTTTTCATAAAGCTCGGCTTTCATTGTACCTTTGGCGGTATCGAATATTGCGTACATTGTATATAAGTGTTTTAGTTATACGTTGTTATGTTTTGTCTGAGCGGTCGGAAAATATTATCTCTTCCCTTTTGCTTACTTATTAACTTAAAAAGATGCAAATTATTGTATGAGGTGTCACTTTTTTTAAATTATTTTTTCAGTCCATCGACCGTGCCGACTTGAAGACCCTGTCCCAACGGGGCTTTCCGTGGTCTTTGTCCCACGAGAACAGCACCATCGTGGCCTTGCCCGAAATGTGGTCTTCGGGCACAAATCCCCAATAGCGGCTGTCCACCGAGTTGTGGCGGTTGTCGCCCATCATCCAGTAGTAGTCCATCTTGCAGGTATACTCCGTTGTCTCCGTGCCGTTAATCAGTATCTTGCCGTCGCGCACCTCAAGCTGGTTGCCCTCGTAGGTCTCTATCACTCGGGTGTAGATAGGCAGGTTCTCCAGCGTCAGCTTCAGCGTCTCGCCCTTGGCGGGGATATGCACCGGCCCGAAATTGTCGGTGCTCCAGTGATACAGCGGCGAGTTGGGGAAGATGTTCAGGTTGCCCTCTTCCTCGGGTCTCACGTCGGGCTTCACCTCCACCACATCAGGACGGGCCTGTAGTTTCTTTACCTGTTCGGCCGTCAGTGGCAAGCTGTAGTGATGGCTTCCCTCGTACATCATTACCGACAAAGCATTCGAATAGTCCTCATGGCTCACGCCCATATCGTCCAGTATCTTGCGGGCATTCACCCCCTGCTTGAACAGCACCTTGTGCGTCTGCTGGCTGTAGGGCGGGGTGGCGATAGGCTTGCCGTTGATGTAAACAATCTGGTCTATAATCTGCAAGTCCTCGCCGGGCAGGCCGATGCAACGCTTGATGAAGTTCTCGCGTTTGTCCACAGGCCTCACTCTTATGCGGTTCTTCACCATCTGGTTGCCCACCGGCAGCATCTTGGCGTTCTGCACCGTCTCGCGGCCCAGCTCGCGCACCAGCTGGTGGTAGCTCATATTGCTCTTCCATGCCGTACACATCGTGTCGCCATCGGGATAGTTGAACACCACCGGGTCAAAACGCTCCACATGGCCGAACCCTTTGTAGCGGTGATACGGCAGTTTGATCCATTTCAGATACGACTCCACCTGGCCGTCGGTGAGAGGCAGCACGTTATGCACCAGCGGCACCGCCAGCGGGGTCATGGCCGACCGGGGTCCGTAGGCCATCTTCGACACTACCAGGTAGTCCCCCGTCATCAACGACTTCTCCATCGAGCTGGAGGGGATGTTGTAGAACTCAAACATCATGGAGCGGATAATCATGGCGGCCACTATGGCAAAGGTGATGGCGTCTAACCAGTCCCGTGCCTGGCTCACCTTGTGGGGCTCCTCCTGGTGCGGGTCGTGGTACTGATAATTGTTCAACCCCACATAAGGCAGATAAATCCAAGGGAAGATGACAGCAAACGTCTGCTCGAAATAATTGTACCGGTGCATAGTGATGGCGGTCTCCACCACCAGCAGCAGGAACATAAAGATGTTGATGGCCGGGATGAGAAACAGAATATACCACTTCACTTTTTGCTGCTTAGTGCGGTCCTTGCCGCAAATCCGTATCCACACCATTATGTTGTAGAACGGAATCAGTGCTTTCCACGGGTTTTCGCCCACTTTCTTAAACAGCAGCCACAAACCTGCCAGGCTGCCCACAAAATAGAGTATCAACAGAATTTCGTATATCATATTGTATTTATATATTGTCGCCCCTATAACGTTTCGTTATGTTAATTATTGCGTCCCCCTCTTTTTTTTTCTCACCGCGGCTCGGCCGCCTTTCCTCAGCCGCCATAGAACCTTCATTTACTTTCTATGTATTTTACATTTGCCTTACATTTATTCTACATTTATATTATCTCCCAGAGTATAAATAGAGTATAAATAG
>DEKU01000032.1:0-3105 GCA_002354035.1 Bacteroidales bacterium UBA2714
GCCACGATGGAGTCCACCGCCGACGGCAAGACAGTCCTGAGCGGCACGGCCCTGAACTGGGTCAGCGGCGACCGAGTGGCCATCTACGGCACAGCCGGACGCGGTCTCTATGCGGCCACCCCACAGTCCCCTGCCACCGTTGCCACGCTCGACAACGTGAGCGGCGAGACCGGCGACGGGCCCTTCCGCGCTTTCTATCCCGCCTCGCTGACCACGGACGGCGTGAATATCACCCTGCCCGCTGCTCAGACCTACGTCGAGAATTCCCTCAACGAGTTCCCGATGTACGCCGAGAGCGCCACAAACCAGCTGTCGTTCCGCAACCTCTGCGGAGTACTGAAACTGCACCTCACCAAGGCCAACACCAACATCACTGCCATCACCGTCAAGGCCAATGCGGAGATTTGTGGCGACTACACCGTCAGCTATGTGAACGATGTTCCCCAGCTCAGCTACACGGGCAACGGTTCGAACACCGTCACCATGACCTGCACCACGGCTCAGTCTATTGACAACGGCCGCGATTTTTACATCTACCTGCCCGCCACTTTCGACTCGCTGAAGAGCATCGAGCTGAACACCTCCGACGGACGCTACTGCGTAAAGACGGTGAAGAGCAACGTCTGCATCAACGTGCAGCGCAGCGAGGTGACCGAAATCGAGTTCGGCGAGAGTGACATGAACTTTGTCGAGCCGCTGCCGCAAGGCGCACTGCCCGGCCTGTTCTCGGTGAGCGCCACACAACAGGTACGCTTCTCACAGGGCAATCTATACTACCAACCCAGTACCCAGACTTGGCGTCTTGCTGACCACCAAAATGACTATGTAGGATTAGGCGGCGATATTGTTGATGCAACCTATAATGGATGGATAGACCATTTTGGCTGGGGCACAGGTGCCAATCCCACTCTTGCCTCGTATAACGATTATGATTACAATACTTATGTGGAGTGGGGCAGTAATGCAATTAGCAATGGCGGCAGTCAAGCTAATCCGTGGCGCACACTCACCAGCAGTGAATGGGACTACCTCTTTTATTCACGAACTAATGCCTCAAGCAAGTATGGTACTGGTTGTGTGAATGGTGTATTCGGCCTGATTATACTGCCAGATAGTTGGACATTGCCAGAGGGATGCTCATTTAATGTGGGTATTAACGGTTTAAATAACAATAGTTACCCGTTGTCAGAATGGGCAGACATGGAAGCAGCAGGTGCTTTATTCTTGCCAGCCGGAGGTGGTCGTTGGCCTTCGAGTCCGACAGTTGAAGATATTGGTACGTATGGTTCCTATTGGTCATCTACGCCTAATTATTCCGACAATCGTTTGGCTAGGGGTTTTGGAATGGGCCTTGATGTCATTAATGTAGCTTCCACTGATGGAAGCCACCGCTGCTGCCTTTTTATGGTTCGTCTGGTTATAAACAACAATTAACTCAACGTCACATCAGAAAAAAACACTCCTGTCTCCAGCACTTTTGATTGCCTTTGTCGTGTTTGTATTATCTTCCACCCTGACCTACAGCTGACCCGTATTCTACCAAGTGAAATATCACCTACACCGTGACAGAGGAATTGCTGGAGGGGCTGACGCCGATGGTTGACTTGAATGTCAATAGGGAGCATTCGCAGTTTTCGCTCAGCCGCACTGACTTCACATCGACAAACGACAACAAGCTGAAATACGAGAAGACCAGCGAGAAGGGCGAGTAGCAGACCCTATTGCTCAAAAAGGAGCCTCCCACATAGCAGGGAAGCTCCTTTTTCGTTGAAGCAAACTGCATTCTTCACAAGGTCTCAAAAGTGCGAAAAAAAACCGTCCTCACAATGGGGACGGTTTCTTTATGTTATTAGCAAGGGATTATTCGGCAACAATCTCGACGTTGACTTGAGCCTTGATCTCTTTGTAGATGTTGATCTGGGCGGGGAAGGTTCCGATTTCCTTCAGTTTGGAGCCGTCCACGACAATCTTCTTGCGGTCGATGTCGTAGTTGTGCTGCTCTTTCAGGGCTTCGGCAATCTGCTCGGCGGTGATGGAGCCGAAGAGGCGGCCATTCTCACCTACCTTGGCGATGATGCGGACGCTCTTCTCATTGACAGCGGCCTTGAGGGTGTCGGCATCCTTGCGGAGTTTCTCTTCTTTGAAAGCACGCTGACGCATGTTCTCGGCGTGGACTTTGCGGTTGGACGGGGTGGCGATGATAGCCATGCCGTTGGGGAGAAGATAGTTGTTGGCGTAGCCGTTTTTAACCTTGACGATATCGTCTTTGTAACCGAGGTTGGTTACATCCTGTAAAAGTATAATTTCCATTCTATTCTTTCTCCTATTATTATTTTAAACAATCGGCTACATAGGGCAGTAAAGCCAGGTGGCGGGCACGCTTGATAGCCTTGGACACTTTCTTCTGGTACTTGTTGGAGGTACCGGTGATGCGGCGGGGCAGGATTTTGCCCTGCTCATTGACGAACTTCAGCAGGAAGTCTGCATCCTTGTAGTCAATATATTTGATGCCGAGTTTCTTGAAACGGCAGTATTTTTTGCGCTGGGTTTCAACGGCAATCGGGGTGAGGTATTTGATTTCGGTTTCGTTAGCCATGATTCTAAATGTGTTTAAATGTTGCGGGAATGTTGTTTAGAAAACTTCCTTTACATCAATAATTAATTGTTTTCCTCTTGGGTTTCGGCCTGAGCGGGAGCCTGCTTGGCATTGCGCTTCTTCTCGTTGTAGGCGATGGCGTACTTGTCGAGGGAGACGGTGAGGAAGCGGAGCAGACGCTCGTCGCGTTTGTAGGCAACCTCGAGGTCAGCGATGACACTGCCTTCGGCGTTGAACTCAATGAGGTAATAGAACCCGGTGTTCTTTTTGCGAATAGGATAGGCCAGCTTGCGCATACCCCAGTTGTTGGTGTAGATGATTTCTGCACCATGGTCTTTTAAGAAGTTGGTGTACTTCTCTACCGTTTCCTTCATCTGTTCTTCAGACAAAACGGGAGTTACAATGAAAACGGTTTCGTAACGATTTACCATGTTTGTTGTTTAAATTGATATGTTGATTAATAAATAACAGCGTCCTGAGACGTTGGAGCCACTTTGCGGACTCGAACC
>DEKU01000032.1:3131-18714 GCA_002354035.1 Bacteroidales bacterium UBA2714
CTGAGCTAAAGTGGCATTGCGGTTGTGTTTGATGTAAAAAAGAAATTGGGAAGCGGTTGCCCGCGTGGGAGAGTAGTGGTCGGGGTGAGAAGACTCGAACTTCCGGCCTCCACGTCCCGAACGTGGCGCGCTAGCCAACTGCGCTACACCCCGCAGTAGTGTCCTGGCAGGGACTCGAACCCTGGACCCATTGATTAAGAGTCAATTGCTCTACCAACTGAGCTACCAAGACAACTTAAATGCTTCGAGCTACGAGTATTGGGTACTTCGTGCTTTTGGCTTAGTTATTATTTCAAATTACTCTCTTCGTACTCCGGGTGGGACTTGAACCCACACGCCCTTGCGGGCAAGGGATTTTAAGTCCCTCGTGTCTACCATTCCACCACCAGAGCTCTCTAACTACTCGTTATCATTAGATGGCGGTCGGACTAGTTAGGATTGGTGACCTTTTGAGCGGAAAACGAGACTCGAACTCGCGACCCCGACCTTGGCAAGGTCGTGCTCTACCAACTGAGCTATTTCCGCATTCTGCTTTTCCATGATTTCAAGCAACTCTCTGCCTTCAAAAGCGGGTGCAAAAGTACAAACTTTTTTTCATTCAGCAAAACTTTTTTTGAAGAAAAATCACAACACCCTTATTTACAAGATGAAAAAACAGACATTCCGCATGCGTCACCCCTTCACAACACCCCTCTTTTTGGGCATTTTTCCGGTTTTTTAGGCCTTTTTGTGTTGCCCTTTTACTTCCTAAAAGTGGATATATGGAAGGCCTTTTTCTGCCAAGTCGTACCCCTGCCGGAAGAAAAGAAAGATACGGCGACGGGCCTATTTCTTTGACACCAGTCTTTTGATCTCGTTCAGCTTGAGCAGTGCCTCGATAGGCGTGAGTGTATCGATATCTATATCCAGCAATTTGTCCCGGATTTCCAGAAGGGTTGGGTCGTCAAGCTGGATGAAGCTGAGCTGGTAGCCCGTCTCGTTCTTTTCAGCGGTGTCCTTTGGCTTTTTCTTCTCGGCCTTGGGGTTCAGGTCGGAAATCTTCTCGCTCTTGGATTCGAGCAGTTCCAGCATGCTGTTGGCCCGTTTGAGCACCTGTGGCGGCATGCCTGCCATACGGGCCACGTGGATGCCGAAACTGTGCTCGCTCCCGCCCATTTCCAGCTTTCGGAGGAAGATGACCTTGTTGCCCAGCTCACGCACAGAGATGTGGTAGTTCTGAATCCGCTCATACTGGTCTGCCATCTCTATCAATTCGTGATAGTGCGTGGCGAACATCACCTTGGCCCGCGCCTTGG
Organism: Bacteroidales bacterium UBA2714; assembly: GCA_002354035.1. Lineage (GTDB taxonomy): Bacteria > Bacteroidota > Bacteroidia > Bacteroidales > P3 > Colimorpha. The sequence continues at coordinate 4,427 of DEKU01000032.1, forward strand.
GGTAGTTGTGCAGATATTCTGTTATGGCCCAAGCGATGGAGATGCCGTCATAGGTGGAGGTGCCGCGGCCGATCTCGTCCAGCAGCACCAGGCTGCGGTCGGACACATTGTTGAGGATGCTGGCCGTCTCGTTCATTTCCACCATGAAGGTGGACTCGCCGGACGAGATATTGTCCGATGCGCCAACGCGGGTGAAGATTTTATCCACTATTCCTATATGAGCCTCTCTGGCCGGGCAGTAGCTGCCGATCTGTGCCATGAGGACAATCAGGGCCGTCTGCCTGAGCAGGGCTGATTTACCCGACATGTTCGGACCCGTGATGATGATTATCTGCTGGGTGTCGCGGTCGAGGAACACGTCGTTGCTCACATATTGCTCACCCAACGGAAGCTGGGTTTCGATTACCGGGTGACGGCCCTCTTTGATGTCAATCGTTGTGTCGTCCGACAATTCCGGCCTGCAATAGTTGTTGGCCAGAGCCACCTCGGCAAACCCCTGTAAGCAGTCAATCTGGGCCACCATCTGTGCATTATACTGTATCGGTTCGAGGTAAGCCATCAGGGCCGAGAGCAGTTCGGAATACAGCTGCGCTTCGAGTGCCAGGATGCGCTCTTCGGCTCCAAGAATCTTTTCTTCGTATTCTTTCAGTTCCGGAGTGATATACCGCTCGGCGTTGGTGAGGGTCTGCTTGCGGGTCCACTCCGGGGGTACCTTATCCTTATGGGTGTTCGTCACCTCAAGGTAATAGCCGAAGATATTATTGAAGCCTACTTTGAGGGAGGGTATGCCTGTCCGCTCACTCTCTCGGCGCTGGAACTCCATGAGGTACTCCTTGCCCGAACCGGCCAGCGACCTCAACTCGTCCAGTTCCTCATTCACTCCCGACGCTATCACGCCTCCCTTGTCGAGTTTCACGGGTGGGTCCTCTTGGATTTCCTTGTCTATCCGCTCGTAGATATTCTGGCAGGGGTTCAGCTGCTCTGCCATACGGGCAAAGGCCTCGTCGTCGGTCTTCTTGCAGAGGGCCTGAATCTGGGCTATGGCCCTCAATGCGCGTTTGAGCTGTTGCAGCTCACGGGGATTGATACGTCCGACCGACACTTTTGATATCAGGCGCTCCAGGTCGCCCACCTGCTGAATCTGTGGCAACAGCTGTGTAGCCATATCCCGGTTGCGCACCAATATATCCACCACATGCAAGCGCTCCTCAATGGCTGTCTTGTCCTTCAGCGGCATCACAATCCACCGGCGCAAAAGCCGCGACCCCATTGGGGTTACCGCCTGGTCCAGCACGTCAAGCAGTGTCCTTGCATTGTCGTGGGGCGAATAGACAAGTTCCAGATTGCGCACAGTGAATTTGTCGAGCCACACATACCGCCCCTCTTCAATCCGGTTGATAGTGCAGATATGCTGGGTGCGGTCGTGCTGGGTGTCTTGAAGGTAGTAGAGCGCAGCCCCTGCGGCTATCACCCCTTCTGTCAAATCCTCCACTCCGAAGCCTTTCAGCGAAGTGGTGCCGAATTGCTTCATGAGCAAATCGTTTGCAAACTCGCTCGTAAAGACCCAATCATCGAAAGTGTTAGTATAGTATTTCTCAGTAAAGTGGTCCAGAAACCAATGCAACTTTTTGCGTTGAAGCACCACCTCTGAGGGATGGAAGTTCTGCATCAGCTTGTCGATATAAGCCAGGTCGCCCTGAGCCACATAAAACTCACCTGTAGACACGTCCAGAAAAGAGACTCCATGAACCTTGTCGGCCAGATGCAGACCGCACAGGAAGTTATTCTCCTTCACGTCCAGCACCATGTCGTTATACGACACCCCCGGAGTCACCAGCTCTGTTATCCCCCTTTTCACCAGACCCTTCACCGATTTGGGGTCTTCCAGCTGCTCGCAAATGGCCACCCTCAGCCCTGCCCTTACCAGCCTGGGCAGATACTGGTCCACGGCGTGGTAGGGGATTCCGGCCAAATCGGTATAAGCACCTCCCCCGCTGGCTTTGCGCGTCAGGGTGATGCCCAATATCTGCGATGCCTTGCGGGCATCCTCGCCGAATGTCTCATAAAAATCTCCCACCCTGAACAGCAACATGGCATCTGGAAACTTACGTTTCATCTCAGCATGCTGCTTCATCAGTGGCGACTCATTCTCGTTGTTTTTGGCCATATAATGTTCTCTGTGCTTTTTGCAGCCTTTCTCCCATAACGCATCCCCGCTCTTTTTTATTGCATCCGACGTCGCTTTTTCTCCCAACCTGCCTACAGGCTGCTCAGGTAGCGTTCACGGTCGGTAACGATGTCATGAAGGTTGTTATAGGCCCAGTCTATCAACTGCCGCATGACCGGCATGAAACTCATTCCCCGTTCGGTGAGGGCATACTCAACCCGAGGGGGCATCTCGGCATACACCGTGCGACACACCAAGCCGTCCGCCTCCAGCCCTCTCAGGGTTGAGGTGAGCATCTTCTGCGAAATGTCGGGGTTGGACTTCTCAATGTCCTTATAACGCATCGGTCCCTGATTCCCATTCAGTGTATACAACACTGCCAGCGCCCATTTGCCGCTGATGCGGGCCAGCACATTTCGGATGGGACACTCGGGAAACACCGGGTCTACAATAAAGTCTTTAGTCATAACCTGTAGGACGTATTCTTATCTATTATTGCGTGAGTTCGGGGCAACTTTGTTATTACTATACCTGAAAAAAGATGGCAATCACAAGAGGGAAGCAGCATCTTTGTAATTGTAAATAAGACAATAATCAAGACGCTTGCCCCATGACTTCCGACGACAAAATTACAGAAATTTTCTGGTCTGTGGACAAAATCTTCAAAAATCTTGACGCGGGGCTGGAGGGAAACCACCTCGCGGCCTCCCAGTGGCGACACCGCGTCTTGGGGAAACAGGGCATGGCAAGGTCTTGCTCAGACTTTATCTTTTGCTCTGTTCCGCCAAGACCTGAGGAAAGCGTTTCTTCAAAAAGAGCACAATTCTCAAAGCACACCTATGACGCCCGCCACAAGGAACGCCCAGAAGAGGCCCTTCTCGCCTTTACAGGATTGGCGGGCGAAGTCCATCTGCCAGGTGCGACCGAGGACGACCATATTGCCGTTGTTGCCCGTTCAGATGTACCTGTTTGCTGAAGTCACCCTCGCGGCTCAAAGCGCAGCCAGAGCCATCCATCGTGGTAGGGTACGTGCCATTGGTCTATGACCAGGCAACCCCCGCATGTCGAGCAGCACCAGCCTTCGCCCTGCCGCCTGCACTCCTTCCTGTAGGGTTATCACTGCCAAGCAGTCCGCACTCTCGGATCTCTATTTTTATTGCAAAATAATTCTTCTGGACGCTATGCCGTCTGACGTTTGAATCCGCAGGAAGTAGGTGCCTCTCGCCAGCCGACTGACATCGATTTCGGTTGAGCCGCCAGCCGACTCACGGTGCAGAACCACTTTGCCTTGAATGTCCACGAGCGTGATGGAGCCATTCCCCTCCGCCCCGCTGACGGTCAGCCTGTCGGTCGCAGGGTTGGGAAATACACTGACCCTCTCCGCCGCCACGTCGTCCACGCCGTTGCAGACCTCACGATATTTGTCGGCAAACCGACCCCAGTAGCTGTCGGCCAACCATGCGTCAAGACTGCCACAGGGGATGAGGATGCTGTCGACCTGTGCCAGGTATAGGCAACCGTAGTCTGCTGGATATCCCGGCATGGTGGCCATAGTGGCGGAGACCGGAGGCACGGTGTTCACGAAGCGCAGCATGTTCAGGCGATGCGTGGTGAACACTTCGGGCTCGACGGTGTCGACAGGGGCGGTAAAGACTACGTTTCTCAACCGTCCTTGGTTGTAGCCACCGAAAGCTCCCATGCGGACAGAGCGCAGTGTGGCCGGGAACTGCAACTCGGTGAGTGCGCACCCGCCGAAGGCGAACGAGTCGATGACTGCAATGGAGTTGCCCCAAGCCATCTGCGACAGGCGTTCGCAGAAATAGAATGCATCCTGGGGAATCATACGCAACCCGTTCGGTATAACTATCGACGTCAAGTGTGTGCATTGCTCGAATACTCCTTTGCCCATCGTGTCGAGAGAGACAGGCATGCCTACATGTGTCAGCTCCTTGCAAGAGTAGAAGGCATACTCATCAATCATCGACATCTGTGAGGGGAGGTCGATGCTCACCAGCGAGCTATTGGCGAAGGTATTATCGCAGACTTCGTTCACGCCGTCTGGCACCTGGACATTCTTGACATTGCTGTTGCCGCAGAAGCCGTCCAGCACCCGCAGGGTGGCCGGAAGAACAACCGTGTCGGCACTCATGTGGCACGACACGAGAGTGTCGCCAACGGCGGAATAAATCGCCATGCCGTCCTGATAATAGTGGCTGTTGCCTTCCGCAAGGGTGAGACTGGTGAGGGCCGTGCAGCCTCCGAAAAGATTGTGTCCGATACTGGTCACGGTGGCGGGTATGACCACATTGTTCAGACGGCTGGCATACATAAAGGCCGAACCACCGATGCTGAGCATACCGGCGGGCAGCCCTATGCTGGTGATGCTTTGACAATAGGTGAAAGCTTTGGGTGCTATGTGTCTCGTGTTCTGCGGCAGGACGATGTTGCCACTTTTTCTTATCGGGCATGCGACTATCGTTGAGGTGTCTTTGGTAAACAGTATGCCGCCAATGGACCTAAAATGCGGATTGTCCGTGTTCACCTTGATGGAGTTCAGGCTGGTGGCGGCAAAAGCCAAATCCCCGATGTCCGACACCGAGGCGGGGATGGTGATGTTGGAGAGCGAAGCCTTGCGAAAAGCCTCCTCTCCCAAGACAGTGACATCGTAGGTGATGCCGTTATGGGTTACCGTGGGCGGGATGGTGATATTGCCACGGTAATATTCACACGACGCCAAAGGCACTACCTCAACTGTATGCTCCGTGGCCGACAGGACATTGTAGGCGATACCGCCCACTTCGAAATACTGTGCCTTAGCTGAAAAGGTAAGAGTCAGCATTGCGGCGGCAAAGAAAGAAACAATTTTGTTCATATTTTCTACATTTATTATTGTTTTGTGGTGGGCTCTATTTAGTCGCTTTTGGGGTCATCCGACAGACTGAACCCATTAATCTGCCAGGCGGCTGTTGTTTGACGTTCCGTTTTCGAGTGCAAAAACACGAGTTTTAATTCATTTGACAATGAATTAATTGCAACATTTTATGGGGAGGGTAAACTCATTGATTTTCTGTTCATTGTAATGTAATTAAATTCGATTGATATTTCTTGATTTGCACCAGTCAGCACATATTGCAAACAAGATTAGTCAATGATTAGTAGTGCGAAGTACAGTACGCACTGTACCGATTCCTGCTACAGTGCCATGAGGCTCAACAAGAGTATCTTTCTGGCAGCCAACCGCCATCATTGCAAGCGCTGCAAAGAGTGCAACTGAAATGATATTCTTTCTCATTGATTTGAAATTTAGAATGTTACTTATAATTCGTTTAACTTATGCTCAAATATATCATCTATTGGTGTCTCTTCCCTTAAATGGAAAACACTTACTATTTGCTTTCTTCGAGAAATCACAATGGCATCATTCCTGTATACTATAGTATCCATTGATGATTTATAATTATCTTTTGGTACGAGCCAACTATCGACAGAGTTGTAATTATTAATAAGATGTTGGTATTCTTCAAGTATTATGGGAATGTCGAAATCTGTCTGTAATATAGTCCAAGCGGAATCGGTTTTGGCTTGTAAAAGTGTAACATCAACAAAAACTGTATCATTAACTTTGTAATCCTCAATATATGAAACTGAATTGTGTGACATGGGGGGTGATTTTTTATGGTTTCGCTGCATGGCATTCGGTGTATTCGTCTCGCGGAGGCTCTCCGACGTCGGCTCGGCACCTTGTCGCAGCAACCAAGGCCGTCGTAAAGGGCATCGGTTCGGGAGGATGCAGCACACTTTCAGGCTTCGAAGTGGACTCGGCCAGCCCGCTTTCTCTTTTCTACCACCTACCCCTCGCCCTTCCCAAAAGGGGAGTCTTACCCCCTGCCCCGCTCGGCGAGTGGCGTTGCCATCCTTTTAAACAGAAAAAGGGATAACCATGTCCCCGAAGGTTTGGCAGGCTGCTTCTTGCAGCCCGCCTCCCTCTCTTTGACATTGTCATCCCTTCCCGCCCGGTGAGGCCCCTCGCCGGGCGAAATGAGGTCTAACGGTTGGTATTCCCTACCACTCCAAGGGGTCGGGCAGGATGTTGCCGTCGGTCATCGGGCTGTCAGCCTCGCCAAAGGCATTGGCCTTATACTGGATGCAGAGCATCGTCAGGTTCTTGTTGCCCGTGTTTTTAAGCGCACGGCGGCCTTCGGGTCCGACCCGCACCACTGTGCCTTCGCTGACCGGGAATTGCTCACCGTCCACCTGATAGGTACCTTCCCCTTTCAGGATGAAATACAGCTCCTCATGGGTCTTGTGGGTGTGGAGGAAACCGCTGTCCTGTCCCGGCACGAGCGTCTGGAACGAAAGCTCACTGCCCGTCGTGCCCAGAGCCTGCCCGACAAACACCTTGCCCTGAATAACTTGGGGTCCCATCGGGAGTTCGTGCTCTATAATCTGATCCAAAGTGCCTACATTTACAGCGGTGTAGTTCTTCCCGCTCTTGATTGTCTCGATTGTTCTCATTGTGCTTGATTTTTTTTATTTTCGATGCAAAGATACGGCTTTTTTTTCATTCCACAAGCAGCATACAACCCTGTTCGCTACTTACCTCCGGGTAAGTAACGGCAAAAGGGTTGGTTTTCTGCCCGCCAGCATTTAACAGTATTTAATCTTTTCGCGCCCTGCCCGCACCGCATTATTGCCCTATTTTCTCATCCCGACATCCCTCTTTTACACCCTTTTGCAACCCGTGCCTCACCATGTGGATTTTTCTTCGTATCTTTGCAGCCGGTTTGGTCGCCATAGGGGCGTGAAAAGGGAATGCCGTGCAAGTCGGCAACAGTCCCGCTGCTGTAAGTCCTTTCATGCGATGTTCACCCCGCAAAGCCACTGTGTTGCCCGCTGCATCATGGGAAGGCCGAACACCGCAGGACAAGTCAGAAGACCTGCCAAGCCACGTTTTTAAACGACCTCGAGGAAAGGTACGCAAAAAAGATGAAATATCGACATATACTCCTATATCTTATATGCATGGGCAGCCTGGCCGCCGTCCATGCCCAGGACACCGTCAGGCGTGCCGTGACCCTGCCCGTCGTCACGGTCATCCAGGCCAACAGCCGTCCGGAAACCATCAAAACTCAGACCCCCACGCAAGTGGCCTCGGCCGAGAAAATAGAACAGCTGGGCGATGCACAGCTCAGCGATGTGCTGCGCCGCATGGTCGGAGTCACCATCAAAGACTATGGCGGCCTCGGCGGCATCAAGACCGTCTCCGCCCGCGGGCTGGGCAGCCAGTTCAGCACACTCACCATCGACGGCGTCGCCGTCACCGACTGCCAGAACGGGCAAGTGGACCTCGGCCGCTACATGCTGGGCAACAGCAGCTATATATCGCTCTCCAATGGCCAGATGGACAACACGCTCAACTCTGCCCGCGCCCTTTCGTCCGGAAGCATCATCAACATGGAAACCCATGAGCCCGAATTTGGCTCCCGGCCCTTCAACCTGCGGCTGGGCCTCGAAGGGGGCTCGTTCGGTCTCCTCTCCCCCACCCTCTCGTTCGAGAAGCAGATAAACCGTCGCCTCTCCCTCTCCTTGTGGGGGAATTACCTCCGCTCCGAAGGCAACTATCCGTTTACTCTATACTATACTCCTGGCCGCACCGACAGTTGTTCGCGCGAGACGCGCCAAAACTCCCAAATCCGTATCGCCACCGCCGATGCCAACCTCTTCTATCGTATCGACAGCCGCAATCGTTTCCATTTCAAAGCCCATTACATGAATGGCTTCCATGCCCTCCCCGGACCCGTCATCTACTACACCGCGCGGGGGTCGGAGCACAGCGAGGAACAACTGTTCTTCTCCCAAGCCCGTTTCCGCCATAATGGTTCCCACTGGGATGTGCAGCTCTTGGCCAAATACCAGCAGAGCGAGGACATCTATGTCGACACCGCCGCCTTCAGCATAGGCACCCTCCGCAACCAATACAACCAACAGGAAGCCTACCTCTCTCAAACCCTCCGCTACCACACAGGCAACACCTACCGTGATTTCCTCAACATCAGTTTCTCTGCCGACGAATCCGTCAGCCATCTTCTCAGCAACCTCAGCAAGCACAACGACGTGCTTCGGCTTTCGGCCTTGGGGGCCTTGTCGGCCGAATATGTCGCGCACCTTGTCCCTCGTTTCGACGGTGTCCGCGCCAGCGTAAGCCTTCTCGGCACTTGGATTAAAGACTCCGAACTCGGTATCAACACCTCTCCTTACCAGCGTCTCTCCCCCTACTTTGGCCTCACCTGGCCCCTACGGCGGTTCACCCTCCGCTATTTCTTTAAAGAGAACTACCGTGTCCCCACCTTCAACGAGCTTTACTACTACACCGTCGGCCATTCCCTCCGTCCCGAAAAAGCCATGCAGCACAACCTGGGCCTCACCTATCAAGGCAACCCCGTCCACCTGTCCGACGCCGTGCTGGCCTACACCTCCACCGCCGACATCTACTTCAACCGCGTCAGCGACAAGATTGTGGCCATCCCCATGCAGAACATGTACCTCTGGTCCATGATCAACATGGGCAAAGTCCAAATCCTTGGTCTCGACCTCACAGCCAATGCCACCTTCCAGAACTACGATTTCCCCCGCACACGCATCGACCTCAGCCTTGGCTACACCTACCAGTATGCCGTCGACCGCACCGACCCCACCAGCAAGACATTCGGCCACCAAATTCCCTACACGCCCCGCCATAGCGGCAACGCCACCCTCACCGCCGTCACCCCATGGGTCGACCTGGGGCTTTCCCTCATGCTTGTAGGCCATCGCTTCGCCAAACAGCAAAACACTCCCGCCAGCCGGGTGGCAGGCTATGCCGACCAAGGCGTCACCCTCAGCCGCACCTTCTACATCGGCAACACCCAGCTCAAAGCCAAAATCCAAGTCCTCAACCTGTTCAATGCCCAATACGAAGTAGTCAAGAACTACCCCATGATGGGGCGCAACTACCGCATTGGCCTAACCTGGACGCTTTAGCCGTTCCCCTATCCGCAATAATCATCAATAAAATTAATACATGAAACAGCACATTCTCACATTCCTGGCATTATCCATCCTTCTGCTCAACGGTTGCAAAAAAGACCCCGCTCCCGTTCCCGACAACCCCTCGGACCCCCACGTTCCGGCCTTCCTCCTCAACGAAGGCTCCTGGGGTGGAAACGACGCCGAAATCAGTCTCCTCGACCTCAACAGCGACTCCGTCACCCTCGACTGGTTCAGTGCCGCCAACGGCCGTGGCATCGGCGACCTTGCCCAAGACCTCGTCCGCTACGGCAGCCGCCTTTACGCCACCGTCTTCACCTCCAACACCGTCGAGGTCATCGACCCCGCCACCGGGCGCAGCATCAAACAAATCAACATGGGCACCCGGGGGCCCCGCTACATTGCCCCCCTCAATGGCAAAATCTACGTCACCTGCTACGACAAATCCGTAGTCCGCATCGACACCCTCACCCTCGCCATCGAAGCCTCATGCCCCCTCAGCGGCATGCAACCCGAACAGCTCTGTGTCCTCGGCGAAAACCTCTATGTCTGCAACAGCTGGCAATACGATGCCAACGGCAACTCCATCTTCGACAGCACTGTCTCCGTGGTCAATCTCAACTCCTTCTCCGAAACCGGGAAAATCACCGTGGGCCACAACCCCAACCGCATCAAAAGCCTTGACAGCCATCGCTTCATCGTCTCCTGCTCAGGCGACTACGCTGCCCACCCCGCCCAAACCCTCATCGTCGACATCGACAACAATTCCCAACAACCACTTCCCGTGGCGGCCACCAACTTCGACATCCACAACAACCACATCTACCTCTACAACACCTCCTACAACGAGCAGAACCTCCCCTATGCCTCCTTCTTCCGCATCGACCTCAACACCCTCCAGGCACAGCCCTTCCTCCAAAACTACAGCTCCACCCTCTCCTACGCCTACAGCATCAACATCCATCCCGCCACCGGCAACATCTACATCTGCAACAGCCCCTACACCTCCAACGCCGACATCTACACCTTCAGTCCCGACGGCTCTCTCATCCGCAAGGTCGAGGGAGGAGTCCTCTCCTCAAAAGTCGTCTTCTGACAAACTTTTTTTGTATATAAAAAAAAAGTTGTATCTTTGCATGTTCAAAATTATGCCCAAAAACATAGTTTGAACATGCAAACTTTATTCATATCGAAACAATAAAATATTATAAATGAAAAGAATATTCCTCGCCCTCGCCTTGGCCGCTTTCGCTTTCTCAGCCAATGCACAGTTCATCATCAGCGCCAACTTCGGCGGCAGCAAATTCTCCGGCGACACCTCCATCCACACTCAGGTATCTGTCGCCACCAGTTCCGAAAACGACACCATTATCTACCCAACCGCCACCACCAACCTCACCGCCGGCCTCAAACTCGGCTACAAATTCGGTAAAGCACAAGTCGGTGTCGCCGGTTCCTATTCCATGTATTCACTGGAGAACCAACCCCTCGACCCCACCATCATCCCCATGGTAAGCTCCCAATTCCCAAACCGCTGGACCTCTACGGGTACCATGAGCTCCAAATACGCCTCCTACACCATCTCCCCCTACTTCCGCTACGACCTCATCACCGCTGGCGACATTGCCCTCTTTGTCGAGCTCAACCTCTTCTACACCGCCACCCTCAACCCTGTGGTGCAAGAGGCCCATGTCTACAACTACATCACCATCAATCCCTCCATCGGCTTTCCTCTCGACACCACCAATGCCGATATCCCCCGCACCACCACTCAGCTCGGTGCCCGCATCATCCCCGGCATCTCCTGGCAACTCTCCAAACATGCCGGCATAGAGCTCTACATGGACTTCCTCTCGCTGGCCTACACCCGCACCGTCTCCAAACGCGTAGACCTCAACTACCAATTCAATATCACCCCCATGGGCGAATTTGAAGGTCTCACATACACCACCACCACCACTTCCTCCACCACCACCGAAATCAAAGGTGGCCTCACCGGCACCCCCCTCCTCACCGAGCAAGGCATAAACAACTGGGTCCGCGCAGGTTTTTATTTCACCTTCTAAGACATCCTGAATCATGAAAAAAATACTCCTCACCCTCGCCCTACTCCTCACTGCACAGCTGGTCTCAGCCCAGTTCGTAGTCAGTGCGCAGTTAGGTGGCTCCTTCTCGCAAGGCTCCTCATCGTTCGAAACTCGCTACGATGGCCCCAGTCCCATCACCGGCTTAGACACCACCATCATCGACACCGGTAGCTTCCGTCCCGACAAACCTCTCTCGCTCTCCATCGGTGGCAAATTCGGCTACCAAATGGGCAAACTCCAGATCGGCGTTGCCGCCATGTTCGGATTCTCCCAATCCAAAGGCGAATTCACAGTCGAGGAGTTCCAACTTCGCCACCCCACCTTCGAGGCCATCCGCATCCGTCCTCCTCACGACTCATTAGTTGGCAACTATTCCGAATACCGCACCCAATTCTCCATCTCCCCCTACCTCCGCTACGAACTCATTCAGCTCGGCGACATCGCTTTCTTTGCCGAACTCGATGCCTATTTCAGCAAAGTCAACACCTCCAACCGCCACGAATACCTCGACTGGGTCCGCCGCGAAATGCGCTACACCATCGACACTTCCTACAACATCCCCGAATCCTCCGTCTCCTACGGAGTCAAGATTCTGCCCGGTCTCAGCTGGCAGCTCTCGCCCAAATGCTATGTCGACCTCTATCTCGACATACTGGCCTTCAGCATCGACCGCACCATCCTCTCCCGCACCACCGTCATTGAGGAATACGACTATACCACCACTCCCCGCGTCCTCTCGCGCGTCACCACCTACGACCTCAAAGCCACTACCGACGAAATCGGTTTCGGCATCAACGGCTCTCCCCTCAACACCGGTAAGAACTGGGTACGCGTAGGCTTCAATTACACCTTCTAACACCCCGCCGCATCAAACATCTACGGCTTCTGGCAGCCTGCCTGCTCCTCCCCCTTTCCCTCACGGCCCAACAGCCTGTTGTCCAGCCTTTGTCGGCATGGCTGCCCTCCACCGTCCAGTTGCACGGCAGCACCCAAGGCCTGGCCCTCTACCTCGACCACGCCGTCATGCTGCGCCATGGGGGACAATGCGTGATTCTCAACCTCAACGACCCCACCGCCACCGCCGTCCTACAGCTCGACAGCAACCGCACCCACTGCAACAACGCCTCCTTCGCCCGGCTGCGGCCCTATGCCGACCCCTTCCCCCTCCTCTACATCTCCAGCTGTTTTGGCGACAAAGCATGTCTCGTCACCCGCATCACCCCCACCGGCTCCACCCTTTTGCAACGTATCGTCTATCAATCCGACGCCTTCCCCGTGGCTCAGGACTGGTGTCTCGACCCCGACAGCAACTACCTCTACGCCTTTGGCGGCCGCAAAGGCGGCCCCATGTTCCTCAAGAAATTCCGTCTGCCCGGCATCCACCAGCCCCGCGTCATTCTCACCGACAGCGACGTGCTGCAAACCATACCCGTCAACTGCGTCAAAGTAGCCCAAGGCAGCAAAATCAGCAACGGCTACGCCTATCTGCCCGACGGCGACAGCCCCGGCCACTACTGGCTGCACATCATCCACCTGGCCTCCGGCCGCGAAGTGCACACCATCGACCTCAACCCCTTAGGCCTCGAACCCGAAGGCATCGACATCCAAGGCCCTTGGATCTACATCAGTTTCAACACCCCCGACCCAGCCGACAACTGCATCTACCGTTTCCGCCGATAACAGGACAATTGCACTAAACAATTATGAAAAAACACCTTCCACTCTTACTATTCCTATTAATGATATTCGCTTTGTCCTCTTGCCAACGCGGAGTGAAAGAGACCTGCGGCGAGCTCACTTGGGACACAATTACTCATATCTCCAAACAGGAAGACTTCACCATCCCGGGAATCTCATACGAAATAAGCGTCGTGCTGCCCAAAGACAGCCTCTGCCCTGCCTTTAGTGCTATTAGGCAGCAACTGCTGAGTCGCCTCTTCGGCACCTCTATCGCATGGGAGCCCGACAGCCTCGAACTTGACCTCACCAATGCCCACAAATGCCTTGCCACCTATCTGAAAGCCAACCAAAAAGCCCTAGACGAGGCCGCCGCTGACCATGCGCCCAACGGCATCGACGAGACCCAAATGGCTACCGCTAGCCTGTTTTGGTCAAACAATATAGAACTCAAGCCCGTCTTGACAGGCGACACGCTCATCACCTTCGAACTCAACCACTACAACTATATTGGCGGCGCGCACGGCATATATGGCACCTATTTTCTCACTTTCAACGCCCAAACTGGCGAGCAACTGCACGACAAAGACATTTTCGCCCCAGGCAACGAAAAAGCCCTAGACGACCTGTTGCAGACGGCACTCATGCACTACTGCGAGCACAACGAAGAGGCGGTACTGAGCACCAACGACTTTGAAACGCAATACCTGCACACCAACGACAACTTCCGCCTAACCCCCGACTCCATCTACTACACCTTCAACGTCTACGAAATTGCCTCCTATCCCGTGGGAAGCCACACCTTCGGTTTCTCGGCCCTCGAAGCCAAACCCTACCTCAACCCGAAAAGCATTGTCTATCAATATTGGAAATTGTAACAAAACCTCTTAGCTATGTCAAATCAAGTTATAGAAACCATCCAGCATCGACGCAGCTGTCGCACCTTCGACCCCGACCGCATGCCCTCCGACGAAATCCTTCGGCAGATAGCCGAGGCCGGCACATGGGCACCCACCAGCATGGGCATGCAAAACCCCATTATCCTCGTCGTCACAAACAAAACCTTGCGCGACCGCATAGCCCGTGCCAACGCCTCCATTATGGGCAAAGGTGAAGACTTCGACCCATTCTACGGCGCCCCCTGCATGATGGTAGTGCTAGTGAAAGAGAGTCCCAATGCCGCCTACGACGGCCCCATCGTGATGCAGACCCTGATGCTAGCAGCCGAATCGCTAGGGGTCAACAGCTGCTGGATCCATCGCGCCAAAGAAGAATTCGAGACCGATGAATTCAAGCAAATTCTCCGCGACCTCGGCATCGAAGGCAACTAC
>DEKU01000032.1:18729-19065 GCA_002354035.1 Bacteroidales bacterium UBA2714
CATGTGGCCCTGGGCTACACCACTGCCCCCATCCCTGCCCCCAAGCCAAGGAAAGAGGACTATATCTATTGGGTGAAAGACAAATAAACACATCAAAAATAGAGAATATAATTGGTGATATTCACAAAATAGACGTATCTTACACATTAGAGGGTGACGTATATTTGGTATTAGTGTGTGCAGGATATTTAGACGGTAGCCCTGAAATACAAAAGGCCTTATCGGACAAAATGGAGGGCTATCTGGAACATACCCAAAGCGATTGGTTCAAACACGAATATGCGGGCATGGAAGCCATTGTGGTCGTGAGTTTTGACGAAGAACCGCATCAACTGA
>DEKU01000008.1 GCA_002354035.1 Bacteroidales bacterium UBA2714
GCCGCCACCGACATCGAGTTCGAGTTCCCCTTCGGCTTCAAAGAGCTGGAGGGCATCCACTCCCGCACCGACTTCGACCTGAGCCGCCACAGCGAGTTCAGCGGCAAGAAACTGCAATACTTCGACAGCGAACTCAACGAGAGCTACACCCCCTACGTCATCGAGACCTCCATCGGTGTCGACCGCACTTTCCTTGCCATCTTCAGCCACGCCCTCAAGGACGAGACTCTCCCCGACGGTTCCACCCGCACCGTCCTCAGTCTCCCCGCCTCGCTGGCCCCCTACAAGGCTGCCATCCTCCCCTTGGTCAAGAAAGACGGTCTGCCCGAAAAGGCCCGCGAAATCATGGACCAGCTCAAATTCCACTTCATGCTCCAGTACGACGAGAAAGACGCCATCGGCCGCCGCTACCGCCGCCAGGACGCCATTGGCACCCCCTTTTGCATCACCGTCGACAACGACACCCTCAACGACAACTCCGTCACCGTCCGTCACCGCGACACCATGCAGCAGGAGCGCATCCCCGTCGACAACCTCGTCGCCTATCTTCACGACAACCTCCACTAATCCATAAACCTAAGGGTGGAAACTGCACCTGCGGCCACTTGTGCCACAGCCCGTTTCCACCCTTTTTTATCAACCCAATCACAGCCAAACATGCAAAAAACACTTTCTCCCTACCTCGTCGTCCTCATCCTGGCACAGCTGGCCACCATGGCCTTGGCCGTAGCCTATCCCTATGCCATCAGCCGTTGGTCCCTCTCCCCATCGTCCATCTCCTTCTCTCGCCAGCTCCTCGACCTCTTCCCCGCCATCTGCCTTGCCCTCTTTCTTGCCTACCGCATGGCCCGCGGCCGCTCTTTTCAACTCTGGCCCTTCGTCCTCACCTTCTTCGGCGGTATATCAGGCCTCCTCATGCTCCTCACCCGTCTTCCCTTAGTGCTCAAATACGGCATCCTCACTGTGGTCTACCAAGTCCTCCAAATCGCCCTCAGCTATTTCTATTCCCCCGCCCTCCCCTATCTCTCCACAGCCCTCTACTGCGCCACTTGTTTCCTCGTCCTCACCGATCTCCACCGGCTGCGCTTCCAGTTAGAGCGGAACTACCCATGGCTCATCATCCTGCTCGCTCTCCTCTCCTTCTTCCAGCCCTGGGTGGCCATGCTTGCCATATTTGTCCTTTACCGCTCCAACGGCGCTTTCCCGTTCCGCCTCCTCTACAAATACCTCATCCCCATCGCCGTTCTCGTCATTGCCGAACGGCTTGCCGCCCGACTCCTTGTCTCGGACTTCCTTTTCGGTCTCCCGGCAGCCGCCATAGTCCCCACCGCCATCTCCCTCCTCCTCTGCGTCGTCATCGCCGTCATGCTCTACCGCGATGCACCCCGGGCCAGCCTCTCCCGCCCGCTCATCTGCGCCTCCGTCATCTATTCGGCACCCCTCTCGGCCATGGCCTTGCTCCTCTGCATCCCACCTAAAGAAACAATTGAAGTATAACAATCAACATCCCTTAGTTATGAATAAATTAGCGCTATTTTGTACGGCTCTTTTTGCCGTGCTGTCCCTCTCAGCCCAAATCGACCTGCCAGTCCAGACCTACCATCTCGACAACGGTCTCAAGGTCATCCTCTGCGAGGAACACAGCCAGCCCAAGATTTACGGCTGCGTTGTGGTCCATGCAGGCAGCAAAAACGAAAACCCCGACGCCACAGGCGTAGCCCACTATTTCGAACACATCATGTTCAAGGGCACCGACCGCATCGGCACCACCAACTGGCCCGCCGAAAAGCTCTATCTCGACAGCATCAGCCAGGCCTACGACCGCCTCCAGGCTGCCGCCAATGACAATGAGCGTCATGCCATACAGCTTGAAATCAACCGTCTCAGCATCGCTGCCTCGCAGTACGCTATTCCCAACGAGGTCGACGCCATCTTGCAGCACATGGGTTGCACAGGCCTTAACGCCGGCACCTCCTACGACTATACCGTCTACTACAACACCCTCCCCTCCAACCAGCTCAGCAACTGGATGGACGTCTACGTCGAACGTTTCCGCAACCCCGTCTTCCGCCTCTTCCAGAGCGAGCTCGAAGCCATCTACGAGGAGAAGAACATGTACGACAACCAGCAGATGCAAGCCTTTGCCCGCAACGTATTCACCCAGTCGTTCGGCGACCACCCCTACAGCCGCGATGTCATAGGCCTCGCCCAGCACCTCAAAAACCCACAGCCCAGCCAGATGCAGCGTTTTTTCGACACCTACTACGTCGCCAACAACATGACCCTCATCCTCGTGGGCGACTTCAAGACCGCCGAGGCCAAACGGCTCATCCGCGACAAATTCAGCATCTGGCCCTCCCGTCCCCTCCCCCAACAGCCCACCTACCAGCTTCCCGACTTCGCCAAACAGAAAATCCTCAACGTCCGGCAAACACCCATCAAGGCCGGACTCATGATTTTCCCCGGCGTCCCTAACGGCCACCCCGACAAACAGGCTCTCGACATGCTCAGCTCCATCCTCGGCGGCAACACCGGCCTCCTCAGCCGCGCCGCCACCCAAGGTCGCTTCCTCATGGCCCAGCACATGCCCCTCTCGCTTCAGGACGCTGGCTCCAACGCCATCATCTACATCCCCAACCTCCTCTTCCAGAGCCATGCCAAAGCCGAGCAGGTGGTGTGGGACTGCCTCGACAGCATCAAGCAGGGCCGCTTCAGCGACGACCTCATCGAGGGCATCAAAATCTCCTCCTATGCCGGCCGACAGGAGATGGTGGAGGGCATCTCCCAAATCTCCAGCCTCCTCCTCCAGCTCGAGACCCAAGGCAGCTCCTTCCAGCAATGGCAGCAGGACGTGCGCCGCTGGATGTCACTCACCCGCGAGGACATCATCGACGTGGCCAACAAGTATTTCGACCGCGACCACTGCACCATCGTCCGTTCCAAGATGGGCTTCCCCGCCGGCCAACCAGCCGTAAAGCCCGACTGGGACCACCTCGAACCCGCCAACAAGGATGCCTCCTCGTCCTTCGCCCGTATGATTGCCGCCAACCAGCCTGACCCCATCCAGCCACAAGTCATCGACTTCAACCGCGACATCAACATCCAGCCCATCAATCCCCACTACAAGCTCTATAGTGTCCCCAACCCCTACAACGACATCTTCAACCTCTCCCTCATCTTCAACTACGGCACCCTCGACAACCCCGACATCAACCGGGCCATCAACTACATGGAACAACTCGGCGTGGACAGCCTCGACCTTCAGGACTTCAACCAGCAGCTCAACCTCTACGGCGCACATCTCTCGCTCTACAGCGGCAGCGCCTATTCCACCCTCTCCATCTCCGGCCTCGAGCAACACCTCGACTCCATCCTCGCCCTCTGCCACCGCTGGCTCACCCATCCCCGCCACGACGAGAAACAGCTCGACATCATGATCGACGAGTTAAAGTCCGCCAAAAAGACCGTCAAGAACGACGCCGACAGTTGGTTCTCCGCCTTAGACGACTATGTCACCCTCGGCGACCCAGCCACCCATCCCGGTTCTGGCTCCTCCTTCCTCCGTGAGACACCCTACAAACAATGGGCCAAACGCTCAGGGCAGGACCTCCACAACGAGGTGCTGCAAATCTTCTCCCGCAACGGCTACGTCTACTTCTCGGGCAACACCGACCCCACCACCCTCGCCGACAAGCTGTGCCACTACGCCCTTATCCCCGACAGCGCCGCCGACTTCCCACGCCGCGCCTACAAAGAAATACAATACTCCTCGCCCCAGCTCTTCTACGCCACTAACAAGAAATTCCTCCAGTCCAATATCAAAATCTATGTGCCGTCCACCAACTTCGACACCGCCATGGTCAAGCCCGACGGCTCACCCTCCGACCAAGCCGTTGCCGCCATATTCAACGAATACTTCGGCGCGGGCATGAACAGCGTCATCTTCCAGGAAATTCGTGAGTTCCGCTCGCTCGGCTACAGCACCCGCGGCCGCTTCTCCTACAACGACCTCAACCTCAATCCCGCCTTCACCTACGTCTTCCTCGGCACCCAGTGCGACAAGACCCTCGAAGGCGTCCAGGCCCTCCGCGACCTGCTCGTCGACTTTCCCGAGCGCCCCGAGAAGCTGCAGCCCGCCATCCAGAACAGCGTCATCACCCGCAACACCAACTACATCACCTTCCGCTCACTGCCCGCCTACGTGTGTCCCTGGACCGAAGTGCTGCACTGGCAACACGACCGCCGCGCCGAACTCACCGAGCAAATCAGCCGCATCACCCTCGACGACCTCCGTGCCTTCCACACCAAATACATCAAAGGCCGTCCTCTCGTGGCCGTCATCGTCGGTAACGCCAAGAAGTTCGACCCCGACGCCGTAGCCCGACTGCTCGGCCCCGATGTCAAGCCCGTCAAAGTCGACTTCGACCAGATGTTCCGCTTCTGACCCCGTCGGCCGCCAAATGTTAATCCGGCAGGCGGTGTCGCTTTTTTCCCCGCCGAATGGAAAAAAACATGTATCTTTGCAGGGTGAAATCAACGGGCAGGCCTCGGCCTCCCGAAACGGAAACATTAAAAAACAAAACACAACAATAAGAAACAGAAAAGAATAGAATTATAACAACGACATAATATAAAGCGTTTTTGCTTTTCTTAGGAGTACCCGAAAACTGGACACTTTCACGTACTACCAACCAAGAAAGCAGGACGCACACGGTTTTATCCGTGTGCTTTCTTGTATGGTAGTAGGTAGTCCAGTAAATCCTCGGGTACAACAGAGAGTCACACGGATTTCTTATTTGTGTAGAGATGTTTGAAAGGCAATGCGCGGCAACCTTTCAGTCATCATGAGCACCAAGTTTTTCAACAATATAGAGACTACGTTGCTGGCCAAGTTCCAGGGCATAGCAACAGCGATGGCCGACTTCGACATCTTCCATGCCGTGGTCGGCTATTTTCGTTCCAGCGGCTATTTCAGGCTGCGCCCTGTGCTGGAGCATGTGGGCGAGATTCGCATCTTAGTGGGCATCGACATCGACAATCTTTTCCGCCGTTCGCAGGCGGTGGGCAAGCTTTTCTTTGGCGACCGTGAGGCCACGCTGAAGCAATATGCCGAGGCCTTTTTGCGCGATGTGAAAGAGTCCGACTACGACGGCGAGGTGGAGCGGGGCATAAGGCAGTTCTGCACCGACGTGGCCGACGGCCGAGTGGAGCTGCGCATACACCCCACGCGCGACCTCCATGCCAAGTTCTATCTCTGTCTGCCGCAGCACCACAGCGAGCACAGCGACGGCTGGGTACTGATGGGCAGCAGCAACCTGACGGAGCAGGGGCTGGGAGCATCGCAGCCACCACGATATGAACTCAATGTGGCCATGAAAGACTATGACGATGTGGGCTTCTGTGAGTCGGAGTTTCAGCGGCTGTGGGCTGAGGCCCTGCCCGTGACGGTGGAGGACATCGACCGCATGGTGAGCCGCACCCATCTGGCGCCGCCCGAACGGCAGCCCACGCCCTACGAGCTGTATATGCGGATGTTGATAGACCACTACGGCTCGCAGGTGGAGGACGACTTTGTACCGCGTTTGCCCGAGGGGTATGACGACCTCACCTACCAGCGCGATGCCGTGGTGCAGGGCTACGACATCATGATGCAGCACGGAGGGTGTTTCATAGCCGACGTGGTGGGTCTGGGCAAGACGGTGGTGGCCGCCATGATAGCGCAGCGATTTATCATGGCCAACGGAGGCAGCAGCCGGGTGTTGGTCATCTTTCCGCCCACGGTGCAGACGGGATGGGTGGAGACCTTCGACGATTTTGGCATCAAGAACCGCTACAGCCGCTTTGTGAGCAACGGCAGTCTGGACAAGGTGATTGAGGGCGACGGCTATGACCTGCCTGAATACTACGACCTGGTGATAGTGGACGAGGCGCACAACTTCCGCCACGACAGCACGCTGAACTACGACCTGCTGCAACGTATCTGTAAGTCGTCCCGCGCCAACGGGGGTAATGTGGGTGGCGGAAAACGGGTGCTGCTGCTCTCAGCCACGCCGTTCAACAACACACCGGAGGACATCAAGAACCAGCTGCTGCTGTTTCAGGACACGGCCCGCTGCACGATAGACGGGGTGAGCAACATTGCCGACACCTTCGCCCCGTGGGTGAAGGAATATAAAAGCCTTATGTCGCAGCGGCGCAGCCTGGCCCCCGACGTGCTCACCGCCCGCACCGACGCCATCAACCGGGCGATGCGCCACACGATATTAGAGAAAGTGATGGTGCGCCGCACCCGCAGCAACATACAGCACGACCCCCGCTATGCGGGCGAGATACGCTTCCCGGCACTGTTAGACCCCGAAGACCGCACCTATAGCATGTCGGCCCCGGTGTTGAAACTCTTTGTGCTGACCTACAGGAAACTGGTGGACACCCCATCGGCCAATCTGAAAGAGGTTAATCCAGACCTGTTCGATGGAAGCGGGCTGCGCTATGCCCGCTACCGCGCAGTGGAGTACTGCCCAAAATACATCCTCAAAGGGGGCAAGAAAGCCCAGCAAGTGGCCGAGCAGCTGGCCTCTATCTACCAGACACACATGGTGAAGCGATTAGAGAGCAGTTTTTATGCATTCAAGCGGTCGCTGCACACGCTGCTTGACGCCACCAAGGGGATGATTAAGATGTTTTACGAGGACAAGGTGATTATTGCGCCCGACCTGAATGTGAAGAAGCTACAGGCCGAGGGGCTAGAGATTGACGAGATATTGGAGCTGGCCATGGCCAAGGGCTTCGACACCGACGAGATTACTTACCGCGCAGCAGATTTCAACCCCGAATTCCGCCCCATGCTGGAGTATGACGCGGAGCTGCTGACGACGCTGTGCCGACAGTGGGATGCCATTGATGACGACCCAAAGCTGGACCTCTTTGTCGACATGCTGCAAGGCGAGCTGTTCGACAAACAGCGGAACCCTTCGGGCAAGCTGGTGGTGTTCTCGGAGAGTGTGGACACGGTGAACTACCTTGCCGCAAGCATCGAGAAACGGCTGGGACGACACGACATCCTCTCTGTCTGCGCCCGCGACCGAAAACGCAAGCGCGAACTGATAGCCTCCAACTTCGATGCCAACTACAAGCGAGAACGCTGTAACGACTATAACATCATCATAACAAGCGATGTGTTGGCCGAAGGCATCAATCTGCACCGCGCCAATGTCATCGTGAACTACGACAGTCCGTGGAACGCCACGCGGCTGATGCAACGCATAGGGCGTGTGAACCGCATCGGGTCGACCGCCAGGGCCATATACAACTACATGTTCTATCCCTCCGACCCGGGTGATGCCATCATCAGTCTGAAGAAGAACTCGCTGATCAAACTCCAGAGTTTCCACTCCGCATTGGGTGAGGACACCCGTATCTTCTCGCACGACGAGATAGTGCGCGAGTTTAAACTCTATACCGACGATGTGAGGGACGACACCGACCGCACCCTCGAACTGATGGGAGAGGTGCGCCAGCTGCACGACAACAACCCCGCGCTCTACCGCCGTATCAAGCAGTTGCCACTCAAAAGCCGTTGTGGACGCGAGGCCTTCCCCTCCTGGGGAGGGGTGCCCGAAGGGCGTGTGGATGACTTGTTGCCGGGACAGCAGTTTCCGCTCACGGTGGCATACATTGCCTCGTCGCAGAAGAAGGCTTTTTATCTTGTAGGGGAGAGGGTATGCGAACTTTCTTTTCTCCAGGCTGCCGACCTTATGAAAGCTGAGCCCGACGAGCGGGCAGTGCCTTTCGGCGATTGCTTGGAGGAGCATTACAAGCATGTGCGGGCAGCCATGCAGCATTATGCCACTGGACAGCAGCGGACCGCAGACGACAGCAAGCCCAGAATCGGCAACCGCGACAACGATGCCATCAAGGCGGCGGCATTCCTGCGCCAGCTGAGACCCCGGCTGGTTTTTGCAGACTCCGGCCTGCCCGACGAGGAGGCACAACAGACGGTGGACAGACTTAAACAATTAGTGGAGCATGGCACATACAACCAGTTGGTGGACAAGCTGAACAGGATGGCACGCCAACAGAAGAAAGAGCCCCGCCCGGTCGTCGAACTGCTGGAAGAGCTGGAAGCACTTGCAGCCCGCTATGTAGGCGACGGAAAGAAAGAGCCAGAACAAAAGAACAACGTACCCAAAGCCGAAATCATCCTGTCGGAGACATTCGTGCCAGGAACAATCGACATCTCCACCGAGAAGAACTAATGCAACCCATTATGCCACATATTTCAGTATTGAACAGTCGCGACAAAGATGCCCCAGAGTGGCATAATCTCAATAACCCGGCTCTGGGCGCAGCGCAGTGTATGGAGGATGCTTATCGCCACACCGACGACGTACCCCGTAGGGGTTTCCTCTCAATAGCTCCCTATCTTGCAACCAGCGACATACCCCGTAGGGGTTACCTCTCAATAGCCCCCTGCCTTGCAACCAGCGACATACCCCGTAGGGGTTTCCTCTCAATAGCCCCTTATCTTACCGCCAGCGACATACCCCGTAGGGGTTACCTCTCAATAGCCCCCTATCTTACCGCCAGCGACATACCCCATAGAGGTTTCCTCTCAATAGCCCCCTGTTTTACCAGCGACGACATACCCCGTAGGGGTTACCTTTTAATAGCCCCCCGCCTTACCAGCGACGACATACCCCGTAGGGGTTTCCTCTCAATAGCCCCCTGCCTTACCAGAGACGGCATACCCCGTAGGGGTTTCCTCTCAATAGCCCCCTATCTTGCAACCAGCGACATACCCCGTAGGGGTTTCCGCTCAATAGCCCCCTGTTTTACCACCGACAAAGATGCCCCGAAGGGGCATAATTTCAATAACACCGTACAAGCATTTTTTGTACAGTGTCGCGACCGAAGGGAGCAACACTGCAAAAAATGCGCAGTGCGGTGTCCGACACCTCCCCTCCCCCAGCGTCCCGGAGGGACGCGACCCCAAAGAGATTGTATTAGAACCCCTAAACCTATATTGACCCATGAATAGTAACAGCATACAGACCCTTTTCCAATCGCAGTTCGATTACAGCACCTACAGCCGCCAGATAGTGCATGACGTGTTTGGCTGCAACGACATTGAGCAGACTCTCGACGACCCCATCGACATCTCGGCCGCGGGCGACAAGAGCTATTATATCGGCCAGATGGAGGACAGCAACCATCAGCTGTTGGGCTTTTTCTATACCCGCACGGCAGAGGGCAGCGACGTGCGCCGCAAGCGGGTGGGATGGCGCAAGCTGATAAGCCCCTATCTGAAATATCATGTGGATGCCGCCGTGGCGGTGTTCGATGACGGGCAGCACTGGCGGCTGTCGTATATCTGCGACCAGAAAGAGAGCCTCACTGCCGCCAAGCGGTTCTCGTATGTGATGGGCGATGCGGCGGGGCAATACAAGACCCCTGTGGCACGGTTAGGGAGGGTGGCAGCTTGCGAGGGGCGCTTTAAGCTGGGCGACATCTTCGAGGCCTTCTCGGTGGAGGCGTTGAGCAA
This sequence comes from Bacteroidales bacterium UBA2714, assembly GCA_002354035.1. GTDB lineage: Bacteria > Bacteroidota > Bacteroidia > Bacteroidales > P3 > Colimorpha. The sequence continues at coordinate 9,542 of DEKU01000008.1, forward strand.
TCAGTTCTTCGACGAATATCGCAACTACTATGCCGACATCGTGGAAGACCTGACGGGGAAACGGATGGTCAAGGTGAGTAATAATTGGGTGGAGAAGGTGATTCATGCTCCGCTGCAATCGGTGTATGAACAGCTTGACGGAGTGGAGGATGCTGACAAGATGGTGCGCGACTATGTGAAGAAGCTGCTGGGACGTATAGTCTTCCTGCATTTCCTGCAAAAGAAGGGGTGGCTGAACGGCAACCCGGCTTTTCTGAGCGACCTCTTCTTCATGCAGCCGTTGGACCGCAAGGCCGACTTCTTGGAGAAGGTGTTGGAGCCGCTCTTCTTCGGTATTTTCAACACCGAGCGGGCTGGTCGCGAGAAGCTCTTTGCCGAGCAGGGCTGGGATATGGAACTCATGGAGCAGTGGCGCGACCTGCCCTACCTCAATGGAGGACTCTTTGAGCGCGACGAGGTGGACAAAGTGCATGTTAGGTTGCCTGAGCAGCGGTTTAAGAAGCTGTTTGAGTTCTTGGCCTCGTACAACTTCACCGTTGACGAGAACGACCCTGACGATGCCGAGGTGGGCGTAGACCTCGAGATGTTGGGCAAGATTTTCGAGAGCCTGCTGGAAGATAACAAATCGAAGGGAGCGTTTTATACGCCGAAAGAGATAGTGCGCTATATGTGCAAAGAGAGCCTGATAGCCTATCTGTCGTCGAAAATATCCGAGCAGTCCGATGTATCAGACCATCTCGACACAAGCATCCGGCAGTTTGTAGAGCAGCACGAGCTGCCCGCCGAGTTGGAGCCTTACCGCGAGACATTAGACGCAGCCCTGCGCAACGTGAAGATATGCGACCCCGCCATCGGCAGCGGCGCCTTCCCGATGGGGCTGTTGAATGAGCTGTGGCGTTGCCGCGAGGCCTTGCAAGACAACTTGGAGGTGTGTGATTTTAATAACCCCACACAAGAAAAATGTGGGGACTGCGACCGAAGGGAGCAAACACCACCCATTTATTCGCAGTGTGGGGAATGTGCGGTGACATCTACGGAGAGTCCTCTTCGTGCCAGAGGTACGCGGCCTCAGTCCCGTGTTGACCTGAAGAAAGAGATTATCGAGAATAACATCTATGGCGTGGACATCGAGCGGGGAGCCATTGACATCGCCCGTCTGTGGTTCTGGCTCAGTATCGTGGTAGATGCCGAGGAGCCCGAACCATTGCCTAACTTCGACTACAAGTTTATGCAAGGCAACAGCCTTATCGAGAGTTTTGAAGGCCACGACCTCAGTCGTATCATGGACACCCGTCCCTTAACGGGGAGGGGTACCCGCAGAGCGGGGTGGGCTGAGAACCAGACCGGCATGGACTTCAGTTCAGACGACACCCGCCAGAACCTAAGAATCTGGCTGAAGAAATACTTCTCCCTCACCGACCACAAAGAGAAAGCCCACTACCGGGAGTTGATCAACGGCAGTGTGAAGAGCTATATCAAGCAGCAAGGCATCGGCCCGACTGCCGAAGCCAAGTTAGACAAGCTCGACCCCTCTGCCAACCAAGACTTCTTCCTCTGGCACACCTGGTTCAAAGACATCTTCGACAACGGTGGCTTTGATATTGTAATTGGTAATCCACCATACATTAGTGCTGTAGAGATGGTAAGAACTGAAAACGAGAAGACTCTCTACAAAAAAACATACCCACAAGCAACAGGAGCTTACGACATATATGTATTGTTTTTATTAAGAGGCTTAATGCTATCAAAAAATGTTTTTTCCTGGATAATTCCAAATAAGTTTTTGATTGCTGATTATGCAAAAAAGACAAAAGCATTATTGGAACTTAAAGGCTTATATTCAAGTATTGATGTTTCAACATTCAATGTGTTTAAGAATGCCAGCGTTTATCCAATTATCGTATGTGGATCAAAGTCGAACAAGAATGGTTTTTGTAAGTACATTTTGGACTATTACGAAGACTTACTATTGAATAAGGCGCAGCCAGTAAAAGAAATAGAAACTTCTTTAATAGTAAAAGATTGCGGAATAACCGTATGCTCTGGAGCTACAGGTTTTGAGGCTCAAAAAATCAAAGAATATGTCGTGGATGGCGAAAGTGATAATGTTATTCCTTTTACCGTAAGCGGAAACATCGATAGATATACTTTTAATAATAGAGATGTTCGATATATGAAATCCAAATATTGTAATGCATACATTAGATTGGATTGTGATGTTGCGAGTAGCAAATTGAATATGTGGATGTCGCCCAAGATTATAATTGCAGGAATGACAAAGGTTATTGAATCTACTTATGTGGAGACTCCACTTGCAATAGGAGTGGGCGTTTATGCTGTTACTTCATTCGGTATATATAGCCCATATTATATTACAGGATTATTAAATTCAAAATACACATCATATTATTTACGGAACAAATTTAAGGACAAACACCTTGCCGGTGGATATTTGGCAATAAACAAATCAACCATAGAACAACTGCCATTTATCAGCGCCGACACAAAAACGCAAGAATCAATATCTTCAAAAGTAAAGAAAATTACAGTGTTAAAGAAGGCAAACCCATATGCTGACACTGCATCAATAGAAAATGAAATCGACAAATTAGTCTACCAACTCTACAACCTCACCCCCATAGAAATTGCTATTATTGAACAAAATAGATGATTTATAGTAATTTACTTCTTATTGTTGATAAAAATATTTTGACAAAAGCCTATTCTTTTGTATCTTTGCAAAAAAAAAATTAAGATATGTCAGAACAACAAAAACTGAATTGGGTGAGATTTGAGAGGTTAAAAAACCTTAAGGATGTTGAAATTTCTTTTGAAGACAAACGGGTTGTCGGTATTTTTGGACCTAATGGATGCGGGAAATCCACCATTCTTCATTCGTTATTGTGTTTGTACAAGCCGAAAGAATCGGGTGAGAATTATAGATTTAGTGATTTCTTCAAAACGGACGAATATGCAAATTGGATAGGTAGTAAAATAACTTTTAATTATTCTTTCCGAAATCGAGAACAAGAAGTTACAAATACAAAGTCATATACCAAAAGAGGAACTAGATGGATGAAAGATTATGGGAATAGACCAGATAGGGATGTTTTTTTTATTGGAATAGTCAGCTGTGTCCCTGACATTGAAAATGAAAAAATTAAGGCTACGGTAATTAATACACATCGGGTTGATGCACGAATCAACCATGATGTGGAAATAAGGAATGCGGCTAGATATGTGATGCAAATTAATTATGAAGACTTCTTTTTGAGTGAGACGGTTTCATCTAAACAATACTTGACAGTGGATGCTAGTGGAAATGTCAAATACAAGTCTTTAAGTATGGGTGCTGGAGAGCAAAGAATTTTTCGGCTTTTAGAAACCATTTATAATGTTCCCAATTACTCTCTTGTGATAATTGATGAGATTGATTTAACACTTCATACAGCTGCACTCAATAGACTTATAGAAAAAATTGTAAGTATTGCGGACGAAAAAAAACTCCAAATAATCTTCACGTCTCATAGGGAAGAACTTACTCGGCGGACGGATATTGGTATTCGACATATTTATCAAACTCAACAAAAAACATTTTGCATATCTAATACGACCCCTGCATGTATAGATAGAATCACTGGTGAAGTTGCAAGATGTATTGGGATTTTTGTTGAAGACGATACTTCTGATGCAATAATAAAAAAAATACTTGAGCAAAAACATATTATATCTCGTGCAGAGATAACAAAGTTTGGGGCAATCGAAAATGCGTTTTCTGTAGCAGCTGGACTATGTATTTCGGGGAAATTAGATGATAATATAATAATTGTAATAGATGGCGATAGATATCGCTCGATTGATGAAAAAAGATCACAAATGCAAAAACATTTCTCCGGTACGGAAGAGGATTCTGACGAAAAAAGGCAATCTGCAATAGACCATATTAAACAATATGTAGTTAACATAGATGGATTGCCCCCCGAGTTTGTAATATGGAATGCTCTGAAAAATTGTGATCATGATAGCGAGATCGTTACACTAGCAAAAGAAATTGTATACAAGGACGATAATCACGATTATATAACAGAAATAATTGACAAAATGGGAGTCTCTAAAGAAAGAGGTCTATGTAGAATAATAGACGAATTTGCAATGTGCGGAGAGCCGTGGATGCAATATATACGCGAAGTGAGTGATTGGCTGGATACTCGCATTCGCACCTTACACCTTTTGTAAAAAAAAATTTCCGACGTGGCGATTGTTCGATAGGGCGAGGGCGTCTCATGAGTATTTATCCCCTAATGAGAATTGCTTATATGAACCAAACCTCAAACCATGGGTTAAATGAAACGAGGGTTGCCTTGACTTTTGAGACTCCCCCTTGTCTTCTGTTGAAAAATAATCTGCTTTATATTATATAAAACTCGTATCTTTGCAAAAAAAATGATATGAGTATTACGGATAAAGTACGGAAAGACATTTGGGCAAAATCTGGCAATAGATGTGCAATATGTAAAAAGGAATTCTTTACCAGTATAGTAAATGACGATTTTAATATCGGCGAAGAATGTCATATTGTAAGTTCTAAGTCTAATGGTCCAAGACATATTGTGAACTACGGTGATTATGATGCTTATGACAACATCATTTTATTATGTAGAAATCATCATAAGGAGGTAGATGACCCTGCCAATCTTAGTAAATACACCATTGCGAAACTTGTTGAAATAAAAAAGGAACATGAAAAATGGGTGAGACAGAGTTTAAACCCGGAAAGGAGAGCTACTTTTTCATTAATAAGTAATGGAACAGATTTGGTTTCTATCATTGGGGGTTCGGTCGCAATTGATAAGTTTAATGATGAAATACAATCAGAGAATGAAGCTGAACTCATAGGTGGATTTTGGCAAGAAATAACTGATTTTATGGATATTTTCTTAGATTTAGAACCCATAGAAATTACACGTACAGAATTCTCGTATTCCAAATTAATAAAAGAATTAAACGAATCAGGATTTCTGGTTTATGGAAGAAAAATAAAAATTCCTTTTCTTAAAAAATATGGAGATGCAACGCTATATAGTGCGGCCAATATATATATAAAGAGAAAGTAATTCATTATGAAATAACCGACAATATGTCAAAGATAAATATTTTTATAAGCTCAACCTGCAAAGACTTGCACAATGAACGTTTGGTTTTAAAGAGTGATATTGAGAATTTAGGACACAATGTGATTCTTTCGGAATCATTTACTTTTCCTATTGAGCCGACAAAGAACACTATAGACAATTGCATTGACATTGTCCGTAATGAGGCTGACATTTTGATTCTTCTAATAAAAGACAACTACGGTTGCATTGTTCCGCGGACAGGTCGTTCTATTACACATATGGAACTCCAAACGGCACAGGATAAGGGCATACCCATCTACACATTCACAAATAGCGAGACGCTACGACAGAAAGTGTTGTTAGAGGGTCAGCTTAATGAAGACTCTGAATTTCTAAAAGTATGCAAATTTATAGATGAGGTTAGACAGGAGAGAAATCTTTGGAATTTCGAATACAGTGGTGTTGATGACATTCTCAATACTATTAAAACGCAGTTGTCTATTTTGATGAAACACTCTTTAACGACGCGAAACAAGGTTGATGCCATTGATAAAAAATGGGTCTTCCCTCATATCACACCAGAGGCATATCGCTTGCTTGTCTATAAGGAGAAAAACTATGTGGAGCAATTCTTTTTCCAAGTAATGAAAGATGAGATGGGGCGCTATGTGGACCTGAAACTTGACTACAAATATTCTCACCTGCTCAATGCCAGTTATAAACAGAAAAGTCTCAGTGAGTTTGTAAGTTGGATTAAGGATATTTTTGATGAGTTCGCTTTCTATCTCAAATCTGAAATAAGGTTGGAGAACGCATTCTTCGATTCCTATAAAAAGGACGACTCTGATTTCCGTCAACTGTACTATGTAGCAAAGCGCTTTGCAAATAGATATGCCGATATGTTGGAGTTAGGCATACATCTAAAATCAGAATATGTTTATCCCGAATATGCCTCGATACAAGGCAGAATAATGGGAATGGTTGATAATGCCATTTCTCAACTGGAGAATCTGCCACAGTCCGCTCTGGATGCCATTGACAAAAATGTCAAAGACGAAATAGCTTCAACGTCTGAGATATCAGCGAGTATGGATTTTCCCAGCATTATAGATATTTCAGATGAAGAAATTGAGGAGATATTTAGAGAGATAAAACAAATTGCGGAACAAATTAAGGCAAGAGCAAAAGAATAATGTAAGTTAATTTCATAGAACCGTCGAAGAAGGACCGAAGAGCCATTGAAGTCCCTACGCTATCGGAAAATCACCGTTCTAAGTGGTATGATTCTCCTGTTCGGCAGAACTTTATGGATACTCTCATATTCTTAAAACTCTTTTCGATGGCCTGACGTTTGGTGTCGTTCTTGGGGCAAGTGTTTGAGAATACAGCAAAGGCCATTCGTTTTGCTCCATCGAGACGAGGAGGCATCTTAGCTATGGTTTCTTTCAGTTGCTCTACAGCCTTGTTTGTATCGCCATCTCCACCTTTTAACTCGACGAAATACTGGTCAGCATATTCTTCACTCTCCAGTAATTTGTCACATTTATGGCCATCCTCAGCATTAAAAACGCACCCATCCACTTGAATGGCACGATAGGTGTTATGATCAGGATTCACAAACGTTATCTTTGATTTCTTTTCAGAGAAAACAATGAGGGAATCCGATATCGTCTTGACACAACGTGCTGGTATTTCGTTCATGACTCGAGCAGTTTTGAGAAGTCGGAGGCTATGGTGTCGGATGCGGCATCCAAATCGGTCTGAGATATCAGGCGCAAATCATAGTCTTTTATATCCTTGACAGTTCCGTGGTCTACAGCATAGACGTTAATGTCTTCGAATGAGATTGCAGAGGCTTTGCCAACAGTTGATTCTACGGACATGGTGTCTGTGCATTCAGAAGCCTGGATAAGGTTGTTGAATGACGAAAGAATATAGGGACTATGCGTGGCAATGCACAGGCTATTTTCTTGGGTGGTGTTGATCTGTTGGGCCATCCATTTTACCAGCTCATACTGTGTGGAAGGAAAAAGGTTTTCCTCTGGTTCTTCAAGGTAGATTGATGCGTGTTGCGTTAGTGAGAATTTGTCTACAATCTCACTAAACTTGGCCTCTTCTTGATGAGAGGAGAAAATCTTGACGCGAGGCTCCGGAAATGTTTTTGTAATATCGTCGACACGACCCACAATGCCAGGACCTTTCGATTGCGTGAATCTTTCCCGATATAATATGTCCTGTAGATTGTTCAGTTCTCGTTCTTGTGCCACACTGAGACGGCGAGGTCGGTGTAGTTCGTGGAAAGTCAGGTAATTTATCAAGCCACATAGCGGAACGACTGATTGAAGTCCGCTTGATGCATTCAAAAATAAAATTTCAGCGTCGTTGTCAATAAGGATCCGTTCCCGGAATTGCTCCTTATCGTAATAATAGGAAATCCCGAGATTCAGAATGTCAAGTTTGTGATATTGCGGGAATGTGTTGCGGGCATTTTCCCAATCGGACATGTATCCTTGGATATTGTTGTCATAGCTGAAGGATATATCAAACCAATTAGGGATGACCGCCACAATGTTGCGCTCGGCTGGGATGTATGATATTTGAGGGCGACGGTATTGCCAGCGGTTGAGGGGGTTCCATTCAAAGCTGAACTGAATCTTTTCAGGGGACCCGGAAATAGAGAAAGTCATAAAAGAGGATTCATATTTAATCAAGAATCCTTTTTTTATGAAGCCATTCAATCGATGGTAGTCCACAAGGCGTTTCCAGAACTCGAATACATTCAGGTAATCATCTGGGGTTTGGCTCAACTCAATCCGTTTCTCAACCCAGTTGCAATAGGATGCAACTTTTAGGATGCAACTTTTGCCAGAACTTTGTGGGCCAATAAAAAGATTGTACTTAGCAAAATCCACCAACACATTTGACAATGGTCCTATATTCCTGATTGTTAATCTATTCATTTTAAAATCCCGTTTTTTCCTTTCTGCAAAGATACATTTTTTTTTTGAAATACTATAACTATTTCTGAACTTGAGACCAGTGAAGAGAAACGTATATCTTCAAGGTTTTTCTACATAATCCACTATCCCGTATGTCGTCAAAGTCATATACAGTCAAACTTGCAGCAGAAATGTAATAATATCACGTTTTCCGCGTTATGGTGGTGACTTACAATGACAATGATAGTAGATGAAGCGATATGTGTATATAGGCTTGGGGCTGCTGTGTGTGGGGTTGGGAGCGATGGGCGTGGCCGTGCCGGGGCTGCCCACCACCCCCTTTCTTTTGCTAGCCTCGTGGCTGCTGTACCGTTCGTCGCCACGGCTGCAGCGGTGGCTGTTGGAGTCGTGGTTAGGGAAGTATATCCGCTCGTATAACCGGCGCGGGGGGATGACGCTGGCGCAGAAGATAGGTGCCGTGGGGATGATGGTCGTGATGGTGGCCCTCTCCACATGGGTGTTTATTCCCGCCGGGTCGGTGGCCCGCATCATCGTGCCCGTGGCCGGGGCGGTGGGGGCGTTGACGGTCATATTTGCGGTGCCCAACGCCAAATCCGACGATTGATCATCGCTGTCAGCCAGCGAACGAGAACCTGTTCCAAAGTGGGTTCCACAGATGATTTAACAAGAGAAGACGTCCGGAACAAGTAGGCGGCAAAGAAAGAGTGCTCACACAGCTAAAGCCCTCTGAGGCCCCTGCGACCTACAGCCTACATGTTTGCAGCTCAGCCCGTCGCCGAACCATGACACCCACCGACCCTGCCCCCCTTTGCAACGTTAAAATAAATTTGTCCACTACATTTTTATTGCTTAACTTTGCATTTACTTTCAGCGCATGCTGACATTTAATAAATAACAACTAAACAACACATTAAAACATAAACAACATGAAAACAAGACAGTATTTTCTTCTGGCCGGGCTGACCCTGCTGGCCTTGACCGGCTGCAAAAAGGAGAACACCGCATCGACTGATGACGGTGTGCGCATGACAAAACACAAAGTTGTCATCACATCACCCATCCGCAACATGGTAATAGATGATGATTACAAATGGGTGGATGGCAAACTGAAGAGCGTCCATACTGATATGAATGGCACTGCCATCGACGAAGTCTACACCTACGACGGCGACAACCTCATTGAAACAAACTACGATAAAGGCACTTCGATGTGGTATTATACCTACGACAGCCAGAACCGCCTCAAAACCTACTGCAATATCCGTGAAGGCGACACCATCGAAACGGGCGAGATCATATCCTGGACTGACGACGGTCATGTGAAGGAGTTTAAACAACACTTCACAGATGATGGTATAGAAAGACGCCACATCGCAGAATGGGAAAACGGCGATCTGGTGAAATGCACCACCTACACCTATCCCGATCTCGACACCACTGTCAGCGAATATGAATACGACCAGTACATCAACGTCTATCAAGGATTCCCGCTGGCCACTGGTATCTCCTCCCCCTGGAATCTGGCAAATACCTCTTCACGCCACAACGTCATCACCGACAGCGAAGCTGTGAAGTACAGCAACAACCGACTCATCTACACTGGACCCACCGACCCCTCAGGGGCAATAAAGACTTATAGTTACTTCACTTATAGCGACGGCACAGGCGCCGACCAGGTGACCGAATAAACATCGCGAAAAGGGTGTCTGTTCATAAAGAGCCGACGCCCTTTTTCAATCTAAAAACCCCATTCGATGAAAACAAAGACCAATATTTTCCTGTTGTCAGCCCTCGTCATGGTCTGCGTGGCGATGGTTTCGTCATGCCGCAAATCGGCAACTGAGCAGGTGGCTCCTATCGTTCCCGAAGCCGACGCCAGCCAGTTTGTGTCCATCACCGACGTGGTGCCCGATGCCATTTTGGAAATCCGCTATTACAGCACCTACAACTTTGTGGGCACCCGCGTCGACGGTTACGAGGCCCCCAAAGCCCTCCTCACCAAAACCGCCGCCGACAGCCTCCGCGCCGTGAGCGACGAGCTTCGAGCCCAAGGCTACTGCCTGAAGATATACGACTCCTACCGCCCGCAGATGGCAGTTGACCATTTTGTGCGCTGGGCTGCGGACTTGGCCGACACTGCCATGAAGCCCTATTTCTATCCTAATGTTGACAAGGCGGTGCTGTTTGACGAAGGCTATATTGCCGCCCGCAGCAGCCACACCCGCGGCTCGACGGTCGACCTCACATTGGTCAACATGGCCACAGGACGGGAGGTGGACATGGGCGGAGTGTTCGACTGGTTCGGGCCCGAGAGCCATCCTGACTGCGGCGGCGACCCGCTCACCGGCTCCTACCGCCCCAACGACACCATCACCGCCGCACAGTTTGCCAACCGCATGCTGTTGCGCAAAGCCATGATCAACCACGGCTTCAACCCCCTCGATGTGGAGTGGTGGCATTTCACCCTCGCCGGCGAGCCTTTCCCTGACACCTACTTCTCCTTCCCTGTGAAGTGAGCGGACTGTGTCAGTGTGCGAATGGCTGACACGTCTGGATTAAGCTAACGAGTCAAAGCCTGGGTCAGAGTTCCGACCCAGGCTTTGACGCATTAACGCATTAGCACATTTCTTTATTCTAAAAGCCCGCAGTCGGACAATAAAAAAGGCCTCCCTTCGTTATAGAAAAAAACATCACTTATGATAGTCACAACCACCCCGACCGTTGAAGGTCATCAGATTGTTGAATACCACGGAGTCATATTCGGCGAAGTGATATCGGGCATCAATTTCGTAAAAGATTTCTTTGCAGGCATCCGCAACATTGTGGGCGGACGGTCCAACTCGTATGAGGAAGAGCTGACCAAGGCGCGGACCAACGCCATGGCCGAATTGGAGCAGCGTGCCGCCCGCATGGGGGCCAACGCCATAGTGGGCGTCGACATCGACTATGAGGTGTTGGGCAACGACAACGGCATGCTCATGGTCACCGCCTCCGGCACAGCCGTCACCATCCGTTAATCAAACACTATCCCGATATGGACGCGAAAGAATACATCGAACTCAACAAAGACCGTTTCATCGACGAACTCTTCTCTCTAATCCGCATACCCTCCATCAGTGCCGAGACGGAGCATAAGACCGACATGTTTGTTTGTGCCGAGCGGTGGCGCGAGCTGCTGCTGGACGCCGGGGTGGACCGTGCGGAGATTATCTCCACCACGGGCAATCCCCTTGTCTTTGCCGAAAAGGTTGTGGACCCCGCTGCAAAGACGGTGCTGATTTATGGGCACTACGATGTTATGCCCGTCGCCCCGCTCGAGTTGTGGCACACCTCCCCGTTCGAGCCTGTGGTCAAGGACGACCGCATCTGGGCGCGCGGTGCCGACGACGACAAAGGGCAGAGCTTCATGCAGGCCAAGGCCTTCGAAACCATGATGGCCCTTGGCACGCTGGCTTGCAATGTCAAGTTCCTGCTGGAGGGCGAGGAGGAGATCGGATCGCCGGCACTGAAAGTCTGGCTCAAAGAGCCAAAGAACAAAGCCCTCCTCAAAGCCGACATCATCCTGGTGTCGGACACCGACATGGTCAGCCCCGACCTACCCAGCATCACCACCGGCTTGCGCGGACTGGTGAAGTTCGAGATGCGCGTCACCGGCCCCGACCACGACCTGCACAGCGGCGATTTTGGCGGCACAGTGTCGAACCCCGTCAACGTGCTCGGCTGGATGATTGGCACCGTGCTCGACAAGGACGGCCACATCACCATCCCGGGTTTCTACGACGACGTGCTGGTGTGCAGCCCGGAAGAGCGTGAGCTCATCAACCGAGCGCCCCACAGCGACGAGGAATACAAGCAGAGTGTGGGCGTCGACCGTCTGCACGGCGAGCGTGGCTACACCACACTGGAGCGTATCGGCATCCGTCCCACCTTCGACGTGTGCGGCATACAGGGCGGCTATAGCGGCGAAGGGTTCAAGACCATCATTCCCTCTGTGGCCTGGGCCAAGCTCTCGTTCCGCCTGGTGGCCAACCAGGACCCCCAGCGCATAGCCCAACTGGTGGAGGATTATTTCCGTTCCATCGCCCCCGACAGCGTCAAGCTCGGTTTCACCTTCTACGAGATAGGCATGCCCTACGTCTGCCCCATCGACCTTCCCGCCTACCGCGCTGCCGAGCAGGCTTTTATCGACACCTACGGTCTCCAGCCCATCCCCGCCCACAGTGGCTGCTCCATCAGCATCGTGAGCGAGTTTGAGAAAGAGCTGGAACTGAAAACCATCCTCATGGGCTTCGGCCTGGGGGCCGACAACATCCATGCGCCCAACGAGAACTACCGCCTCGACCGTTTCTTCAAAGGCATAGAGACCGCCGTGGCCTTCTTCCGTCATTACGCCCAGCAATGAACCCCCTACCCTACCGATTAATCATTAAAAAACATAACATTCTATTATTATGAAAGATGTAAAGAGCTACATTGAAGCCAACAAAGACCGCTTCTTGGAAGAACTTTTCGAACTGATCCGCATCCCCTCCATCAGTGCAGAGCAGGAGCATAAGCCCGACATGGTGCGCTGTGCGGAGAAATGGAAGGAATACCTCCTCAAAGCCGGCTGCGACCGTGCGGAGGTGATGCCCTCGGCCGGCAACCCGGTTGTGTATGGCGAGAAGGTTATCGACCCCTCCAAACCCACCGTGCTGGTATATGGCCACTACGACGTCATGCCGGTGGCCCCGCTCGAATTGTGGCGGACACAGCCGTTCGAGCCTGTTGTGAAAGACGGGAAAATATGGGCCCGTGGCGCCGACGACGACAAGGGACAGAGCTTTATGCAGGCCAAGGCCTTCGAATTCATGGTGCAGACCGGCCAGCTGCCCTGCAATGTGAAGTTCATGCTCGAGGGCGAAGAGGAAATCGGGTCCCCCAGCCTGTACGGATTCTGCGAGGAGCATAAAGACATGCTCAAAGCCGATGTTATCCTGGTGTGCGACACCAGCATGATTGCCCCCGATGTGCCCAGCATCACCAGCGGCCTGCGTGGCCTCTGCTACTGGGAAGTCGAGGTCACCGGTGCCAACCACGACTTGCATAGCGGCATCTATGGTGGCGCTGTGGCAAACCCCATCAACATCCTCTGCAAGATGATTGCGGGTCTCCACGACGAGAACAACCATATCACCATCCCCGGATTCTACGACGATGTGCTGGTCATCAGTGACGAGGAGCGCGCCCTTATGGCCCAGGCTCCGTTCAACGAGGAAGAATATAAACGCGAGCTCGACATCAAGGCCGTACACGGCGAGAAGGGTTACACCACCAAGGAGCGCACGGGCATACGCCCCTGCCTCGACGTTTGCGGCATCTGGGGTGGACATACCGGCGAGGGTTCCAAGACCGTGCTTCCCAGCAAGGCCTATGCCAAAATCTCTACCCGTCTGGTGGCCAACCAGGATTTCAACAAGATCAGCCAACTGTTCCAGGACTATTTTGAGAGCATAGCTCCCGAGTGCGTCCGCGTCAAGGTTACCCCCTGCCATGGTGGCGCCGCATACGTAAGCCCCCTGGAGATGAAAGCCTACCAGGCTGCCGAGAAAGCCATGGAGACCACCTATGGCAAACGTCCCATCCCCACCCGCAGTGGTGGCAGTATCCCCATCGTGGCTGGATTCGAGAAGATTCTCGGCACCAAGAGCATCCTCATGGGCTTCGGCCTGGGCAGCGACGACATCCATGCCCCCAACGAGAACTATCCTCTCCAGCAGTTCTTTAAAGGCATCGAGACCATCCCCTATTTCTATGAGTATTTTGCCCAATAACGTTATAACCCATTGCCATGAAGAAACTGTTTTTAATCGCCATCCTTTCGCTTGCCCTGGCTCCCGCCATGGCACAGCACGGCGGCCACAACTGTGGCAACTGCCCTCATCATAAGCAGCAGCAAGGCGCATGCTGCAACGCTCAGAACAAACAGGCCAAGACCGTCAACGGTATGGCTGCCGAAATTGTCAAAGCCTTCCCCGAAGCGAAGAGCGTGAAGAAAGAGACCAAGTGGACCGTGGTGTACGACGCAGCCAAGAAGGTGCTGGGCTATGCCGTCTACTCCAAACCCGCCAGCGACGGTATCAAAGGCTTTAACGGCGAGACACCCCTTATGGTGGCTCTCGATGCCAGCCAGAAAATCAAGTGTGTCGTCCTGCTCCCCAACAACGAGTCGCCGGAATACCTCCAGCGCGTGGTGGACGCCGGGCTGCTGAAGAGCTGGGACGGTATGAAGGTGAAGAAGGCCCGCAAAAAGAAAGTCGACACCGTGTCGGGTGCTACCTTCTCCTCGCAGGGCATCATCCAGACCCTCCAGGCCGCTCTCAAAAACCTGTAGCATAGGATCTGGTTTCAGCCGATACCACCTCCTGTGTCTATCACACCTAAACACTGAATAGATTATCCCATTATGGTGTATTCATTATTCAACGACATGAGCCGCTGCACTCCAGACGAGGTGCAGCGGCTTTTGCCTCTTGTTCCTGTCAGTCAACAGGAAGAGGCCTTGCGTTTCAAGCATACCTTTGGACAGTTCACCGCCCTCAAAAGCTTCCTGATGCTGCGTCAAATGCTGGTGGAAAACAGTCTTGCCGACCCCGACGACCCACTGACTTTTGCCTACGGGCCACATGGAAAGCCACACCTTGTCGACCATCCCGATGTGCATTTCAATATCAGCCATTGCCCCATGTCCATTGCGGTGGCCGTTGACTCTTTGCCCATCGGTGTGGATGTGGAACGATTCAAAACGCCCTCCGAATCGCTGCTCAACTACTGCATGAACGACGACGAGGCCGCCCAGGTACGCCAGTCTGCCCATCCCGAACAGGTGTTCGCCTCCTTCTGGACCCAGAAAGAGGCCCTCTTCAAGCATCGCGGCACCGGCATCACCCACGAGCTGCGCAACATCCTTGCCATCCCACACCCCGATGTGAAACTTGAAACCACAATCTTTGCTGAGCAGCAGTTCGCGCTCACCCTCGCCACAACAGTCCGCTGACACCGGAGACCTATCGAGAGAGCATCTTCAATATCTTCAACTTGAGCTTTCCGGCTTTGCCCGTATAAGGGTGCTCGCGCAAAGGAAGGTTGAACCTCGTGCTGCCCATCAGCACTGTCGAAGGGTGGGTGAATTCGCGGAACCCCCATACGCCATGGTAGGCACCCATGCCCGAATGGCCTGTGCCATTGAACGGCACGCCTTTCACCATAAGATGCACGCACACCTCGTTGATACAGCCACCACCATACTGCTGGCTGCTCATCACACGACGGGCCCAGCGTCGGTTGCGCGTAAAGAGGTAGAGAGCCAAGGGATGTTCCCGCTCAGCAATGGTGGCCATGAGCCGGTCCACCTCCGCATCCTTGAATGGAACTATAGGCAGCAGCGGACAGAACAGCTCCTGCTGCACGATAGGGTCGTCAATCCCGATGGGGTACAGCAATGTAGGGGCATAGCGACTGTGGACTCTGTCCCCCACGCCACCCATCACTATGCGGTTCCTGTACAGTTCCGCCATCGCGGCACAGCGGTCGAAGGCCGACTGCGTTATCAGCTTTGGATAAGACTCCTCGAGTTGTGGGGCAGTGCCTATCTGGTTGGTGAATGCCTTCTTCAGCTCTTCGACAAACTCGTCCGCCACCTCCTCGGCCACAGCCACCTGGTTGATGTTGATGCAGATCTGCCCGGCATTGCAAAGCTTGAAGAAAGCCACCTTGCGGGCTGCATCCTTCAGGTCGGCATCCTTGCGCACCACACACCAGTTGCCAGTCTCCCCACCCAGTTCCAATGCCACCGGGGTGAGATGCTGTGCCGCGGCGGCCAACACGTGCTTCCCCACAGCCGGCGACCCCGTGTAGAAAATCTTGTCAAACCGCTGGGCCAGACACATATCGGCCACATCGTGCCCGCCGTCGATCAGGGTCACATACTCTGGCGGAAACAGCTCGGCCACAAAACGCTTCAACACTGCCGTGCAGGCGGCCGACTTGCTGCTGGTCTTAATCACCGCCGTGTTGCCCCCTGCCAGACTGGCCGTCAGCACACCCAGCGTAAGAAGAATAGGGAAGTTAAAAGGACTGATAATCAGTGTAACCCCATAGGGCATCTTGTACACCTTGGTCACCACGCTCGGGAAACACATCAACCCGCTATAGTGGCATTCCGGTCTCGCCCATCGGCGCAAACCCTGCAGCGTCTCGTCAATCTCCGTGATTGTGGGCAGGATGTCGCACAGATAGGCCTCCACCTCACTGCGACCCAAATCATGTTTCAATGCGGCCTCAAACTCTTTCTCGTAGGCCTTCACCCCCTCCTTTAGTCGTCGCAGCTGAGCCAGACGCCAGTTGATGTCTAACGTTTTGCCGGAAAGGAAATAATCCCTCTGTCGGGACACGATTGCTCCAATGGCTTCTACTGAATAGTCCATAACAATACAAATGCTTAACCCTGCGTATTTTATCAGAACAAGAGAACTGAGATATTATCTCCAAGAATGCCCCGGGCGGTTACCGTTCCTGCACCAGCCGGACGCTGTGGCCATTGCTGCGCGCCGCCGTGGAGAGCGAGTACCCGATTGATTGCATGTATATCTCATAGGCCGTCTCCTCTTCGTGATAACTCCCTGTCCAATAGCAGCCGTACTCGCCCACCAGTGCCACCCTCCTCTTGTCGCGATAACCGGCAGCGGGCAGAAACACCGCCCCGGCACCCTCCATCTTGATCCATTCCTCGGCCGAATAGACGTTAGTGGCATACCCGTTGGCCACGCCATATCGGAACGCACACCCCTGTGGCTGCTCCCATTTGTCGGGCAATAGCAGCAGACCACACATGTCCGACCCTCCATGGCCCACATTCCTTATCGTAGCCAAGCCGCGCTTCATCGCAGCCTGTTCGCGGAACGAAAGGAGGTACCTCCATTCCTCAAACGACATCGTGCGCCACACACGGGGCTTGTCGCCCCCGTTGCTGATGGCATTGAAACGACCCCAATCGTAGTCGGTTCCAGAAATATCCTGATTCGGAACACCATATAAAGCGCTGGAATCAAAAATCGTGTACGGCATAAGGCTGTCGAAACCCGATGTTCCCCACCCAAACAGGTCTATCCAGCCCGTGTAGGTAGTGTCCACCAGTTCATTGTCCTGACCTATGATATCGTATTGGCTGGAGGCGAAACGCCATGTCCCGGTCGAGGCCTGATATTGGAGGTTCCCTTGTGCAAACACAACCGTGGTGGTGTCACCCACCGAGTAGCGGGCATTGATGGCACCCACTGCCGGATAAAAAGGCTTTTCAACCTTCTCCTCAGTCTTTTTGCAGCAGGGCAGCAACGCAATAGCAAAAAACAGAATGACTATATTCTTTCTCATCATGTGTTAATAACGATTATGCATCTATAATATTGTTAGGTTGGAATGATTAATATAGGATGTGGATGCACCTCATCACTGCGATGACTTGAAGTACAAATTCAGACAGAAACAGCTAATATGCAGATATCATGAAATATCCACTATGTGTACACTTTCTCCGACCACACACCATTTGCAATCCGCACCATCCTTGTACCTCGTCTCCAAGTCGCAACCCTCGGTGAACAAGCCAGCGTGTAGCCCCCTTCAGTCTGAGTACCCCAACACTACTCCGGAACATATTCGGCAAAGGTATGGTCGTCATAAAACACAACCACCTTCACCGTTTTCTTCTTCACCAGACTGCGTTCGACGGGAGCAGGTGCCTTAGCGGCATAATCTGTGCGATTCTCGTCAAGTGAGGAGTTCGGCACGGTGGGACGCTGATAATCGTTTGCAGGTTGTTGATTGACAGTCACCTGGTCGTTATCATCTATGGCGGAGTGGTCAGAAGGTACTACATTAGATTCAGGCTGATTATCAACTTGTTGAGGACGGCTGACAATGTCATCATTTCCCAACTTCTGGACAGGTTGCTCCTGCGCGGATAGTTCGGGTTGCGAGAAGAGATCGTATTCACCAACCTGTGGATGAGCTTTTTCCGATGGATTGGAGCCTTCATTTTCATCAGGAGAGGCCAACTCAGTACCTTTCACATACATTTCACCCTTACCGAACATCAACCAATTGATGTTGATTTCCGGCCACCGTGTCATCACTTTCATCACAAAATCAAGACTGGGCTTATTTCGTTCAGACAAAATATGAGACATCCCGCTGGGCTGTATGCCAATTTCCTCGGCAAACTGACGTGCCGTTATATTTTTCGCTTTAAGCAAAACATTAATCCGGTCTACCATTCTACATAAATGTTTATTCTATTTATAGATAATACTTAATTCACATCTGTAAATCCAAATGCAAAGATACGAATAATTTTTGATTCACAAATATATTTTATTACACATTTACATCTGTAATTATTCGCAATAGTGAATATATACATTAAATAAGTATAGTTATATACCATATAATAAGGTATTTAATTACAAAATATGTTATGCACATTACTATTCTATAAAGTAATTAATTAATCGCTTTATATAAATAGTATAGATGGTTGATTTTATTGCTATTTTATAACCATTCTTAGTGCATAATACACCTATTATAGAACGTTACAGATGTGCTGTAGTTACATTTGTAATATATTACATTTGTTTTGTCGATTTACCGTTATAAATATATAACAACATTTCATAGTTTTACTTTTGTAACCACAACCAAGTGGTACCTTATAAGGTGTAATACCATTATGAATAGGTTTATCGTCATTCATTACCGTTACGCGTATAATCAATCCTGCTGCACATCAAAATGTCGTACATTTCAGCCAAAATGTTAAATCACTGCGCAAAAATTAATACAACAATCATAGTCACATTATTTTAGATTGCAATATGGCCGTTTCGAGCTTTCTAAACCAAAACCCTCTCCTACTCTATCTCTTCTTGAATGAATCTAAACAGCATGTTCGGTCGCTCCAAGTCCGTTCTATTACCGCTCTGCCTTCGCTACTTATTCTATATTTATACACTATTTATACACTATTTATTCTATCACACAGTGATGAAATGGAGGTTAAGAACCGAATAACATTCGGCAAACGAGTGAAGGAAAAGGGTTGTTGAGGGGCTGATGTACTTGTCGTTACGGTTTGTTTTTGGGTGTGTGGGGGGATGAAAAAGATCGATTGTTGCGATTTTTTATTGGTATATCTATTTTTTTTTGTATATTTGTAGTTTGAAGTAAGGTAATAATAATTGGTCAAACACTTATTAGCTAAAGAATTATATGAGCGACACGAAACAAAAAAAATGGTACAACAGCTCCAATCGATGGGCTTATCTCAAGGTGGCATTCCTCTGCCTGACCACACCGGGCAGGGTGTATAAGTTGGCGCACCAGTCCCACTCTGCCACCCAACGAGAGAAGATAATCCGAGGCCATCTGCTGGATGCTGGTGTTTTGAGTAATAAAAGCGAGGGGGAGACTACAAAGATCGACCTCGAGCAGGGACATATTTAATGGTAATTATTTAGTTTAAACATACATATTAAAATATTAATAATTAGTACAATATGAAAAAGTCGATCGTAGTCATTTGTCTGCTTATGCTTTTTGCCACCGTGGCATCGTCGTGCACTCACCACACCTGCCCCGCCTATCGTGGCTCTATAGCTGAGGTGGTTGAATAAGTTATTCACCAAGACAAAACAATCACATTTAGAAGCCCCTGCCAGTAACGGCAGGGACTTTTTGTTTTCAGTGGGGGTATAGTTCCTTTTAGGGATGGATGCTGATGGGATAGCGATGTAGATTGGCGGCAGATTGCATACGTTTCAGTTATCGCATTGATGCTGCGATAAGCGGATTACGCAGGGCATGAAACAGGACGCGTAATGCAGTGCGCTCATCCTTGGATTCCGTTTCTTGGGGAAGGCGCGGTGGTGGACATTGGGTGTGGTGTGAATAGAAAAAGCATGAGCCTTGAAAATATTGGGTTCATGCTGTGGGTGGATGTGTTGGTGTGGATTAGCTCATGGAGCGTTTTCAGCCGTCGAGCTGGCTTTGTAGTTCGGCTATGCGGCGGCGGATCTTCTCCGCCTGGCTTTGGATGAAGTCTTCGCTGTATTTGGTGTCGCAGAATCCGTTGCCCCGCGCCACGTAGGCGGCATCGTCCTCCATGTCGGTTTCGAGGTCTAAATAATTGAGCAACAGCTGTTGCTGTTGCTCAATTTCTTTGACGATTTCTTGTTGTGTCATGGTGGGGAGAGAGGTTAGAGACCTATCTTCTCGTTGACGATTTTGAGGATTTCGGCTTCCTCTTTGAGGGCGCGGGCTTCGAGGTCAGCGGCCTTGGCAAGGATGTCGTTCTTGAAGGTCTCGTCCTTCAGCGAGCTTGCGTTGATTTTGACGTTGAGGTGTGCACCCATCACGGCGCTGCGGGCGGCGAGGGCTCCCACACCTCCGTCGGTTACGCTGGCGGGGTTGCCCCACTCCACCATGGCGCGGCACACTTCGAAGGCCTCGAAGCTCTTCTGCATGGTGTGGAACGGCACCTCGGTGGCGAACTTGGTGGCCTCCTGGATGGCGGCACTGCGGGCGGCTTTCTCCTCATCGGTCTTCTTGGGCAGGCCGAAGGCATTCATGATTTTGTTGAAGGCGTTGGTGTCCTCGTCGACCAGGTGGAGCAGCTCGGTCTTGAGAGCCTGGCCTTTGACGGCCACGTCGCTGAACTTCTGCCATTCGTCGTCGTAGGCAGCTTTGCCACCCGTGAGGTTGGCGACCATGGTGCCGAGCGAGGCGGCCAAAGCACCCATGTAGGCGCTGACGCTGCCGCCGCCGGGAGCGGGGCTTTCGCTGGCGGTCTCGTCGCAGAAGCCGGTGCAGGTGAGGTCGACCAGTTTCTTCTGGCTGTGGTCCTCGATAAGGAACTCGATGACCTTCTCTTTGGGGTCGAAAGGCTTGAGGTCGTCAAGGCCCATGCTCTTGATGGCCACCTTCATGATTTCGTCCTCGCTCACACCGAGACTGCGCTGCTGTTTGGCAAGGTAGTATTTGCCGGCGTCGATAAGCACGCTCTTGGGGATGAGACCGACGATTTCGCAACCGGTGACGCGGAGGCCACGGTTGGCGGCACAACGGCACACCTCGTCGAAACAGAGGTGGACGGGGGCCACCTTGATGGAGGTGATGTTCATGGAGACCTGTGCGATGCCGTAGTCCTCAATATACCAGCCGATGGCTTTGGTGCCTTTGAGGGTGCCGGGAATCATGACGGGGTTGCCCTTCTCGTCCTTGATGATTTTGCCGCTGGGTTTGCCGCCTTCGCGCTGGGGACGGCCTTTTTCGCGCACGTCGAAGGCGACGGCGTTGGCGCGGCGGGTGCTGGTGGTGTTGAGGTTGTAGTTGATGGCCACGAGAAAATCGCGGGCACCCACTTGTGTGGCACCGGTCTGTGCCACATGGTCGTTCCACTGGTTGGGACCGAAGTCGGGTTTCCACTCGTCGGTGCCCAGACGACTGCTGAGGCTCTCGTATTCGCCGGTGCGGCAGTAGGCCAGGTTGCGGCGTTTGGGCTGGAAGGCTGCGTTCTCGTAGCAGTAGATGGGGATGTTGAGCTCCTCGCCCAGGCGCTGGCCGAGCTTGTGGGCATATTCCACCACCTCTTCCATGGAGATGTTGCTGACGGGGATGAGGGGGCACACGTCGGTGGAACCTTGGCGGGGATGGGCGCCGTGGTGGTTGCGCATGTCGATGAGTTCGGCAGCCTTTTTCACCACGCGGAAAGCGGCCTCGCAGGCCTGCTCGGGCTCACCCACGAAGGTGATGACGGTGCGGTTGGTGGTCTGACCGGGGTCGACGTCGAGGAGCTTCACGCCTTCAACTTTTTCAATCTCGGCGGTGACCTGATTGATGATATTCATGTCGCGACCCTCGCTGATATTGGGGACGCACTCGATAAGTTGTTTCATGATATATTGTTAGTTAATATTGTATACCATTTTGTTTCAGTCTATTGACCCGTAAGCCGGGAGGACAATAGAGGGTACAAAAATACGAATTTTTTTTCAAATACCGAAACTGGGTTTGGGTCAGGTTTGTCTTTCACCATTCCACGGGACTATGGAAGGCCCGGATGGAGAAGGATCGGTTTGGTTTGTGCCGACGATGGTCTGCGGCAGGGGCGATGGCGGACTGGAGAGAAAAAGAGGATGCCCCGCGGTGGGACATCCTCTTGGATTGATGAATGGCGGTCGGGGTCTCCCCTATTGTTTCACCACTTTATGGACAGAGCGGCCTTGCTGACTCTCCACCCGGATATAATAGACACCCGTGGGGAGCGAAGACATGTCTATCTTATTGGTTTGCGAGCCACGCATCACTACGCGGCCTTCGATGGTGCAGACCTCGACGGACACGACGTTGTCAGCCTTGATGTGCAGCATTCCGTGCGTGGGGTTGGGGAAAAGGGTCACGTTGCTTTCCTCAGCATCCACTATGCCCGTCTGCTCAGCGAAGTTGGCCATAAGCTCCATATCAGCGTTGACGACTACGGTGCGGGGGTTCTCCTCGCTGCCGTCGCTCCAGCCGATGAAGCGGAAGCCCTCATGGGCTGTGGCGGTGACGGTCGCGGCGCTGCCGTGGGCATATCGGCCGCCTCCATCCACGGTGCCCCACTCGGGGTTGTTGCTGGTCAGCGTCAATGTGTGGTACAGCGTGTCGAAAAGTGCTGTCAGGGTCACGTTGCCGTTGATGACAGTGTCGAAGGCGAGCTCGGTGGCGCCGGTCTCTGCCCAATGGCTGAACACAAAGCCTTCGTTGGCGGTCACCGTCACTCTTGCCACGTCACCAAACAGATATGAACCTGCGCCTGTGGCCACGCCTTGTGTCTCGTCACATACAATGGTCAGCACATATTCATTGCGGTCGAACTGGGCCGTCAGCACCGTGTCGCGGGTGACGATGATAGTGCGGGGGTTGTCTGTCACGCCGTCGCTCCACGTTGTGAAGTGATAGCCGTAGGCGGCGGTGGCGGTCACCGTGGCAGTGTCTTCATACAGATAGGTGCCAGCACCTGCGACAGTTCCCTGTGTGGAGTCACACTGGGTTGTCAATGTATACTGGTTCCTGTCGAACA
>DEKU01000037.1 GCA_002354035.1 Bacteroidales bacterium UBA2714
CCGCCTTATTATGCCCCGCCCGCTCTCCCTTCCCGCCCGCCCCCTCTCTCCCACCCATCCCTCCCCAGCGCCGCAACAACAAGGCCCCTCGTCCGATATTTAGTTTAGATTTTATTTAGATTTCTACAATGGTTTATTTATGTCAGAGAGGTTTACCAGCAGAGAAACACAACATACCGCACGGCAGAAGTGCGACCATGGGGACAGAGAGGCTACAACCCAAGGAAAACCTTGATAAGCGGGCGATATTCGTACTTTACAAAAACAATGTAAAACACAATAAAGGCATTAATATAATAGTTAAATAGAGTTACATTCAATGGGGACTAAAAGAAAGCATATAATTGGTTTTATGATAGTTATTTTTGAGTTATAAAGAATACATTAATAAAAGAATAAAAAAAAGGTTGCTCCTTGAAAAAAAATTCATAAATTTGCCCTATATATTGTATGACTTGCTGTAGCATATTAATGGGTGTGCCACAGCAATTTTGAAAATATATAAATAAAATTATTAACTCAAAATTCAAGCTTTATGCAAAAAAAACTACGATTTTTGATGATTTGCCTGGCGCTGCTGGCAGTGCCGTGGGCAGTAAGCGGACAATCCGTAGTCGACTACAGGCTTGACACAGGGGTAGATACAACCCTATGGGTCAACCTGTCGAGCGCGGCAACGGATGTCACTGCAATCGAAGGAGAAGACGACATGGGCTCGGAGCTCATCAACATCGGCTTCCCCTTTACATTTGCGGGAACGACCTACAGCCAGTTCTCGTGCAACTCGAACGGACGTGTCCGTCTGGGAACAGCTTGCTCCGAATACTGGGACTTGCCGTTCACCACGCTGACCGACCCCGACCGCAACGACTTGCCGTTCATCACCGCCTTTGGCATGGACAACACGCTGGGCGGCACGGGTTCGCACGTGAAGTATGAGCTCGTGGGCACGTCGCCCAACCGCATTTTGGTGATCGAGTACCGCACTCCGTCGGAGTATGACGAAGATGGCGACTTGGTCAACTACCAGATTCACCTGATGGAAGACAGCAACCGTGTGCGCTTTGTGTATGGCACGACGACTGCCACCTATTTCGACGACTATCAGATCGGCATCGCCTCCCTGGCGACCGATTATCTTATGATCAACCCTCTCACCCATTCTTCCTTCACATCCGGCACTTCGACCGCTTTCAGCAGTTGGCCGGGCCACGGACGCTACTATCAGTTGACGCAGGGCGCACCGCCTTCGTGTCCAGACATCATCAATCTCGCAGTAAACTTTATCTCCAGCGGCTATGCTTCGCTCAGCTGGGATTTCCGCAACGGCACCACATCGACGCCCACGGGGTTTGAGGTGGTGTGCCGCGGTTTGGACAGCTCCGCAACTGTCGTCACCCTCACGACGGCAACACCTATTATTACCCTCTCAGGCCTGACAGCCAACACAAGCTACAGCGTAAGCGTCCGCGCCATTTGCGCTGCGGGCGACTATGGCGAGGCCGACTCTATCACCATTACCACAAGCGGCCTGCCCTGTCTGGTGATTGATCCCAACACGGTGGCCGACACCATCAACTTCAGCAACGGCACGTCGACCTCATCGGGCGTACTGGTGTACAGCTCTTGGGGCAACACGATGTACCAGACGGTGTATACAGCCGATGAGCTGAGAGCAGCCGGACTCCGGGCCGGTGGCATATTGGCAGTTGACTTCGGTTTCTCCACCAACAGCTCGTATGCCAAGGAGTTTTCCATCTTTATGGGCAACACGACCCGCACATCGTTCAGCTCGTCGACCGACTATGTCAACCCCGGCACCCTGACGCATGTCTACGGACCCACTGCCTACCCGCAGAACAGCACAGGATGGCAGCATTTCAACTTCAGCCAGCCTTTTGTGTGGGACGGGGTGAGCAACATCATCGTCTGCACCTTCATGAATCAGCCCAGCGGCAGCAGCCACTCAAGCAGCAGCTTCAGCGGCTATTATACATCTGCCCATTCGGGTGCCAGCCTTTACCGCTATAAGGACGGAACACAGTTCACCACGTCGAACTACACCACATCGAGCGGCGGCAGCACCACCAGCAATCGCGCCAGCATCCACTTCTACACGGCCGGATGCTTGCAGACCTCCAACTGCACGGCTCCCACAGTCTGGTTCGACAGCATCGGCACCCATGAGCTGACCGTGGCATGGCTGCCCGGATATCGGGAGACCTCATGGGATGTGGAGTACCGCTTGCAGGGCTCTACGACTTGGACTACCGCCGTCACGGGCGACACCAATACGTGGTACACCATCACCGGACTCACTCCCGCCACTTTCTACGACGTGCGCGTTGTGAACGTGTGCGACAGCGTCACCTACAGCACTATGGTGAGCACGGTGACCGAATGTGTACCCATTGACCACACGGAGCTTCCCTACCATTACGGATTTGAGGACCTCACTGCCACCGGCAGCGGAACGCCCCTCAATGTGTGCTGGAACCGCGGCTACTGGAACGGCTCGTACAGCAGCACGAGCTATCCCTACGCCAGCGCTACGGCGTGCACAGGTTCCCGCTCACTGTATTTTTATTCTTACAACAACAACGTGAAGAGCTGGGTCTGCCTGCCTGAGTTTGCCGACAGTGTGAACACGCTGCGTTTGCAGTTCATGGCCAAGAAGACCGGCGTCTCCTACGACGGACAGATCAGAGTGGGTGTGATGACAGACCCGACCGACATCAACACTTTCCAGGAAGTGGGGTCGTTCCACACGGATGTCTCGACCGACTGGAAGCACCATGAGCTGACGTTGGGCGACGCCCCCTCGACGGGACTTATCACCCTCATGGTCGAAGCCTCACCGAACTTGTACAACTACATGTACATCGACGACATCAGGGTGGACGAGATTCCTTTCTGCACCACCCCGATGGTGGACTCCATTGTGGCGGAGACCACTCAGGCCAGTTTCTATCTGAGCGAGATTGAGAATGCTTCATCCATCATAGTGAGATTGTCGACCACGGACTGGGACACCACCATTACAGGTTCCAGCTCGCCGGTGATTATCACAGACCTCGTGGCTGGCACAGTATACAACTATAGAATCCATGCCTTGTGCGGAACGGACTCCACCCTTTACCGCGCCGGTACGTTCCACACCCAGTGCTCACCTATCGCCCACGATGCCCTGCCCTACAGCTATGGCTTTGAGGACTTGACGGTGACGGGCAGCGGCTCTCCCATCCACCCCTGCTGGGACCGCGGCTACTGGACTGGCTCCCTCAACGTGAGGAGCTATCCTTACACCAGCACCACAAACCACACCGGCAGCCGGTCGCTCTATTTCTATGGCAGTGGCTCAAGCATCCGCAGCTGGGTTTGCCTGCCCGAGTTTGAGGACAGCATCAATATGCTTCAGCTTGACTTCTGGGCCAGATCGAGCAGCACCAGCTATTCGGGCGAAATAAAGGTTGGCGTGATGACCGACCCCGCCGACTTCACCACTTTCCAGACCGTCTATACCGCCACGACCGACGGCTCCACCAACTGGAACCATTTCGACATCCCGCTGGTTGCGGCTCCCGGCACTGGGCGGCTCACTTTCATGGTTGAGGGCGGTTCGTCCAATACCAACTACATGTATCTTGACGACATCACTGTGCAGGAGATTCCCGCCTGTCCGCACGTGATGAACATACGCATGGACAGCATGAGCGTGGACTGGGCCAACATCAGCTGGACAGAGATGGGCACAGCCTCCAGCTGGGTGATTGAGTACGACACCGTCGACTTTGTCCCCGGCACCTACACGGCTTCCTTCTCGGCCATTGCCTACGATACCACTTATCTGCTGTCGGGCCTCGACACTGGCACGACCTACTATCTCTATCTGCGTGCCGACTGCGGCGGCGACACCAGCACCTTCCAGCAGTATGTCTTCACCACCCTTGTGGGTCTGCCCGCCACGGTGCCTTATCTGTGTTCCTTCGAAGGCAGCGGCACCAACGGTTGGGTGCTCAACAACGGCACCCAGACCAACCAGTGGCACGTGGGCTCCGCCGTCAGCAACGGCGGCGCACAAAGCCTGTATATTTCCAACGACAACGGGTTGAACTACTCCTACACTATTTCCAGCACCTCGTATGTGTTTGCCGAACGCAACTTCAACCTGCCCGATACAGGAGAGTACGTTTACAGTTTTGACTGGCGGACCTATGGAGAGTCCTCGTACGACTTTATCCGTGCCGCGCTGGTGCCTGCCAACGTGGAGCTCACCCCCGGCAGCTATAGCGGATTCGACAATGGTTCGTCGGTCCCCTCGGGCAGCATAGCTTTGGATGGCGGTGGCCGTCTCAACCAGCAGAGCAATTGGCAGAGCCAGTCTGGCACATTCCATCTTACCACCCCGGGTGCTTACAAATGGGTATTCCTGTGGCGCAACGACGGAAGCGGCGGCACCCAGCCCCCGGCCGCCATTGACAATGTGCAGCTGGCCTTCAACTCCTGCCCCATGCCCACCAACCTCACGGTCTCAGACGTCACCAGCAATTCCGTGACCATTTCATGGACACCTGGCGGCAACGAATCCGAATGGATTGTTAGCGATGGTGTAAACGAAAACAATACCACCTCCACCACCTATACCTTTACCGGACTCTCGGCCATGACCCACTATGCATTCTCCGTCAGGGCCGTCTGCGGTGGCGGCGACACCAGCATAGCAGCCATAACGAGTGTGCGCACGGCCTGTGGCTACATCACTCTGCCCTTCTTCGAGAACTTCGACAACACCACTGGTACCACCTCCACCTCGGCCTCGGCCAACAACCTGCCCGAATGCTGGAACCACTATAACGCCGGTACCAACAGCTCCTATAGTGGCTACCCCATCGTGTACAACAGCAGCACCTATGCCCATAGCGGAACCAACTCCATGCGCTGGTATAGTTACGTCACCGCTGGTAACTATGAAGACCAGTACGCCATCCTGCCTCCGGTAGACTCCAACATCCATCCCATCAGTTCGTTGGCTCTCAACTTCTGGATGCGTGCCAACACCACTTCCTACAATTCATACTGTGTAGTGGGTGTGATGACCGACTCGAGCGATGTGACCACATTCAATCCAGTCGAAACCGTCTACACCAACAGCTCCACAACATACAACTTCCACGAGATCCTCTTTGATGAATACACGGGCAACCATGGCCGCATAGCCATCCGTTTCCCAAGACCCACCTCGGGCTACAACTACGGCTACATCGACGACATAAGACTTGAGGTCGCACCCGACTGTCCCCGTGTGACAGACATAATCGCCCGAAACATCACCAACACCTCGGTCGACTTGTCCTGGACCGAGAACGGAGATGCCAGCTCGTGGGATATCGAGTATGGACCTCACGGCTTCACTCCTGGTTCAGGCACCTCAGAGTCAGTGTTTTCATTGCCCCACACAATCAACAGTCTTACCCCCAACACGCAGTATGACGTCTACGTCACGCCTTCCTGCTACGGTACTTCTGCCACCAACTCGTTCACATTCCGTACCGAATGCGACGCCATGACAACACTGCCCTACACCTATGGATTCGAAAACGAGGCCACCGGCAGCTCCACCACAACTCCGTTTGTGAACTGCTGGCACCGTTTGAACAACGGAAGCCAATATTATGGCTATCCCTATGTCTCCTCCTCTGCCCACAACGGCAGCCGCAGCCTCTACTGGTATACCTCCACCACGACCGGCACCTATGGCGACTACCAGATAGCCGTCCTCCCCGCCATCGATGTGGATCTTTATGCCATCAACACCCTCATGCTTAAATTCTGGGCTCGCAGCACAAGCTCCTCCTACCATCCCGTCTTCCAGGTGGGCGTGATGACCGACCCCTACGATGCCAACACCTTCGAGCAAGTAGGCTCCATCAATGTCGACAACAGCACGCAATGGAGCGAGTACAGCACCGGCCTGTCCAACTATAGCGGCGCCGGCCGTTATATCGCCCTCCGTGCCTTGCGCGGTGGCTGGTATGCCTACACCGACGATTTCACCATCGACCTGGCTCCCTCTTGCCCGGCCGTGGATGAAGTAGTGGCTGTCCAGACTGGCACCACCGGTGCCTTGCTGCAATGGACGCTCCAACCCGGCATCGCCAACACCCCGTCCGACTATACTGTTACCGTCACTCCGGCCGACACAACAATGTCCACACTCACCCTTACCGCCACTTCCACACAGCTGCTGGTCACTGGCTTGCAGCCCAGTTCGGAATACTCCGTAACGGTGCGTCCCAACTGCGGCGGCGAAGACCACGGCACAACCAGCCCAGTCATGACGTTCTCCACCGCAGGATTGCCCTGCTTGATTATCGACACCACCGCTACCGACACTGTCACACTCACTGGCTCTACGGTCAACACCAACTACTACATCCCCGTAAACAACTTCTACAACTACACCATCTCCCAGCAGTTAGTGATGGCCGATGAGCTGAACGGGGCTTCGCGCATAACTGCCATCGACTTCTACTATGACTATTCTTCCCCCACCACCGCAAAGACCAACTGCACCATTTATCTGGCCAACACATCTGTCTCGTCGCTTGCATCGGGCTATGTGCCTTACAACGCTTCCACATTCACACAGGTTTATACTGGCGACCTGAACTGCACCAACGGCTGGAACCACTTCGAGTTCACCACGCCGTTCAACTACGACGGCTCAAGCAATATCGTTATTGCCGTACACGACAATTCTGGCGAGTACGACGGCTCGGCATACGTGTTCCGTGCCCACCAAGTGAGCAACGGCATCGCACGCTACACCAACAACGATGGCTCAGCCTATTCTCTCTCCGACTTCAGCTCTGGCGGCACCAGTTATAGCTACCGCACCGACATGCGCCTTACGATGGATGCCTGCCTGATGACCGACAGCTGTGCGGCGCCGATGGTGGTAGTTGATTCTGTCAGTGCCGAAGAGGTGACCATCAGCTGGTCTGCCGGTCTGAACGAGACCCAGTGGACCATCGACTACCGCGAGGGCTCTGGCGCCTGGACTTCCGAAGGCACCGTCTTCTCCAACAGCTACACCTTCTCCGGTCTCACGCCAGCCACAACCTATACGTTCCGAGTCACCACCCAGTGCAGCGACTCCAACTTGCGCTCCACCACTGTCAATGTGACCACCCCCTGTCTGCCCACTCCTGTCCCCTTCTTCGAGGACTTCGAGAACTTCTCAACATCTACTGCCGACCCGCTGCCCTCCTGCTGGTACAAGAACACCAACTACTCCACCAACTACCCCTACGCCTCCACCTCCTACAACCACAGCTCCTCCGGCAACCGGTCCATGTACATGTACTCCACCAGCAGCACATACACCTACATGGTGCTCCCGCAGTTCGACCTGCCAATCGACAGCACCTCCATCACCTTCTGGCTCTATAAGAGCAACAACTCATACGCTCACACCCTCAGCGTGGGTGTCATGACCGACCCGACCGATGAGTCCACCTTCTATGAAGTGACACAGGTTACCCCCACTCAGATGAGCGTATGGGAACCCTTCGAGGTGAACTTCAACACCTATACCGGCTCCGGCCAGTACATAACCATCATGTCGCCCAACGGTTCCTACAGCTATCCTTACCTCGACGACCTTGAGGTGAACCGCATCTCCAGCTGCCCGCGCGTGAGCAACGTCACCTCGCGCCACGTCACCGGCTCCTCGGCCACCATCGCCTGGAACAACACCATCGCCACCGACTATGAAGTCGAGTACGGCCCCGCCGGCTTCTCGCATGGCAGCGGCAACCTCATCTACGTCTCCTCCGACGACTCAGTGGCCATCTCCGGTCTCTCTGCCAGCACCCTCTACGACGTCTATGTACGTGGCATCTGCGATTCCGACACCTCCAACTGGTCCTTCTCCCACTCCTTCTTCACCGTGTGCGGCTTGGTCAACACCCTGCCCTTAGTGCAGACCTTCGAGAACGAAGCCACCGGCTCCTCCACCTCCGTCGCCTTTGCCAACTGCTGGAACCGCCTCAACAACGGCACCTCCTACTTCGGCTACCCCTACATCTCCAACTCCACTACCTACAACCACACCCGCAACGGCAGCAAAGGCCTCTACTGGTATGGTTCCATCACCTCCGGCACCTACGGCGACTACCAGATTGTCGTCAGCCCCGGCATCGACACCGACGTCTATGCCATCAACACCCTGCGCTATAAATTCTGGGCCCGCAGCTCATCAACCAGCTACAACCCCACGTTCTACGTAGGCGTGATGACCGACCCCGACGACCCTGAAACCTTCACCCCTGTCGACACCATCAACATTGCCGGCAACACCTCTTGGACCTGCTACACCACCGACTTCGACACCTTCAACGGCTTTGGCAACCACCTGGCTCTCTATGCCCCGCGCCCAAGCAGTTCCTGGTATGCCTATGTCGACGACATCACCATCTCCCTCATACCCGACTGCGAAGGAGTGTCCGACGTCCAAGTAGTCGACATTTCCACCACCTCGGCCACACTCGACTGGACCGAGAACGGCGAAGCCACCAGTTGGGATGTTGAATACGGCGAGGCAGGCTTCACCCGCGGCACTGGAACCACCACCACCGTCGCACTCCTGCCCTACGCCATCACCGGTCTCAACGTCGGCACCGAATACGACATCTACATCACACCCTCCTGCACAGGCGACATAGCCGAAACCGTCCAGTTTACATTCTCCACTGAATGTGCCGGCATCGACTCTCTCCCCTTCACCGAGACCTTCGAGACCCGACCCTCTGGATCCGCCAGCAACGACATCTTCATCCCCTGCTGGCACCGACTCAACAACGGTTCCATGTACTTCGGCTATCCCTACGTCTCCAGCTCCACCACCTACAACCACACTACCGGAGGCTCTCGTGGACTCTACTGGTACAACTCCTCCACCACCGGCACCTACGGCGACTACCAAATCGTCGTCCTCCCGCCGGTTGACACCACCGTCTTCCCCCTCACCGATCTCGAACTCACCTTCTGGGCCAAGTCTTCCGCCGACTCCTACCATCCCGTCTTCGAAGTGGGTGTGATGCCCAACCCCTACAACGCCGCCGACTCCATGTTCGAAGTCCTCGGCACCATCAACGTCAGCAACTCCACCCAGTGGGATGAATACTCCGTCGGGCTCAACCAGCACGTCGGACCCGGCTGCCACGTCGCCATCCGCGCCTTGCGCAACTCCGCCTACTGGTACGCCTACGTCGACGACATCACCCTCTCCGTGCTGCCTCCCTGCCCGCGCGTGCTCAATCTCGCCGCCTCCAACATCAGCGTCGACTCTGCCCGCATCACCTGGCAAGACACCAGCAGCATCAACACTTCCTGGCTCATCGAATACGACACCCTCGAATTCCAGCCTGGCACAGGTGCCGTCACCCCCATCACCGTCACTGACACCTTCTACACACTCACCGGCCTCGACACCGGCGCCACCTACCACGTCTACGTCTACCCCTCCTGCAGCGACGGCGTCTTTGCCCGCCACCTCCGCTTTGCCACCCGCGGCGCCCTGCCCGCCACACTCCCCTTCATCTGCGACTTTGAAGGCCCCCGCACCAACGGATTCGACCTCATCAACGGCACCCAAACCAACACTTGGCACGTAGGCACCGCCACCGCAGCTACAGGCAACAAGTCCCTCTACATCTCCAACAACGACGGCCTCGACAACAGCTACTCCATAAGCACCACAAGCAACGTCTTCGCCACCCGTGACATTATCATCTCCCAATCGGGCGAATACCATTATTCCTACCAATGGAAAGCCACCGGCGAAAGCTGCTGCGACTACATCCGCGTAGCCCTCATCCCCGAGACCCACACCCTCACTCCCAATCAGACCAATGGCTTCGGCTCCGGTAGCTCCATACCCGCCGACGCCATCATCCTCGACAATGGCGACCGCCTCAACCAAGTCTCCTCCTGGCAGACCGTCGATGGCGATGTCATCATTGCCGACTCCGGCATCTTCAAACTTGTCTTCTTCTGGCACAACGACGGCAGCGTCGGCACACAGCCTCCCGCAGCCATCGACAATATCCTGCTGGCCCGCAACACCTGCCCGCGCACCCAGAACATCCATGCCGCCTCCGCCACCGAGAACTCCATCATCCTCGACTGGACCGACTTCGGCACACCCACCGCATGGCAGATAGAATACGGACCCACAGGCTACACCTTCGGCACATCGGCCGGCACACAGCTCACCGTCACCTCCCACCCCGTCCCCATCACAGGACTCAACCGCATCTCACTCTACGACTTCTACATCCGTCCCATCTGCTCCTCCACCGACACCGGCTTCTGGCCTGCCGATCCCGCAACCCTCTCCACTTCCATGTGCGCCAACAGCGAGATAGTCTACAGCTACGACAGCACCCTCACTCCCTCCACATCCTCCTACGCCCCCATCGGCTACGGCTTCTACAACTACAGCTACGTCCAGACCATCATCGACTCTGCCACCATTGCCTCTCTCTCCACCGGCGACCTCAATGCACTTGCATTCAATCCCGCCAACACCACTGCAGGCGACGAATTCGACCACATGAACGTCTACCTTGCCAACGTGCCTGAGAGCGACCTCTCTGCCAGCTTCATCTATCCTGACACCAACCACCAGTTCGTACAGGTCATCTACGACCGCAACTTCAGCTACACTACCACTGGCTGGCAGCTTCAACCCTTCGACTCCGTCTTCACCTGGGACGGCCACAGCAACCTCCTCGTTGCCATCAACCGTCTCAACGGATCCTACACCAGCGGCGCCTCCTTCAACTCCCACTCCACCACTACGGCCAAGACCCGCTATGTCTACAACGACGGCAGCCCCTACAACATCAACACCGTCTCCGGAGGCACAGCCCTGAACGCTGTGGGCGACATCATGTTCTACTCATGCGTAGGCAACATCTGCAACGAACCCATCGTCACATCCACCACCACCACCTACCACTCAGCCACCCTCACCTGGAACGGCAACAGCACCGACTATCAAGTCAACCTCCGTGCCTCCTCCGAACTCAACTGGCCCGACTCGGCCATCGATGTGACTGGCACCACCTACACCTTCGCCAGCCTCCAGCCTGCCACCACCTATTTCTACCGCCTCCGCTCCAACTGCACTGCCGACAGCCTCGGCTTCAGCAACTGGGTTGAAGGCTCCTTCCTGACCGACAGCCTGCCCTGCCTGGCACCTGACAGCCTGCGCGCCATCGCCGTCACCAACGCCACCGCCACCTTCGACTGGAACGTCGTCGGCAACGAATCCGCCTGGGACATCCACGTCTGGTTCACCGGCGGCCTCGACAGCGTCTACCGTGTCACCTCCCGTCCCGCCACCATCGGCGGCTTCGCGGCTGGCCTCACCTACAACGCCGCCATCCGTCCCCTCTGCGGTGTCAACCTCCTCGAGGGCGAATGGGGCGACACTGTCACCTTCGCCACCGCCACCTGCCCCGACGTCACCGGCCTCTCCACCAGCAACGTGACCACCAACAGCGTCACCCTCACCTGGACCGCCGATCCCATGGCCCAAAGCTGGACCATTGAGTACGGCTTCCGTGGCTTCGACCAAGGCACCGGCACCTCCGTCAACGTCTCCTC
>DEKU01000052.1:0-22601 GCA_002354035.1 Bacteroidales bacterium UBA2714
CACCGCCCCAACCTCCACCCGACCTCCACCCGACCACGACCCACGGGCCTTCCTTCGCTCTGCCTTCGCTCCACGCCCAATATTTATTTTGCATTTAGTTTCTATTTCTTTTACCTTTATTCTATTGACAGTGGATAAATGATCGGCCAGACATTGTCCATCGAGGGGCAAACAGTAGGAGATGGGGCATAGAGGCCTTGGGCGTGCCGCCCGCGTCCTGCCCCACGGCAGGGATGCGGGGTGGAAGGAAAAAAAGTGATATTTTTCTGCAGTGCGCTGTTAATACAGGCGGGGACACTGCACCTAAGCCGGAAAAGATAATAGAAATTCGATTGTATGATGAAGAAAATAGTATCCCTGTTATCGGTTGTGGCGTTCGTGTCGATGCTTGCCGCGCAGACCATGGTCTCCACCCAGCCTACCCAGCGCAATGTGCTTATTGAAGAGTACACGGGCGTGGGCTGCCAGTATTGCCCGCTGGGGCATAAGGCAACCGACTTCACGCTGCGGGCTTTCCCCGGCCACGCCTTTGCCATCAACATCCACACGGGAGTGTTCGCCACCCGCTTTACCACCACGTATGGCAACAACTGGGCTTCGCAGGCCAATATCCAGGGCTACCCCTCCGCCACACTGAACCGCCATGTGTTCGGCAACAGCGGCATACATATCGACCCGGGCCAGTCCTTCGCCTGCGCTTTGAAGATGCGCGATATGGCCAGCCCCGTCAATGTGGCCGCCTCGGTCGATATCGACCCCGAGTCGCGCCTGATGGTGGTGAAAGTGGAGGCCTACTATCCCGGCAACGGACCCGGCGATTTCAACCTCCTCAATGTGGCCCTGTTGCAGAACAACGTGCTGGGCCAGCAGGCGGGAGCCTCTTCCTACTATCCCGAGAATATGGTGAACGGGCAGTACCGCCACAACCATATCCTGCGCCATCTGCTCACCGGCCAGTGGGGCGACACCATCCATCACACCGAGGCTGGCTCACTCTTTGTCAAGGAGTATGCCTACGTCGTCCCCAATACCATCGGCGACCTTGCCATCACCAACTTCGACGACCTCAGTGTGCTGGTGTTCGTGTGCCAGGACCGCACGGAGGTGCTGAACGTCTGCGAGGCTGTCCGCACGGGTTCCAAGGCTTATATCGCCTATGGAGCTGCCGGCGGCGAGGAGTGCTCGATGGACTACAACCCCTATGTGGAGGTGGTCAACCCCACGGGCAAGGCCATCAGCAACCTGCGCCTGGAGGTGGACGGGCAGACTGTGGTGCGCGCCAAAACCATTGCTCCGTATTGTAAAGACACCGTCGTGGTGAACCATGCCACGATTGCCGATATGCCCGCCAGCCACCAGCTTTATGGGCAGACCACTGCCGTAAAACTGGTCGGCTACACCACCGACGGGGCTGCCGTCGACGCCAACGGCACGCCGGTGGAAATCCACTATGCCGATGCTGACATCTACACCGCCGAGGGCCCCCTGACCATGAGTATAGCCTATGATGCTTACCCGCAGGAGGTGTCCTTCACGCTGGCCGGTATCGAGGACTGCCGTTTCTATTACGAGCGCAGCGGTGCCCAGTCCGATGTGGGCAATACCGTCAGCTATACCCTCTCGCCAAGGAGCGCAGGGCTCTACAGGCTCAAACTGTTCGACACCGGAGCCGACGGCCTGGACGGCACAGTAACGGTCACCGATGCGTCGGGCAACACTCTCTTCAGCCGCAACGCCCGCGACCTCTACGTTTGGGATAACATCTATTTTAATATCACCACAGACGGAACCGACGGCCCGCGTGGCACTGTGGTGGGCATTGACGAGGTGGAGCAGCGCGCCGTTGTGGGCGATGTGAGGCTGTGGCCCAATCCCGTGGGCGACGAGCTGCATATCGAAGTCGCGACCGAGATAGTGCGTGCCGAGATTATGGATGTGACCGGCCGGTTGGAGATGACCGCTGTGGGCGACCGCATCAACGTCTCGTCGCTGCCCGCAGGGCTGCACATTGTCCGCCTGGTCACCCCTCAGGGTATCGCCACCAAGAAATTCATTAAACAGTAACAAATATAACACCTACAAAACACAATGAAATACATTTTCAGATTGTTCGCCGTCGCAGTCATTTCCCTTTGCTTCATGGGCTTGACTGCATGTAAGAAAGAGAAAACCGAAACTGTAACTCCCGGCACCAACCCGGGCGAGGAGCTCTATTATGAGACGCTGGTGGGGACAGAGTGGGAAGGCACCTATCAGACCACTACGCAGACGCAGTATGGCGCCTATCCCGCCACGATACATTGGACAGTCGACTTCTTGCAGGACGGAAATGGCGAGGTGATGTTCTGGATGGAGAGCTCGGCCTTTGACCCCGACCAGTATTCCTATACGTTCAACTATACCTACGACGGCAAAAATGCCGGTGTGATCACCGATGCCGACGGCCAGTGGCCCTTCACGTGTGACCCCTACAACCGCACCATGCAGGTGACGCTCCAATTCCAGACCCAGCATGTGGAGGACGGTCCTCTCTACACTTATGGTGGCCCCACAACGCTGCATCAAGTAAGATAATCACTAATCTCTGAATAATAAAACTATATCAAATCCATGAAAAGAGTATTGAAGACTTTAGCTCTTGCCGCAGTGGCAATGACAATGTTGTTTACCTCATGTCAAAAAGAGAAGGTGACCCCGACCGAGGGTGGCACCACACCGCCCGCCATCCCCGTCTACGAGACCATTGAGGGCACCGAATGGGAAGGCGATTTCTATACCACCACCCAGACGCAGTATGGCCTCTATCCCGTCACAATCCACTGGACGGTAGACTTCCTGTCCAATGGTGAGGGCGAGGTGATGATGTGGCAGGAAAGCCAGGCCTACGACCCAGACAAGTACACCTGGAAAATGACCTACACTTATGAGGGCAACAATGCCGGTGTGATTACCGACGGATTCGGCGAATGGCCGGTGGAGGGCGACAACCAATATCCCTTCACCCTCGATGCCGTGAACCGCACCCTTGAGGTGATGCTCCAGTTTGAGGTGCAGCATGTGGCCGACGGCCCCATTATCACCTACGGCGGTCTCACCACCCTCCATCAAATAAGATAACAACTGGGTCGGAGAAAGAACTTATTCACGAATCAAACCTATTGTAACATTGACTATGAAAAGAGTCGTGATATTGATGACAGCGGTGCTGGCAACGGCGATGGCGGTTGCCGCACCTGTCGATGCCAAGAAGGCCACCGCAGTGGCCCGCTCGTTCTGGCAGACCACCCTCGAGGCCAAAGGAGCATCGCAGCTGGTGCAGACCCCGTGGCAATATGAGGGAGTGTATCTGTTTGTCCAGCCCGAAGGGGGATGGATGTTGGTTTCGGCCAACGACTGTGCCCGCCCGGTGCTGGCCTACTCGGCCACCGGAACGTTCGACAAGGACCGGATGCCCGTAGCCATGCAGAACATAGTGTATGAGTATGGGCAGGAGATAGCCCATATCGGCACGGTGAAGAGTGCGCCGGTGAATGCCGAATGGGCCAAGCTGTTGGCAGGCGAGTCGCTGGACAACGGAGCCAAGGAGGATGAGGTGGGGCCGCTGATGACCACCCAGTGGTTTCAGAAATCGCCCTACAACATGTATTGCCCCAGCTATACGATGACCGGGTGTGTGGCCACCGCCATGGCACAGGTGATGAAATACTGGAACTATCCCGCCTTCGGCGAGGGGAGCCACTCGTATAGCGACAACTCGGGCTACGGGTTGCAGAGCGCCGACTTCGGCAACACCCGCTACGACTGGCCCAATATGCCTGACCGATTAACGTCCAACTCGTCGACTGCCGAAAAAGAGGCGGTGGCCAAGCTGATGTATCACTGTGGCGTGAGCGTGGAGATGGGCTACAGCACTATATACAGCGGCACGACCATCAATAAGTGCGAGCCCGCCTTGAAGAGCTATTTCCACTACAACAAGCACGACATCCGCTACCGCGCCAAAGGCTCGATGAGCAACGATGCATGGACCGACACGCTGATTGCCGAGTTGCGGCTGCTCCGCCCGGTGCTGCATGGAGGCAGCGGTATGGCCGGCGGACACTGCTTCGTGGCCGACGGATTCAATGCCCAGCGGTATATTCACTTCAACTTAGGTGAAGATGGCGACGGCGACGGTTTCTATTTGGTGGGAGCCATCAATTACGGTTCTTATACCTTCAACTCGGCCAACGACGCCATTCTGGGTGTGCATCCGGAATACGACATATATCTCAACCATAGCCAGCTGGGTTTCACCCGTCTGGCTGCCCAGCAGCAAGTGTGGTTCAGCAGCAGCGACACGATAGACAGTCAGTGGACCGCCACTGCCAACGAAGGGTGGATAACCGTAAGCGGCACCGATTTCGCACACTTGGGACAGGTGACCATAGGCGTGAGCGAGAACACCACGGGACAGGAACGCACTGGCACGGTGGTGTTTGCCCACGGCGGGAAGTCGGTAACCCTGACGGTGGTGCAGAACGCCTACGACCCCGCCACCGACTATTGCGAGCTGACGGTGGAGATGGAAAACACCCACAGCGAGCCTTGGGCGGGCGATGCACATTTGAGCTTTGAGTCGCTCAGCGGCTTGGTGTACGGCACAGCGCAGCATACCGCCAGCCGCCGCACCAGCACTGCCACAGTCAGTGTGGCCCCGCACGATGTGATGGTGCGCTGGCACAAAGGCGGCGCGATGGACCGCTATATAAACTACAAGATCAAGAATCGTCACGGCGAGGTGCTTGCCGATGTGCAGAATGCTTACTTCGACGGAGCTGACTTCTTGATTGTGTGGCCGTGCAGCCCGTTGGCGATCGACGCAGCGAAAGAGACGGAATGCAAGCTTTGGCCCAACCCGACCACGGGACGTGTGACGGTGGAGGTGGAGGAAGGCAATCCGATGCAGATAACGGTGCTCGATGCCACAGGCCGCGAGCTGATGCGCAGCTCCGAGCGGACCCTTGATTTGGGTGGTTTCAGCGCTGGAGTTTACTACATCCGTGTGGTGGGCGAGAACGGCGTTTGGATGAAAAAAGTGTTGAAAAACTAAGCTGAAGGAAAGAAATGAAAAAGATTATCATAATGATTAGCCTCTGTGTTGCAGTATGGGCAGCAGCGGCAAGCCCCGTATCGCCAACCACCGCCAGCCGTGTGGCCAACCATTTTTGGCAGTCGGTGCTGCATGGGCAGGGCAAGTTGCACGCTTGTGAGTGGCGTTTTTCTGAGGTGTATCTTTTTGTGGGAGAGGAGAGAGGCTTCGTGATGGTGTCGGCCGACGATTGCGCCCGCCCCGTGATAGCCTACTCGCTCAATGGAATTATCAACCCCGAAATGTTGCCTGATCAGCTTTCGCAGCGTATGGAAGCCTACAACGACTATATAGCTGCGGGAAAGCAACAGCATGTGGAGGCCGTGGCCAGCGATGCCTCGGCATGGGGCAGGCTGATAGATAACGCCGTGCGCAAGGACGGCGACGATGACGACCGCGTGGACCCCCTGCTGGAGACCCTGTGGAACCAGGATGGCGCCTATGCGCT
The DNA here is from genome assembly GCA_002354035.1 of Bacteroidales bacterium UBA2714. Taxonomy (GTDB): domain Bacteria; phylum Bacteroidota; class Bacteroidia; order Bacteroidales; family P3; genus Colimorpha. The sequence continues at coordinate 5,580 of DEKU01000052.1, forward strand.
CTATACCCCCAGACATACACCCACTGGCTGTGCTGCAACGGCACAGGCGCAGTACATGCGTTTTTGGAAGTTCCCGGCCTTCGGATGGGGACGGGAGACATACAATTGCCAGCCCTATGGCGCCCAGTCGGCCGACTTTGCCCACACGTTATATGACTGGGACAATATGCCCTCGGAGGTCTTTCTGACCAGTCCGCGCGAGGAGCAAGAGGCGGTGTCGACATTGATGTACCATGTGGGTGTGAGCCTGAACATGGGTTATGCCCCTGGCGGAAGCGCTGCCGCGGGTCTGGCTGGCCGTCCAGGGATTGCCAGTATCGACAACTCGCTGATGGATTATTTCTATTACAGCAAGAATATGAAGGCGCTGTTTAAGAATGAAGGCTATACAGACCAGCGTTGGGCCGACAGCTTGAAGGCAGAGCTGCAAGCGGGACGTCCCATCATATATTGTGGTGTGGCACCCGAAGGCGGACACGGCTTTTTGTGTGACGGCTATGAGTACAGAGACGGCCAAATATATTTCCACTTTAACTTCGGCTGGAGTGGTCGTGGCGACGGCTATTTCACGGCCGACGACATCTGCCCCAATGTGAGTCCCACGGGACAGGAGGGAGACGCCTACCACTTCACCCAAAGCAACCAGGCACTGGTGAGGGCTATACCTGACTTTAAGATGCATGTGAGCGACACGTTGGTCAATTTCACCCGCGAGGGAGGCGAGGTCTCGGTGCTGTTCAGCAGCATCGACACGGTCGACACCCCGTGGACTGTGACCGCCGACCAGCCGTGGGTGAGCGTGAATACCAACGGTGTGGAACATGCGGGAGCCATCACAATCACCACCCAGGCAAACGATATGGCAACCGAGCGCGAAGCCATAGTCACTTTCTCACAAAATGGTGAGAGCCTGACGGTGAAAGTGGTGCAGACTTACTATTCGGTCGAAGACTACTGCCCGCTGACAGTGATTATGGAAAGCACCCGCGGCGGTGGCTGGGAAGGCGGAGCCTACCTGAGTTTTGAGAGCCTGTCGGGCTATGTGTATGGCACGGCAAAACTGGAGACGGGCAGAAGTGAGACTGTCGAGGTGGGTGTGCCTCCTCACGATGTGAACGTGGTGTTTCACCATGGCGGCGGCACCGACCGTTATATCAACTACCGCGTGAAGAACCAGTATGACGAGGATTTGGTGAATGTGACTTACGCTTTCATGAACGGCGGGACGCATTTCATTGAATGGCCCTGTGTGCATGTCGGAATAGACGAAGCCGAGAATGGCGGAACGCTGGGGAGAGTGGACGTGTGGCCCAATCCGGCCAGCAACCGCCTGAACATCGCGTGCGACCAGCTATTGCGTGCGGAAGTGATAGACGCATGTGGGCAAGTGGTTGTTGCCACCATGGAGCGCCAGGTCAATATCGAAAGCCTTACGAGAGGAGTGTACTTTGTCCGAGTGGTGACCCCGGAAGGCGTGGCAGTGAAGATAATCATTAAAAACTAATTTAATACTGTACTGAAATGAAAAAGCTGTTATTTGTAATCGTTATGGCTCTGGCGGCGTTCAGCTTCAGCGCCTGCCAGAAAGAGAAGACACAAGCTGTAGGCAGCGAAGACGAGATACCTACCACGTATGATATGGTCCACACTTCGTGGAAAGGCGTGTATAGTGGGTATGTGCAGCATCCGCAGGTAGGCCCTGTGCCGTGTGAGCTGACATGGACGCTCGATTTTGTCGACGAGTCGAATGTAAGTATTTTGCTTGAGATGACCACCGGCGGTCAAGCACAGCAGCCGCAGGAGATGAGCTGCAGCTATAGCTTTAGTGGTCTTACAGGCGAGTTGATCAGTATGGAGGACGGCGAGGAACAGCGCGATTCCTTTACTGTCGATCCAGTGAACCGCACCTTCACAATTAATCTGGCCGTGTATACTGGTTTCTCGCAGGAGGAACCCCAGATGGTGGGAGGCCCCACCACATTCCATCAGATTCATTGATGGCAGTGAACCCTTTGTTGAAAGAATAGAAATTAATCGTTTAAATCAATTAAAATCACTCAAAAAATGAAAAAAGCATTTTTTAGAATCTTTTGCCTTACAGCAATTGTTGGCATGATGTTCACTTCGTGCCAGAGAGAAAACACTACTGAGAGCGGCAAGTACACCGTCACGGTGAACAGCGCTGACAACCAAATGGGTAAAGCCTATGGCAGCGGCGAGTATGACGCTGGTACGGTGGCACGTATTTGGGGTACACCCGAAGTGGGCTACCAGTTTGACCATTGGAACGATGGAAACACTGAGAACCCCCGTAACATCACTGTCAATGAGAATGTGACCTATACTGCTTACTTTTCGGAGATTGGCCACGGTGGTGACACTAACACCCCTGGTGGCGGTGGTGGCGAAACTCCCGGTGAGTTCAATGCCTCCTTCTCGTTCGATGGCACCAACTACAACGGTATGGCACTTGTAAACTTTGGCCTTCAGCAGGGTGTTCTGATGCTGGCCATCTATACCGGCGAGGGCGAGACCGATGCTATCTCGGTTGTCAGTATTGACCCCTCCACTGGCACACAGACCGCTGACGGAACCACCTACACGAGCTGCTCCGTTATCTTCGGTTCCAACGACTATGTCAATGATATGTATCCCCACTATGCCACCGGTGGCCCCGCTACGTGCCAGATTAATGTGACGGCATTGGATATGACCGCCAACAGCATTACTCTCAGCGCAACGGGTCAGCTGCTCGACATTGCCACCCATCAGGCAAGCGGTGAGACTATCCTGAAGAGCTATTCCTGCACCATGGATGGCGCTTGGCAGAATCCTGGCACACCCACTGGTAAGTAATTCCCCTTCCTCTTTAGAGAGGGGTCAGAAAAAGTAATTCATTCTTTTTTTCATTGGGAAAGCCGTCAGCAATGACGGCTTTCTATGTTGAATCTACTTCGGATTTTTTCTGCATCAGAATACAATAATCAGATTATTGCTGCGTTCTAAAGTTAGAAAACATAAAACGAATTACTATGGCAACAATAACACTTGAATACGACGGACGCAACAGCGCCATCAAGCAACTGATTGGTGTTTTGCTCACCCTTGGCGCAAAGGTAATACCCTCAGACAATCCAAAGGAGGAGCAGACGAAGATGGTCAGAGAAAGTCTTACGACGGCGTTCAGCGAGATGCGGGCCGGCAAGGCTATGAAAGACGCACGAAACCTCTTCGCGTGATGGTTGCTTTCGAGTATCTTCCGGAATTCGAGCGCCGTGCCAAAGCCTTGGCCAAGAAATACCGCTCGTTTGTGGACGACTACAACACGTTCCTCGACGAGTTGGAACGCAATCCGTTTGGTGGCACTCCGCTCGGCGGCAACATCTACAAGCACCGTATGGCCATCGCATCAAAGGGTAAAGGCAAAAGCGGCGGTGCAAGGGTTATCACCTATAATCTGAAGCAGACGGATGCTGATGTTACAATTACGCTGATGTCCATCTACGACAAGGCCGAAATCAGCAACGTAACTGATACCTATCTGCGCCAACTGGTAAAGGAAATCGAGAATCAATGACGCACTGCAACATTCATAACTCGCTGATTTTATCCCCCACCCACAAATTGCACAAGTGATCCTATTTTGTCAATCCGATAATTCTTCGTAATTTTGCAAATCGAAAACAATAACAATATGGAAACACAAGTAGCATACACAACGCCGACGAAACCTAATGTTTCGCACACTCGCAAAGAGGTGTGGAAGACGAAGCACATTCCCGAACTGTGGTCGGCGACTTTATGGAGCCAAGGCTATATGTCGCTGGACGAATTCGGAAGCATTTTCCACCGCAAACTGGATGAGGCTTATGCAAAGCTACACGTTTAATCCATATAAACATCAAAGATAAGGAGCTAAAGCAATGCAAACCGCAACAATCAACAATGCGAACAATCCTTCCACGCAGGGCGTTTACCTTAATGTGCCGATGTCCGACTGGTCGCTGCTGAAAGAACTTATCCGCAAATTCGGATGGCAGAGCGAGACACGCGAGCAACTGCTCGACCGTTTCATTGCCAGCCGTCCGCAACAGCCCCCGCTTACCGAGCAGGAGATAATGGATGAAGTGAGTGCAGTTAGATACGGAATGTGAAGAACGTTTTTTCGTTAAGCTGAGTGCAAATAAACTGGTTTATTTGCCGAAGCGCGAAAAACGAACATATCGAAAATATGAAAGTAATCTTCGACTGCAATATCTGGGTCTCGTTCCTCATAGGCCACTATCTGACCGAAGTGCGAGAGATGCTCACCTCGCCGACGGTGGAGGTCTATAGTTGCCCACAGCTGATGGCAGAAGTGGTCGACGTTACAGGCCGTGACAAGATACGCCGCTACGTGACCGATACCGATGTGGAGGACTTGCTACGCATCATCCGTGCCTATTGCCGCAACGTCGAGCTCGTTCACAAGGCTAAGTCTGCCGTCCGCGACCCCAAAGACCTCTACTTGCTTTCGTTGGCGGAAACTGTAGGCGCCGACTACCTTGTCAGCGGCGACTCCGACCTTCTCGTCCTCGGCCAGCACAAAAACACGCAGTTGATAAAGTTATCGGACTTCCGTAGACTGACGGACAAAACAGGAAAAAACGGATGAAAGTTTATATTTATAACTCGCTGATTTTTCCCCTACGGAATGCACAAGAAATCGGAGAGGATGAAGGAACTGCCGGTGGCCGTTCCGATAGCGCAGCGGAGAACAAAAATATCCTCTTTGTTTTTAATTCATTTGCCTTTCTCTGCCGCAAACTTGCGGCGGGGCGGGATGGTTTTGTACTGACATAATCTAAAGAAAGATGTTTGATACAAGGAAACGTTTTGTAGCAATGCTTGACATTATGGGTGCTTCAAAATTAACAAAAGAAGAACCCGACGAGTTGGGAAGAATAATGTTGGAATCACGGAACATTATTCGAGAGCGCAAGTATGATACTATGCTATATTATCAAGCATATTCGGATTCTATAACAATTATCACGTTGAATGATGAAGCAGATTCCTTTGAGGGGATTGTTAGGGCGTCTGCTATACTAGAAAGAATGTTTATACGAAATGGATATGCAATCAATGGCGCAATCTCGTATGGAAACATTACAATAGACATCGAGAATAACATCTTTTATGGTGAACCAGTCATTATTGCACACCGTATACAAGAAAACTTATTTTTCTATGGTTTAGTTCTCGACAAACAGGCATGTAGAAAATACCTCAATGACTATCCAGTTGTTTTTTGTCATGGAAATGGCAAGGTGGATAGCGCTGATTTGATAGTAAACGACATGATGATTCCATTTAAGAATGAAGGATGGCAACAGTCCTCTCTTATCAATTGGATGGATATTAGTGTGTTCAAAGATGGGCATTTAGTAACATATGAGGAACAAGTACCCACAATACGACAGTTGATTGCACGGCTATATGAAAAAAATGTTTTTTCACCAAACTATGGTTGTCGTGCCAATTTCTACATTCTGAATACCGAACTTGTAATGAAAGAATGGTACGATTTTGCAGGAAGAAGATGTGAGAGAAACGGCTGGGGAGAATTGATTGGAAACAAATATTTATTTACGGTGGAAAACATACCTATACCAACTGAACTCACATTTGATGAGTATGTGGCTGCAATGGTCACAATTCAATTCAAGAGATTAAGACGAGGATTTCTCCTTCAACAAATTCAAGGTTATTTAGAAAAAGATGAGGGCGATATAGACATGGAGAAAGTTTGCAAATGGCTTGATGAGAAAGATTATGTTCATATTGATTTCTCCAAAGAAGGTGGGCAATATATGTTTGCCGAGCATGACGAGTGCCTCGGAGCAAATGGCAAAAAATTAGTCGGACAAACGTTTTAATAATGTTAGATATGACAAAAAAGAATGCTATTTTCATTTTCTTATTTTTCATGTTATTTAGTGCTGCAAAGGGCACAACTCTACCACCACCTTCTGGAAGTGGGTGGTCTTTAGCTTCAGTTGCACCTAGTGGACAAACCTTATATTACATAATTCGAGGAGATACAGCAACTGTTACTTATCCTTCTGATTGGTTGGACAATTATTGGGGGACATTCACCAAACCAACTGGTAATTTGATAATACCAGATAGTGTCACCTTTTATGGAAATACCTACCCAGTAACCACAATTGGAACTAATGCATTCATATATTGCGTTGGATTAACTACAGTTGTAATTCCGAATACTGTTAAGTACATAGAAGAAGAAGCGTTCTATTGTACGTACATCACTTTTGTTACAATGTCGGATTCTGTAAAGACAATTGGGGATTGGGCATTTAAGAATTGCTATTTTGATTCTATCATCCTTCCTTATGGTTTAAAAGAAATAGGAGAAGCTGCATTTATGGGTTGTACAAATCTTTCATCAATCAATATACCCAATTCGGTAACCTCTATAGGTAAAGAATCATTTAAGAATTGCACAAACTTAACAGCAGTAACATTACCACAAGAAATAACAGTTATATCTGAAGCAACTTTTTCTGGTTGTTCCATGCTTGATTCTATAGAGATTCCTGAGGGTGTTTCATTTATAAGCTGGCATGCTTTTGAAGACTGTAGTAATCTCCAATCAGTAATGTTGATGCCAGATACCGCACCGAATTTTCCTTACTATGGTGTGGCAGAAATCTTTGGAAATAATCATAGTGGTAGAGTGTTTAGGATTCCATGTGGCTCATGGGATTCCTATTATAACACTTGGATTGTCTATCGTGATGCATTGCGCGAACCTTTTTCCGAAATAACAATGACCATTAGCGCCAATGACACATCAAGGGGACTTGTGGAAAGCGTTTATCATAATGCAATTGTTGGCTGCGATTCAATTACAACTATTACTGCTACGCCTTTCCTTCAATACCATTTTGACCATTGGAGTAATGGAAGTGTGGCAAACCCTGATACATTACAACTCATAGGAGATAGCTCGGTTACAGCATTCTTTATTGGGGTTTACGTTAATGTCAATGACAGCACTCGTGGTTTTGCCACACATAACAAAATAGATGATCATATAGAACGTATTATGGCCACACCCTTTGAACATTATCATTTTGACCACTGGAGCAATGGGAGTACATCAAACCCTGATACGTTGAATCTTGTAGGTGACAGTACCATCATAGCATATTTTTCGCCCAATCGCTACCATCTTACAGTTAATGTCAATAATACTAGTTGGGGTTCAATATCTTTCCCCTATGGCGACAGTGCTGATTACCTTGATACTTTAATGATTGTAGCCACACCAATAGAACATTATCATGTTGAAAATTGGAGTGGGGCATCAGGGGTATCAGCATCGAAAGATACCTCATGGATCATTATGAATTCTGATAGAACTATAACATGTAGTTTTGCCATTGACATTCATACTGTATCAGCTAATGCAAATAATAATGACCGAGGGGTTATTACTGGTGATGGTGAATATGTATACGGCTCACCATGCATCCTCACAGCAATACCATATACAGGATATGTTTTCACAGAATGGAGCAATGGTATAAAAACAAATCCCTACGCTTTTCAAGTCACAGAAGATATAGAATTAACAGCTATTTTCCTTTCAGAAGATGAAGTCGGAATAAATACCATTAGCGAAGATCATATTGATGTCCATTCTTTAAATGGTCGAATCTTAGTTGAAGGAACGGCCGAAGAAGTCCGGGTGTTCGACATGATTGGTCGTAGCGTTCGCAACGATGCATTGCCGAATGGTGTTTATATGGTTAAGATTGGAGCGAGGCCAGCACGAAAAGTGGTTGTAATGAAGTAAAAATGTGTCATTATAACGCCAATTGATTTTGAAAACGGCTGAAATGGGTCATTACAGCACCAAATGATTTTGAAAACGCCTAAAATGGACCATTACAACGCCAATCGATTTTGAAAACGGCCAAAATGAGTCATTACAACGCCATTTGATTTTGAAAACGCCTGAAATGGGTCATTTCGTCCACTGAAAAATTTAAAACAGCATATAATAACCAAAAACAATAATAACTATGGATGCAACGAAATTCAATGAAAAGGCTTTAAGCAATTATCCAGTTGCTTATTATTTCAGCGCCGTGAAAGCATTCGAGGAGCGCATCCGCGCGGCGGAGTGCGGGCTGTAGCGGTTCCAGAGGATGCGGGACGAGTACGGCGACCTGTTCCGCAGGTTCGACGAGGCCTACAAGCGGACGCAGAAGAGCGAGCTGACGGCCAAAATCACCGCCCTCGACAAGGAGCGCGACGGCTACGCCTACGTGATGCAGAAGGTGGCCGAGGCGTGGGCCGCGAAACTCGAGGACGAGGCGCTGGCGGCACACGGCCGCAGGGTGGCGCAGGTGTTCCGCGACTACGGTTTCCGCACCAGCGAGGCGCTGGTGGCGGAGAACGCGAAGATTCACAATATGGAGCAGAAGCTGGCGGACCGCGAGCTGACGGCCGACCTGCAGGCGATGGGCCTGACGGAGCTGAACCGCCGCCTGCTCAGCCGCACGGAGCAGATTGAGCAGACGATGGGCAAGCGCAACGAGGAGAAGAGCGACGTGGTGGTGGGCGAGCTGAAGGCGGCGCGCGAGAAGTTGGACGGCCACTACCGCGCTTTCATCACCTACCTCAACGCCGTGCAGGAGCTGCAGCCCGAGGAGAGCCTGTCAAAGTCGGCGCAGTACTACAACGCCGACCTGGCGAAAATCGACCTGCAATACCAGCAGAGCCGCAAGAAGGGCGGCAAAGACGAGGACGAGCCGCTGGCCGCCACGCCGGAGCAGCCGGAAGCGTCGCTGTAGCGATGCGAAGATACGAAATCCATCCCGAAAACGGCCTTGCAATGATGCGAGGCCGTTTTTCGGTTTCCGGAACGGTGTTTGCAATGATGGGGGACCATTTTTCGGCTTCGGGCGGCACGCCGCGTCTCTACAGCGGAACTTTCCTCATACCTTCGATGTGTGGGTGCGGGGATTTTTTTCCATTGCTCCTAAATTCCAGGCATAATGCAATAATTGTGGCCTTTGTCCGTTGTAAAAGTAATTAATGAAAACGGATTATGAAAAAGATTGCCTCCTTAGTGTTTTTCGTCCTTGTGTTGATGACTTCTGTCCAAGGCCAAAACCCTTCTGCCACATCGGCCACGCGAGTGGACCGCGTCCAGAAGCTGATAATGCAGCAACATTACTCCTCGGCATACGCAGCTGCCGACAGTATACGTGCCGAGGCCATGCGTATGACAGCCCAGTTGCAGACTCCGGATGCCGACGTGTCGCGACAGTTGCTTACGGCTACATGGCTCATGGAGATGGCGGCAGTGAAGTATCAGGAGGATGCCATGGACAGCAGCATGGCTCGCTTCCGGGCCATCATGCCACACCTTGTGCCGGTAGACCGTGTGTTGTGCCATCTCTTTTTAGGGCAAGTGGACTCGGCTTTGGCCGACACACTGGCCTTGCGCGGTGTGCCTAACAGCAATATTGCCAACTTCTGCTCGCAGCCCAAAGAGGCGCTGTTCAATATCACCCCCACGATGTACGACCTGGTGATGCAGCTTGCTGTGCAGAATGTGCCATTGGAACAAGGCATGGAATTGCAAAAGCAACTGGTGGACTACAGCCGCAGCCGGGGCGACATGAATCTGACGCTCTTCAATGAGTTGCGCTGGCTGAGCCTGATGGAAAGCAAGCCCAACCTCTCGAAGCTGTACCGCCGCCGCCAGGTGCAGGAGCGGCTGAACCGCTACCGCAGCAGCGGCAATGAGCAACTGGCTCAACTCTATCGCCGGTTGGCAAGCATGGCGGAGGAGGAGAAGGACTTTGTGGGAGCAGTGGCCTATTGCGACAGCGCCATCAACCGCTGGCCCAAGAGCGAAGGCGGTGTGCAGTGTGCTAATATGAAGAATCAGATACAAGAATGCCACATAGAGGTGGAGATGCGGGATGTGGAGGCCGCAGGACGCGACATACTGGTGAGGGTGAACAGCCGCAACGTGGCTGATCTTTACTACCGTGTTATAGCTTACCCATCGAATTATGATCTCTACAGGAACAATGACGAGAATACCCGGACGATGCTCCTGAAAAGCCGTGTCTTAAAGTCGTGGCATCAAACCCTCACAGACGGTACCCCAGCCGGGCGCCCGCTGAAACTGGACGACTACCAGTACCACCGGCATTACGGCTATGTGCCTGCGCTGGCACCGGGGCATTATATGCTGCTGGTGTCGCCAACGGCAGACTTCAAAAGCAAGGGCTTCGTGGTGCAGGGGTTCACTGTGGCATGCGCAGCTATCGTGTTGACGCAGTGCGACAACACAGGGGTGAGTGGCTATGTGGTGGATGTGGTGAGCGGAGAACCCGTGCGGCATCAGCGCGTGGCCTTGCAGCGGAGCCGCAGCTATCCGGTGAAGTATACAGACCTCGGTTCGGTGCAGACCGATGCCAACGGGTTCTTCGCATTCGAGCAGCAGATTGTGGGTAAGGATGAGACCAAGAAAGGGGATTATAGATACTACGACTACCGGTTGATGATGCGTCACCGGGGGTTGGAAATAACCCGCGACTTGAGCCTCTCGGGCAGAGGCGGTGCCGTGGCCGACCGAAGGGACTACGAGCTGTTTGTGGACAGACCCGTCTACCGCCCTGGCGACACGGTGAAGTTCCTGCTGGTGGGTGCCAGTTTTGATGGAGGCCGCGAAGGGTCAACCCTTGGCGGACAGCAGGTGCGGGTGGAACTACGTGACGTGAACCGCAAGGCGGTGGACTCGCTGCGGGGTGTCACCGATGAGTTTGGCCGGTTGAGTGGCCAGTTCGTTATCGCACCGCGGGCGTTGCCCGGCAGTTTCGGCCTGATGGCCTTCGGTCCGATAGATAAGAGTTCAAACAAGGCGGGAACAGTGAGAAGTGGTCGGGGAGAGGAGATGGTGGCGCAGCGCTACTTGAATGTGGAATCATATAAGCAACCTAAGTTCACCGTCACACTCAAATCGCAGGACCGTCGCGACAACGAGGGCAACAGCCTCGCCCCGCAGATGGGCGACAGCCTGGTGGTGGAGGGCTTGGCGGCATCGTATACGCAGGTGCCGGTGGGTGGAGCACGGGTGAAGTGGAGCGTGACCCGCTCGATGGTGCGTCCGTGGTGGCGCCGTTGGTATAACAGTGCAGTACACTATGGGACCCACATGGTGGCCTCGGACTCGCTGACCACCGACCCCGAAGGGCTGTTCCGCATCGCCTTCGTGGCCGAGCCGGACAGCTCGGTGGAGCTTTCCACACGCCCCAGTTTCCAGTATCTGCTTACGGTTGACGTGACCGACCTTAACGGCGAGACCCACAGCCAGCAGTTGACGCTGAAGGCTGGCTACGAGAACAGCTATGTGCATATCACCCTGCCACGGCAGACGGCCCGGCTGGACAATCTGACATACCAATATAACGACCTGAACGGAACACCGTTGAAGGGGTATGTCGTCGTCTCTGTCGAGCGGCTGCGTATGCCTGCCGACCTGTGGATAGATCATCCGCAGTTGCGCGAAGGCGTGTGCCACACGCTTTCGGAGGCGGAATTCCACAAACGGTTCCCGCTGACGCCCTACAGTTATAACGAGGAACGGATGGAGCATTGGCCAGTGGACGAGAGGGTGTTTTTGGCCCGGATGCAGAGCGAGGGGCAGGCCGTGAACAGCATCAAGCTGCCCATCTTGTCGGCCGGAGCCTACCGCATCATCCTGACCCCCGACAACGGCCCAGAGGCATTGCGTCCGGTGGCCGACACCGCAGTAGTGATTTATACCCCCACCGAGGGCCATCAAGTGTACACCCAACGGTTGCTGTGGAGCGATGTGAGTAGCGAGACCGCTCGCGTGGGCGATACACTGACCCTGCGGGTTGGCACGCGCCACAGCGGTGTGCGCGTGCTGTTCCGCCTTACCCACGGAGGCCGTCTGCTGGAACGCCGTGTGCTGAAATTGGGCGGCGGGATAGAGAGCCTATCCATACCCGTCAGCGACACGCTGCTGGGAGGATTTGAGATAGAGTTGTGTGCCATCAAAGAGGGCCGCACCCATACGGCTACCTACCGTGTGGAGGTGCCCTACGAGCATAAGAAGCTGAATGTGGAGTTCGTCACCTTCCGCGACAAGCTGACGCCGGGCGAACATGAGCGATGGACACTGAGGGTGTCGAAGGCACGGAATGAAGCCGGCGCGGTGGCATTGACGCCCCCTCCGGCTGCCGATGCAGCAATGCTGCTCGGCATGTATGATGCGGCGCTGAACAGCTATGGCCACCTGTCTTTCAACTGGTGGCCGTGGCGGGATGCCACATCGGAAAGCCTGATGGGGACATACTATGATTTTGACTGGCGGTATCAGAACAACCGGCAACTGCTGGTGTCGCAGCACAATTGGCTTTTCTATAAAGGGATAACTCCAGCGGGATGGGAATTCACCGCCCTGAACCATAGGGGATGGCGCGACCGTGGGCTGATGAGAGGGACAACAGTGGTGGAGAGCATCGTGGCTACAGTTGGGGGAGTGGGCTATGGCACTGCCCGAGGCGAGGGAGGAATGGAGGCAACCAATGCGGTCAAGATGGCCAAGAGCCGCAGGGTTCCCAATGCTCCTGAAGTAGTGACGGAACTGACAGTGGTGGAAGATGCGATGGAGATGGAGGTGGTGGATGCTTATGACGAATATGGCGAGGTAGTGCAGGAGGCAACTGTCAAACCGGAAATGCCATACTTGCGCACCAATCTCAGCACACTGGCTTTCTTCGAGCCCACACTCCGCACCGATGCTAACGGGACGGTGGAATATAGCTTCACCGCTCCCGACCTGCTGACGGAGTGGGACGTGAAAGGACTGGCCTGGACACGCGATTTGGCGGTGGGCAACGTGGAACGCAAACTCATCACCCGCAAGCAGCTGATGGTGCAGCCCAACATGCCCCGATTCCTCCGCGAAGGGGATAGCGCAGTCGTGATGGCCAAGGTGGTGAACCTGACGGACAGCAACATGAATGCTACCGTTCGGTTCAATATCTCCATCCCCATGCCGGACGGAACGGAAACCGAAGATCAGGCCGAACGCACCGTCACTCTTCCTGCCCACGGTTCGGAGGCAGTCCTCTTCCCGGTTACAGTACCTGTGGGCGGCACGGTGGCAACCTATAAGTTTGTTGCCACAGCCTCGAACCATAGTGACGGCGAGCAAGGCCCCCTGCCACTGCTCACCAACCGCCAGGCCGTCACCCAGTCGGTGTCGATGTACATGAATGGCGCGGGCAGAAAGCAGTATGCAATGGAATTGCCAGTCTCCTCCACCGCCCAGCCAGTCAGTTTCACCGTCGAGTACACCGCCAACCCCATCTGGCTCGCCATCCAGACGCTGCCCTATATGGCCGAATGTGCCAACCCCTCCAATATCTACCTTGCAAGCAGTTACTATGTGAACAAGCTGGGCAAGACCATTGCCGACCAATATCCCGAGCTGAAGAACTGCGCCGATGGCGCCACAGAGGCCGAAAGCCCGCTGCTGCGCAATGCCGATGTGCGGCAGACACTCCTGGACGAGACACCCTGGCTTCGCGACGGGAACAGCGAGATGGAACGGCTTAGGAATATAGCCCGGTTCTACGACACCGAAGAGCTCGAACGCCAATGCGGCGACACATGGTCCAAGCTGGTGGCCGCACAACGAGCCGACGGCAGTTGGTCGTGGATGCCCGACGGGCGTTATGGCAGCACCTATGTCACGCAACATATCCTCAAGGTGCTTGGCAACCTTTCGCGTCAGCTAACCCCCGGTTCATTCTCCCGCCCGCAGAAACAGGGCCTTGCCTATATCGACAAGGAAGCCTACCGGACATATCTCGAATGGCAGCAATATCTGGCCAAGCATCCCGGCAGCACCTTCCGGCCCATCATGCTGGACTATCTCTACACCCGTAGCCTCTATCCAGGCAAGGCCTTTGCAGGACAAACGCAAACGGCTTTCGACTACTTTTACAACAATGCCAAGCAACGCTATTCCGACTACACCTCGCTTTACGACCAAGCCTTGCTTGCCCTCGTCTTCCAGCGGGGTGGCGACACCCGCCTGGCCCGCGAAATGGTGACCCGCATCAAGCAGAAAGCCCTCTACAGCGATGAGATGGGCATGTACTGGCGCGACAACCGCGCGGGGTATTTCTACTATCAGCGCCCGGTCGAGACACAGGCTCTCCTTATCGAAACTTTCCGAGAGGTGATGCCCTCCGACACCCTCGCCGTGTCGCAGATGCAGCAGTGGCTGCTCAAACAGAAGCAGACCACTCGATGGAGCAGCGATATCGCAACCCTCCGTGCTATCCAGGCTCTCTTGCCTTCTACAATGGTTAATCGGTCTATTGCCAACACGGCGGGGCAACCCATTGTGGATATGGGAACGAAAAGCAACAGACATGGCGACCGCATTGTGGTATCAGGCGGCACAGTGCTGCCCCGCTCGGCAGGGGCCAAGGGTATGACGGACACACTGCTTGCTCCCAGCAGCGGAACGGGGTATCTGCGGCACTCTTACCATGACGACAGCTTAAACGCATTGGCCAGTGGCCGTACTGTCACCGCCACTATCGTGCGGCCCAACAAAGGCATAGCATGGGGTGCCCTGTATTACCAATACACCGAGCAGATGGACAAGATTCAGGCCTCCGAGACGGGCATAACCATGAGGCGCGAACTCTTCAAGGTAGAGCCCGACGGGTCTCTTACCGAGTTGAAAGGGGATAAAGGAGTTGTCGTGGGCGACCGCTTGAGGGTGAGGCTGAATGTGCAGTGCGACCGCAATCTGGAGTATGTGGAGCTGAAAGAGTTCCGCGCCGCCTGTCTGGAGCCTGTAAACACTGCCTCGGGCTGGGTGTGGAGTGCAGGACTGAGTTATTACGTCGCCATTAACAACAGCCACAACGCCGTATACATCGACCGTCTGGAGAAAGGCAAATACATCATCGATGCCGACTACTACGTCACCAACCCCGGCTCCTTCACCCTCGCCCCCTCAGTACTCCAATGCCTCTACGCCCCCGAGTTCCGAGCCACCAGCCTCGGCCAAAGAATAATAGTGAAATAGAAATGATAGATGTGATAGATTCTATAGAAATGATAGATGTGATAGATTCTATAGAAATGATAGAAAAGATTCTATTCCCTCTATCAATTCTATCCCCTCTATCCAATCTAAAAAACAAGCTCCTATGCAACAAGAAATTAATCACCACTACCTCCGCAAACAAACCCGCTGGGAAAACCTTTGGTTCTACCAAAAGACAGTAACGCTCTACGATATGACAGTGGTATTCTGTCGCCGCTTCCTTCCAGCCTATGGCGACCGCACGGTTGACCAGATGGTGCAAGCAGCCCGTAGTGGTAAGCAGAACATAGTAGAGGGTTCAGCCGACGGGGTTACCTCCACCGAGATGGAGGCGAAGCTGCTGAATGTGGCTCGCGCCAGCATCAGGGAGTTGAAAGAGGACTATCTTGACTACATCCGCAGCCACAAGCTCACGCTGTGGGGCGACTCCCATCCCCGCTATATCGGTATGCAACACTTCTGCCAAAAGCACAACAAGGTAGAGGAATATGAGCCATACTTTGAGCGCTGGACCGACGAGGAAATGGCAAATGCGGCAGTGACGTTATGTTGCATGGTAGACACAATGATGCAGACCTACCAGAAAAAGAAAGAGAAAGAGTTCGTCACCGAAGGCGGCATAAAAGAAAGAATGACGGCAGCGAGGCTTGGCTTTCGCTCCGACCGCAAAGAAGAGTTAGAAGCCGCCCACCGCGAAATAAACACCCTCCGCACCCGCCTCTACCAGTTAGAGCAAGAAAACGCCCTCCTCCGCCAACAACTTGACGAATTCAAAAAGAACCACAACAGATAACCACTAACCCTCTATCAAATCTATTTCATCTATTCTCATCTATCATATCTATCCTCTCTATCCCCTCTAAAGAAAAACCAACCCCACACTACCCGAAGAAAGTGCAGTGTGGGGTTTAGTCGAAATATCATCCCGCAGGCGTTGAGAATGACTTACGGTCTAACCCAGGTGAACGTTACTCGGTCGGGACCAGGTAGTCCAGTGCCGCTTTGCATTGCTGTTTGTACTGATAATGGGCAGGTTATAGTGCATGAACCGTTTATACAATAATATTCAAATGTATTTAAATTACAACAAATAGTTCCAGTACAAGTAGAAAGATTTCTACACATTCCAGTTTTAGAAGTAACATTACTCATATCAAAGTTCGAAAGGTTAAGACTACTAATATAGACACATTCGCCAAACATGTAACTCATATTGGTAACACTTGATGTGTTAAAATTCGAAAGATCAAGATTTGAAAGTCCAATAACATAAGCAACATCATTTTCATCCCCAAAAAACGAAGTTTGGTAGAACATATAACTCATATCAGTGACATTTTGAGTATTAAAGTTTGATAGATTTAAACTGTTCAATTGATAACATCCCTCAAACATTCTACTCATATTAGTTACATTTGAAGTGTTGAAACTTGAGAGGTCGATGCTACTTAAACCAAAAGGATAAGCACTAGACCCCATAGCACAATCTTTAAACATAGAACTCATATCAGTGACATTTTGAGTATTAAAGTTTGATAGATTCAGACTGCTCAAATTATAGCATCCTTTAAACATTTTACTCATATTAGTAACATTTGAGGTGTTGAAACTTGAGAGGTTGATGCTACTTAATCCTGATACATAATAATGATATGATACATAATGATAAAAACCACAATCTTCAAACATAGAACTCATATTAGTGACATTTTGAGTGTTAAAGTTTGATAGATTCAGACTTCTCAAATTATAGCATCCCTTAAACAATTTACTCATATTAGTCACATTTGAAGTGTTGAGACATGAGAGGTCAAGGTTGGACAAAC
>DEKU01000052.1:22693-111486 GCA_002354035.1 Bacteroidales bacterium UBA2714
ACATCCATCAAACATAGAACTCATATTGGTCACATTAGAAGTGTTTAACTCGTTAAAAACGATAGACGTAAGATTATTCTTATTTTTAAACATCTGACTGCAATTCATATTAGCATTAATGGAACGGGCAGATGTACTTACTCTCCAGGTAGTACCCTCTAAATTTCCATAAATAGGAGCGTCTGAATTTGATGTTGATAGTAACGTTCCGCTTGCTACCCATGGTGTTTCACATACGAATTCAATGCTGGTAGCAGTTGAAGGAATTAGGCTATTGAACATGGGTCCACTAACTAACTCTGCTGATGTCGGTAATTGGTTAAGGCCAGTGACATTGGCTGTAACGGTAGTAATGGTATTATGGGTCAAACCAACATTTCTTTTAGATAGATTGAAGAATTGGCCGTCAGTAGTGGTGACTGTTATGTCAATGTTGTCTGTTGTGAACTCGGGAACTACTATGTCGAAAGTTGAAGAACCTAATGCATCAACTGTGGCAGGGGAGTCTTCGGTAAATACGAGTGCAACGGTGCGAGAATTGGCGTCACTATTGCTGTTCATCCTAATAGAGTTGGATTCTGCCCCTGAAACCGTTACAGTTCCAGCTCCGCTTAATCGTGCCTGTACAGCATGCAAGATGATGCTGCTTAAAGAGAGGTCTGTGTTTAGGGAGTTGCTGACCGTAACACGTACAATTGAACATAGATTGTAGAACTGCAGCGTGCTGCCACTGGTCATATAGGCTCCCATGGGCACATCAACCCGTTGGTGATTCCCTACCATTTGGAAATATTGGACGGGAGGCAGAGTTACGGAAATGTCAGAATTGTTGCTGATATTAGTACTATTACTATAAACTATACTTACTGGGAAGATGGCACGATAGGTGTCGTGGCGGGTCACCTCGGGTATCTGAGCAGATGTGCCTGATGCGGCCACAATAGAATAAGTTGTGCCATTGATGTTTACTTGGTCGCCGTTGTGCCAGCAAGGAGTATGGTCGCTGATATACACCTTTTGATTTGTATAGACTGAGTTCTTTATTTCAGCACCTAAGGTGATTGTGCCTTCTTCTTTTTGGCAGCTGGTGACCAACATGGCAGTTGCCATCATAAAAAATGTAAAGAGGTAATGTTTCTTATTCATAATTATTTTTATTCTGTGATTAATTGTTTTGTTAAGATTGCTTTAGTTATCCCAACTTCCTGAGCCGAAACTATTATTGTTGGAAAAAGATGTTCCACCGGTCCAATTGCCATCTCCAAAATGTCCTGTAGCTGTAGAAGATGAAGGCTCGTCCCATGATGCATCATCAAAAGGAGTAAATAGACTTTCTAGAAACACCATTCGTGAAGCCTGTAAGCCATACTCAACCATAAATGTAACGATTGTCACTTTGGGTGGTTCGTAGTCTTGTTTGTGTTTATTGTCCATAGGCAAATGATGATAGTCGTTTCTGCCCCAACCTCCAACAGGCAATTTAATTAAAACAATAAGAAAAGGCATGAGGTTATGTGCTCATGTCCGTTAATCTGAGGTATCGCCAAACACCTTAATGGGAACGGGTTTTATAGAACATATCTCACGCCTGAGGATATGCAGTAGGCGTGAGTGCCTATAGCATACACTTCAAGCGAAAGCATAAATGCTCAATCCTCCCATTTTTGAATTTTGGCGAAATTCCAGATTAAGGACTGTGTTGCAATGCTTTTCTTGCTTCGCAGCTTTCCTACCTTTCGGAAAACCGATGCAAAGATACGAATAAATTTTGATTCAGGGCGTTTTTTGTCTGTTTTTGTGTAAAAGAGCCGTTCTCCCCGGCTTGGGTAGGGGAGGGATAGGTCAAAAGATTGTCGACTGATAGGTATTTTTTATTCACAAGCTGCCGTGTTCGAATCGGCGGGGCAGTGCTTGCGGCATTGCATAAACGGTGGGACGTTCATTCCTCACCGAGGCAGTTCGGAGGACAGCCCCTTCATGTGTCAGTCGGGAGTGGAGACCATTTTTGCAATAGTCTCTATCATTTCTTTTGCTGGTTCGATGTTTTGTTGGAGTGTTTCGGGTTCTTGGGTGTAGGTGCAGTTGTAGTCGCTTTCTTCGCGCATACGTTCCATGTCTTGGTATAGCTCGCCATACCATTTGGGCAATTTCCCAGTTTTGATGTAATGTAGTCCCAGCATTGCGTGAGAACCTTTATGGGTGTTGACAACATGTCGGTCGTGTATCAGTAATGCGCTTACGGCATGGAAGAGTGCATAGTATAGGCGGTTGGCCATGCCGTCCCATTGCTCGGATGCTTGCATCAGCAGTGCCTGCTGATACAGGCGATGGGCTTTCTCTATTTCAAGGTCTATTATTATTTTGCGTTCTTCGTCGCTCAAACTCATATCAGTACGATTTTGTCTTGTTCCACATTCTTGTAAAAAGGGGAGTAGGTCCACCCAGCCCATTTCTCTTTGGGATAGATGTGTGGGGCGATGTCTACACCATATTCGTATCCCATCAGGCAGAGGTCGTAGGCGGCGCTGCGTGCTGCTGGGGTGACATGGTCGCCGTCAATAAGCATCAGCAGGTCGTAGTCGCTGTCAGCGTTTGCTTCACCTCGCGCACGTGAACCATACAGCCATAGTGTAGCTCCTGCAGGTAGCACTTGCTGAGCAGTCTCTTTAATCCGTTGTATGATTTCGTCCTGTGTCATTTCAACTTGCAAATATACTATTTTTTTTTCATTCATTGTTTTTTTTCTTTTGCAGACCTCTTTTTTAGTCTTTTTGATATGCTCTGTCCCCCTCCTGTATTCCGTTTTCGTGGAGTGGTGGGATGCATCATTTTTTGACTTGATGGGGTGTGGTTTTCTTGCCAATTCGAAAAAAATGTGTATCTTTGTACGTTTAAAAGGCTTCAGGTTTTGAAGTACGTTATTAATAATCAACAAAATAAATATTACATTATGCAACCAAAAGGCAACAAGTACGGCACTCACCGTGTCATCGAACCCAAGGGCGTTCTTCCCCAGCCCGCCAACAAGCTGGACAATAACATGGATGTTCTTTACGACAATGAGATTCTCATCGACGTGCAGACCCTGAACATCGACTCCGCCAGCTTCACCGACATCCACAACTATGCCAAACAGCAGGCCGGCGAAGGCGCCAGCCAGGAGAAAATCATGGAAGAGGTGAAGAAAGAGATGTTCCTCAATGTGGAGTTGCAGGGCAAGCACCGCAACCGTCGCACTGGCTCTGGCGGTATGCTCCTGGGCAAGGTGGAGAAGATCGGCGACGCCCTGAAGGGCAAGATCGACCTGAAAGAGGGCGACCGTATCGCCACCCTCGTCAGCCTCAGCCTCACTCCCCTGCGCATCGACGAGATTCTCGAAATCCGTCCCGATGTAGACCAGGTGGACATCAAGGGCAAGGCCATCCTCTTCGAGAGCGGCATCTATGCCAAGATTCCTACCGATATGCCCGAGAAACTGGCCCTCTCCGCACTCGATGTGGCCGGTGCTCCCGCCCAGACTGCCAAGCTCTGCCAGTATGGCCAGACCGTCGTCATCCTCGGCGCTGGTGGCAAGAGCGGTATGCTCTGCTGCTATGAGGCCAAAAAGCGCGTAGGTGTCACTGGCTGCGTGATCGGTATCGCCAACAGCCCCAAGAGCACCCAGCGCATCAAGGACCTCGGCTTCTGCGACATTGTCGAGTCGGCCGCCGGCATGACCCCCGTGCAGGTTTACGAACTGGTTGAGAAACTGACCAACGGCAAGATGGCCGACGTGACCATCAACTGCGTCAACGTGCCCGACCAGGAGATGACCGCTGTGCTCTGCACCAAGGACGACGGTATTGTCTATTTCTTCAGCATGGCCACCAGCTTCACCAAGGCCAGCCTCGGCGCCGAGGGTATCGGCAGCGATGTGAACATGATCATGGGCAATGGCTACACCAAAGGCCACGCCGAGTTCACCCTGCAGGAACTCCGCGAGAGCCCCGAGCTGCGCAAGATCTTCGAAGAACTCTATGCCTAACAGCGTGATAGGCTGATGGGCTGAAGGGACTTCCCGCTGAGGGAAACACCTGTCAGCACATCGGTTCTTCCACCTATCGGCGTTTCATGCGCCAACACCACAACTGCCGCCTGTGTCCGCACGGCGGCAGTTTTTATATATACGATAATTCGCATTTGGGCATATACACAAGGTCGCGTCCCTCCGGGACGCTGATAGCCAGTTGGCTCTCAGCCTCCGCACTGCGCCTCTTTTTGGTGCCGCTCCCTTCGGTCGCGCCACGATATGATGGCTCCATGCATTTGTTTCTATGTCGCGTCCCTTCGGGACGCACCCTACTACTCCTTATAATCACCGCACTGCGCATTTTTTTGGTGCCGCTCCCTTCGGTCGCGCCACCCGCCAAAATGCTAGTACGGTGTTACGGAAATCTCACCCCTTCGGGGTGATTTATAGAGCTATCCTGTACAAAAATCCTTGTACGATGATAAGGAAATCTCACCCCGATGGGATGTTTAATAAAGGTCAACTATACAAAAGTGCTTGTACGGTGTTACGGAGATTCTACCTCGAAGTGGGTGTGGAAAAGCCAACCCAATCCTCAACAGCCCCTTTCTGCCGGTGTCAGTCACCCCACTGTCCTTGTATGATGTTCTTGAAATCCAACCCCTCCGAAGCATTCAAGTATAAACGCGGATAAACTTTTTTCTCAACCGATGTAAGATTCAGCCTCCTTTTTACGTCTTACGTTATGATGAATCGAACGGAAGGAACACACTACGACCATTACTGCTCCTTGATGGAGCGACACCGCACCACTGTCTGGCGGGTCTGCTGGCGCTTTGCGCATGGCAACCCTGAGCGGTGCAAGGACATGGTGCAGGAAGTGTGGATAGCCCTATGGCTGAGGTTCGACCAGCTCCGTGTCGATGCCAACCCCTTGCAGCAGCGTGCATGGGTGTGGCGGGTAGCGCGGTCGGTGTTGGTCGACCTCTACCGCAAGCGTGCGGTGGAGACAGAATGCTTGACGGAAGCCATGTCCGAGACCGTAGCCGACAGCACTCTCGACTATGCCGAGGAGATGGACCACTTGCTGGCAAGCCTTGCCCCCGACGAACGCCGCTTGATGAAGATGCGTTTGCAGGGGTATGATGCCAACGAGATTGCCGAAGCCTTTGGCATAGAGCGCAACGCGGTCTATCAGCGGGTGAACAGGATTATCAAAAAGTTACGTAGACAATATGGAACAGGACTATAAACAACAGATGCAACGCATGACCGACGGTCTCGACCAGTGGTGCCACCGTCGCAGTGCGCGCCGAGCCACGGCCCGCCGGGGTCTATGCCTGGTGGCGGCAGTGTCCGTAACGGTAGCCGTGGCCGCACTTCTGATGCCCCCTGCGGGCGGCATGAAAGTGCAAGGCTCGCGCAGCGGCGACCCCCAATGGGCTGCATCGACGGTGTGCCAAATACTTTCCGAACTATGAAGAAGTGGTTCATAGCCTTCTGCCTGATGGCCGCCATCGGTGTGGCGTGTGTCGCCGTGGCGCGCTACATGCTCCCGCTGAGGAAGGTGAGTCCCCTCTACCTGCGTTTTGAGCATACGCCGGGTGTCGCTGCCACCTATATCCATGCCTTCCCCGTGGGCGACACGCTGCGCATGGACATCACCCTCCTCGAGGCCACCTCCGACAGTGGTTGGGTGGCGATAGAGCGTGCCTTCGCCGCCGACAGGCTGCCCGCCTATGGCCCCGACGCCTCTCCCATAAGGGTGAGCAGTGCCCTCTGCCGTCGCGGACACCCCGAACAGCGCATGGACATCCTCCATCCCGACAGCAACGAACTGAAGTGCATAGACCGCGAGGCGCGCGTGGCATGCCTGTTCCATGCCCGCAACCGTGCCGAATGCGACTCGGCGCTGCTGTTCAAGTACAATAATTACAAGAACCAAAATAACACAACAAAATGAGCAACACAAAACATCTTATGCTTATGAACAAATGCTTAGTCGCCGCAGCATTGGGCTGGATGCTTGTCCCTTTCGGCTGCCGCCAAAACAAGGCTGCCGACCCCGTGGCCGAAAGTCCCTGCCCGAGCCTGGAAGGCACCGTATGGGTGTCGGAGGGCAATAGGACATTCGCCGACGTCGGCGGGGGCGACTCCCTCCCGGTGGTATACGATTTCACATGGAAGTTTGTCGACGACACCACCCTGATCACCACCATCGACGTGACACAAGTCCTCGACGGCTATTCCCACACGCAATCCGTCTCCGAGCAGTTGCCCTACGCTGTTGACGGCACGGCAGGCACCGTCACCCTCCACATTCCCGACGGCAAGACCCTCCAGTTGGCGGACTACCCTCAGCATTTCGACATCAACTGGCCGGACAGCACCATCACCGTCGACTACCGCGCCCTCCCCAACCTCTATCCCGGCATCGCAAGCCTCACCTTCGTCATCAGCACCACCACCAACCCCCAATCCCCTCAGCCATGAAACGACTTTCATTCCTCTTCCCGGCCGCCTTGGTAGCCGTAGCGGCCTTGGCCGCATGTGGCAAACCCGAACCCACCCCAGTCCCCGAGGCCACTCCCCAGGTGTGGCCCCCAAAGCAAATCAGCCGCATCGTCCAGCGTGTCGGCATTCTTGATTATCTGACCTACGATTTCACCTGGCGCGAAGGTCTGCTTACCTCCATCGGCTGCACCCTCTACGACGGCACCACCCTGGGCGGCATCGACCTCGCCTACGATGGCACCCGTCTGCAAACCATCACCCCCTTTGGACCCGACAGCCTCCGCCTTCCCGACGGCGCCATGCACTATCACTATGGGCCCGACGGCCTTTTGCAAAGCCAGCATTTCATCCTTCCGCTCCGCACAAGTCAAGACCCCTGCCAGCAGCACTACGACGACGCTGTGCCCTGCCGCCTGACCTACGCCTACAACGCCGAGGGGAAGGTGGACCGTGTGGTGGCCACGCGCTCCCTGCCCGACGGCTCTTCCCGGTCCGAAACCTACCTCTTCGACTGGACCGGAGGCAACGTGACGGCCATCTTCCTCCAGACCGACAGCGCCACCCGTCCCTTTCTGAGCAACCTCTGCTACGACACCATGCCCAACCCCATGCGCTTCCCCTTGGGGGTGGAGACGATGGGTCTCGGGCTGACCATGATCCTCGAAGGGGTGTTTGGCTATTGTGCCACGTTCCTCCCCTACGCCTTCTGCTGGTGCGAAAACAACATGACCTCCCTGCTCGCTGGTTCCGGCCAATGCTCTTTCACCTACGACGCCGACGGCTACATCACCTCCAAAACCGTCGGGAGCGGCAGCAGCGCCACCACCTATCTCTTCTTCTACCGATAAACCACGGCACTGGCCAGGACTATCAAGAGGAGCTGGAAATCAGCAGTGTGCAAAAATATTTTTTCCAAGCTGTAGTTTTTTGCCTTCTGGCGCGTTTATAGGGTGTAGATAAAGTAAAACATGATGGGCGTAGAATCTGAAGGCGGTGAGCACACCTTCATTTCCTGCCCCCTCCATTCAAATCCACACACTATGAAACACACCCTACTCCTTCTGTTAGTCGTGGCGCTCAGCGTCCCACAGGCTTTGGCCCAGCGCGATACCACCACCGTGCCCCTTTCGGGTCGCATTGTAGACAACACGGGTGCCGCCGTGCCCTTTGCCCATGTGCTGGCCACGGCTGTCGACTCCTCCGCCAGCCCCAGAGGCACCACCACCGACGACGATGGCCGTTTCAGCTTCCGGCTGCTGCCCGGCACCTACCGCCTCGCGGTCTCCTCGGCGGGGTATGAACGCCTTGCCATGCGGTGCGACGTGCCGGTGCAGGGCCTCCAGCTCGGCGATGTGACGCTGAACGCCAAGCAACTCCAGGATGTCACTGTCACCTCCCAGCGCGTCACCGAGCAGGTGGACCGCTATGTGGTGCTCCCCAAACCCGAAGAGACAGCTGCGGCGGGCCGCACCATTGTGCTGCTCGATATGCTGCACCTCCCTGGCCTAAAAGTCGATGTGGCCTTGCAGCAAATCACCATCGACGGCGGCCCGGCCATCCTGCAAATAGGTGGCAAGGAGGTGCCAGTCACGCGCCTGGCCAATCTGCGGGCCGACCAGATCAAGCGCGTGGAATACTCCAACAACCCCGGCACCCGCTATCTGGACCGTGGCATCACGGGCATCATCAACATCATCCTCAAAGAGCGCGAGGACGGCGGCAGCCTCATGGCCAACGGCCAGTCCGCCCTCACCACGGGTTTCGTCAACGGCTACCTGCAAGGCAGCTACCACAAAGGCAAGAGCGAGTGGGTGCTGGAGTATAACCTCGGCTATCGCAACTACAGCAACGTACCCTACGAGCTGGAGGACAGCTACCTCGACCCTGCGCGCACCGTCCGCCGCACCCAGCACACCAACATGCCTTTCTGGTATATCAACCACACCCTCAGTGCCGAATATACCTACCAGCACGACGACAGCACCATGTTCGTCGCCGCACTCAAGGACGATTTCTTCACCAAGACCCTCCAGGCCCACGGCACCATGACCGAGACCGACCGCGGCATCTCCTCCACCCAGACCCTCGAGCGGCTGCAACACCAGCGCGACAATCTCCCCAGCCTCGACCTCTACTTCACCCACCGCATGGCGGCCGGACAGAAGCTGGAGCTGAACCTCGTGGGCGAGTATGCCACCAACTGCTACGACAACACGCTCACCTATCGTCGCGACGGCATCCCCACCACCTACGCCACCGATGTGACCGGCCACGGCTATGCCATCAGCGCCGAGGCGGCCTACAGCAAACGCTTCGGCGCTACCGAGCTGCGCACCGGTCTCCAATACCAGCACAACTTCTCGGAGAACGACTACACCCTGCAATCCACTGTCACCTCCATGTCCAAGGACAACGCCTACCTCTATGCCGAGCTGGCTGGCCCCCTCGGCCCCAAGGTGGGCTACTCCGTCGGCACTGGCGCCAAACTTTTCAATGTCAGCGATGGCCAGAGCAGCAAACCATACCTCTGCAACCTGAGCACCGCCCGCCTGCAATGGCGCATCAACCCCCAGTTCTCGCTCACCGCCACAGCGCAGCTCACTCCCATTCTGCCCACCCTGGCCTCCCTCTCGCCCGTCTTCCAGCAGACCGACGATGTGGAGGGGCAGCAAGGCAACCCCGACCTGCGTCCCGCCCAGCAGCTCCAGTCCAGCCTCATGCTGCGCTACACCCACCCCAGAGGCTTCTATGCCCTCGCCCAGCCGGGCCTGTTCCACATCTTCAACACCTGGCTCGACGGCTACCACTACGATGCCGCGCGCGACCTCTTCGTCCACAGCTACCACAGCGCCGACCGCTGGCATGTGCCATACCTCTACGGCGAGGTGGGCACCCGGGGGCTGTGGCAGTGCCTCAACCTCTCGCTCTCCGGCACCTATTACCACTACCTCTCCGAGGGGCCGGAATTCAGCCACAGCGCAGATAATTTCACCGCCATGCTCAATGCGCAGTTCTTTTGGAAGGGCTTGGTGGCGGGAGCCTCCTTCACACTGCTGCCCGAGTGGCGCCTCATCAGCGAGGAAAAACAGCTCAGCGAGATGGCCCAGACCGTCTATGTGCAGTACCGCTGGCGCAGCCTCACGGCCAGCGCCATGTGGCTCTGCCCCCTCAACCCCGACGGCTACCGCTACGAGACCGTGGGCCTCAGCGCCGTCCACCCCTTCCGCCACATACACCACACCGCCGAGAACGGCAACATGATAGTCCTCGGCCTCACCTGGCAGATGGACTTCGGTCGCCGTTTCAACAAAGGCGAGAAGACCCTCCACAACGGCGGCTACGACAACGGCATGCTGAAAGCCGACAGTTGATATAAATGTAATTATTTCGTTATCCGTCATATAGACGATACTGCAATAGTAGTTCCCCGTTACTTCTTCGTTAATTAACGATGAAGGAACGGGGAACTGGCTTCAAAAGAGGGGGTAAGTAAGGAGAGGGGAAGGTGCAAGATGTTAGAAAAATGTGTTTATGAATGGATTTTTTTTTGTATCTTTGCATCGTCTAAAAAGAGCACGAGGCCCGCCTACGTGCATGTTATTGTGCTGAGAGATAAAAAAATAAACGATATATTATATGAAAGTCAACCGCAGAAAAGAACTCTTCCCCGCCGTCACCGACGAGCAGTGGAACGACTGGAAATGGCAGGTTAAGAACCGCATCGAGACTTATGAGGAGCTGAGCAAATACTTCACCTTCTCCGCCGAAGAGGCCGAAGGCATCAAGAAGGCTTTGGCTAAGTTCCGCATGGCCATCACTCCCTACTACTTGAGTCTTATCGACCCCAACGATCCTTACGACCCCATCCGTCGTCAGTGCATTCCCCAGGGTGCCGAATGTAATATCGCCCCCGCCGATTTGAACGACCCGCTGCACGAGGACGAGGATTCGCCCGCTCCCGGACTGACACATCGCTACCCGGACCGTGTGCTGTTCCTCATCACCGACATGTGCTCCATGTACTGCCGCCATTGCACCCGCCGTCGTTTTGCGGGGCAGAAGGATGACGAGTCGCCCCAGGAGCGTATTGAGAAGTGTCTGGCCTATATCGAGCGTACGCCCGAGGTGCGGGATGTGCTGCTGAGTGGTGGCGACGCCTTGATGGTGAGCGACGCCAAGCTGGAGTACATCATTTCGCGTCTGCGCGCCATTCCGCATGTGGAGATCGTGCGTATCGGCAGCCGCACGCCTGTGGTTTGCCCCCAGCGCATCACCGACGACCTCTGCAACATGCTGAAGAAGTACCACCCCATCTGGCTGAACACGCATTTCAACCACCCCAACGAGATGACCCCCGAGGCACAAGAGGCCTTGGCCAAACTGGCCAACGCAGGTATTCCGCTGGGCAACCAGACGGTGCTGCTGCGCGGCGTGAACGACTGCGTGCATGTGATGAAGAAACTGATGCACGAGCTGGTGAGAAACCGTGTGCGTCCTTACTATATCTACCAGTGCGACTTGAGCATGGGTCTGGAGCACTTCCGCACCCCCGTGAGCAAGGGTATCGAGATCATCGAGAACCTGCGCGGACACACCAGCGGCTATGCCGTGCCCACGTTTGTGGTGGACGCCCCCGGCGGCGGCGGCAAGACCCCGGTGATGCCCAACTACGTCATTTCGCAGAGCCCCAATAAGGTGATCCTGCGCAACTTCGAGGGTGTGATTACCACCTACACCGAGCCGCGCGAGTATCACGAGGAGTGCCACTGCGAAGCTTGCCAGGCGCAGAAACGTGTGGAAGAGGGTGTGGCCTCGCTGTTGGAGACCGACCGCATGGCCCTCGAACCCAGCCACCTGATGCGTCACGAGCGCAACAAGAAGCGTAATAACTAATTATAGTTGGTTGGATGTTGATATGTTTATAGGTTGATAAGTGCCTTATCAGCTTATAAACATATCAACTTATCATTAAGTGGAGAGAATGCGCAAGATTATAGCCTTGACGGTGCTGCTGTGCAGCATGGTGGCGGTCCGCGCCCAGGTGGCGGGGATGTCGGGTCTTGCTGTTCTCGACATGCCTTTTTCGGCCCGCCCGGCGGGGTTGGGATTTGATTACCTCTCCATGAATGGCGACGACCTGACGCTGGCGATGGGCAACCCCTCGCTGCTGAGAGAGGGGATGAACAACCAGTTGGCGCTGGGTTTTGTGAATGTCTTTGCCGGCGCCAATTTCGGCTCGGCGGCTTACAGCCACTCCTTTAAGGATGTGGGTTCTTTCTCGTTCGGCCTGCAATATGGCAGTTATGGCCGTTTTGAGGGTTACGACGAGTATGACCAGCCCACAGGCACCTTCGCGGCGGCGGACTATGTGATGACTATCGGATGGGGCCGCGAGGTGGACGACCATGTGTCGGTGGGGGCCAATTTCAAGCCCGTGATTTCGCACTACGAGTCGTATACGGCTTTGGCGGTGAGTTTCGACGTGGCGGCCACCTACATGTCGACAAGCAAAGCCTTTGCCGCCACGCTGATGGGCCGTAACATCGGGGCACAGCTGATGACTTTCGACGGCACGACGGAGAGTCTGCCTTTCGAGTTGTCGCTGGTGGGTTCGTACAAGTTGCAGGATGCCCCGTTCTGCCTGATGTTTGCCCTTGACGATTTGCAGACCTGGAATCTGGCTTATGAAGACCCGCTGAATCCCTCGTCGGTCACCGACCCGTTTACGGGCGAGGTGAGCGGGAAGACGGATGTGGAGAGGGTGCTGGATAATCTGGGAAGGCATGTGAAAGTGGGAGTGGAGTTGAATATCGGCAAATCGCTGTATCTGCGGCTGGGCTACAGCTACAGGCAGATGGTGGAGATGAAGGCGGCCGACCGCTTCAACACCTCCGGTTTCTCGTTTGGTCTGGGCTTTACGGTGAAAGGTTTCCGCATAGCCTATTCGCGCAATAACTACCATTTTGCGCAAGCCCCGAATTATATTTCCATCACCACCGATTTGGAACGCTTCTTTTAGGAGGCGGATGGTGATATGCTTGAGTAATCAGATGTTAGACCCGGCTGTTGGCAAACCGGCGAAGGGGTTGCGGTGTGTGAATTCATAAATTATCGTGGCTGGGCTGTTTTTTGGTTTCGATGTGGAAAAAAAGTTGTATCTTTGCATTTTGAACAACCCGAGGCAGGAGTGCGCTGAAGCATGATTGCCGGTGGGTTTTGATGTTTGATTTGAAGAGAATCCGTATGGCGCACATAGTAATAAGCAACCAGTACAACCCATATCTCAATATTGCGGTGGAGAACTATCTGTTTTCGCAAGAGGGATTGGATGGGGTGGTAATGTATTTGTGGCGTAATGCGCGGACGGTGGTGATAGGGCAGAATCAGAACCCTTATGCGGAGTGTGATGTGGAGCGGCTGGAACGCGAAGGGGGCTATCTGATGCGGAGGCGCACGGGTGGTGGGGCAGTGTATCACGACCTGGGCAACCTGAATTTTTCGTTCATAGCCCCGGTGGACAGCTATGATGTGGAACGGCAGTTGGGAGTGGTGCAGGCGGCGGTGGGCCGTTACGGGTTGCGGACGGAGGTGAGCGGGCGGAACGATGTGCTGTGCGAAGGACGGAAGTTCTCGGGGAATGCGTTTGCCCGTGGTGAACACAACAGGCTGCACCATGGCACTATATTGATACGGACCAATGTGGAAGAGTTGCAGCGCTATCTCAAACCCAAGCCGGCTAAATTGCAAAAGCACGGAGTGGCCTCGGTGCAGAGCCGCATTGTGAACCTTTCGGAGCTGGCGGATATAACCGCCGAGGGGTTGATGCCTGTGCTGGAGGAGGCTTTTGAACAGGAGTATGGCGTTGCGGAGCGTATGGATTTTGAACAGCTGGCGGCGCAGCCAGCCGTGGAGAGGTTGAGAAGAGAGTTTGACAGCCAGGAGTGGAAGTACGGCCGTTGGCGTGAGTTTCGCGTGCAGCGCGCCGCGCAGTTTGAGTGGGGAGGCGTGGAGCTGGCATTGGATGTGGACCAGGCGAGAGGGGTGATAAAGGATGTGCAGATTGCATCGGATTCGCTGATGCCGGAGGCCATAGAGGAGGCACGGACCCGGTTGGCGGGAGCGTCGACCAGTGTGCCACCCGCAGTGGAGGAAGGACCTCACCAGCATATTTTGAACGACATAATTGCTTTGCTGTATGAAAAAAATTAAGCTCTGTTTGATGCTTCTCATGCTTGTGTGGCTGCCCCTCGAGGCACAGGTGGCCGACGAAGAGGATTTTGCGGATGTGGAGGAGCTGGCTGAAACAATCAAGGCCCAGGCACCCTACTACGACGCGGAAAACCATTTGTCGCTGGTGGGGGTGATACTGAATAAGGAGGGGCGGTTTCTGCGTGTGGAATATGCGTTGGAGAAGGGCTATCAGATAAAGGAGTCGGAATGGTTTTTGGACTATTTTGTCCATAACGATAAATGGGATGTGCAGCCCCTGCTGAACCACGCTTTCGATTTGAGGATCCTGGTGAAGCATCCAAAGATGGAGGACAGCCCCAACCAGGGTGCGTCGGCCTTTAACTATCATCCAGAAGATATCCAGGCCGCGATAGAGCTACCGTTGGACGAGCAAGCCCGGAGGTTTGTGGCAAGCCTTGCCCACCGGATGAACCGTCAGCTGCCCCACGCGACGGGTCAGGGCGAGACGATGGTGGAATGCCGCTACGACGAGAAAGCGCGGGTGATGACCACGGTATATGAATATGCGCAGGGGATGTGGCCTGAGGTGCGCCGCTATGTGCTGGAGAATATGGAGATGGTGAGAAAGGACCGCGCGGCCGACCTGGTGATGGACACCGCCAACCATTTGGCGTTTGTGTCATATAAAGGCGATGTGACATTGCGGCACGTGTATCGCGACGAGCATCAGACCGACTCGGTGGAGATGCTGATTGCACCGTGGATGTGGAAAAGTGTGTTTGAGAGAGGTGCGGCCAGCATGGCGGACCCGATGGAACAACTACAGAGCATAGCCGACGAGCTGAACGGCCAGTGTCCCGTGAGGGTGGACGAGCAGACCACGCTGGAGGGCTGCACCCTCGACACGGCGGCACGCCAGCTGTTATATACATACAGCCTTTCGGCTACAGCCATGGAGACCTTTCGGTCGGGCGGACCGGGCCGGCAAGCCCTGGCCGAGGCCATCCGCCATACCTACGTTTCGGGCGAGGGGAGACGGCTGGCCAGTCACTTGATTAGCGCCGGTGTGGCAGTGCGGTACAACTATTCCTCGCCACAGGCCAAAGAACCATTCGACATAATCCTCACCGTCGACGAACTGAAAACAATTGTATCAACCCAAAATTAAATATATATCACCATGAAAAGTATAGCCATCCTGACGGGAGGCGGTCCAGCCCCCGGAATGAACACCGTAGTGGCCTCAGTGGCCAAAACCTTCCTGCGCGACGGGTATCGCGTCATAGGCCTGCATGGGGGCTACAGCGCCCTTTTCACCGAGCATCCCCGCATGCAAGACCTCGACTTCCTCACCGCTGACGAGATTTTCAATAAAGGTGGCAGCATCTTGAAGATGAGTCGCTTTAAACCGACCGACGAAGACTTTGAGAAGCGTTTCAATCTCTCCTTCTTCAAAGACAACGAGGTGAAGCTGCTTGTCACCGTGGGCGGCGACGACACGGCCTCGACCGCCAACCGCATTGCCAAGTTTTTGGAAAGCAAGCATTACCCCATTGCCAACATACACGTGCCGAAAACCATCGACAACGACCTGCCCCTGCCTAACGGCTCCCCCACCTTTGGCTACAACAGCGCCAAAGCCCAGGGCACGGTTATCTGTACAGCTGTGATGGAAGACGCCCGCACCTCAGAGAACTGGTTTGTCGTGTCGGCCATGGGCCGCTCGGCCGGACATCTGGCCCTCGGCATCGCCGGCGCCTGCCACTACCCCATGGTGGTGATACCCGAATTCTTCAACAAGACAGAAATCACCGTCGACAAAATCATCAACCTTGTAGTGAGCTGCATCGTCAAACGCAAAATCATGGGCATCAACTACGGCTGCGCCATGATCTCAGAAGGCGTGTTCCACAGCCTCTCTGACGAGGAAATCAAAAACTCAGGCATCCACTTCAGCTACGACGAACATGGGCATCCCGAACTGGGCAAGGTGTCGAAAGCCCATATCTTCAACGACCTGCTGGAGCGCAAAGTGAAAGCCCTTGGGCTGAAAGTGAAGAGCCGTCCCGTCGAGGTGGGCTACGAAATCCGCTGCCATACGCCTATAGCCTTCGACCTGACCTACTGCTCCCTGATGGGCATGGGGGTCCACACCCTCTTCAACCAAGGCTGCACCGGCTGCATGGTCTACTCCGACCATCAAGGCAACGTGTCGCCCCTCTATTTGAAGGACCTTCAAGACCCCACCACGGGCAAAATTCCGCCCCGCCAGGTCAACGTGAACACCAACAAGGTGCAGTCCTATATCAACGACATCATGGACTACATCACGCCCGCCGATTATGAGGCCGCGAAGAAATATCTTCCCAACCCCGAGGAGTATGACTTCAAACGTATCCTCAACTGGAATTAAAAAATGAATGTGTGAATGCGTTAATGTGCAAGTGTGTGAGTGGCTGGCGCAGTCAAAGAACTAACTCATTCCCTCATTAACACATTAACAAATTAACGCATTCACACATTAATCCATTCCCACATTAACACCCAAACTGACTGTTGTGAAAAGACTCATCTCGCTATTGCTCATCCTGATGCTGGCTGCACCTATAGTGCAGGGGCAGACCAAGAAACAACTTGAGCGCGACAAAGAACGTATCGAAAAGGAGATAGCCCGACTGTCGGGCGAACTGGGCAAAGCCCGCAAGGACACCCGAAACAGGACCAGGCAGATAAAGCTCATCAATCAGCGAATTGACGAGCGGAACCGTCTTATCAACAATATCAACAGCCAGATGACTCACCTTGACCGTCAAATCACCCGTACCGAAGACTCGCTACGGGTGGTCCGCGGTCAGATTGACAGTATGAAGTCGGAGTATGCCAAGATTGT
The DNA here is from genome assembly GCA_002354035.1 of Bacteroidales bacterium UBA2714. Taxonomy (GTDB): domain Bacteria; phylum Bacteroidota; class Bacteroidia; order Bacteroidales; family P3; genus Colimorpha. The sequence goes on from DEKU01000052.1 coordinate 39,298, forward strand.
CAAGACGCTCTATGGCCTGCGAACCAATGTCAACGCGGTAACGCTGCTGTTTGACAATACCACGTACAACTATTCGTACCTGAAGATGAAATACTTCAAGGAGTATTCACGCTACCGTCGGCATCAGGCGACCGCCATTCAGCGGCGCGAACAGGTGTTTTCCTCATTGGATCTGGACCTTCAACGCCAACGCAATGAGAAGAATTCCCTCCTTGCGCAGCAACGCAAGCAGCAGCAAGCCCTGGCCCGAGAACAGAAGAAGCACCAGCAAGGCCTGGACCAGAGCCAGAAGGCAGAGCGAAACTTGCAGCAACAAATCAATAAGAAAGAGCAGCAGAAACGCAAACTGCAACAGCAGATACAGCAACTGATTAACGCCGAGGTGGCTAAAAGCTCGGCTAATAAAAGCAATGCCTCCGGTACCGCACCGAGTGTGGCAGCGTCCGATGCCACGTCGGCGGATTTTGTGAGGAATAAAGGTAAGATGCCGTGGCCGGTGCATTATAAGTCCGTGGCTCGCGAATATGGCCTTTATACGCGCGCGTCGGGAGGGCAGAACAGGAACCTTGGGATCGACCTCAATTGCGCCCCAGGAGCCAATGTGCGGGCCGTGGCGGCGGGTGTGGTGGCCCGGGTGTTCGAGGCCCCGGACGGCTCGAACGGCGTCATCATCCGCCATGGACAGTATCTGACAGTGTATGCCGGGCTGGGAACGGTAAATGTCAAGGCCGGAACCAAGGTGAGCAGTGGCCAAAGCCTCGGAGCCGTATACCAAGGCGAAGAACCCACCTCGCAATTCAGTTTCCAACTCTGGTGTGGCAGAGATCCCCTCAACCCCCGCCACTGGTTGAACTGAAAGGGGTGAAAGAGTTGAGGATGTAATGGGCTGAGAGAATTATTGCAAGTTCTTGCAGTGGTCCATTATTAACTGACAAGAGTTTAGGTGCGTGGTTTTGCCCCAGAATTTTTCAACAAGCCTTGCGCGCTCCTCTTCGGCCAGATGATAGTCGTGGCTGTTGATGCATTCTATTAGTTGGTCGAAAGTGTAGACTCGTTTACCTATGACATTTTCTTCATAAGGGAAGAAAAACGCTCTTTCTGCATTGTATTCTTCATAGTCGTAGATGTAGAGAATGACGTCTCTGCTACGAAGCAAGATATAATCATATAGAATGGAGGAATAGTCGGTTATCAGCGTATGGGTGTAGGGCAGAACAGGATAGATGTCCATTTTTCCGTCATAAAAGAAGATATTAGAGAATGAAGACTGAGGAATAGAGGTGATGACATTGGCATGGGGTTTCATAATCATCAGTTCGTTGAGCTCTGCCAGGACTTCATTCAGTCTGTTTAAATCCATACTCTCTGCGAACAGTGTGAGTTGGGAATCGCGCCATGTGGGCATATAAACCAGCACACGGTTATAGCTCTTCAGTTTGTTGATAAATTCGGCTGTTGCGGGTGGTTCATACTGCTTGATAAACTCCTGCCGTTGGTGTTCGTCCATGTTCAAAATGATGTTGCGAGGATAACCGACCATGAGGCATCTATTTTTAGGGACACGGAAGGATGTGGAGAAAAACTCGTTTTGGAAATCTGTGGAGGAAACAATATAGTCTGGCTTGCGGAATGACTCAGGATGGAAAAACACCTCCTTGAAACTCTTCCTGTTATAACGTTGAGCGATGGGGCCAGAGTTTATGTTATACTCAATACGCTTTATTCCTACGCCGTGCCAAAGATTTATACATACCGCACCTCCTGACAAGCAGTGCATAATGTCGGATGTGTATGCATTATAAAACCAATATTTAGATGTCAGAGCGTGCCATGCTCCTTTTAGTGATGTCACTGTGTAGGCTTGCAGGCCCAAGCTTCTCACCAGGTTGGCGGTTTGTCGGCTTTGTGTTATCCATGCGACATCTATATCCTTGCAATGCTGGGAAGCATAGATGAAAAGGTATTTTGAGTTGTCGTTGAAAGACTTTCTGAAACTTCCAAAGGCATACCGATTTTTTTTTCTTTTGAATAAGAACGAGAAAGGATAAATGATGTAACAGATTAAGTAGAGTATTGTTTTCATCGTATGTTCTTATATGACATTGTTTAGAGGGTTATCGGATAAGTGTAACAGTGCCTGAGACTTTTTTCCGCATATTAGGATTATAAACTGTTGTGTAGTAGATGAGATAGGTGTAAGTGGCAGAGGGACATTTACCCGTCTTTGTGGTGCCATCCCAGGCCTCATTGATATCTGTGCTGTGAAAAGCTTTAGTTCCCCATCGATGGAAGATGTAAATCTCGAATTCTTTTATGCCAATCCCAATTGCTTTGAAGCGATTGTTCGTCGACTCCTCGGGTGTGAAAACATTGGGTACCCATAAGTATCCCTCAGGAAGTTCGATTCGGTTGTGCAGAGAAACGCTTTTTTGTGTCGTACAGTTAGGAATAGATGAGTATCCGACAGTCACTTGGTATTCTGTGGGTATGCGAGGGCATACTGTAATTGTTGATTGCCGTTCCTGTCCGTTCAGGGAAGAGTCTGGTGGAGTTGCTGACCAGACAATCAAATCGGCATCTGTGACGGCTGTCATTGAGTAGCAACTATCGCCATAGTAATTATAAGCTATGGTCACTTGCGGGGAGTCGCTTTGGTATAGATGGAGATATGTTACATGGTTAGATTCTCTACGGGTGTAGATAACTTCCCCCACCTGAGCTGTTTCGGTAGAATCGATATGGAAGCCGTTCCTGAAATAAGAAGTCCCGATGCAGATGGTGTCATAAAGGTCGGTATAGATAGTGTCTTCGTAGAGTGTTAAGGAGTATATAATCAAACTGTCGCAATTGTATTGAGATCTCAGGCGGATAGTGTCGTTTGACACCGAATCATAGTAAATACCATGAAAGCGCCAGGGAAGTTGATCGGCAGTAATTGTGTCGTGTTTGTGGGTTATATATGTGGGTACTACAATGATAGTGGCTGTGAAGTTGTATTCATAAGAAAACGTATCACAAACAGTATAGATAGTATCTTGCGAGTGGCTCGTTATTTGAAAGCGGCCAGTGTCGGTCATAACAATATTCAAGGTGTCTAAATAACCATAGGGTCTATCATCGAATGTCCAATCGCATGGATGGTTGATGTTGTCTACTTTCGTTGTGGCTTTCAATGTGTCGCCTTGGCAGAGGTATATGGTGTCATTGTCGGACACGTTTACATCGTTAATAGTTAGTAAAGCGGAATGAACAACCTTCAAGGAGGACCCAACGGAGTAAGCATAACTTTCGTGATAGCCAATCCCATAGGCATAGGCTTGAAAGCCTCCAGCAGCTGGAGTGGATAGCGTGTGAGAGCCTTGGGCAAGTTGGATCTTGGCAGTGCGGTAATTATTGTTGACGGAGATAGGTGTCGAGTTCACGGGGCTTCCGTCAAGCCGAAGCTGATTAAACTCGCTGGCGGGAGCGACAATATTTAGGAAATGAGTGTTGGTATAGCTGGTAGAATAAGTTGCAAAAGTTATTTGATGTACATTTTGGTCTACGGGATTGATGACCACCATGCTTGGGTCGCCATCCTGTGTCCCTGCACTTCCCATAAAGAGGTATACACAAGAGGGTACAGAAGTTTCGATATAGGCCAGTCTGTCACTTGCAGATAGGGGGAAGTCGTATATTTGTCCTGCCTGTATTGTCGTCACGTATTCGTTGTTTTTGTGAATCTGACAATTATTCTGGAGAGGCATCACTCGTATTCTGTCGTCAAATAGCGTGCCCGTCCCGGCAACTATAAATCGTTTCCCCCAATAGTTGGTAGGCAGGCATTGGTCAAAGATGTGGTCACATGTGCTTGCATTATTAGGAACATAAGCACAGAAATGTCCTGCATGGACGGCAATTTTTTTGCAATCACGGGCATGAATGGTTGTCCCTGTCAAGTCGGCTTCACTTACATTTGTGGCACCTCTAATCTGATAGGCATCTCCTTTTTGGAGAGTTATCGTATGATTTGTTCCGGCAGCGAAGCCGTTCATGGTAGGGGCTGTTACAGTAAAATCGACAACAGTGCTGTCCTCTGTTGCAACGATGACTATTTCGCTGCGATAGTCGGTGCTGGACTTGGATGGATAGCACTGAACCATATAGTCGGAGCCCAGAAGGGTTGTTGGCAGAGCGTTAGTGATGTCAAGATTATTGTGGCCAAGCATTATCAAATATAGCGATATGCTGTCGGTTGCTGTGACATGTAGTGCGGTAGGGGTTATACTGCCAGACGATGAGGTGCACCCTTCGTCAAATGGAATAGTGATATTGGTGACCTGTCCAGGCGTTATGTAGAAGGAGGTTGACCACGATGTATTCGGGTTGGTGACGTTCACAGAGCAGGGGCGAGGCCCGGAAGCAAAGGCATGTAGCGTAACGGTATATTGTGGCGCATAATAGTCGTAGGTAAAATACAGGTATGAAATCCAAAAATCTCTTCCCATTGTTGTATGCTCTTGACAGAAAACCGTCCAAGAGATACATGTTAGGATAATACCCAGTAATACATTTTTCATATCCGTTGTGTTCGATTGTTATAAAAAGATTATTTAGCAGTCTACTTTAGGTCTTCGGGGAAGGTGATTTTGCGGTTTTGCTCTTCGCCGGGGACTACTTGGATTTTTATTCCGGGCATGTATCGGCGGACCACGCCGCAGTCGTCGGTGGCCCGGAAGGAGGGGTCTTGCAGGGCGCGCTGGTAGGCGTCGCGGATGAGGGGCAGGCGGAAAGCCTGTGGGGTTTGGGCCCGCCACATGGTTGCCCGTTCGGGTATGCGGGTGATGATTTTCGAGAGGTCGGGGTCAAAGTCCTGCCGCACCTCCCACACGGTGTCCGTTGAGGGTATGCCCACACCCACCGCCTCGTGGTGCCGCAGGGCGTCGGCCACGCGCGCGATGATGGCTTGCGACACGTAGGGGCGCGCGGCGTCGTGCAGAATCAGGTTCGTGTCGTCCGGCCGGTCCAGATAGGCGGCTATGGCGTTGAGGGAAGACATGTAGCGCTCGTGGCCGCCGTCGATGAGTTGGGTCAGTTTGTGCCAGTGGTTCTGCGCCACTATGCGGCGCATCTCTTCCATCCATTGGGGATGCACCACGACGGCAATCTCGTCGATTGCGGGTGCGAGGTCGAATGCCGAGACGGTGTGTTCAATCACCGTTTTGCCTTGCAGCGGGAGGAACTGTTTAGGCTTGTCGGCTCCCATCCGGGTGCCGCTGCCTCCAGCAAGTATTATGGCGATGTTGCAGGGCATGGCTCAGAGGTCTTGCACTAAGCGGACGGACAGTCCATCCGCCAGCTGTGAGGATTTGATTTGGGGCAGGTAGGAGTCGACCATGAGGTAGAGAGCCTGGCCAGCTTGCTTGGGATTGGGGGTGGAGGTCCAGTAGCGGCAGGCCGATGCCGACCCTTGGCTTTGAGTGCCGACGCGCCGAACCTCGGCGGGGAGGAACACGGCGCCCGCTGTCTCCAGCGTCTGCCACCGTTCGGCGTTGTAGACGTTGGTGCCCTCCTCTTTTGGCCCGGTGGTCATGTAGATGCCTTTGGGGCGCTGCCAGTTGTCGGGCAGGATGATGAGGCCGTACTGTCCGCAGACGTATGCCAGCGCATACAGCCGCCGGGCATGGGGCCGTTTGCCGAGCAGGTAGGTCCATTCGTCTACGCTCAGCGTGCGCCACTGTTTGCCGTCGCCGGTGGGCAGGCCGCAGAAAAGTCCCCAGTCGACAAACCTGTAGTCGCCACTGTTGGTTGAGAAGTTAGTGGGACTGAGGGCGGTGCCCCAGCCGAAAAGGTCTATCCATCCGCGGTAGCGGGGATAGGAGTAGTTCTCTTTCCAGCCCAGGGTCTCAGTTTGGGAGGAGGCAAAGCGCCATTGTTTGGTTGAGGGTTGGTACTGCAGGTTGCCGGGGGCGAAGCGCACACGGGTGTCCGGCCCGACGGAGAAGCAGACGGCGGGACGGGCAGTTGAGTCGGTCGGGGTTTTCTGTGCCGCAGCCATCGAACCTGCAATGGTCAGCAGCAGGGCTACTATAAGGCGTTTCATAGGGTGTGGATATGGGTGAAAGGGGGTTAGTTCCGAGTCAGGCGGCTGCCGGCGATGCCGAAAAGGAGGGCGGCGACGACCATAACAACAACCTGCGTGAGGAGCGGAGTCGAAATCAGCGCGTCGGGGCTGATGAGCAGGGCTTTCATGGCGTAGTAGACAATCTTTGATGCAACCATGGCAGCCAAAAGGATTGCGAAGGTTCGGCCCATTCTGCCACGGGCTGAGGCTGTGGCGTTGTCAATCAGCGTGTAGAGGCCTACGAGGGTGAGCATCTCGGCGGTCATGCATATCGCTTTAAGGGGAGTGGGCATTCCCACGATCATCATTGAGACTAAGGGGAGCATGACTGCCAACAGAAAAGCATTGGCGCGGTTGCGCACCAGCAGCATGCCAGCCAACAGCACCAGCAGCATGGGGTTGAGATGATAAAGCGGCAGGGCGGTGATGTGCGAGAGGGTGGGGACGAGGCAAGCCACGACGAGGAGAGTGATGTCGACCAGTGCCGTGCGCATAAGGGTCCGAGTAGGGGATGCAAAGGTGTTCAGATTATTGTTCATAATGGGTTTAATTGTAATTTTATGTGTTGTGATTCTGTGTTTTGTGTTCTTAATATATGGGCGGTTGCTTTAATCGCCCAAGTTGCAAAGATACGATTTTTTTTCGGGAAAAACGATTTATTTTCTATATATATTCTATTTCCTTTGCATTTATATTCTGTTTTTATTCTGCTTGAGAGACTAAATGATGTATATGTCGGGTTAATCTACGGACTATGTGTTGGTCCCGGTGCGGGGCCTTTTGTGTGGAGCGGGAATGGCGAGGGCAGAAAGTCGGCCCGGTATTCCAGGATGACAGCGGGATGGTGGGTGTCCGGCTGTTGTTTCACCTTGTAGGGGATATATGCTTCAAGCGTTTTTGTTTGCGTAGATTAATGCCTTGGCCTTGGGGCGCATGAGGGTCTGCGGTGGGATAGCAGGCGGCTGACTCCTTCGCGTCGGGGTTGCCACTAACGACTGATTGGGGGTGAAGATGGTTTTGGCCTTTGGCAAATAATCGTCCGATTTGCAGTTTTTTTTGTATCTTTGCATTTTTGGTGATAATGTGAGTTGCTTACAGGTTGGTTGTTATTGCATTGTAATATAGGTTATTATTCTTTATATAATTGAAATATTCTTTCATGAAAAAGGTTTTGAATATTGCAAAAGTAGTGCTGATTGCGTTAGCGGCATTGTTGTTGCTGGTGCTTTTGTGCGGCTCGCTGTTTGGAGGTTGTGCGGTGAAGAGTTATGTGAACAATCATGGCGAGGAACTCCTCGGCAGGAAGATGAGTGTGGACGGGGTAGGGGTGAATCTGTTCACCGGCCGGGTGTCGGTGAAGGGGTTGACGGTCTTTGAGGACGACGCCACCACCACTTTTGCAGGTTTTGATACGCTCGATGTGGGGGTCAGTCTGTTGCGGCTGGTAGGAAGGACGGTCTATGTGCGCCATGTTGCGCTGTCGGGGCTTGAGGTGGAGGTTCTCCAGAATGGCAGTCACTTTAATTTCACCTCTATCATCGACCATTTTCAGCAAGACAGCACCCAGACGGAAGAGGTGGAGGACACGGTGCCGAGCGGTTGGGTGGTGAGTCTGCACGATATGAAGATCCAGCGGGGAAGGGTACGTTATGCCGATTTGCAGCGGCAGTGCGTCTGGGGTATGAACGACCTCAATCTGGTGGTGCCCGACTTCACTATTGGAGGCGAGGGGTGTACGGATGCGGGACTGGCTTTGGCCTTTGCCGATGGGGGACAGCTGGGTGTGCGTGCCGCCCTGGATCCGGCCGACAATCATTTCAATCTGGCAGTCGACCTGGAGGGTTTTGCCCTCGACCAGGTCCGTCCCTATTTGGTCAATGTGGCGCATGTGGATAGGCTGAAAGGCAGTGTAGGCATTGCCGCAACGGCCACGGGCTCGCTCGATAGCTTGGCGAATGTGGATTTGAAGGTCAAGGCACATATTGATAATGTTGAATTGCGCGACCGCGAGCTTGGCGATGTGCTGTCGCTCCGCCATGTAGGTCTTGATGCCGAACAGATAGTTCCGGGCAAGAACATCTATAATATCAACAGCGTTTCGCTCGAAGGTGTGAGGGTGAAGTATGAGCTGTTCTCCGACAGCAGCAACACTTTCTCGCGGCTGCTCGCCTACGACCAGATGGCTCCGGCTCCCGACGACTCTGCCTACGCGGCGGTCGAGGCAGACACTTCTGCCGTCGCTGCCACTCAGTCGCCGCTTCGCCTGAGGGTTGGAAAGCTCAGCACGAAGGATGTGAACTTTGTTTTTGCAGACCATACGCTGCCCGATCCATTCGAGTTTGCGGTCACCAACATAATGCTCAGTGCCGAGAACCTTACGTCGGCGGGTAATAACAATGCCCGTCTGCTGGCCTCTCTGCCCAATGGCGGCAAGGCCATTGTCGACTGGCAGGGAAATATCTCCGACTGGAAACTGAACCAGCGGCTGCTCCTTAACATCAAGAATCTGCATCTCACAGAACTCAGCCCCTATTTAGTTGCTTATTTCGGCATGCCCTTCACCGATGGGGTGTTCAGCTTCACAAGCCTCAATACCATCAAACAGAGTCAACTGAAGGGCGACAACAAGATTGACATATTTAAACCCACGCTCGGCGACAAGCGCCCCGACGTGAAACCTCAGCTCCATCTTCCTATTCGGGCAGCGCTGTACATCCTGAAAGACAAGGACCAGAAGGTCATTCTTCCCGTCCCGGTGAGCGGCAACATCGACAGTCCCAAGTTCAACTACATGAAGTTGGTGTGGAAAACGCTCGGCAATTTGATTGTCAAGGTGGTGACATCGCCCATCACCAGCTCGGACAGTCTAACTCTCGACAAGGACGGCAATGTGTTTATCGCTGTGGATGCCGACGAGCATGACTTCACCTCACAGCAGTTCTATCAGATTGACAAGGTGGCTGAGTTGGCCAAGATTGACGAGGCCGTGACCTTGAACTTCACGCTGGTTTCCAGTCCCGAACCCAAAAAGCGCGAGGCCGAGAACCACGAGCGCCGCAACAAGATACTGCGCCATCATCTCGCCGAGTTGGGCGTGGCCGAAAAACAGATTGTCATCAACACGGCCGTCACCGACAGCGACCACCCCGACGAAGGCTACATAGTGAAAATAACGAGTGAATAATCTCATACCAATCAATTAAGAAAATATTTATGAGCATTTTCAAATGGATACTCACCGGTCTTGGCTGGGCCAGTGGCGGCCCTATCGGGGCTTTGCTGGGCTACTTTTTTGGCCGTGTGATTGAAGGCTTGGGCCAAGAGTCCAATCGTCTTGGCGCCGGAGATTATTACATGAACAACGGCAAGCCGAAATCAAGCCATCGTGGCAGCTACCGTAATACGGGCACCCAAGACGACGTCGACGTGGCTCTGCTGGTGTTGATAGCTTCGGTCATGAAGTCGGACGGCGAGGTGCGTCGCTCGGAGTTGGATTATGTCAAGCAGTTCCTGCATAAAAACTATGGCGAGGTGAAGGGCAAAAACCTCCTCACCATGTTGCGAGACTTGGTCAAGCCTGAAACCTACATCGACTTGGATGCGGTATGTATTCAGATAAAACAGAACACCGACTACACAACCCGCTACCACATGGTCGACTTCTTGTTTGGACTGGCCGTGGCCGACGGCAGTTTCACCCAGGCCGAGAACACCACGCTCCGCGTTATTGCCAATCGGCTGGGGATTAACTCGGGCGACTATGTTTCTATCTTTACCCGTCATGTCTCCTCGCGTTATAGTAATGGAGGTTCGCAGTATGGCAGTAATGGCTATTCAGGTGGCTCGCGCTCCTATTCCGGCTCTTCGTCGTCGCGGACATACCAGCGCGACCCCTACAAGGTGCTTGGGCTTGAAAGCACCGCTACCGACGAGGAGGTCAAGAAGGCCTACCGCCGACTGGCCATGAAGTATCATCCCGACAAGGTGGAGTCGATGGGCGAAGAGGTGAAGAAGAATGCCGCTGCCCAGTTCCGAGAAATCAACGAGGCCTACGAGCAAATCAAGACAGCCCGCGGCATGAAGTGACTTGCGGCTCTGTACGATATATCAGAAGAGGACAGCCCTTGGCCGTCCTCTTCATAGTTTTGGGTCAAAAGGTTGTTGCCACTTCGCTGTGCTGGTGGGGTAGATTGGGGCTGCTTTCGTTTCAGCACCCCATTGCGGTAGAGGCCATAATGGATTCGGCCATCTGGCGGCCGGTGTCGAAGGCGTGCTGCAGGTCCTTTTCCCAGTGTTCGTCGCGGTATTTGCGTTTTGCCTCTTCGCTAAAACCTGCCAATTCGTAGTTGGCATAGTTCTTCACCTGGTAGGTGTTGTGGGCAAAGAGCTTTTGGGGCTGGCTGAGGGCCTGGGCGATGCAATGCTCCATCGAGCCGTAGCCATTGCAGTTGTTGTATTCGGCCGAGCCGTTTTGGGTTTCGACCAGCACCACGGGCATACGTTTGGGAGCTGTTATGCTGTAATCATTATACGAGAGCCAGGGGAAGGCCAGGCGCTCCAAAAAGGCGCGCATCAGTCCTGTCACCTCGCCAAAATAGTTGGGCGAACCCAGGACCAGCCCGTCGGCTCCGGCGATGTCCTCCAGCACGGGGGTCAGCTCGTCGCGGAACTTGCATATCTGCGAGGCCTTGCCTTTCAGCTTGCATGCCATGCACGACATGCAGCCTTTGAAGTGCAGGTCGTAGAGGCGGACGGTCTTCACCTCGATTTCTTCACTTACGGAAGCCGCGCCCTCGGCAAAACGTTTCAGCATAGATGCCGTGTTGAATGTCTTGCGAGGACCTCCGTCAATTATCATTATCTTCTTCATGGTTCTATAGTTTTAAGAAGCCCTGTCTGCGATTGGCGGGGCATGATGTAGTGTCATGTGGGTCAATGTTATTTGGCGGGTTCCCACTTGCAGCGCACAGGCGACACGATGGCGCCCTCCTTTTTCAGCTCTGCAAATGCCTTGTCTATCTCCTTGCGGTCGGCACCAAGGGCCTTGGTAACGTCGCCGGCCGAGACTGGTTTGCCAGCCTCTCGCATGGCTTGTAGGACTTGTTCTTTCATGGCGTATCAGTATTTATGCTTTGTTGAATTTGTCTTTGCCTTGTTTGCAGCGGGGACATTTCCAGTCGGCGGGCAGTTCCTCGAAGGGGACACCCTTGTTTTCGGCCGGGTCATACACATAACCGCATATACTGCAAACATATTTCCCCGTAGCTTTGCTGTTCGTGAAGTCCACTTTGGCAAGCACTGTGGGCACGGGGTGGTCGAGGTCTATCACCCTGTTGGCCTCGAGGTTCTCGTAGCCCTGGGGGGAGTGGGTGGAGAGGTAGACGGTGGGGTGGTTGCGGACAAATACGCGCACGCGGTCCAGTGTCTCGCGGGCGGCGGCGATATCGTCGTACACCACGGACAACTTGTTCTCATAGAGGGCTTCGTCCACATAGGTGATGTCGGCCTGGAACATGTAGAAGAGGTTGTCTTTCTCTGCCACTACAAGGCTGTTTCCCCGGGTGTGGCCCTTGGCCTTGACCATCCAGATGCCGTCGCTGATTTTCTGGCTTTCGGGGAAATTATAGTATGCCCCGTCGGTGAACTTCACGGGAACGAGGTTGGGAATATCTTTCAGCTCGTCGGCTCCCAGCTCGTCGGCATTGACGTATATCTTTGCGTTGGGGAAGGAGCGCAGCTCGCCGCTGTGGTCGCTGTGGCGGTGGGTAAGCACTATCTTGGTCACCTGTTCGGGTGTATATCCCAGCTTGGTGAAGGCTTCCATGTAGCTGCAAATGTCTTTGCCAGTGTAGGCGGGCGACTTCTCGTCGGGCACCTCCTCGGGAGTTCCGGCCGGCAGGCCGGTGTCAATCAATATCACCTCGCTGCCGGTGTCGATAAGGTAGTTTTGCAGGCTTCCGCGATAGCGGATTTTGGGGTCGAACTTCTCCATGCCCTCTTCGCCGCCAAAGGCGAAAGGCTGGCCATAGAAACCGTCGGCTCTGAATTTTATTGCTTTGATGTCCATTATTGTTGTTTTTGTTGTTGTTTCATTGATTGTGTAGTCATGGTGGGATACACCTGTTTTCTAAAGACAATACAAGCGGCGTTCCTGTAGGAATGCCGCTTGTAGGGTAGCCCGCTGTAGGGCATTGTTTTACTGACAAGGGCACAGGTGTTCCACCCTTTTTCCTTGGTTTAGAAGGTGAGTGTTTCGAGGGTTTCTGTCATCGTGCTGATGGTGGCGGTGGCGTCCTTGGCGTAGAACATAAGGGCACCCTCGCCATGCTCACCCAGCGCTCCTTTCAGGTGGGGCATCTTGTCCACCATGGCCTGCTTCACCTCCGGACGCGGGTCCTCGACAAAGGTGCAGCTCATGCGCAGAATCTTCCCTTTCATGGTGCAGATTTCTGCCTTAGGGTTGGCGGCCAGCTGTTTGGGGGCATTGGTGCCAGCCATGGCCATGATATAGAATTTGCCATCGTAAAGCAGCGAGGCACCGTATACACGCACACGGGGCTGGTCGCCCTCTACGGTTGCGAGGTAGAACACTCCTGCCTCGTTGATAAGGTCGTATACTTTCTGAACGGACTCCATAGGTTGGGCGATTTAAATAGCAGCTTTCATAATCCAAGGCTTGTCACCCAGAATCTCGATGAGACCCAGTTGCTCCTCGCTCCAATACATGTCCTCCTCCTCGTCTTTGAGGTATACTTTCATCATGTCGAAAGTGGTGAGGTCGTCCTTGATGCCGTCCATGCATTTGCGCAGCAGTTCAATGCCGTCGACCGAAACCTTATAGTCGGCCTTCAAAAACTCCACGGGGTCGGTGTAGAGCTTCTGGGCATCAACGGCTTCCTGCTTCAGCTCGCCGCCCAAGTCAAGCAGACGGTCGATAAACTGATTGACAAAGCCCTGTTCCTCCTCGGCATGCTCGAGGTATTTTGCTTCGAGTTTCTTGTAGCCGATAGAGCCGAAAATTTTAGCTTGCAGTTTGTGTTGGAACGACTGTGCATTCAAGTTCGTCACGAAAAATTGCAGTGCTTCAATTGATTTTTTTGCGTCCATAGTTGCTATTTTTGTTTTGTTATTGTTTGATATTATGTACTCTATATAAATATGTATCTTCTTGATGTGAAATACAAAAGTACTATTTTTCCCTTATATGGACAAATCTGTAGAGGTACAATAGTTGTCTGAAACGATACTGTTTGAAAAAAACTTCGTATCTTTGCCCTCTCAAAAATCATTCTCTATGTATAGTTTAAAAGAGGCATGGACACTGATGTACGGCGAACCTCCCGTCGAGGGATGGGACGGCCGTTTCTATTGCCTGGAGTTTGCTCGAACCCAAGCCCTGGAGACCAACCGAACCCAAGGCATGATGCTCTGTTACACGTTCAATCTCGTGCTGCGGGGCTGGTTGAACATCGTCTCCAACGGCCATGAACTCCAGCTTGGCCCCGACGACCTGTATATCTACACTCCCGGCACAGTCATCACCGTTGAGGATGCCTCCGACGATCTCCGTCTGCTCTGCCTTCTGGCCGAAGAGGGCCTCACCCTCGAAACCCCTTCCGGGTACAATATCGTGCGTCTTTCGCACCTCCCATTCGTCTGGCTCCACGAGCAGCGGATGTTCCTCTCTCACCCCGACGCACTTGTCCTGGCCAGCCGTATGTACGACATCATTCGCTGCATCCACTCCAACCATCGCTACAAGGCCGAGGTGTTGCGCATGCTCTACTCCGTGTTCCTGCTCGATATGCAAAATGTGCAACCCGAAACCACTGCCGAACACATGGTTTCGCAGCGCACCGAAGACCTCTTCTACCGATTCATGCAGTTGTCGCTGCAACATTTTCTCGACCATCGCGACATAGCCTTCTACGCCTCGCAGCTCAACATCTCGCCGGTCTATCTTTCCCGTGTGGTGCGTAAGGTGTCGGGCCGCACCGTGGGCAGCTACCTTAACCAGTTGCTTGCCATGGAAGCCGCCTTCCAGCTGCGTACCACTAACCTCACCCTCAGCCAGGTGGCCGACCGTCTCGGCTTTGCCGATCTCGCCTCCTTCAGCAAGTTCTTCTCGCGCATGAAAGGCATCTCGCCCTATCGCTATCGCGAACAGCGCCTCTGAGAGTGACCGACGAATCGTGTGATCTGCGGGTATGCAAATGGTCCAATCACGCGTTGCACATATACTCCTTGCTCATCTCCCTTGCCCCATTCCGGACAATCAATTGCCAAATTTGGCCACTCCGCTTTTGGGGGTCTCACCCTTTATGGCGCGGTACAGCTCGCCCTGCACATTAGTGCGGATATTCATTTGGGCCAGCTTGTTGGGGTAGGCCGTGGGGTAAACGCGGTTGGAAAGGAACACAAACACCAGTCCGTTTTCGGGGTCGGCCCACACCATAGTGCCCGTAAAGCCGGTGTGGCCGAAACTGCTCTGCGATGCCTCGTCGCAGCAGCTGCCGCCCAATCCATGCATAAGGGGTTTGTCGAATCCCAGTCCGCGCCGACAGCCCTGCATGGCGTAGTGCCGCTTGTTGAACATCTCTATCACCTCCCGTTTCAGGTAGCGCTTGCCTTTGTATTGGCCACCGTCCAGCAGCATCTGCATGATGGCGGCCAGCTCGTCCGCCGTGCTGAACACTCCGGCGTGGCCCGACACTCCTCCCATCGCGTATGCGTTGGGGTCGTGCACCACTCCGCGCACCAGTCTGTGGCGGTAGCTCTCATCCCTCTCCGTAGGGGCTATGAGGTTGGTGTCTATGCCGTGCTCCGTGGGGTTGTAGTGGGTGTTCCGCAGCCCCATGGGGCCATAGAAATGTCGCTCCACAAAAATGTCTAAACGTTGGCCCGACACCTGCTGTACCAACTGCCCCAGCAGTATGAAGCCAAGGTCGCTGTACACATATTCCGACTTAGCCAGCACCGGTGTGGTCGTCACCTGCTCTATCACGCTTGCCACCGGGTCGTCCGCCGTCTGGGCTTTTTTCCAGTAGGGTTCGAATGCTTTGAGCCTTGCCATGTGGCTCAGCGTCTGCATGACGGTGATCTTCTCCTTGTCGGTGTGCTTCAGGTAGGGGAGATAGCGGCTCAGGGGGTCGTTCAGTTTCACGCGGCCAGTCTCCACCAGCTTCATCACAGCCAGCGTGGTGCTCACCAGCTTGGTGCACGACGCAATGTCATACACCGTGTTCATCGTCACGGCGGGGCTGGTCGAGTCGTAAGTCAAGTGGCCGAACGCCTTGCGGTAAAGCAAGCGTCCATTCTGCATGGCCAGCACCTGGCAGCCCGGATAGGCCCCTTTGGCAATGCCGTCGCACACCAGACTGTCCACACGCGAGAGGGTGGCCATGTGCAGCGCGCGCACAATCGAGTCGCAGCGCAAACTGTCCATCTTGTCCGGCAGCTGGTAGCGGTCTGGCTGCAAGTCGGCGCAGCCATGGTAATACTTGCAGCGCAGCACCCGGCGGCACCGCATATCGATAAGCTGTTGCAGCTCCTTGTCGCCCTCGGCGGCGCGGCAAATAGCGTCGATAGCCTTCGGCACATCGGGCGGCAGCAGCAATATGTCGCTCCCTGCCAGCAGGGCTTGCAGCGACTCCTGCCCGTCCTTAAAATATTTTGTCACTCCCTTCATGTCCAGCCCGTCGGTAATCACCATGCCGTCGAAATGCAGCTCGTCGCGCAGCAGCTCGCTCACCAAGTGGCTCGACAGCGACGACGGGCGGTTCTTCTCCGGTTCGTAGGCATTCACCTGCAGGTGGGCCGTCATCACCCCCTCAACCCCTTCCTCCACCAGGCGGCGGAAAGGGTAGAGGTCAACCATGTCCATGTACGACCGTGTGTGGTTGATGACGGGCAGGTCCACATGGCTGTCCGTCTCCGTGTCGCCATGGCCGGGGAAGTGCTTGGCCACAGCCATCACCCCCTGGCTTTGCAGCCCCTTCATATATTGTATGCCCAGCTCCGCCACCCGCTTGGGGTCGGCGCTGAACGAGCGGGGCCCGATGACGGGGTTTTTCGGGTTGCTGTTCACATCCACCACCGGGGCAAAGTTGACATGGATGCCCATTTTGCGGCATTGAAGTCCAATCTCGCGCCCCATCTCATACACCAGCGTGTCCATCTCGCGGGGCAGCAGACCCCACTCCGCGTTCATCGGGAAAGCATAGCAATCCTTCAGCCTCATGCCCAGCCCCCATTCCGCGTCGATGCACACCAGCAGCGGCACATGGCTCAGCGACTGGAAACTGCGTATCAGCGGGAGGGTCTTGGCGGCGGTGCCCACAAAGAAGCACACTCCGCCCACCTCCGTCCGCTCAAGCAGCAGCTCAAAATCCTGCAACTGCTCGCCCTCTAAGTCCAGCGGCACACGTATCACCATCAGCTGCGCCACCTTCTGTTGTAACGTCATGTCTTTCATCGTGGCGTCTATCCATGCCGTGGCCATCCGCGGACTGGCCTTTTTGATCTGTCCCGCCACGGGCGAACCCTTGCGGGCCGAACGCTTCATTCCACGCACCTGCCCCTGCACTGCCGACATGCCAAACAGCACTGCAATACAGAGTAATACATATATCTTTTTAGCCATATAGGAATCAGTTTTTAGGCTGCAAAAATACATCAAAAATCCGACATAACTATTTTTTTCTTCCTGCCGGGCGGCACGGGCTGTACAAATCTTGTCCATATACACTTGTTTACCTCTATTTCTTTTCTTCTTTATTTCTTGCCAAGAAACAAAGAGTAGTGTAACAATTGTGATTGTCCCGACAAAGGAAGGGGGCAGCCTGTGGCCTGATTCGGGTCGGCGGCCCGTTTTTCGCCACGCGGCATCTGAATTTTGATTATATGAAAAAAAAGTCTTATATTTGCAGAACTGATAAAACATATACTTAAACAAATATATAATTGATATGCAAAGAGATACTGCAATTTTCGATCTCATTCAGAAAGAAAGAGAACGTCAGACCAAAGGCATCGAGCTCATTGCCTCCGAGAACTTTGTGAGCGATCAGGTCATGGAAGCCATGGGCTCCGTGATGACCAACAAATACGCCGAAGGCTATCCCGGCAAGCGTTACTATGGCGGCTGCCAGATTGTCGACCAGAGCGAGACCATCGCCATCGAGCGCGCCAAGCAGCTCTACGGTGCCTGCTGGGCCAACGTGCAGCCCCACAGCGGCGCACAGGCCAACATGGCCGTGTTCCTGGCCTGCCTCAACGCTGGCGACACTTTTATGGGCATGGACCTCAACCATGGCGGCCACCTCAGCCACGGTAGCCCCGTCAACTTCTCGGGCATCATGTATAAGGTGGTTGGCTACCAGGTGAAGGAAGAGACCGGTACGGTGGACTATGAGGACATGGAGAAGAAAGCCCTCGAGTTCCGTCCCAAGCTCATCATTGGTGGTGGCTCGGCCTACAGCCGCGATTGGGATTGGGAGCGCATGCGCGCTATCGCCGACAAGATCGGTGCCATCCTCATGGGCGACATCAGCCATCCCTCTGGCCTCATCGCCAAAGGTTACTTGAACAATGCCGTGAAGTATTGCCATATCATCACCACCACCACCCATAAGACCCTCCGCGGACCCCGTGGCGGCATGATTCTGATGGGTCAGGACTTCGACAATCCTTGGGGCAAGAAGACCCCGAAGGGTGAGATCAAGAAGATGAGCGCCCTGCTGGACAGCGCCGTGTTCCCCGGCACACAGGGTGGCCCGCTGGAGCATGTGATCGCTGCCAAGGCTGTTGCCCTCGGCGAGGCTCTCACCGACAGCTACGACCAGTATATCCAGCAGGTGATGAAGAACGCCAAGGTGATGTGCGAAGCTTTTGTCAACAAGGGCTACAAGGTCATCAGCGGCGGCACCGACAACCACCTCATGCTCATCGACCTCCGCACCAAGTTCCCCGAACTGACCGGTAAGGAAGCCGAGAACGCCCTGGTGGCAGCCGACATCACGGTGAACAAGAACATGGTTCCTTTCGACAGCCGCAGCGCCTTCAAGACCAGTGGTCTGCGCGTCGGAACACCCGCTATCACCACCCGTGGCCTGAAAGAAGGCGACATGCAGGTGATTGTTGACATGATCGACACCGTGCTCTGCAATCCCACCGACGAGGCCGTCCGTGCCCGCATCACCGGTCAGGTGAATGAGATGATGCAGAACCGTCCCCTTTTCGCTTGGTAAGAAACCGAGTGATTATGGTCAAGGAGTTAAGTATTGGGGAGCCACTGCGCTCTGCAATACTTAGCTCCTTTGCTTTTTAGCTTTTACATATTGTCGCAGACATTATCCCCCCAAGAACCTATGACTAAAGAGTATGAAGAGCGCAAGAACGAGAAGCCGTTTGGCGTGTGGGCACGAGTGCTGGTTGTGGTGGTCAAGTTGTGCCTGTTTGTAGTGGCCATGCTGTTCCTGCTTATGGTGGCCCTGCCCAAAGGTCTCTGGCTGGATGTGTTCGAGCCGTAGTCGGCAAGGCCTTCAAAGCTGCTTTTATGGCTTTTACGGGGTTCATCTCCTCCTACTGATTGACACTCTCGTTATGCAAAGCAAAAACTTCTTAAAAATAGCAAAAATATTTTGCCATCTCAAAAAAAAGTCGTATCTTTGCATTGAAAATCAAACAATAAGTAATTGGACTTCGAGAAATATATAACCCAGGGCGAACCCAGCAGCAAGGAGCGTGCCGAGGCGTGGCAGGTGGCTATAGGGCTGCAGGCAGTTGACGGATTGAAGCCGTCGCGCTACCTGATTGAGACCGCACAAGAGCATATCGAGGAGAAAATCAGCATCGACGAGGTAGAGAGCCGCATAGCGGCTTATTACCAAACCGAACAAGGCCGCCAAGAGGAGGCCGGGACGGACGAGGCCGACGGGG
The DNA here is from genome assembly GCA_002354035.1 of Bacteroidales bacterium UBA2714. Taxonomy (GTDB): domain Bacteria; phylum Bacteroidota; class Bacteroidia; order Bacteroidales; family P3; genus Colimorpha. Next base: position 58,340 of record DEKU01000052.1, read on the forward strand.
TGTCGGCACGCATAGCCCGCCTACTGGCTGAGGACGCCTTCACTTTCTCCCCGGCCATGTTGTCGTCTATCCACCGCCGCCTGTTCGAAGGTATTCTGCTCCGTGCTGGCCGTTACCGGCAGACTAATATTAAGAAGAAAGAATGGGTGCTCGACGGTGCGTCGGTGCTTTACAGTTCGTGCGACATGATTTCTCAGACACTGGATTATGACTTCGAGCAAGAACGTTTGTTCAGTTATAAGGGCATTGATCTTCCCCGTGTGGTGAGGCGGATTTGCAATTTCGTTTCGGGCATCTGGCAGATTCATCCTTTCGCCGAAGGCAATACCCGCACTACGGCTGTCTTCACCATCAAATATTTGCGACAGCTCGGTTTCGAGGTCGATATTGAGCCGTTTAAACAGCATTCTTGGTATTTCCGCAATGCCTTGGTTCGTGCCAATTATCAGAATCTTCCCCTCGGAGTTGACCGTACCACCGAGTATCTGGAGCTTTTTTTCCGTAATCTCTTGATGGGTGAGAAGAATGATTTGAGAAACCGCTACCTCCATATCCGCTGGAAGGAGATGACTTCCGGTGTCACGGAAAGAGATTTGGAATATTGTTCGGGCTATTATAGTGTGGATGGTTTACAGGAAAGGAGCGTGGGTACACAGAAGGGTTTACAGATGAAGGGCGACAGTGCACAGATGATTGTTGCGTTGATGAAATCAGATGCCCATATCACTACTACTACCATTGCCGAACGACTGGGTATCAGCCGTCGAGCGGTTGCCAAACATGTTGCCAAGCTGAAGGAGAAAGGCGTCATTGTCAGGGTGGGTCCAGATAAAGGTGGACACTGGGAGGTGCCGGGGGATTGACTGGCCATGTGAATCGGAACCAGTTGTTTGTGCAAAACAGCGGTCTGATTGTCTGTGGTGACAATTACAATCAACAGGGCGGAAAGAGATAAGCGATATGTAATAAAATGGGAGGACTTGCGTTATAAAGAAAAATAAACTTATGAATATACTTGTTACCGGCGGGGCCGGATATATCGGCTCCCACACATTGATAGAACTCTATAAAGCTGGACATACGGCTGTGGTGGTCGACAACCTTTCCAACTCCAACCCCGAGTCTTTGCGCCGTGTGGCCGAGTTGGCGGGCATAGAGCAGGTACCTTTCTACAAAGTCGACATCCGCGACCGCGAGGCTCTGGAGAAGGTCTTTTCCCAACATAAGCTGGATGCATGCATCCATTTTGCGGGTCTCAAAGCCGTGGGCGAGAGCGTGGAGAAACCTTGGGAGTATTATGAGAACAATATTGGCGGCACGCTGGTGCTGGTTGATGTGATGCGTCAGCATGGATGCAAAAACATCATATTCTCGTCCAGTGCCACCGTCTATGGCGACCCAGCACAGATACCCATCACCGAGCAATGCCCCAAAGGGACCTGTACCAATCCCTACGGCTGGACCAAGAGCATGCTTGAGCAAGTACTCACCGACATTCAGCATGCTGATCCGTCTTGGAACGTTGTCCTGCTGCGCTATTTCAATCCCGTCGGGGCACACCCCAGTGGGCGCATAGGTGAGTACCCCAACGGCATTCCCAACAATCTTATGCCCTACATCACCCAGGTGGCTGTGGGCAAAAGGCCGCAGTTGGGCGTGTTCGGCAACGACTACCCCACACCCGACGGCACTGGAGTGCGCGACTATATACATGTCTGCGACCTCGCCTCCGGCCACGTCAGTGCTCTCCAGGCCATCGATCGTTGCTGTGGTCTTGCCATCTACAATCTTGGCACCGGCCAGGGCTATAGTGTCCTCGACATGGTTCATGCTTTCGAACGGGTAAACCACGTCCCCATACCTTACACCATCCAGCCTCGCCGTGCAGGCGACATAGCCACCTGCTACAGCAACCCCGCCAAAGCCGAAGCCGAGCTGGGGTGGAAAGCTCGCTACGGTATCGACGACATGGTGCGCGACAGCTGGAACTGGCAGCGCAACAACCCTGATGGTTACCCCTGCTGAGCACCCTCTTTCTTTCGACATTGTTTTTCTTTATGGCCTACGATTATAAAATCGCGTAGGCCATTATATTTATATTCAGTACCTTGCTACTGGTATTCTGTCTTGGATTAAAAAAATAATCACACCTACACAATAAATGCTCTTAAGCTGCGTTTTGATGACGATTAAATATTTAATCATAGGTTCAATTTTTAAATCATCACAATCTATGACACGCGCAAAAGAAACAACATTAACGCTCACCAAGGCCGAGGAGCAGGTGATGCAAGCCCTATGGAAGATAGGAGAGGGGTTTGCGGGAGAGGTGGCGGCTGCCGTCGAGGAGCCTAAACCAGCCTACCGCACCGTTCTGACGCAGATTCGCATCCTTGAGCAGAAAGGGTTTGTGGCACATCGGATGCTGGGTGGCAACAATCAGTATTATCCACTTGTAGGCAAGAAAGACTATTCTGGCCGGATGCTGGGCTCACTCATCAAGAACTACTTCAATGCCTCTTACACCTCGCTCGTATCCTTCTTTGTAGAAGGAGGCAGTGTGAGCGAGGAGGAGCTGGAAGCCCTGGGCCGTATCATCGAGGCCAAGCGGCGCGACTGTGCCGCACGCCACAACAACGGAGAGGAGGTGCAATTATGAGGTATCTCATGCTTGCCACTGTCGGGACATTGCTCTTTCTCGGTGCCTACTGGCTGTTGATGAGGCGAGAGAAACGTTTCGGCATGGTACGTTTCTATCTGTTGGGCACACTGTTGCTCTCATTTGTATTGCCATTGGTTCAGCTGCCGTTGCTTCCACCTCAGTATCAGGCCGACGATTTCAGTTCTCTGAGGCTGGTGGAGATGCGCACCGAAAACGGTCTCACCGCCATGAACTTTGAGACCGGCAAGAATGAAAATGCGCGGATAGGTCTGCGCAGCGATGGCCAAGGCCCAGCGATTATAACTGTTGACCGCGACATGGCTGCCCCCGCCGCAAGCCGTTGGGTGCAGATTTCGCATTGGCTGATGCTGGTATATGTGGTGGGCTGCGGGGCGATGGCAGCTATGTTTGGCGTAAGGCTCCTGAAGCTGCGCTCACGGTTGCGCGGTTTGCCCTACAGGTCGGAAGGCGGCTTGCACATCAGCGAGTTGGACAACGAGATTCCGGCCTTCTCCTTCGGGCGGCATATTGTGGTGGACACTCGAGGTTTTAGTCCTGTCGAGGTGCGGCAGCTCATCGCTCACGAGGCGGTGCATGCGCGCCGGTGGCACACGGCCGATTTGTTGCTGTGTGAGGTGGCAAAGGTGGCGCTGTGGTTCAACCCTGCTGTGTGGCTCTACCAGCGAGAGCTGAAAAGGGTGCACGAGTTCGAGGTCGACAACCTAATGCTGGCATCCGACAGCGGAGCCGACTATGCCGAACTTCTCTATCATCAGGTGAGTGGGCATCCCTTTAGTCCCATTGGCAACACCTTCGACTACGGCCTTGTGCAAAGCCGTATGAACATGATAATCCGAAAACCTACACGCAGGGGATGGCTCAAGCCCTTGGTAGTGCTGCCTTTGATGGCCGCCATGCTGGTGGCAGGCTGCAAGTCGGACGGGACTTTGGAGGGCTACTATGCCGTGGACGGCATCACGCTGATGTCCGACAACCCCGTCGAGCAGGCACTGGAGTGCAAAGAGTTTCTCGGCTTGGAAAACCGTCTGTTCCGTTTCCATAGTGACGGCAGGCTGACAGTGTACGACAAGGAGCATGGCACCGAAGATCTGAACGGCACCTATAAGATTGACAACGACGGCCTGCACCTCTTCGACAGCACCGGCAACCCCTGGCTCAATATGGGGATAGAGACCGTCAGCTGCGGAGCCGACAGCATTGTGGTCCGCTTAGTCGACCCCGACCGTATAGGGGGACTGGGCAAGATGTTGGCCGCGCTGCCCAAGTATCGCTACCGTGTCGACACTGTGCAGGTGTCGACATCCATCAGGACCAAGGAGGGTGAGATACTTGAGCTGAACCCGGTGGAAACGGTCGATACCGTCTATCCAGGCATTGTCGTGCCCTGTCCGATTGACAACCAGAACAATTGGAACCGTGGCAACCGTTTGTTGACTTCGGCCACGGGCGGTGTAGTGGAGGTGTACTATGCCCGTTACGCCACCGAGCAAGGCGACACGGTGAGCGATACGGGCACCCGGTGGGAGTTCCATGACAAAGCCATCGCCCCCGATGCACGCCAGCGCTACGACACCACAAGCGGGCTCAATCCTTTGATGCCGGACGACCGTTTCATCCTGCAATTGACCCTCAAGCCTTCCGCACCCAATTCCGAAACGGAGAAATAAATACAACCGATAGAACAGTAACCTTTTAGCATTATAAAGATGAAAAAGCAACTATTGTTGCTGCTGTCTCTGATGACGGCAGCAGGCGCGAGCTACGCCCAAAATACCGACACCACCGCCACCGTGCAGACCGACTCCATCTACCTCTCGCCCAGTGTCAAGGCACTGGAAGAGGTGAAGATTACGGCGGAGAGGCCCCTATATGCCGTCGACGGCGAGAAGCAGGTCTACAACACCGAGGACGACCCCAGCGTGCAGACCGGCACCGCCAGCGACGCCCTCCAGAACGCCCCGGGTGTGGAGGTCGACGCAGAAGGCAACATTACCCTGCGTGGCTCGCAGGGAGTGGACGTGTGGATCAACGACCGCCCCTCCAACCTCAGTGGCGAGAGCCTGCGGCAATACATCAAAACCCTTCCGGCCAACAGTATTGCCCGTATCGAAGTAATCACCAACCCCTCGGCGCGCTACGGTGGCGGAGGCCCGGTGGTGAATATCGTCACCACCAAAAAGGTGATGCGCAACGAGTTTCTCAGTCTCGGCCTCACCGGCAACCACCGCCCGCAGGTGTCCCCATGGGCCTCGTATGTCTATGGTGGCAAGAAATTCTCAATCAACGTCTATGCCGAGTACGACTACAGCCATACCTGGGAAGACCGTCAGGGCCACAGCGTCCTCCTCACGCCGCAGGGCGACACCTCGGCCGTCAGAGACCACACTTCGCACTACGACTACAGGCGGCATGGTGGCTACCTCTATATCGGCGGCCACTACGACATCGACACCCAGCGCACCCTCAGCTTCTGGGCCGGAGCCTACCCGTCGATTATCAACAGCGACATCACCACCGACGTGCAGTGGCACGAGCGCATCTATTCCCCCGGCAACTATAGCTACCGCGAAACGGTGAAAGGCAACATACCCCAAGGCGGCTACTATGGCGGCCTCCATTTCAACCATAGCCTTGACACCCTCGGGCAGCGCCTGTGGCTGAGGGTCTACGGCTCTGGCTTTGCCTATCGGGCACCCTCCACCAGCGACCGTCGCCACACAGCCCAACCCCAGTTGGACTATGTGGTTAAGGATGAAACCGTCAGCAGCGACTGGGGGCGCACCATGGCTCAAGCTGGCTACACCCTGCCTTTTGCGCAGCATTGGGAACTGGAGGTCGGCGCGTCGGGCCAGTACGGACTGCCCAACAGCTATGCCTACACGCGCGATAGCCTCCCCTCCGGCCATCGCGACACCCTGCGCAGCTACACCCGCACCACCGAGAGTTGGTCCTATGACGCCTACGCTACTTTGACGCGCCGCATAGGCAACCTGACCGCCAAGGCCGGCATGCGGCTGGGCCGCACCCACAGCGGCGTGGCCTACCACGGCTATACCGACCTCACCACCCTCTGCGACTGGTGGGAACCCGTCCCATCCCTCCATCTCTCTTACCACACCCCCTCCTTCCACAACTTCACCTTCAGCTACACCTACCGCACCTCCACGCCCAGTGCGTCGCAGCTCAGCCCCTTCATCTTCTTCAGCCAAAACAGCTACAGCACCGGCAACCCCGACCTCCGGCCCAGCGGCACCCACAACATGGAAGGCGGCTGGAGCAAGTACTTTGAAAATCTGGGCACAGCCGAGCTGAACCTCTACTACCGCGTCCGCACCGACGGGATCGGCACCCTCACCGATGTGGCCTACCATCCCGTCTTCGGGCGCGAAGTGCCCTACACCCACGACCTCAACATCGGCAGCAGCCGCATGGCCGGGGCCGACCTCAACCTCACCTACCGCCCCACGGCACTGTTCAACCTGAGGCTCTCCGCCTCGCTGATGCACGACGCTTACCACTTCCAGTTCCGTCCGGGCGAGTGGGCGGACGACCGTCTGTGGTCCGGCAGTGTGCGTCTCAACGTATGGGGCAAGCTCTGGGATGTGCTGCAAGTTTTTGGCAACGTGCGCTACACCACGCGGCAACTCTCGCTCATGTCCCGCACAGCCCCCTGCTTCACAGCCGACCTCGGCCTTAGTGCCGATCTGCTCGAACGGCGTCTCTCGCTCTATCTGAATGTGAAAGATGTCTTCGCCAGCAACATCTCCTCCACTTCGGCCACCAACCCCTACCTGGCGATGGACAACTCCACCCACTACAGCTCGCGCTACATCTCGTTCGGCCTCACCGTCCGCCTTGGCAAACTCGAACTCGAAAACCAAGCTCGCACCGGCGACAGTCAAAATCAATAACCCCCTAAGCCATGACAAAAATAATCAAAACCTGCTTGCTATGTGCTCTTTTGGTGGCACTCTGTGCGGGCTGCGGTGGCCATAGTGACGGCCATGCCGACAACCCTGCCCAACTCCCTTTCGCACAAGCTAAGGCCGTCGTGCCCTCCCTCCTCACCACCGACCAGCTGGTCCGACTCATCACAGCCGATACAGTACACAACAAAGTGGTCTTCTTCTTCGATGCATGCTGTCCCCCCTGCCGCCATGCCCTGCGGCACGAACTTGCCGCCATGTATGCCAGCCGCGACACCGCCCAGTGGCGCTTCTACCTCGTGGCGGGATTCAACTGGCTCCACCGCCGTGTGCCCGATGCCGAAGGCAATCTGGTCGAGGACACTCTCGCCACCTTCCGCCATTTTGCAGCCCAATACAAACGGCTGCTGCCCAGCCTTGGTTACGACACCGCCGACCTCTACCTCCACTACGACCCCGCATGGGAACATACCCAGCGCGGGGTCTTCACCCCACTGGCCCAACGCCTGTTCATCATCCCCAAAGATGCCGACCTGCCTTTTCGTCTTGTCCACGAAGGGATGCCGCAGCTTTTCAAAACCGACAGACACAATGTGCTTTACACCGACACCCTCTGTGCCGACAGCCTGGGGCAAGACTGCTATCTTGCTCCCGACCCCGACTTCGCGCTATAGTTTAGGATATATAAAATGTTAAATTTTTAATGTTTTATCCTCTAATGCGAAAAAAAGTGTATTTTTGCAGGGTCAAATAAAACATTTTATTAACTTGATTAAAGCCGATGTGTCTGATGGCCAATAACAAGACTGAATATTTATAATTATGTTTAGAAGATTATTTTTTGTGGCTGCACTGCTGCTGAGCAGTGTCTGTTTTGCCCAGTTCCAGAGTGTGAACCTTGGCCAGCCGGGTGCCAAAGGCGACGCGAAAGCAACGTGGTCCCAGATTGGGCAGGCTTTTGTCGCCACCACTATCGATGGCCAGACCATCGACCTTCAGGCCTGGATCGACTCCGGCTACAGTGTAGTGATTGACTATTCGTGCTGCTGGTGTGGCCCGTGCTGGACTTTGCATCAGGCGGGTGTGCTGGAAGGCTACTACAACCGTTTCGGACCCAACGGCACCAACGAGCTGCGTGTGCTCTGGATTGAGGTTGAGGAATCCAACACGCTGGACCAGATTTATGGCACCACTACGGGCAACACCCGTAGCGGCTTGACACAGGGCGACTGGACTCTGGGCGGCACTTTCCCCATCCCCATCATTGATGACCACACGACCCTGAACACTTGCGCCTCCATCTACACGAATGCCGTGCCTTTCGTGGCCTACATCGAAGGCTACACCGGCCGCTGCCGCGCCATCTATGGCGAGCCTGACGGCATCAGCAGTTTCGACACTGCGGTGTGCAACGCCAACATGGCTGCCCTGCTGGCCGCCAGACCTGTGCCGGGCGGCATACCCAGCGTGGCAATCAGCGGTCCTACGTCGGCTTTTTCCAACACCAATGTCGAGTTTACCGCTTCGGTGGGTTCGGTGGAGCCAGTGACGAACATCACCTGGACGTTTGAGGGTGCCACTACCCCCACGGCCCAGGGCGCAACAGCCTCTACCTCTTGGGCTGAGGCCGGCACCTACAATGTGACCCTCTCGGTTACCAATGCCAACGGCACGAATACTGCTTCTACAACCGTGACGGTGAGCACTATGGGCAACCCCATGACTTACTTCTCTGGCGAGGTTACCAATTCGCTCGGTATCGGCGGTCAAATTACTTGGGGCGTGAAGTTCCCGGCCAGTATGATGGCAGGTCGCGCATACGTGAAAAATGTGGAATACTACAGCAACGATGGCGACAACAACCTGAAGGTGACCATCTATAAAGGCGGTGAGACTTCTCCCGCCACTGAAGTCTATTCCCGCACTGTAAGTGTGCCTCAAGGATGGTCGACCATCAACATGAGTGGTGCCGTGCCCATCGACCAAACTCAGTCGATGTGGGTGGCCCTGACCAGCTCCGCACAATACCCGATGAGCATGGGCGAATACTGTGGTCTGCCCGATGGCGGTTACCTTTGCTACAACAATACTTGGTCTCCTATAGAAGTTGCCACGGGCGGCCAGTATAGCGGCACCTGGGCCATCCGCGTCACAACGGGCGATGAGCCTAATGTGAGTATCACCGAAGCCCAAAAGGGCGAGGTGAAGGTGTTCCCCAACCCCGCTTCGGATATCGTGACGATTGACATGGAGGGTGTGGACCGCGTGGAAGTCCTCGATGTGGCCGGTCGCACCGTAGCCTCCACCACCAAGAACGTGGTTGACATGAGCAACCTTGAAAACGGAGTCTATATCTTCCGCATCGTCACCGCCCAAGGCGTGTCGACTCAGCGCGTGATAAAGAAATAACACCTCCTTTTTCCACCATCCTTTCTTAACCCGGAAGCCAGACTTCCGGGTTTTTTCTTTGCCGTTTCGCCCCCGCAGCAAGGCTCGCGGCCTGCCCTTCGGCTCGCCATCGCCAGACCCCATGACAGCCCCCGGACCGTTGTTCGTTCGCTGCAGGTCCGCTCGGCCTTCGCTCCTTTTCCTACATTTATACTCTTGTTTATCTCTTGTTCCTTTCTTGATAAGTAGAGATGTATCGTTTGTAAGTGATTTATATAAATGCTAAAGAGTGTAGATGGAAGTAAGGAATAGTGACAGAATGTCGCACTGTGCGGGGGTATGGGGGGTGGGATGGGTGACAATTTGTCGGTCAAGGGGGTGTGGTGCGGATGTTGCAGGTTGGGTGATGTGCGGTTGTACTGCCAGTGAGTTGCAAAAGCCCTTGCTCGGCACAATGGCACAACGGATCAATAGCGAAATATAAAAAAGATAGATATGAACATCAACAATTTTACAATCAAAGCACAGGAGGCCGTTCAGAAAGCCCAGGAGATAGCCATGGGGCGTCAGCACCAGGCCATTGAGACTGCCCATCTGATGAAGGGTATGCTGAGTGTGGACGAGAATGTGACTCCTTTCCTGCTGAAGAAGCTGGAGGTGAATGTGCCGAGGCTGACGCAGCAGGTGGACGGGCTGCTGGACCGCCTGCCCCGTGTGAGCGGCGGCAGCCAGTATTTAAGCAGCGACGCCAACCAGGCGCTGGTGAAGGCTTCGCAGCTGGCCACGGAGATGGGAGATGAGTTTGTGAGCATCGAGCATCTGCTGCTGGGGCTGCTGGCCGGACGCGACGAGCTGGCCCGGACGCTGAAGGATGCCGGTGTGAGCGAGCGCGGGCTGAAGGCCGCCATAGCCGACCTGCGCAAAGGCAGCAAGGTGGGCAGCCAGAGCGCCGAGGAGGGCTACAACGCCCTGAACAAGTACGCCAAGAACTTGAACCAGCTGGCCCAGGCCGGCAAGCTGGACCCTGTGATTGGTCGTGACGAGGAGATACGCCGTGTGCTGCAAATTCTGAGCCGCCGCACCAAGAACAATCCTATCCTGATTGGTGAGCCCGGCGTGGGCAAGACGGCCATAGCCGAGGGCTTGGCACACAGAATTGTGAGCGGCGATGTACCCGAGAATTTGAAAAGCAAGACCATCTACAGTCTGGACATGGGCGCGTTGATTGCTGGCGCAAAGTACAAGGGTGAGTTTGAGGAGAGGCTGAAGAGTGTGATTCGCGAAATCAACGAGGCCGATGGTGAGATTATCCTCTTTATCGATGAGATTCACACCCTGGTGGGCGCCGGCGGCGGCGAGGGGGCAATGGATGCGGCCAACATCCTGAAACCCGCTCTGGCCCGTGGCGAGTTGAGGGCTATCGGCGCCACAACCCTGGCCGAGTATCAGAAGTACTTCGAGAAAGACAAGGCTCTGGAGCGCCGTTTCCAGAGTGTGTTGATTGACGAGCCTGATGTGAACGACACAATCAGTATTCTGCGTGGCTTGAAAGAGCGCTACGAGGTGCACCACAAGGTGCGTATCAAGGACGAGGCCATCATTGCCGCAGCAGAGCTGAGCAACCGGTATATCAGCGACCGTTTCCTGCCCGACAAGGCTATCGACCTGATTGACGAGGCGGCGGCCAAGCTGCGACTGGAGATTGACTCGGTGCCTGAAGAGCTGGATGAGATTGAACGCCGCATACGTCAGCTGGAGATTGAGCGCGAGGCTATTAAACGCGAGAACGACAGCGACAAGCTGGCTCAGCTGGGCAAGGAGATAGCCGACCTGAGCGAGCAGCGCAACCAGATGAAAGCCCGTTGGCAGAGCGAGAAGAGCATCGTGGAAAACATTCAGGCCGAGGTGAAGAACATCGAGAGCTTCAAGTTTGAAGCTGAGCAGGCCGAGCGTTCGGGCGACTATGGCAAGGTGGCCGAGCTGCGCTACGGACGCATCAAGGAGGCTGAGAAGCATGTGGCCGACTTGAAGCAGCAGCTGAAAGAGATGCAGGCCGACAATGCCATGATAAATGAGGAGGTGGACTCGGAGCAGATTGCCGAGGTGGTGTCGAAGTGGACGGGAATACCTGTCACCCGTATGCTGCAAAGCGAGCGCGAAAGGCTGCTGCATCTGGAGGATGAGCTGCACAAGCGTGTGGTGGGTCAGGACGAGGCCATCAGCACTATTGCCAATGCCATACGCCGCAGCCGCACCGGATTGAGCGATGGACGCCGACCGATAGGCAGTTTCTTGTTCCTCGGCACGACGGGTGTGGGTAAAACGGAGCTGGCACGAGCTTTGGCCGAGGTGATGTTCGACGATGAGGACATGATGGTGAGGATTGATATGAGCGAGTATCAGGAGCGGCACAGCGTGTCGAGACTGATCGGAGCGCCTCCGGGATATGTGGGATATGACGAGAGTGGCCAGCTGACGGAAGCCGTGCGGCGGAAACCTTACAGCATCGTGCTGTTCGATGAGATTGAGAAGGCACATCCCGATGTGTTCAACACATTGTTGCAGGTGCTGGAGGACGGACGGCTGACGGACAACAAGGGCCGGACCGCCGACTTCAAGAACACGGTGATTATCATGACCTCGAACATGGGGAGCGATGTGATACGTGAACGGCTGGAGGGCAGCTCGATGAGCGAGTATGACTTGGAGGAAACCAAGAAGGCTGTGCTGGAGTTGCTGAAACAGCAGGTGAGACCGGAGTTCCTGAACCGTATTGACGAGATTGTGATGTTCCGCCCGCTGACGAGAAGCCAGATCCGCGAGGTAGTGAAGATTCAGCTGAACAACGCTGCCAAGATGCTGGAGAAGAACGAGATTCTGATTTCGGCCACGGACGAGGCCATCGACCACTTGGCCAAGATTGGGTATGACCCGGCCATGGGCGCCCGCCCGGTGAAGCGTGTCATTCAGCGTGAGATTCTGAACGAGCTGTCGCGGCAGATTCTGGAGGAGAAAATCAAGACGAACGACACGATTATCATCGATGTGATAGATGATCAGTTTGTCTTCTACAACCCTAAAAACAAGTAAAACCGGTTGTGCGGTTAGTATGAAAAAAGTAGAGGCCCTCTGGGTCTCTACTTTTTTTTTGTGTTATTGTCGGGCTGCGTTTGCCAGCGGCGGGGTGGGGCAGGGGGTTACAGTTTTGCGGTTGCGAGGGTGTAGGTGTTGAGCCCTGCCGTGGTGAGGTCAGGCTTGGATTGCGGGCTGGCCATTGTTGAGGATGGCCATGAACTCGTCGCCGGTGATGGTTTCTTTTTCCAACAGGTATTCTGCCACGGCGTGCATCTGGTCCATGCGTTCGGTGATGAAGGCGGCGGCTTTGTCCTTGGCTTGGGCTATGATGGAGCGGACTTCGTTGTCGATGTCGGTGGCGGTGTTGTCGCTGCAAGCGAGACGCGAACCACTGTCGAGGTAACGGTTGCCTTGCGATTCGAGAGCCATCATGCCGTAGCGGTCGGACATGCCGTAGCGGGTGACCATGGCGCGGGCCAGGTTGGTGGCTTGCTCTATGTCGTTGCTGGCGCCGGTGGTGCAGGTGTTACAGATGATTTCTTCGGCCACACGGCCACCGGTGAGGGTGGCAATTTTGTTGAGGAGTTCCTGACGGCTGTAGAGGTAGTGCTCGCCTTCGTCTACCTGCATGGTGTAGCCCAGTGCGCCGGAGGTGCGGGGAATGATGGTGATTTTGTGGACGGGAGCAGACTGGGTTTGGGCAGCAGCCACCATGGCGTGACCCACTTCGTGGTAGGCAATGATCCGTTTTTCGGCAGGGGAGATGACGGCGTTTTTGCGCTGCTCGCCCGCCATGACGGTTTCGACGCTCTCCTCAAGGTCGGCGGTGGTGATGGCATCTTTGCCTTGACGCACGGCGCGGAGGGCGGCTTCGTTGACTATGTTGGCAAGGTCGGCACCGGAAGAGCCGGCCGTGGCGCGGCCCACCACATCGAGGTCGATGTCGGAGTGCTTGACGTGGTTGAGGTGCACTTGGATGATGGCCTTACGCCCTTCGAGGTCGGGGAGTTCCATCTGTATGCGGCGGTCGAAACGGCCGGGACGCAACAGGGCTTTGTCGAGGCTGTCGGGACGGTTGGTGGCGGCGAGGATGATGACCCCTTTATCGCCCTCGAAACCGTCCATCTCGGTGAGGAGCTGGTTGAGGGTCTGCTCGCGCTCGTCGTTGTTGCTGAATGAGCCTTCGCGGCTTTTGCCTATGGCGTCGATTTCGTCGATGAAGATGATGCAGGGGGCTTTTTTAGAGGCTTCGCTGAAGAGGTCGCGTACTTTGGCGGCACCCATGCCGACAAACATCTGCACGAATTCGGAGCCAGACATGGAGAAGAAGGGTACGTTGGCTTCGCCTGCCACGGCACGGGCGATGAGGGTCTTGCCGGTGCCTGGAGGGCCAACGAGGAGTGCGCCCTTGGGCAGTTTGGCACCGAGGGCAGTGTACTTCTGGGGATTGTGGAGGAAGTCAACCATCTCTTGCAGCGAGGCTTTGGCTTCGTCCTGACCAGCCACATCGGCAAAGCGGGTTTTGATGTCGGTGTCGGCATAGACTTTGGCGCCGCTCTGCCCAAATGACATGAAATTGCCGAAGCCCAGACCGCCGCCTTCGGATGCGGAACGGCCCATGCGGCTGGACATGAAGCGGAATAGGAGCCAGAAAATGAGGCCAGGCAGAATCCACCACATGAGGAAGTCGATGATGGGTGAGCGCTGGTTCTCGATTTTTTTGACGAATTCGATCTTTCCGTCTTTGTTGGGGCTGCCAGCAGCCAGCAGACGGTCGACAAGGTTGGGGTCGTCGACCGACCCGGTGCGGTAGGTGCAGCTGTCGGTGGTGTAGATGATTTGATTGTTGGCAATGACTACCTGTTTCACGGAGTCTTGCTCCACTTTGGAGATGAAGGTGCCGTAGTCGGTCTGCACCATGGCCCGTTCGGTGATGGCGGGAGCCAGGAAATTGTTGATGAGCAGAAGGAACACTACGGCAGCGATGATGCCCCAAAGCCATGAGCCGTTGTTGGGCGATTGGGGAGAGGTCTTTTCCTTGTTGTTGTCGGTGGGGTTGGGATCCTTTTTGTTGGGAATTTCGGCGTATTTCATAGTGAGGGGATTTGTGTTTGGTCTGAAAGGTCGTGCAGGGTTAATTGTCCGTCGGCAAAAACGGCGTAGTTGCGATGCAGTAGCCAGTCGCCGACATTGACGTAGGCGGCGGTGGCCCCGTTGGCAGCGGTGATTTGTTTTTGAAGGGGAGTGTGTCGATGGCCGAAGACACAGAAGTCGATGGGCTGAAGGAGAAGCTGCTGTTTGCAGTAGAGGACGATTCCTTCGCGGTCGTCGCCTTGGTATTCGAGCACTTGGGGTTTGCGTTGAAGACGTGTGCTGCGCTTTTTCTGGCTCCAGCCAGAAGCGATGCCAAAGGTCATCCATTCGGGCAGGAGGGAGAAGAGTTTTTGATTGATGCGGTTGCGGAAAATCCAGCGCAGGCAGTCGTAGGTCTTGTCGAGATGGCCCAGCCCATCGCCGTGGCCGATGAGAAAATGTTTGCCATCAATGAGCATGAGCTCGGGGTCGTTGTGCATAATGATGTTCATCTCGTCTTTCAGGTAGTCGAACATCCACATGTCGTGATTGCCGACAAAGTAGTGGAGCTCAATATGGCTGTCGGCCAGTTGGGCCATACGCCCCAAAAGGCGCGTGTAGCCCTTAGGGACCACATGACGGTAGGTGAACCAGAAGTCGAACATGTCGCCCAGGAAGATGATGCGGGCGGCGTCCTGACTTATGCGGTCCAGCAGAAGGCAGAGTTCTTTTTCGCGTTGGAGGGTGTCGGCACCAGCCCCGAGATGGGCATCGGTGATGAAGTAGGTGCTTTTATTGGGCATACTGGAATCGGGTGCGTTCCACCTGGTTTTTGAAACTGAGGGTGTGGGGGTTGTCGGGCATGTCCTGTTGCAGACCCTCGAGGACGGCCTCGTAGAACTCGAAGCTGTCGGCCGGGTTGACGAGCGGCCGGTTGTTGAAGGGTTTGTAGAGGGCTATGAGGGTGACAAGTGAGCCCAGGTTGTCCTGGATGAAGTTGACGATATATTTCTGTTGGTCGGCGAAGGCGTCGAGGTAGAGGGAGTCGGTGACCTGTCGTGCAACGGCGTAGTCGGCCTCGGTGATTTGTCCTTCGGCAAGGAGTTGCTGGTTGTGCTGGTCGGTGGCCACGATGTCGCTGAGTGTGCGGCTGCCATGGTTGGTGTAGTCTTGCAGCTGCCACAGGAGTTGTGATTCGGGACCGCCTTGCAGATGATAGGTGGTGGAGAGGGAGTCGTAATTTCCTTCGATGGTGATGGTTTCGCCCATGTCGGGAAGCAGGACGACATAGTCGGCATCGGTCACATGCACATTGTAGAACGTTTTGTAGGGCATGGCGTAACGGAACTTGAAGTGCCCTTTGCTGTCCAGCGTAATGGAGTCGATGAAAAGGCGTGCATCAGGGGTCATCTCTTCGATATAAATCACTTTCCCTGCACCATTGTCGAGGGTGCCTTGGATGATGATGTCGTTTTTGTTGCCGCACGACGCCATAAAAAGAACGGCAAGAAGGGACAGGAGTTTGACTTTCTTCATGGATGGATGGTTTGATGGATTTGTTTGGATGTGATGATTAAGAGGTGTGAGGGGGTGGTGATGGCTGTCAACTGTTGTGCCGATTCAGCAGGAGGTCGGCAACGGTTAGGGCTGCCATGCTTTCCACTATGACGGGAAGGCGGGAACTGTGGTCGGTGTCGTGGCGGCCATGGGGGACGATATTCACCAGCGAACCGTCGTTTTGGCGACAAATCATGCCGTGGGGTTGGGTGACCGGGGGGTGGAATCCCACATGAAACACTACGGGCATTCCGTTGCTGATGCCACCTTGAATGCCTCCACAATGGTTTGTTTTCGTCAGCGTGGGGCCTTCGCCATGGTCTATCCATTGGTCGGGAAATGCGTCGCCGGGCAGTTTCCAGCTGTCGGGTTCCTGGCCTGTGGCAAAGGAGACAGCCGACGGGATAGACAAGGCGGCATAGGCCAGCCGTGCATTGAGGCGGTCGAAGACGGGATTGCCCACTCCGGCCGGGAGGCCGTCGATGCGGCAGGTGATGAGATATCCCTCGTGGTGGGTATGGATTGTGATGCCTTGTTGCCCCAACCATGTTCTGGCTATTGTTCCGCCCACCACGCGGGCTGCCGTCTCACGGCCCGAAGCTCTGCCGCCGCCCCGGTGGTCGCGCCGCCCGTAGCGCTGCTCGTAGGTATAGTCGGCATGGCCGGGTCGGCAATTGTGCTGAAGCAAGGAATAGTCGCTGGAGCGGCAGTCGTCGTTGTGTATGGTGAAGGCTATGGGGGTTCCGAGAGTCTGGCCCTCAAAAATGCCGCTGAGCCATTCCACCCTGTCCGTCTCCCGCCGGGCGGTGGTGAGGGGCGACGGGGTGTCGCCTTCGCGACGACGGCGCAATTCGGAATCAATCAAGTCGTAGTCAATGGCAAGACCGGCTGGACAACCATCGATGATGCCGCCCAAGGCTGTGCCGTGGGACTCGCCGAAGGTTGTCAGCCGGAATATAGTGCCAAAGGTATTCACTTATCGCTGAATTACCTGAATGCCGTTGTTGGAGTTGCCGCCAGGGAGAATGTCAAGCAGCTCGACTTCGAAAATCAATGTCGAACCCGGCGGTATGGAACCCATGGGCTGTTCGCCATAGGCGAGGTTGTAAGGAATGTAGAAAGTGTATTTTGAGCCGACGGTCATCAGTTGCAGACCTTCCGTCCATCCGGGGATGACTTGGTTGAGGAAGAACTCGGCGGGCTGGCCGCGCTCCACACTGCTGTCAAACACTTTGCCGTCCAGCAGTTTGCCTGTATAGTGGACTTTCACCTTGTCTGTGGCCTTGGGCTTCTTGCCGTTGCCTTTTTTCTCAATCATATACTGTAGACCGCTCTTGGTCTGATAGACCGATTTGTTTTCAGCGTTCTTGGTCAGGAATTGTTTGCCTGCTGCTATGTTGTCGTCTTTCCCTGCCATCAATTTCTCGTGCTCTTCACGCTGACGTCTCTCAAACTCCTGTTGGAAACGGTTCAGGAGTGGGCGCATCGTTGCTTCGTCCCATCTGTTCTGACCTTTGTAGCAATCAATCATTGATTGGCCAGCGGCCTCACCGTTGATGCCGAGGTTCTGCTGCAGCCAGTTCTGGTAGATGTCTTTTCCGATGGCATAAGAAGCCGAATCGTTGAACGACTTCAGCACAATAGGCTTGTACATGTCATTCATTCTCTGCTGTTCCTGATAAGCAGCCAAGGTCTCGTCGAGTGTTTTCTTGGTGGCCTCATAGGCATCAGCCTTTTGTTTCAGCATGTTGTAGTCTGCCTCACTCATAGTTACCTTGCCTCTTTTGATTTTCACCTCCTGGGCAGTGGCCATGGCTCCCACGGTCAATACTGCCAAAAGAATCAGTACTTTTTTCATTTCTTACTGTGTTTTATTAATGAATAATATATGTCTCGACCGATACATGAAACATTAATGTCACCCGGTTTGGCGCCGGCTGACATTAATGTTGGTAGAACAAGGCTGTGCCCGTGTTTATTTATACTCTTTGGGTTCCACGCCGTCCAGAATCTCCTTGCCGCAGATGGCCAGGGCCAGCATTTCGTTCTCGCCCTTGTACACCTTCACGGGAGCAATCCAGCTGACGCGATCCGTAATCATCTGCATCCAGGGTTTACTGTATGCAATGCCACCCGTCAAGAGGATAGCGTCCACTTTACCATTCACCACTGCAGCCAGGCGGCTGATCTCGAGCGAAACCTGATAGCAGAAGGCATCAACCAGCAGCTGGCACTTCTTGTCGCCGGCCAGAGCTTTTTTCTCCACTTCGTAGGCATCGTTGGTGCCCAGATAAGCCACAAAACCTCCCTCGGCGGTGACAATCTTCTTCAACTGAGCCTCGGTATACTTGCCGCTGCAAGCCACCTCAATCAGTTTGCTGGCGTTGATGCTGCCGCAGCGGGTGGGGGAGAAGGGTCCCAGTCCGCACAACGCACGGTTCACCTCCACACAACGGCCGTGCTCATGGATACCCACGCTCACACCGCCGCCCATGTGGGCAATGATGAGGTTCAGGTCCTCATAGTGCTTGCCCAGCTCGCGGGCATAGAGTTTAGCAGTCATCTTCTGGTTCAGGCAGTGCCAAATCACGCCCTCGTGCGAGGGGTCGAGGTCGAAAATAGGATGGCCCGTGATTTTGGCATAGTCCGGACGCTCGTCCACAATGCCGGGGTCGGCAATGTAAGCGCAGGGCAGCCCAATCTCGTTGGCGATAGAGTCGCTGATAAGTGCGCCCAGATTGCAGGCGTGCTTGCCCTGTATGCCGTCGTGGCACTCCTTCTTCATCAGGTCGTTCACGCGGTAGACACCGCTCTCGCACGGGCGGGTCAGGCCGCCACGGCCCATCACCACAGCTATCTCGTCTGTTCCGATATTGTGGCGTTTCAGCATGTCGAGTATGGCACCCTTGCGATAGTCAAACTGGTCTGCTACTTCGCTGAATTTCTGTATCTCCTCAATAGGATGTGACAAGTTTTCAGTAAACACTTCCGTTTCCCCTTCGTAGATGGCAGCCTTGGTCGAGGTTGCGCCGGGGTTAATCACTAAGGTGTATTTCTTTGTGCTCATAAGTATAATACAAATTTTGTTTTCGATACTTTTTTATTCATTACCATGTGTGCCAAATGGCATCACACTTCAATTTGCAAAGATAGAAAAAAATATTGATTTATTGCATTTCGGTGTGGTATTTTAACAATAAATCTTTCCTCCTAATTATGTTTGCTGCGTTTCAATAGGTATGGAAGCAACACTTGCTCCATCCCGAGCCCCACATCTATCGGCTGGTAATCAATGCGATATTGTATGGCATGCTTTTTCAGGTCTGATGTCTGTCGGTGCATAATGTCCCTATAGTGGGCCACCACCTCCGAGGGCATCACTTTCAAGTGTCGGCCGCTCTCCAGATCGATAAATTCAGTCGGGCGGTTGGCAAAATCAAACTCCACCTCCTGGGCATGATGAAGCGTATGGAACAAAAGCACCTCATGCTTGCAGTGGCGCAAATGCCGCAGGGCATCCATCAAGGGGTCGTGGTCCTCGGGCTTGACAAGGGCGTCGGTAAAAATCACCACCATCGACCGCCGGTGCAGCCTCTCGGCCGTCAGGTGCAAGGCTTCCGTTATCTGGGTCCGGCGGTTCGTCTCCCCCTTCCCGGACACAGTCCCCTTCCCCTTCTCAACAGGCTGCAACTCGGCCTCCAGCAACTTCAATATATATTGTTGAAACGCACGGCTGCTGCGGCAGTCAGTCTGCAAGTCAATCCCCTCGCTCACCAGCGACAGCCCGAAAGCGTCGCGCTGCCTCACCAGCAGCTCCGACAACACGGCGGCCGCATAGCACGCAAACGTAAGCTTGTTCGGATGCCGCATATCCCCCTGCCCCTCGGTGGGCAGAAGCATCGACCCGCTATGGTCAATCACCAGCTGGCACCGCAGATTGGTCTCCTCCTCAAAACGCTTCACAAACAGCTTGTCCGTCCGTCCATAAAGCTTCCAGTCTATATTCCGCGTCGACTCACCCGGCGAATACTGCCGATGCTCGGCAAATTCGACCGAAAAACCATGAAAAGGACTCCTGTGCAAGCCAGTGATGAATCCCTCCACCGTCTGGCGTGCATAGAAGTCCAGCGACTTGTATCTTTCTAAATCCTCGAACAATGTCTTTTACAGCAGAGCGTCAATCTTGTCGGTAAGGGTCTTCTTCTGCACAGCCCCCACACTCTTGTCCTTCAGTTCACCGTTCTGGAAGAACAGCACTGTAGGCACATTGCGGATGCGGAACCGGGCAGTGATGCTCGGACACTGGTCCACATCGGCCTTGCCCACGGCTGCGCGGCCGGCATAGTCGTTGGCTATCTCTTCCACCACCGGGGCGAGAGCCTTGCACGGTCCACACCACGTGGCACCGAAGTCAACCATTACTACGGCATTGCTCTTCAATACTTCGTCAAAATTCTGTTCTGTGATAGTGATTTCCATAAAAATAATTGTGTTTGTTGTGTTACTTTGATGCTGCAAAAATACAAAAAAAAAACATTCCACACCCTTTTTCTTCCTCAAAAATTTTTTTTCAACAACATCCCTCCGGTTAATTTTTTTTCCATCAACATGTTGTATGTGAATAACTATTTTCGCGCCTCCCGCGGTTCGTAAAAAAACCATTTTTTATTTTGCCGAACTCAAAAATATGTGTAACTTTGCACTCTCTTTGAAATAAAAACATATAAACAACGGCCTTTTCGACATGCTGAGTGATAGCCTTTTCGCACCCCAGACATCCTCGTCGGGCCCAGTCAAACCCCAAACGGAGCAACCCCATTCAAGCCGATGAAACGATTGATATACACCCTCGTCATCCTCCTTGCCGCCGCCGCCACCGCCCCGGCACAGAATCACCACATCAACCAGGAAGCCCTCGACATGGCCGACCAGTTTGTCACCAACTACGACAGCCTGCTCAACAGCTACGTCATCTCCAAATACTCCTCCACCACCCGTCGCCACCACGCCAACATCAACACCGACTACGCCTTCGACCAAATCCCCGACTCCGTCATCGCCCGGCGCCTGGCCTCCCTCCACACCGTCATTCCCATGTCCTTCAACCAAGAAGTCCGCTCCCACATCCGCATGTATCTCAACCGCATGCGCAACCGCCTCGACATCATGCTCACCCTCTCCGAATACTACAACCCCCTCTTCGAAGAGTCGCTGGCCCGCTACGATGTGCCCGAAGAACTCAAATACCTCACCATCGTCGAGTCCGCCATGAACCCCAAAGCCACCTCGCGCGTCGGCGCAGCCGGCCTCTGGCAATTCATGTACACCACCGGCAAAAACTACGGCCTGGAGGTCAACTCCATCATCGACGAACGCCGCGATGCCTACAAATCCTCCGACGCCGCCGCACACTATCTCCACGACCTCCACACCGTCTTCGGCGACTGGCACCTGGCCATAGCCGCCTACAACTGTGGTCCCGGCAATGTCAACAAAGCCATTGCCCGCAGCGGCGGCAAACACAACTTCTGGCAAATCTACCCCTACCTGCCCCGCGAAACCCGTGGCTACGTCCCCGCCTTCATCGCCGCCACCTACATCATGAACTTCTACCCCGAACACGGCCTCCACCCCAAACGCGTCACCATCCCCCTCCGCACCGACACCGTCATGATTGAGCGCAACATGACATTCGCCAACATCAGCAAATACATCAACATCGACATCGAAGAACTCCGAGGCCTCAACCCCCAATACCGCGCCGACTACATACCCGGACAGAACGGCTCCTACCCCCTCTGCCTGCCCACCAACAAGATGAACGACCTCATCCAACATGCCGAAGAGATATTCCGCGACTCCGAAGACTCACTCAGCGTCAGCCCCGTCACCGTAGCCCCCGCCGAGGACCGCCAGACCGTGTCCAAAAAGCACGCCTCCTCACGCCGCAACTCCGGCAGCTACTACCACAAAGTGCGCCGGGGCGAAACCCTCTCATCCATCGCCGCCAAACACGGCACCACCGTCCGCAAACTCAAAAAACTCAACAACCTCCGCTCCGACCGCATACGCTACGGCCAGCGCCTCCGCGTGCGCTAACCCATCCCCGTCGTCCCAACCCCCTCCACAACCATGAAAAAGACCCTCCTCGCCATCTGGCGCATAGTGAAGAACAAATACGTGGCCGCCACCCTCGTCTTCCTCCTCTTCTATGTCTTCCTTGGAGAGAACAACATCAGGGTGACCCACAAACTCAAACGCGAAGTCTCCCAACTGAAAGAAGAAGCCCAAAACATCAGCGAAGGCATCAAACAAGACAGCATAGCCGCCGTCTCCCTCATCGGCGACCCCGAAGCCATCGAAACCTACGGGCGCGAAAACTACTACATGAAACGCCAAAACGAGGACATCTTCATAGTCAAAGAATAACCCTGCCCATGCCCAAACGCCTCCTCCTCCCGTTCCTCTGCCTTGCCACCCTGCTCCTCTTCGCCTCGTGCGAGTCGGTCAAACGTTTCATCAACCAAGACCTCGAAGAGGAAGACTTCACCATGGGCGAGCTCTACGCCGACGAGTACGTGAAAGAAGTGCCCTACGTGCCCACCCCCTCGGCCGAGGCCCGCCGAAGCGGCAACGTCAACGCCCTGGGCATCGAACGCGAGCCCGGCGACAACGAGGAGCTCTACAACGCCATCCAGGACTGGATGGGCACCCCCTACCGCTACGGCGGCACCGACAAAAACGGGGTCGACTGCTCCGCCTTCGTCGGCCATATCTACCGCCAGGTCTACGGCCTCAACCTCCACCGTGTGGCCAACGACATACAGCTCGACCTCGATCCCGTCACCAAAAGCCAGCTCAGCGAGGGCGATGTGGTCTTTTTCACCAACAGCAAAGGCCGCGTGTCGCATGTGGGCATATACCTCAAAAACGGCCTTTTTGCCCATTCCTCCACCTCGCGGGGCGTAATCATCAGCCGCCTCGACGAGGGCTACTGGAGCAAGCATTTCCACAAAGGCGGCCGCCGCCAATAGTCATTGTCCGCCCGCTCCCGCGCCATCGCGGCCGTCCCGCCTATCCCCGTTTTCCCATTCCGCCCTGTCTGTTAGGCCCGTCCGCATCGCAGGGCCGCTCCTTTTCCATTTGGTAGACACCATTTCCCCGTTCCTTCTTCGTTAATTAACGAAGAAGGAACGGAGAACGGACACTTATGAATGGGGGATGGGGAGGAGACTGAGGGAGGTTACTTGGCGGGATAGCCGAGCGACTGGAGCAGCTCGACGGTGCGCTGGCGGAAGTCGCCTTGGATGATGATGAGGCCGTCTTTGGCGCTGCCGCCCACGCCGAGGCGGGTTTTGAGGGTTTTGCCGAGGTCGCTGAGGTCGCTGTCGGTGCCTACGAATCCGTCCACCACGGTGACGGTTTTGCCGCCACGGCCGCTGCGCTCCATCCGCACGCGGAGTTTCTGTTGGGCGGGGGGCAGGGTTTTGGCCTCGGGTTGGAGGTCGTCGTATTGATATTGGAAGTCGGGGTTGGTGGAGTAGACCACGCCCGTGGCGTTGCGGGGTGTGTGCTTCTTCGACATGGCTATTTCTTTTTGGGCAGCAGTTGGCTGCGGGTCATGCTGAGCTGTTCGCGCACCAGTTGTAGCTGTTCGGAGGCTTGGTGGGAGATGAGGGCGCGTTTCATGTCGCGTTTCATGATTTTGAGGCTGCGGGTGTGGTTGACGAAGTGGAGTTCGTTGCCCACGTTTTCGCCTTCGCCGTCGATGTTGACCCATTTGTCGATGTTGCCGGCGACGAAGATTTCGTGAGCTTTGAACATTTCGACGTGCTGACTGAGCTCGAAGTGGTTGGCGTAGACTAAGGGGCCGGTGACGGGGAGGTGCTCGATGGGTATTTTGTCGACGATGCTGATGTCTATCAGTCCGTCGTCGAGTTTGGCTTGCGGTGCCACGGCGGCGTTGTAGCCGAATTGGTTGCTGTTGGCGAAGGTGGTGAACCAGGCTTTGCGCTGGATTTCTTTGCCGTCGATGACGAGGGTGTAGTTTTTGGACTCGTAGGAGGGGTATTCGCGCAGGATGAGGTTGAGGTAGGCGGAGAATCCGCGCATTTTGGCGGCTTTCATGAGGCGCGCGATGTAGGCGTCGAAGCCTACGCCGGCTATGCTGGCGATGTAGTATTGCTCGTTGAGGATGATGGTGTCGATGAGGCCGGGGTTGTTCTGGTTGAGGACGCGGATGGCGAGGGCAGGGGTGAGGGGTATTTTCATGCAGCGTGCCAGGCCGTTGCCGCTGCCGCAGGGTATGATGCCGAGGGTGGCGTCGCTGCCGTGCATGCCAGCTATGACGTCGTTGACGCTGCCGTCGCCGCCCACGGCGGTGATGACGTCGAAGCCTTCGTCGGCGCCCTGGCGGGCGAGGTCGGTGCCGTGGTGGATGCGTTCGGTGTAGCGGACTTCGTAGTCGTAGAGGTCTTTGTTGAGGTTGGCGTCGAGCAGGCGTTCTATCTTTTTTTGTCGGCCAACGCCCGAGATGGGGTTGACGATGACGAGCATTCTTTTTTTCATGGTTAGTGGGTGTTGTTGGTTATGAGACGGTGATTGTATTGTTGGACAATGGATTTCAGGAGCTGGATGTTGCCGTTGCCTTCTTGTTTGTCGTGGGTGAGGACGGCTATTTTGCCGTCGGCGGTTTCGAGCTGGTAGTAGCTGTTGCCGTAGGCTATCTGCCATCCCTGGTTGGGGTTGCGGAAGGCGCTGGTGCCGAAGCATACGGTTTGGGCGGGGATGCCGAGGTAGTCGAGGAGTGTGGGCATGAGGTCGGTCTGCTGCATGAGGCGGGGTGAGACGTAGGCGGTCTGGCCGTTGGAGGCGTAGGGGTCGGGCTGGGAGGCGGTGGGTGCCGTAGTGGCGGGAGCGGGCTGGGATGGGGTGCCTTCGGCTTCGGGCAGATGGATGATCATGGGTATGCGGTACCAGCCGTTGTAGTCGTTGTAGGCGCGGCTGAGACCTTGGCCGCTGTGGTCGGCGGTGATGACGAAGAGGGTGTGGGGGTACCATTCGGTCTGGCGGGCGGAGTCGAAGAATTTGCGGAGGGCGTTGTCGCTGTAGGCCACTACTTGGCAGAGGGGGTGGGGTCCTTCGGGGAACTGGCCCACGCGTTCGGGCTGCATGGTGTAGGGGTGGTGGGAGGAGAGGGTGAAGACGCCGGCAAAGAAGGGTTGGGTGAAGGTGGAGAGGCGGCGCGACATGTATTGGAGGAAGTGTTCGTCGTAGATGCCCCATGTGCCGTCGTAGTCGGAGGGTCGGGCGAGGCGGTCGGCCATGTATTCGTTTTGGCCGTAGTATTGGTTGAAGCCCATGTTGGCGCATAGTTTGTCGAAGGAGAGGACTCCGTTGTAGCTGCCATGGAAGAAGGCGGTGTGGAAGCCGTTGGCGGAGAGGATGGAGGGGAGGGCGTTGAGGGTGTTGTCGGCATAGTCGCTCAGTGTGAGGGGGAAGGGCATGAGGGTGGGGATGGAGCTGAAGATGGCGGGGATGCCTTCGATTGATTTTTTGCCGTTGGCACGGCCTTGGTAGAGGATGCTGTGGCGTGCGAGGGAGTCGAGGAAGGGGGTGAAGGAGGGCATGATGCCTTGGTTGTAGCAGCCCATGTATTCTTGCGAGAAGCTTTCGAGCACGATGACTACGATGTTGTTGAAGTGGCGTATGGGCTGACGGGAGAGGGAGTCGAAGGTGGTGTAGGAGCCTGCGTTGGGTGCCCAGGCGGTGCGGTGGAGGGCGGTGATGGTGGAGTCGGGGGTGAAGAGGGGGTTGAAGAGTTGTTGGGCCTGGCGGTCGTCCATGTAGTGGGTTTCGTTGAGTGTGCCTCCGTTGAAGGTGCAGACGATGTTGTAGCCGCTGTTGGTGACCAAGGCGCTGTTTTTGGCTTGGCAGTAGTTGGTGGTGTCCTGCCATTGGATGTTGTGGCCGAAGCCGCCCCGGAGGAGGAATATGGCTACGGCGGTGCCCAGGATGAGGCCTACGATGTCGTTGAGGTGGTGGTTAAGGTATTTGTTGCGACTGATGAGGCGGATGCGTGTGCCGAGCCAGAAGGTGGCGAAGATGAGCAGGAGGCCGAAGAGGGTGGAGTGCCAGTAGTCGCGGAAGAATTGCGGCCAGAGGCTGCCCATGTTGCCGCTGATGCCGAGGTAGCTGAATATTTCGCCGGTGAGGCGGCGGTAGGTGTATTGGTAGTAGGAGGCGTCGCAGATGTCGCAGATGATGATGAAGAGGACGGGGATGTAGTAGAGGAAGATTTCGGTGAGGCGGTGGTAGTGTTTGTTCCAGCGGAATTTGAAGGGGATGAGGTTGGCCACGAAATAGGGGAGGAGCAGGCAGCCGATGGTGGCGATGCCGAAGGTGATGTTGCCCCATATTATGCCGAGCCATTCTTTGGCATCGGCTACGTGGAAGATGGATGTGTTGACGAGGTAGAAGAATATTTGTGCGGCAAAGAGGAGCAGGAGCGCGAGGAGCGCTTTGCTGAAGAGGTAGGCATAGATGTTGCTGGTTCGAATCCAGCCACGTTGGCGTGTGGGTGTCATTTGGGTCGGTAGTTTGATTGGGTGAGGATTTTTTGGGCATCGGTCTCTTCAAAGAGTTGCTGGATGGTGATGCCGGTGTTTTTCATGTATCGGGAGACGATTTGCCATCCGATGTAGTCGGTGGTGCGTGGAGCGGAGTCGCGGAAGGCGTTGGTTTTGGGTGCGTCGTCGATGAGGTTGTGGAAGCGCATGTAATCGGTTTCGTAGAGGATTTTGGTTTGGAGGAGGTAGGTCCAGACGTTTTCTTCGTTGCGGGTCATCCAGTCCATTTGCTGGGTGGTGTAGCGCATGAGCAGGCTGTCGGGGGTGTCGGGGAGTGTCTGTTGTGCAAAGTAGATGGCTTTGCCTTCGGAGATCATGTAGTCGAGGAGCGACATTTCGCGGTCGGCGGGGATGGCGATGTGCTGGCGGGCGATGGCTGTCATGCAGTCGGTGGGGAGGTAGGGGCGACGGCTTTGGAGCACGAGGTAGAGGGGGTTGTTGAAGTAGTTGTAGCGCTGGGTGTAGGGGAGGATGTATTGGTCGAGGCTGATGATGAGTTCGTGGCTGTTGCAGCCCACGCGCATGTCGTAGTTGAAGGTGCCGGAGAGGTAGGTGTAGACTTTGTCGTAGCGTAGGGTGGGACAGAGTTCTTCGGCTCGGGCGAGGGCTGAGCCAAGGGTCTGGGCTTCGGGTTGCATGTCGCCAAAGACGCTGTCGGCTATGCGGTAGATGTCGCGCATGATGGGGTCCTGCACGAAGCCGTTGAGCATTTGCATGAATTCGGGGTTGTCGGGCTGGAGGTTGAGCAGGTCGGTGTTGAATTCGGCTGCGTGTTGGGCGAGGGTGTTGGGGAGGTTGGCAGGAGGTGTGCTAAAAAGCACCTTGTCGAAGCGGTGGATTTTTACCGCTTCGACAGGTGTTTGTTTGCAGTTGGTGAAAAACGATGCACCAAGGATGATTACTGCAGAAAGCCATAGGGGAATGATTCTCTGCCTATGGGAGATTGGCCGTGACGGGTTTGGGGTAGTGTTGGCGTTTTTGTTCACAGACTATTCTTTAGTTTCGTTGTCTTGATTTTTGGCCTCTTCGGCTTCGTCGAGAATGCGGACTTTGGCCTCGAGCAGAGCAATTTGCTTGCGGGTGTTGTCCATTTTCCGCTCAAATTCCTCTTTGAGGAGGTCGGCTTGTTTGCTGTTGGCGAGGAAGCCGAGGTTGTTTTCCCAGAGTTTTAGGTCGGAACGCATCTTTTCGATTTGGTTGAGGAGTTGGTTGCGCTCGTTGCCGAAGAAGTTCTGGTTGTTGGAGCCGGAATGGTTGCGGATGCGCTCGCGGAAGTTGTTCTCGTCGGCTTCGCGGGCAGAGATTTTGAGTTGCTCGAAGATGCCGTCGAGGAGCGAGCGGTACTCTTTCTGGATGCGGTCTTTCTCCTTCATGGGCACATGGCCTATCTCGGCCCAGCGGCGCTGGAAGTCTTTGATGGCGGAGAGGTTTTCCTCCTTGTTGTCGCCAAACTGGTAGGCCTTGAGTTCGTCAAGGATGGCGGTTTTCTTGGTGAGGTTTTCGTTCTCACTGCTGCGGATGTCTTTGAAGAATTCGCCTTTTTTGGCAAAGAATTCGTCGCAGGCGCCGCGGAAACGATGCCATATCTTGTCGCTCACTTTGCGGCTGGTGGGTCCGATGGCTTTCCATTCGGCCTGGAGCTGAAGGAGTTCTTCGGTGGCTTTTTTCCAGTCTTCGCGTTTGGCGATGGCTTCGGCACGGAGGCAGAGGTCGATTTTCTTGTTGTAGTTTTCGGACTGCTCGTCGCGCATCTGGCCAAAGTGGAGCTTTTTGTCGGCATAGTGTTTGTCGATGATGCCTTTGAACTGAGCCCAGACGGTCTCGTTCTGTTCGCGAGGCACGGGGCCTATGCTCTTCCAGAGTTTGAGCAGCTCGTCGAGGGCTTCGGTGGTGTCGTTCCAGGCTTTGGTGGACTGGGGGGTCTCTTTGGTGAGGTCGGTGGCTTTGTCGATGAGTGCTTGTTTGGCCAGGAGGTTTTGGTCGAGTTCTTCTTTCCGCTGGTCGTAGTATTCGCGGCGGCGCTCGTCGATTTGGTTGGCGGCGTTGTTGAAGCGTTGCCAGGTCTCCTCGTTCTGCTCGGAGGGAACGGGACCGATTTCGCGCCATTGTGCGCGGAGTTCCTGAAGGGCTTTGAAAGCTTTGACGACCGAGGTCTCAACGATGAGTTCTTCGGCACGTTCGCAAAGCTGGATTTTCTTCTCCAGATTGCGCTTCAGGTCGAGCATGCGGAGCTCTTTGTTTATCTTTACTTTGTTGAAGAACTGCTCGATAAGGAAGTGGTAGTTCTGCCAGAGGTCGTTCATCTGGTCGCGGGGAACCTCGCCGATGGACTTCCATTTTTCCTGGATGGCGTTGAAGTCGTCGTAGGTTTGTTTGAGGGTTTCCTCGTCTTTGTCGATAAGTGTGCGCAGCTCTTCGAGTATTTGTTTCTTGGATTGGAGGTTGGCGGCTTTCTGTGCCTCTATCTCTTCTTGCATTTTTTGGCGACGGGCGCGGTAGGTGTCGTAGGCTTTGTAGAATGCGTCGGCCACGGCATCGTTGGCGGGCTTGTAGTCGTCCTTGTTGCCACCGTCGGCGAGGAAGGCTTCGAACGCTTGTTTTTCAACTTCCTTGTTGAGGAGGTTGAACTGGTTGCGGATGGCGCTTGCACGGTTGCGGATGCGAGAGATGTCGTCGGACAGCAGTTCGTTGAAGGCAGCCAGAAGGTCTTCACGGCTCATAGAGGTGTAGTCTACTACGGGCTCAGGTTCGGGTTCGTCGGCATTGGGCGTGGCGGGTGCGTCCTGGACGTTGTTGTCGGTCTGTTCGGCGGGAGCAGATTCGTCAACGGTGATTGTTTCATTTGTGTCAGTGTCGTTTCCAGCTGCTGCGGGTGCGGCTTGCTGTGCAACGGTTTGCAGTTCGTTGTTGACAACGTTTTCCTCGGTTGAGGGGTTTGCTGCATTTTGATTCAGGTCTTCCATTTCCATGGTGTATTGTTTTTAGAATTAGTTCTGTAATAATTTGTTACAGACGTTTAACTGGGTTTTGCCGCCTTAATGGCGAAATGCAAAAATACAACTTTTTTTTGAATGTGTATGTTACTGTGTTTAATTGTCGGTGAAAAATGGTGCTCTTCGCATGGGGGTGAGTGTCCGGTTCGTCGCAAAGTGAGGCAACTGGGGCATGGGTTAGTGTTTTAGGAGGCCACGGGTCACGTTGCGGCGGAAGGCCACCAGTTTGTTCCCTTTGGCGGGTTGCAGACGGAAGGCGTAGTAGAGCCACAGCACGATGGTGCCGCCCCATTTCACAGCCTCTTTCATCAGGCGGTTGCGATACTTCTTTGGTGATATTTGCAGGGTTCTGTACCGTTCGCTCACACCGATGCTGTAGGTGAGGCGGTCGAAATAGTCTTGGGTCAGTTTGTGGGGAGGGATGATGTGGTAGAGGATGGCGTTGGGGAGATAGTAGAAATGCATCCCGTTGGTGGTCATTTTGTCGAAGAGGTCTTTCTCCTCGGCCCCAATAAGGCTGTTGCCTTTGCGACCCAGCTCGACATTGAACAGGCCTACGGTGTCGAACACGCTCTTGCGGTAGCAGGCGTTTCCGCCGCCTGGGAAAGCCCCGCCGGGGAATTCCCGCTCTTTGTCGCCGAGGTATAGTTTGCCGGTGATGAGCTGGCGGGTGTAGTGGGTCATCCACGAGGGCTCTTCCGTTTCGTAGACTGGCAGTATGGGGCCTCCCGCAGCCACGGCGTCGGGATGGTCGGCGAAGAATCGGGCGTAGGTGGAAAGGTATTCCTTGTTCACAGTGGCGTCGTCGTCGACGTATGCCAGCAGGTCGCCCGCCGACTGCCGTATGCCACAGTTGCGGGCGTAGGAGAGGCCTTGGTTGGTTTCCACGCAATAGTGAAAGTTCACTTCGGGATAGTCGTCCTGAAAGCGGCGGCATTCCTGCTCGGTGTTGTCGGTGCTGTTGTTGTTCACCAGCACGATTTCATATTCGCTGCGGGGCAATTCGTTCTCTGCAACGCTTTTTAGCACATTGTATATGTACTTTTGTCGGTTGTAGGTGCAGATGATGACTGAAATCATTATGTTATGTATAGAGTGTCGTTTAAGTGAAGACGTTGTTACTTGGCTGCGGCTTTTCTTCTGCGGTAGTAGATGAAAAGGGTGGCGCCTACGATCAGCACCGTGGCGATGGAGCAGACAAGGGTGATGGTGTCCAGACGGTGCATGGTGGGAGCCTCGTTGCGGAACTCGATGGCGTGGTCGCCGGCGGGAATCAACATGGCGCGCAGTATATAGTTGGCGCGGATGTACTCGGCGGGCTTGCCGTCGATGTAGGCTTTCCAGTCGGGAGAATAGTAAATTTCGCTGAACACGGCCAGTGCCGGGGTGGCCAGGTTGTGGTGGCTGCGATAGGTGAGCGTGTTGAGGTCGGCGGGATTTTTATGCTCCATCACGATGTAGGCACTGCTGTCCACGCCAAACCTCACCATGCCATTGACAAAGTGCTTGGGCAGGTCCTTCAGTCCCTCGCCCATCTCGGCCACATTCACCACAGCCTCGGTGGCGGGGTTGAACTCGTTCAGCTTCAAAATTTCGTCGTTGGCGCTTTCCACTGGCGTGATGCCGTCCACAAACCAGCAGTTGCCCAGTGCGTCGGGATTGCGCTGCACTTGGCCGTTGTTCATCACGATGTAGCGGGTGTTGAGCATATTCAGCACACCGGTGTTGATTCGGCCGCTGATGTAGAAGTCGATAAGGTCTTGGTAGCGGCGGAGCTTTGCGGCGCTGTAGCCGCCCACCTGGTTGTGGAATGCCGAGGGTTTGGAGTCGTTGAAGGTGTTCACCGCAAGGTTCAGCACACGGTAGTCCTGGTCGCCGGCCTGCATGGCTATGGCGTCGATGTCGCGGTCGTACTGTGCGGGCTGCATCTCGAGCATGCGGGCATTGCGCACATAGTTGTCGCTGTTCAGATAGCGGCTGTTCACACCCTGTAGATCTATCACCGTCAGCAGTGCCAACACTGCCACTACGGGTAGGGCAGCCTTGGGTTTCGATGCCCAGTGTTTCAGGTAGAGCCACAATGTGGCAGCGGCCAGCACGATGAACAGGATGCTGCGCCATGAGTCGGACACGAAGAGTGCCTTCCGGTCTTGGACAAAGATGTTCTGAATCATGGGCCATTGGTCGCCATACTGGCGGGCCATCTCGCTGTCGGCGGCACCGCTGTAGTTCAGGCTGCCGCTCATCAGCAGGCCGACGAGGATTACACCCACCGTGGTTCCTGCCGCGATATACAGGCCGCGCAGCAGTCGTTTGGTCTCTCCCTGTTCATGCAGCGTGGTGGCCTCTTTCAGTCCCAACACACCCATCAGCACTGCCAGCACGTTGGCCAGCACCAGGCTCATCGACGGGGTGCGGAACTTGTTGTAGAGAGGCAGATGGTTGAACATCCATTCGTTGAATCCCATCAGGTTGCGACCCCACGAAAGGAGGATGGCTATGGCCATGGCTGCCAGTATCCACCAGCGTTCAGGCCCGCGCACCACTATCATGCCAAACAGGAACAGGAACATCACGATGGCACCGAAGTAGACAGGGCCGCTCGTGAATGGCTGGTCGCCCCAGTAAAGAGGCATCTTCTCCTGACGGAAGTTGCTGTACGATGCACTGCTCTTGCTTACAGGTTCGACGCTTCCGCCACCGCGGGCACCTGGCACCAGCAGGGTGTAAGTCTCGCCTATGCCGTAGCTCCAACTGAAGGCATAGTTGATGTCCAGGCCTTTGTCGTTGGAATTATTGTTGCGGGGATAGTCTTTGCCGTAGAGGTCCTGCGGGGTGACGGTAATCTCGCTGCCCCCACGCATGGTGTACTGCATATACTCCTCGTTCACCAGCAGATGGCGCGTGTTGCAAGCCAGGGCCAGCAGCACTCCGGCCAGCAGTATTCCCACCGACATCATAAAACGGCCGAAGTATTTGTCCTTAATGGCATACACCGCGTAGGCTATTCCCATCATCACACCACCGATGGCAGTGTAGAAGGTAATCTGGATATGGTTCAGGGCAATCTGAAGTCCCAGGGCCACTAAGAACAGTATGCCGCCCCACACCCACATGTGCGTGGCGCGTTTCCGGTCGTCGCGCCATATCCCGGCGCCTTTCAGGCACATCATCTCGCCCGCCAGCACCGGTGCCATCATGGCCATGGCCCAGGCCTTGGTGATATGGCCGGCCTCGATGATGATGATGTTATAGCTTCCAAGGCCAAAGGCAAGGCCTCCCAGCAGCGCCAACCAAGGGCTGACGCCCAAGGCCACCAAGGCAATATAAAACCCCAATAGGTAGAGGAACAGCACACCCATGTCGTTCTGCCGTCCAAAAATCTGTAGCGACAGGATGTTCTTCATCGGGGTGAACACCGAATGCTGGGGACTGTTGGTAATCTGGTATCCAGGCATACCGCCGAACATGCTGGGGCACCATGTGGCATATTCGCCTGTGGCTTCGTGATAGTCTTTCTGAGCCTTCGCCATCCCTTCATACTTCTGGAGGTCGCCTTGCGGCAAAGCCTTGCCCTGTATGATGGGCATGAAATAGATGGCGGCTATGGCCAGCAATGCCACCACCATACCTGCGTGAGTCAAGATGTTCTTCTTCATGATTCTCTTTATAAAACTATGTTTTTATTCTGTTGTTTCTGTTCTGTGCCAGTGGGGTGGAACTATGCCAGCGCCACGGCTGCTACTTTGTTGTTTTGGGGTTCACCACCGGGTAGGAGATGCGCGCATGGTATATGCTCAGCATCTTTGCCTTCAGCATGGATTTGATGCGCGTGATGTCGCCGAAGGTGAGGTCGCAGTTGCGCAGCTGGTTCTGGCTGATTTTGCTTTCCACAATGCGGTCCACCAGCTGGTTTATGGCCTCGTTGTCGTGGTTCTTGAGACTTTTGCATGCAGCCTCCACACTGTCCACGATCATCACCACCGCCGTCTCGCGCGAGAAAGGCGTAGGCCCGGGATATTGGAAATCGGACGGGTTGATGGGCTCGTCGGGGTGCTCGTTGAGCTGCTTGGCATAGAAATAGCCCGTCATCGTGGTGCCGTGGTGCGTGCGGATAAAGTCCTGCACGGCCGCTGGCAAGTGGTATTTCTTGGCCAGCTCCAGCCCTGTGCGCACATGCTGGATGATGATGGCCGCGCTCTCGGCATTGTCCAGCTCGTCGTGGGGGTTGAAACCTCCGTTCTGGTTCTCGGTGAAGAACAACGGTGCCGACACTTTGCCGATGTCGTGGTACAACGCACCCACCTTGGCCAGCAAGGCGTTGCCCCCAATCTCGTTGATCAAGTCCTCACTGATGTTGGCCACCTGCATGGCGTGCTGGAATGTGCCGGGAGCATTGCGCGACAGCTCGCGCAGTGCGGGTGTGTTGGTTGACGAAAGCTCCATCAGCGTGAGGTTGGTGGTCATGCCGAAAGCCCTCTCAAACAGATATATCAACGGGTAGGCCAACAGCGTGAGCAGCGCGTTGAAGAAGAAGACTAGGTAGCGTCCTGCGGTGATGCCTTCAAGTGTGCTCTCCTGGCTCAGCACGCCGAAGGTATAAATCAGCGAGTAGGACAGGAATATGGCTCCGCTCACCAAGAAAAACTTGCTTCGGTTCTCGAAATTGCGCACCGTCACAATCGACATCATGCCCGCAATGAGCTGGTAGAAGATAAACTCGAAGGGATTGGGCACCATGTTGGCCAAGATGATAATGGTGGTGACATGCACATACAGCGCCACACGCATGTCGAAAAACACCCTCATCATGATAGGCACAATGCACAACGGCACTATCAGCACCAGGTCGGGGCTCTGGCTCGACACCAATGCCGTCAACGCCGACATCAGCAGTATCAGCACCATCACAAATGTCACCTTGCGGTTATCCTCCAGGATGGGATGACGGGTGTTCTTCAGGAACATATACAGCGCTATGAAAGCAATGATGCACAGCATCAGTTGCCCCAGATACCGCCCCACGGGATGATAATTGTCGCGGAACAGTTTGTCGTTCTCCATCTCGAGCGAGGCAATGATGCGTGCCCGTTCAGCCGTCACCGTCTCGCCTTTGGCGATGATGCGCTCGCCTTGCTTCACCACACCGGCCGAAGTGATCAGTTGCGACACCCTCGAGTCCATCTCCAGCTGTGTGCGGTTGGCGTCAAACACGATGCTTGGCACCAGTATGCTGTCGCGCAGCAAGGCGTTGGACACATCGATGGGCCTGACATACTCTGCTGCCGTATGCTCCGACCCCACATTGCCGTCCAGCACCACCAGCGTGTGGTTCTCATAGTCCGGCATATCGGTCGGGGGTTCCATATACCCGATGGCATAAATGCTGTCCACCATGTGCCGCAGGCGCCGCATGTCCATCCCGGCGCGCGAGCCGCCCAAGGCGTTCAGCCGTTCCACCGCCTCGTCGTGGGCGGCGGGGTCGAGGTGGTAGTAGAGGGTCAAGTCGGCCAGAGCCAGGGCCTGCTGCTGCTCTATCTCGCCCTGCGTCTTCTGCACCACAAAATCGAACGGGGCCACCAAATCGTCGTTCCGCCAAATGCTCCCTTCGGCATAGTCGTAGTGCTCTCCCTGGCCGTCGCTGGGAAACATAAGGGGTATCAGTGCCGATGTCACTATCATCATCAGCACTTTGGTCAGCAAGGGCAGGTGCTTGACCGTGGCAAAAATAATATTCTTCAGTTGCATAGGCAATGAAATACAATATTAATCAGTTGCGGCCATGTTGCCGCAATTATTACGAAATGCAAAAGTACGAAAAATAAATCAATAAATGACAATTGCGTCGTCACCAATCCCATTATTCCTCTTCCCCCATCCTGCCGCAATGTCCCGTTCAGTCCTAACAGTCAGCCCTCACGGGGAATGCGTGAGGGCTCAGAAATCATTGTTCCTCAGGGGTTGTTCCGGCGCAAATGAATGCCCCGGACCAGCCGGCTACAGGCTGGTTGCCTTCAATATCATTCCACCACAATGCGGCGGCGTTCCACGCCGTGGCGGGTGACGGCCGCCACATAGTAGACCCCTGCCGGCCACTGCCTCACCTCCACCTCGGCTTTTGTGCCGTTTGCCGAGAGCCGTTCCACCAGTGTTCCGCGCACATCGTACACCCTCACCTCCTTCATCTCCACCCACGATGTGACCGTGAACCGTTCCCGAGCAGGATTGGGCCATACTTTCACGCTCTCCTCCGGCAAGGCCTGGGCTATTCCTTCCGTCCCGGTGTAGAACTCCACCCCCTCGCTCCATTCGCTCCACTTGTCGCACTCCGTGCAGTAGCCCCGCACATAGAGCACATACCGCGTCGAGTCCCTCAGGTTGTTCAGCAGGGTGTGCGTCTCGTTGCAGTCCTTCACATGGCCGCTCTCCGGCGGAGTCCCCAGCTGCCCGTATGACACCTGCCACCTGACGTTCTGCTGCGTGTCCGCCGTCCAGCGCACCATCACAATGCTGCCCGACTGCATCACGTTGATATTCTCCGCTTCCGGGCAAACAAACTGGGCGCAATGCAGGTACGCTCCTGTGGTGTCCAGGATCGGGAATAGGAAGATATTATGATTGGACGGACGGCCATACAGCCATTGCGATGTCGAAATATAGTATTGCCAGAGAGGTAGATACTCTTTCCTGATTCCATCTGGGTTGTGCCAATAAGAAAAAATATAGCCAACTTTTGTAAACATACTGTTGCTCAGCTGTGCTTCCTTCAACATGTTCTGTGTCAGGCCTATCCCAACAAAAAACGTGTCGTACACCTCAATCGTATCGTCAAAGTACACCTCTTGTATTGGGATTGTGAATCGTCTGATCCTGTTGAAATAACCATCTCGGTTTTCGAACTCCAACCAACGGTCCGCAGTTGTTATGTCCACCTCCTTGGAGGCGAGCAGCACGGGTGGCCTTCCATAACTATATAATGACAGAACCCGATTCTTGTATATGGTGTCCCAGTCCTGAGCCAGCTGTGCGGCCACTGCCATGCCTACCACCCGTAAGGTGTCCTGGCTGTAGCGTCCTTCGGCAGAGATTGTTATATGACCTCCATCAATATCCCACATAAAGAAAGGAGCATCAGTATTCATATTAATAGACCAGAAGTGAGCAGGATAGAAATAAGTCGGATCTGGTCCCCGCATAGTGTCTAACTGAGGCACAGGCTGTGCCGCCGCCGCCCAACCCATTGCAACCAGCATCAATGCTGCAAATACTTTTTTCATATTGAATTCCTTTCTTGTCTTGTATTAGTAAATGTGGTTATCCTATGTCTTTGATTATTTTTGCAAAGATACGTTTTTTTTTTTTTTAATCATCTTAATTATTTTTTCAATCCGTCGTGTTTTTATTGCTCCTACCTGCTTGCCAGGTCTTTCGAAAGCAAACGCATAGGCGGGTTTGCGGCATTCTTGAGCCGATGGCTGTTCGAGCAATTTTCGGTTTATTTTGTGTTGTTGTACGGTATATTGTTTCTATGAAAGAAATAATAAAGAGTCTAAAGAGAAAAGAAATAGAGACAAAATAGAAAAGAATGACCGACGCGGCCGGTGGCCGGCGGGGTGGGGGCTACTGGAGCTCGTCGGGGTTGCCGAGGGCCCACTCGAAGGTGGCGAAGGCCTCGGTGAGGAACTGTTTGACGCGGCCCAGGTAGGCGACCAGTTGTTTGGGCATGGGCAGGGCGGTGTCGGGGTGGAGCGAGGTGGCCAGGGGGGCGCCGGTGGGCTGGAAGAAGAAGGTGGCGGAGTCGATGACGGTGCCGCCGAGTTGGCGGAGGGCCAGCCAGTGGTTGTGCCGCAGGGGTTCGTCGGCGGGGGGCTCGGGCAGACGGGTGGAGGTGTCGTCGTAGAGTTGTTGCAGGAATTGGCGCGCGTCGCGTCCGCGCACGATGAGCATCTTGTCGTAGTGTCGGAACACGGGGTCGTCAATGAGCTGCATGGGGCGGTCGAGCATGACGAAGGAGAGGAGCGTGTTGCGGTCGTGGTAGATGAAGCAGGGGTAGTTGGTGTCGGCCACGGGGCAGTCGTCGATGCGCAGCAGGTGGAGCTGGTAGGCTTGGTTGAGGGCCATGGCGAACTCGAAGTTGACGAGGGTGGTGTTGAAGAGTGCCATGGCGCTGTTGGCGAGGGAGAAGAGGGGGTCGTCGAGATAGCGTGAGGGCGGGGTCTGGATTTTGATATTGACGGGAGTTTTGTGCATGGCTGGTGGGTGTTAAAGGGTGTTGGAGTTGAAGGCGTCGGGGCGTGAGAAGTCGGGGCGGTAGCAGGCCTGGGCGTCGAGTTCCTGCACCCACCCGCGGTAGAGGCCGAGGGCGTA
Organism: Bacteroidales bacterium UBA2714; assembly: GCA_002354035.1. GTDB lineage: Bacteria > Bacteroidota > Bacteroidia > Bacteroidales > P3 > Colimorpha. The sequence continues at coordinate 96,030 of DEKU01000052.1, forward strand.
GAAGTGGTCCGTTACGCGGTCGTATTCGTCTTGGGTGAGGGTGCGGCCCAGCTGGTCGGGCAGACCGGGGAGGGGAGGGAAGTATTGAGCCATGAGGGCGATGTGGAGGCCGGTGGAGAGGTCGGCGAGGGAGTCGAGCACGCCGAGGCTGTTGTCCACCTGGCCGGGCAGGACGAGGTGGCGCACGATGATGCCGCGGTAGGCCATGCCGCGCTCGTCGGTGGGGAGGGCGGAGCCTTTCTGGTTGTACATTTCGCGGAGGGCGGCGAGGGCCACCTGGGGGTAGTCGGGGGCGTGGCTGTAGCGGGCGGCCAGGGCGGGGTCGGAGTATTTGAAGTCGGGCAGGTATATATCAATGTAGGGCGCGAGGGCGCGGAGGGTGTCGACGCTGTCGTAGCCGCCGGTGTTGTAGACGGTGGTGGGGAAGAGGCCGCGGCGGTGCAGCTCGTCGACGATGGCGGGGATGGCGTGGGCGTAGTGGGTGGGGCTGACGAAGCCTACGATGTTCTCGGTTTCGGGCAGGAGCTGCTGGACACGATCCACGATGGCGTCGACGCCCACGAAGGGTGGCGGCGCGGAGGGCGAGGGGGTGGGGCGGCTGATGTCGTGGTTTTGGCAGTAGATGCATTGCAGGTTGCAGTGGGCAAAAAAGATGTTGCAGATGCCACGCTGGCCGCTGATGGGGGGTTCCTCGCCGTGGTGGACGCAGATGGCTGCGGCCTCGGGCTCTGCGGCGGCGTGGCAGAAACCGAGGGAGGTGACACGGTCTGTGGCACATCGGCGGGGGCAGTTGGTGCATTTCATGATGCAAAATTACAACTTTTTTCTGCTATTTAACAAGTATATCAGAAAAAATTTGTATCTTCGCAGTCAGCATAGAATAACAATAAAAACAATAATAATATGACTATTAAAGATTTAGAGCCAAAAGAGTTGTGGGGTAATTTCTATAACCTCACTCGTTGCCCCCGTCCGTCGAAGCACGAAGAGGTGGTCCGCGAATATCTTGTGAACTGGGCAAAGGAACGCAATATTGAATGCCGAGTGGACAAAGTTGGGAACATCATCATGAGCAAACCGGCCACACCCGGCATGGAGGATGTCTGCCCCGTGGTGCTGCAAGCCCACATGGACATGGTGCCGCAGGCCCGTGCCGGCAAGGTGCACGACTTTCTGAAGGATCCCATCGAGACCAAGATTGTGGACGGTTGGGTGTATGCATGCGACACGACGCTGGGCGCCGACGACGGCCTGGGCGTGGCCGCAGCCATGGCAGTGCTGGAGAGCAAGACCATCAAGCACGGTCCCATCGAGGCATTAATCACCACCGACGAGGAGACCGGCATGACCGGCGCTTTCGGCCTGAAACGCGGCGAGCTGAAGGGTCAGTATCTGCTGAACCTGGACAGCGAGACCGAGGGTGAGCTGTATGTGGGATGCGCCGGCGGCATCGACGCCACCATCACCATTCCTTACGCCACCGAGGCTGCGCCCAAGGATTATTGCGCCATGCGCCTTACTATCGGCGGCCTGAAGGGCGGCCACAGCGGCATGGAGATCAACACGGGACGCGCCAACGCCAATAAACTTTTGTTCCGCCACATCCGCTGGGTGGCCGACTGCGACATCCGCCTCATCAATGTGGACGGCGGTAATATGCGCAATGCTATCCCGCGCGACGCTTCGATTGTCTTCGCCATGCCCAAGGCACACAAGGAGTGCATCACCGAGGAGCTGGAGAAGGTGGCCGGATGGGTGAAGAAAGAGCTGGGCCGTGTGGAACCCGATTTCTTCATGAAACTGGAGCCCGTGCGTATGTATCCCAAGGTGATGACCGAGGCCGACACACAGAAGATTATCAACGCTGTGATGATTGCCCCCAACGGTGTGATCCGCATGAGCAAGGATATGGAAGGTTTGGTGGAGACATCGCTCAACCTGGCCATCATGAACACCAACGGTAAGAACTTCACCATCAAAGCGCTGTTGCGCAGCTCGGTCGACTCGGCCAAAGAGGCTTTGGCTGAGCGGCTGGTGTGTCTGGCCGAATTGGCCGGCGGCAAATGCCAGCTGTCGGGTGCTTATCCCGGATGGAAGCCCAACATGGAGAGCGGTCTGCTGAAGACCATGAAGGAGACCTACAAAAAATTGTATGGCAAGGAGCCCGCGGTGGTGGCTATCCACGCCGGACTGGAGTGCGGCTTGCTGGGTGGCAAGTATCCCGATATGGAGATGATCAGCTTCGGCCCCACGCTGAACAGCCCCCACAGCCCCGACGAGCGCGCCAACATTGAGAGCAGCAAGAAGTTCTTCGACTACTTGGTGGCAGCCCTGGCCAACATGCCCAAGGTGAAATAATTGAATTATTAACTGCCCGTGGGGGACGGCCGAGGCTGTCCCCACGGTTAAAACTATATATATGATTGCAAAAGAACTTTTAAATCCCCGCAGCATCGTGGTGTGCGGTGCGTCGAGCGACATTCATAAACCTGGCGGCAAGGCTCTGAAAAACCTGCTGGAGAGCAATTTCAAGGGCACGGTGTATGCCGTCAACCCCAAGGAGACTGAGGTGCAGGGCATCAAGTGCTACACCAAAGTGGACGACCTGCCTCAGGTGGATTGCGCCATCCTGTGCATCGCGGCCAAGTTCTGCTCGCAGACTGTGGATGTGCTGACCCAGCAGAAGGGCACGAAAGGTTTCATCATCATCAGCGCCGGTTTCTCGGAAGAGAATGCCGAGGGTGCCGCCATCGAGAAACATATTGTGGACAGCATTAATGCCGTGGGCGGCTCGCTGATTGGCCCCAACTGCACAGGCTTCCTCAACACGAACTATGCAGGATGTTTTGACACCCCCATCCCCACGCTCGATCCCCACGGTGTGGACTTTATCACAGGTAGTGGCGCCACGGCTGTGTTCATCAAAGAATACGGCATGACCAATGGCCTTACCTTCAACAGTGTGTGGGCAGTGGGCAACAGCGCCCAGCTGGGTATCGAGGATGTGCTGGAGCATCTGGACGAGACTTTCGACCCCGAGAAGTCGAGCCGCGTCATCATGCTTTATATGGAAAAGGTGGGCGACCCCCAACGTCTGCTCAAACATAGCCGCAGCCTCATCAATAAGGGCTGCCATATCGCGGCCATCAAGAGCGGTGGCAGCGCCGCCGGAAGCCGCGCCGCCAGCAGCCACACGGGCGCACTGGCCACCAACGACGCCGCCGTCGACGCCCTGTTCCGCAAGGCGGGCATAGTCCGCTGCCAGAACCGTCAGGAACTGACCACGGTGTGTGGCGTTTTCATGTATCCCGAAATCAAGGGCAAACGTTGTGCGGTGATTACCCACGCCGGTGGCCCCGCCGTGATGCTGACCGACGTGTTGAGCAATGGCGGCATGGAGGTGCCTTCGCTCAAGGAGCATCCCGCCAGCCCCGCCCTGCTGGAGAAACTGTTTGCCGGCTCGTCGGTGGGCAACCCCATCGACTTCCTGGCTACCGGTACGGCCGAGCAGTTGGGCTATATCATTGACGCAGTGGAGAACGACTACACCGACATCGACTTCTCGGTGGTGATTTTCGGCTCGCCCGGACTGTTTTCGAACCGCGAGGTGTATGCCCTGCTGGACGAGAAGATGAAGACTTGCAAGAAACCTATTTTCCCCGTGCTGCCCTCCATCATCAATGTGAAGGACGAAATCCAGGAGTTCATCGACCGCGGCCGCATCAACTTCCCGGAGGAATGTGTGCTGGGCAATGCTATCTGCAAGGTGTACAACACCCCCAAGCCTCAGCCCGAAAATGTTGAGCAGCCCGCCATCGATGTGGCCCGCATCCGCAAGACTGTGGACCGCTGCAAAGATGGATATATGGAGATTGCCGACTACAACGAGCTGCTGGATGCCGCCGGCATCAGCCGCAAGAAGAGCGTTGAGGTGTCGAAGGTTGAAGACGCACTTGCATTCGCCAAAGAGGTGGGATGCAGCAAGGATGTGCCGCTGGTGATGAAAGTTGTCGGACCCCTGCACAAGAGTGATGTGGGCGGTGTGACACTGGGCGTGAAAGACCTGGCTACTGTCGAGAAGGAGTTCAACCGCCTGATTGTCATCCCCGAGACCTATGCCGTGGAGATGTACCCGATGCTGGACGGTACGGATGTGTACATTGGTGCCATCCGCGACCCGAAGTTTGGCCATCAGATTTTCTTCGGCTTGGGCGGTATCTTCATCGAGGTGCTGAAGGATGTGCAGAGTGCGCTGGCTCCCATCAGCGCCGCCGAGGCCAAGGAGGCTCTCACTAAACTGCGCGGCTACAAGATTCTGCAAGGTGTGCGTGGTCAGGAGGCTGTCAACCTCGACCTCTATGCCGACCAGATAGCCCGCGTGAGTGCCTTGGTTCAGGCCGCTCCCGAGATTGTAGAGATGGACCTCAACCCCCTGCTGGGTAATCCCCGGTATGTGACGGCCGTCGATGCCCGTATCCGTTTGGAGAAATAATTCTTTTTCATATTTTAGTTTTTAGTTGTTCTTTGGGGTGCCTTCGGGTGCCCCTTCTTTTTATGTCTGCCGCATGGATGGGGCTGTTTTTTTGCCGAGAGGGACAATATTATATGTTGGGTGTCGTTATCTAACTAAAATATTAGTTTAATAAGCTACGAATACATTATGAAACACTCACGTATTTATTTTGTTATGATGTCGATGGTGATGGGTGCGGCGCTGGTTTCGTGTGGCTCGACCCGCGGTTTGGAGCAAACATTGGCATCGATGCCCCACAGAGCGATGCTCGTCACAGAGGTGCACAACTTTGGTATCAACCTCGACACACTGGAGAGTATTTACCCGAGCGGCATGAATGATTTTGGCGACAGCATTCCGCAGGCTTATATGCAGGCATGGAAGGACTTTGTGGTAGGGATGGCGGGCGCGATGCGAAAGGCTGGAATGGACTGGAAGGAGCCTTACCGCTTGTCGGGCAGGGCCTATTTCAGCCCCGACGGCAAGGTGGCTCATTACTTCTATGCATGGACGGGCGACCGGCAGCCGTCGGACGAGTGGAAAACTCAGTTCCGCCAGGTGCTGGAAGATTATCTTTCCAACTTCCAGTTTGCTTACCCTATGGGTCGTCGCTTTGCCCAATGTGGAGGCATCCACCTTACCCCTGCGGAATAGCTGTTTCGCCAGACAATTGCCTTGCACCTGGTCGGAAGAGAGGAGGATGGGTGAGCCACGGGATAACCTCTTTTTCCCGTAAGGCTAAAATTATTCTTTTTATGTCGCAAAATATTGGTATCTTTGCAACTCGTAACAATCTCTCATGGAAAAGAACGAACATCCCCAACCGCACCCGATCCACTGGACTATGGCCTTGATACCGTTGGCAGTGTTGATAGCCTTGCAGGTGGTCGTTATCCGTGTGTTTGGTGCCGATGCCCTCGACGGGGCAAGCCAGACAGCGCTGCTTTTGGCGGCAGGAGTGGCTGTGGCCATCGGGATGATTCTGTTCAAGGTGCCGTGGGAATGGATAAACAATGCCATCGAGGATAATATCAAGGCCATAGGGCCGGCCATACTCATCCTGTTTATGATAGGAGCTGTGTCGGGCAGCTGGATGATGAGCGGCGTGGTGCCGACCATGATTTTTTATGGCATGAAGATTGTCAGTCCGCAGTTGTTTCTGTTTTTGGCCTGTCTGATTTGCGCGCTGGTATCGGTGATCACGGGCAGTTCGTGGACTACGGTCGCCACCATCGGCATCGCCCTTATGGGCATAGGTACGGCCCACGGCTATGCTCCAGGCTGGACGGCGGGCGCCATCCTTTCGGGTGCCTATTTCGGCGACAAGATCTCCCCCCTGTCCGACACCACGGTGCTTGCCGCGTCGGTCGGCGAGGTGCCGTTGTTCACACACATCCGCTATATGCTCATCACCACGGTGCCATCCTTTGTCATCGCTCTGGTCATTTTCCTTGTGGTCAGCCTGTGCCATGCCACCGATGGAGGCTCGCAGTCGGCCCTCTTTGCCGATGGGCTGCAATGCGTATTCACCATCAGCCCGTGGCTGCTGGTGGTTCCTTTGATAGCGGGTGTGCTGATTGCGCTCAGGCTGCCGGCCGCCATCGTGCTGTTCTTGTCCGCATTGGTGGCAGGAGTGGCCATGCTGCTGGTTCAACCCGATATAGTGCAGCAAATAGGGGAGGGCAGCACTTTCCGTGGCGTAATGCTCACCTATTACAGTGGCACGTCGCTCGACACCGGTAACGACGCGCTTAGCAACCTCATTCAAGCCCGCGGCATGAGGGGGATGCTGAGCACGGTGTTTCTCATTTTCTGTGCCGCTGCTTTCGGTGGGGCCCTGGCCGGCACAGGCATGATTCAAAGCATCACGGCAGCTCTTGCCAAAGGCATCAAAGGCCGGCGGTCGTTGGTGTCGGCCACCGTGGCCACGGGTCTGTTGGCCAATATGACCACCGGCGACCAATATCTCAGCATCGTGCTTACGGGCAATATCTACAAAAAGCTTTACAAGGATAAAGGTTTCGAGGGTCGACTGCTCAGCCGCTCGACCGAGGACTCGGCCACGGTGACCTCGGTGCTGGTACCGTGGAACACCTGCGGCATGACTCAGTCGGTAGTGCTCAAAGTCCCCACCATCGAGTATCTGCCGTACTGCATCTTCAACCTCGTCTCGCCCCTTATGTCCATCTGCATCGCCCTGCTCGGCTACAAGATTTTCAGGCGCGCCCCCGTCGATCAGTCCACTTTACCCTAAGACGAGCAAAGGCACAAAGCCCCACTGAACAGAGCAGGGCATAATAGGGACTCTTCATCATTGTGAAGTATACATCCAGATTCAAAGAGATATCTCAACCGATAGTCTCGTTCAGTGAGTTGGTGTGTAGAAATTTGTGCATTGTAACATTTATTTCGCCATGTTGTAAAAAATATGTATTTTTGCATTCAATAATTGACAAGAATTTCAACATGAAAATAATTACGCAGCCAATCAATCACAGCGATTTGAGTGCTATGTTGCCTGGTTATTTCGGGAACATGATTAAAGCTGTTGTGGATGTGAAGCAGGGCATCTTGGGTCTTGATGCTGAATTGCACGCCGACATCGAAAAAGAGATGCTGACACAGGGATCGAAGCAATCTGACCTTTGGGGTATTAACCTTTATCCCGAGATGGATAGTGAGGATTTCATCGAGTTTGATTCACTCATCAATATACGTCCTTATCAGAGTAACCGCAGCCGAGATGTGGAAGACCCCGAAACGAGAAAAAGAATAATTGACATCGTACAAAGCTTGATTCAATGAGCGAATATCAACATAAAGAGTTGGCGGCAGGCCGCTGGGCGGCTATGTCCTTGGCCGAACAAATGCTTAACATTGGCAGCGAAGTGTCGCGTGCCAACCGGTGGAAAGCCAAAGGCAACCTGGAACAGTGCCACCGCGCTGCTGACCGTGCATTGGAATTGCTTTCGCTCACGATTGACGCACAGCGGGGCAAGTACGAACTTGGTGAATTCTGTCGGCTCTATGAGGTGATGGCCGACTACTACTATGGCGACAATGTTTACCACACCGACCCCGCCAAACTACAGCGCAGTTTTGATATCTTCTACCACGCAAAACAGACCATCAAACAATAATCCTGTAATAACTGAGGCGGATTGCAAATCCGCCCCAGCAAAAACTAGATGTTACATGAACATTTCAAGTCAAAAATAATATGCCCTAATGGCAAAGACTTACTCTATAGGTTTGCAAATAGGGTCATCAATTACTGTTACTTTGTATGTGTACGTATGACCTTCTTTTTCAGGGCCTCCTTTTACAGGTCCGCGAAGACTTTTGTACCTTATTTCTGATTTGTTATTAGGTATTTCATAGAAAGTATCGTCACACAAGCATCGTGTTACCTTTTCTGGATAATGACGGGTGGTGGTTTCGCCAGTGTACTGATTTTTCCATGGCCTCTCCTCTATCCACTCTTCAGTCACTTCGACCTTGACATGCATCCTGGTGATGGTCATATTAGACTGGTTGGAAAAAACTATATAACTTTGCCCCTTACCTTCATTAAAGTAGTCTATTGTTACATAATCATACGTGCCTGGCAACTTGCATCTATATGTTGCATCGGGAGGGTTTTGAGCACTCACCTTTATCCCTAATGCTAATGTGATAAATATTGAAAATAACAACCGTTTCATGTCACTTCTCATTTTGATTACTATTATAAATAAAAGTTGTATCGTTAATGCCGACACTTCTAGTATCACTTTTTCCCCATTCGTTATCGTGATCATCATAGCCAACGTAGCGTCCTCTATCATCATCATCTCCACAGGAAGTGAATAAGCAAAGAATGGCAATTATTCCTAATAAATATAGTTTATTTTTTTTCATTTTATTTATTGCCTGTTATATTCCATCGGCACATCGGTTTTTGTTTGAATATAATTATTTGAGTGTTCCGATGAGGTATGCACATAAAAAGAGCGTGGAACTTTTAGTCTTCATCGGAATCTTTGAGGTCTTCGACTACCTTTCCACCCAATTACAACGTACAAGTCCACGCCAAACGACGGGAGCTCCGTTGCCTTGCCCTGGGTGGAATTTGAAGTTGTCGAAGTTTCAAAGATTCCAGAGTTTAGCTTACTTCGCTATTTTCTATTCTATGATGTGCATATAAACCTATGCGCTATGCTTCATTGGCATCAATTTTCGTTAATACTTAGTTGACTAATCGAATGCAAAAATACGAAGAAAATCTCACATGGCAAAAATATATTTCGCCATGTCGCAAAAAGTGTGTATCTTTGCATTCGAAAAATATCAAAATTTACAGTCATGACTACAGTGGATATTAGAGCGGCTATCAATAATGACCTTAGTACTCTCCCTCCCGATTTGCTGCAGGTTGTGGCCGATTACGTCCGGTCGTTACGCAAGCAAAACGAAAGTGAGAAGACTTCTATTTCTCCCTTGGTGGCCAGCCTTTTCACAGGTCATACAGTTGATGTCACCGATGAAGAGCTTGATTCGGCACGGGAAGAATACCTCAAAGCAAAGTATTTATGAACAAAGTATTTGTCGACACAAATATACTGCTTGACCTCTTGCTGGAGCGTGAGCCGTGGGCAGAAGATGCTGCCATACTGTTCAGCATGGCCGACCGTAAAGAGATTGAATTGCTCTGTTGCTCCCTTTCCTTCTCCACGGCAGTCTATCTGATGCAACGGTTCAAATACACGCGCAAGGAAATAGTGTCGAAACTTACCATTGTGAAATCAATCTGCACCGTCACAACCGTCAGCGATTCTGTCATAGACCGTATGCTGCAAAGTGACTTTGTCGACCTTGAGGATGCCATTCAGTATTACTCCGCGCTTGCATTCGGTGCAGAGACAATCATCACGCGCAACCCAAAAGATTTTGCAACATCAAGCATACCCATAGCCACACCGAAAGAATTCATACAATAATAATAAGCCATGGCTTAAAGGGTGGCCTCATACAAATCTACCCGCAGAGCGAGCATAACACTTCTGATTTCACCCTTGAAATCGACAGCAAAGTACAACTATATTTCCATTCGGCAAAAATAAATTTCGCCATGTCGCAAAAAGTGTGTATCTTTGCAGCGTGAAATAAAGTTTATTGTTATGATGGAAGCAACTCAAATGACTCCAACGCAACTGCATCTACTCAAGCTCTTTTCCTTTGATAAGAGCGAAAGTCGTGCATTGGAAATCAAAGATGTACTGATGCATTACTTCCAAGGTCGTCTTGATGCCGAAGCCGACCGTTTGTGGGACGAGGGGGTGCTTGACCAGGAACGCTTAGAACAACTACGCCATAAAGACCTTCACGCTAAAGCATGAAACTCGTGCTTGACACAAACAGCCTGATACAATGCGTATCACGACGCAGTCGATACCACGACTTGTGGTTGTCGTTCATTGACGGGCGTAATCAAATGTGTGTTACAACCGAGATACTAAACGAATATGTCGAGATACTTCAAAGAGAAACTTCCGAGACTTTTGCCTCGTTAGTGCTTGAAGTGATACTCAACAACCCTCACACGTTGTTCATCAACACTTTCTATAAGTTCAACTTGATAACCGTTGACCCTGATGACAACAAGTCCATTGATTGCGCCGTCACGGCGCAGGCCAAATACATCGTCACCGAAGACCGCCACTATGACATACTCCGCGAGGTGGAGTTCCCCAAAGTGGACATCATAGGATTGGATGAAGCAATGAAAATAATATAATCAACAATAAAACAGACAAATCAATGAGTATAATCAAACCTTTCAAGGGCTTTCGCCCGCCCGTCGACATCGTCGAGAAACTGGCCTCACGTCCCTACGACGTACTGAACTCCGAAGAAGCCCGCGTTGAGTGCGAAGGCAACCCCTACAGCCTCCTCCACGTCACCAAGGCCGAAATCGACCTTCCCCAAGGCACCGACGAGCACTCCCCCGAAGTCTACCTCCAGGTGGTCAAGAACTACAACAAGTTCAAAGACCTCGGCTGGCTTGTCAAAGACGAGGAAGAGAAACTCTACATCTATGCCCAGAGCATGAACCCCAAGGACGCCAACGCCAAATGGCAGTACGGCATCGTGGCCTGCGCCTACAGCGAGGACTACGTCAACAAAGTCATCAAGAAACACGAGCTCACCCGTAAGGACAAAGAAGAAGACCGCATGAAACACGTCCGCATCACCAATGCCAACGTCGAGCCCGTCTTCTTCGCCTATCCCGCCATCGCCCGCATCGACGAGATTGTGGCCTCCGTCACCGCCCAGAAACCCATCTACGACTTCATCGCCAAAGAAGACGGCTTCGGCCATCGCTTCTGGGTCATTGACGACCGCAAACTCATCGACGAACTGGTCGACATCTTCGACAAGCAAGTGCCCGCCATGTACATCGCCGACGGCCACCATCGCAGCGCCGCCGCCGCCCTCGTGGGACAAGAGAAGAAAGAGCAGAACCCCGCTCACACTGGCAAGGAAGAGTACAACTACTTCATGACTGTCATCTTCCCCGACAACCAGCTCAACGTCATCGACTACAACCGCGTGGTCAAAGACCTCAACGGCCTCAGCAAAGAGCAGTTCATCGCCGCCGTAGGCGAGAGCTACGACCTGCAAGACATGGGCACCGACATCTACAAACCCACTAAGCTGCACGAGCACTCCATGTACCTCGACGGCCACTGGTACAAGATGACCGCCAAGCCCGGCACCTACAACGACAACGACCCCATCGGCGTTCTCGATGTCACCATCCTCTCCAACCTCGTCCTCGACAAGGTTCTCGGCATCAAAGACCTCCGTACCGACAAGCGCATCGACTTCGTCGGCGGCATCCGTGGTCTGGGCGAACTCAAACGTCGCGTCGACAACGGCGAGATGAAAGTCGCCTTCGCCCTCTATCCTGTCAGCATGAAGCAAATCATCGACATTGCCGACACCGGCAACATCATGCCCCCGAAGACCACCTGGTTCGAGCCTAAGCTCCGCTCCGGCCTCGTCATCCACGAACTTTGTTAGAAATTGATACGCGAGGTGCCGTCCCCATTCTGTCGGGCGGCACCTTTTTTACACAATACCCCCAATCCCATGAACACCACATACCTGCTCATCCTCGCGGCCATTGCCGCCCTGTTCCTGTTCATGTCCCGACGCAGAAAAAACGATGAAAAAGGCCTTATCGAAGAAACCTTTTCCCCCACCACGCGCATCATCCAAGTCTCCGGCATGGACCCAACCCAGCTCCAGCAAACCATCGACAACGTAGTGACCCAATACTCCGACGGAGCTCCTGCCGAGCGGCCCTTGGTGGACTTCAACGGCGACACCGCCACCCTCACCTTCAGCCTCCATGTCGACTACGTGTCCCTCTGCTACTGGGTCAACTTCCTCGTCTATGCCGACGAGTCCGACCGCCATCGCCGCTTCCAGGCCGTGGGGTGGTACCCCTTCGGCCAAGCCAAGCAAAACGGCGTACCGCTACCCTTCAACAACCAGACCGTCATGCTCTACGTCGAACCCGACGACAGCGAACACGACAACGTAAGCCTCGTCACCCCCGAAGGCGACCACTACCTGCAACCCTTCGCCATCAACGGCAATCTGGCCCTCCATCCCGCCGGCACCGAAAGCTACCGGCCGTGTCCCATTCACAAGACGCAGGAAACACAATAATTCACATTCAGTTCAATAAAAACCGGATTTTCCAACCTGTGCCCCTGTCTTGAGAAGAGGATGGGGAAAGAATAGCGTCTTGGCCGATTTAACTCGGATAGTCCGAGTCAGTTTGTTGCCGGTAATCAGATTATTTGCAAAGACACCAATTAAAATCCAAACCAACAAAAAGTTTTAATTAGCAATTAAAACTTCCTTTAATTAGCAATTAAAACTCACGTGAATTATTAAACAACAGAACGCTGTATATTGCAAAGCCCATCAAAGAGACTCTTCCAACTCAATGTCATTCAAATGTGAAAATCCTTTCCCAAGCATTATATAAGATTGGAAATCAATATTATTCATTTCCTGCTGATAATTTCTGCAATAATACGCTTTTTTATTTACTTGACAAAAAAAACTATGCCTCGGCAAACTATATTGCGGAGGCAAAGCCATATATTATTCTATAATGTTCAGCTATTTCGCGATGGTCTTTGCTGGACGGATACGGTCAACCACCACCATATCATCCTCTATATGGAAGATGTAAACCCACCTGCGGTTATGGCTTACCATACGTCGTGCCTTAGGATGATACTGCCGTATGTCAGCCATTGTACTCGGACGGTAAAGGTCGGCAAATAACGCTAACGACTTTACTTCCGCAACCATCGTGTCTATGTATCGGTTCGCACCTTCCCGTGACATTACAGTAATAAGGAAATCAAACAATTCCCCTATGTCAACTCTTACCGCGCGACTGAGCTTAATCTTGTATATTGTCATAGTATTCGTTCACCATTGTGCGGAGTTCGTCAAAGAATTCGTCTACCTCCATCAACTCGCACTCAGGAGTTTTGGGTATATCAGACTCAACCTTATGCGACCTTCTTACCATAGGACGGTTTGGGCGGACACCCGTTGATGCTGAATGATCTATTGTTTCCATTTTATAAAATGTTACTTTGCAAAGCATTTTTGCAACTGCAAAAATACAACTTTTTATCCAGATGACAAAAAAAATTACCCACTCAAGGTTTTTTATGACTACGAATGAACAGGAAAAACAACACACTACAAGACCTGCTGTCACACAAAAAATGCCCGTTATCAGCAAAAAGTTGTATCTTTGCAGCAAGTTTTGACATTGAATCCTGCCGATAATGGAGATAGTCATTCTTTTGAAATACAGCGAACGTGGGCAGCTGCGTCGGTGGTTGGAGGAGAGCCACACCATGGCGCATCGCGCCCCGGTGCAAGAACAGCCACTGTACCGAAACGAACCTTGCCCGGGTCACCGACCTCGAACAACGTGACCTTATGCCCTCGGAAGGCAAACAAGCAACAGCAAGCAAGAAACAAACAATCCAACACAAACGTAAACATCATTAATCCCATGAAAACCAAAATTCTCAAAGCAACAGCCGCCATGCTGGCAATACTCTTTGCAGCCTGTGGCAACCACGCTGCCGACACCGCCACGGCCGACACCACCTCCGCCCAGCCCCAAGAGCTGCAACCCGGTGTGACCATCTACACCGTGAACGACTCCCTCCAAGTGGTTGCCCTTCAGGACGTGGCCAACGAGATGTCGCGCGACCTCTTTGTCGGCTCCTTCGACGACTCGCTGCTCCTCCAGCTGATGCCCGCAGCCAGCACCCCCAGCGCCATCAACACTTTCATGGCCTTGACCCCCAAGCGCACCATCCTGTTCGATGCCGGGCTCGGCCCACAGGCTGGCGGCTCCCTGTTGCAGAAACTCGAAGCCCTCGGCCGCACCCCGGCTGATGTCGACGCCGTATGCCTCACCCATCTGCATGGCGACCACATTGGCGGTCTGCTCACCGACGGCCAGGCCACCTTCCCCAACGCCACCCTCTATCTCTCCATCACTGAGGACACCGCCTGCACCCCCACCGGCTCCTTGGCCCGCATGGCCGACCTCTGGGCACAGGTGCGCCAAGCCTACAACGGCCGTGTGGTGACCTTTGCCGACAGCGCCAATCTCTTCGATGGACTGGCGCAAACCATCCCTGCACCCGGCCATACCCCGGGCCACACCCTCTTCCTCGTGGGCAACTGTCTGCTGGCGGGCGACATCATCCACGCCCAGGACCTCCAGCTGGAGCACCCCGACTTCTGCGCCCGCTACGACCAAGACCCCCGCACCGCCGTCGTCACCCGCAAGCACATCCTTGCCCTCGCCAACCAGAAAGGCTACATCTTCTGCGACGCCCACTGCTACAACCCCTTCATAACCCTCTGATGGCAAATTCCTTTTTCGATGATAGATATTGAAGAATATCGCAAATTCTGTCTGCAATTAGGACCCGACGTCGAGGAGCGAATGCCCTTCGGTGCCTTCAAGGCTGCCGCCGGAGTGCTGGCCTTCTATGTCTGCGGCCACATGTTCTCCTTTTTCGACACCGACCACTTCACCGTCGTCACCCTCAAAAGCCATCCCGACCTCGTGGCCGAGCTGAAAGAGCGCCACCCCTGCATCGGCGACCCCTACAACATGTCGCACAAACACTGGATAGGTGTGACCGTGGCCAACCCCGACGACGCCAACGCTCCCGTGGCCGACAAAGCCCTCCTCTACCGCCTCACGGCCGACTCATACTTTTGCGTGAAAAGTCAGTATACCATCCATAAGCACTCCGGCCGCCTGGCTCATTAACATTTTCCACATTCCAAAAATGCCACTTCCCCGTTCCTTCATCGTTAATTAATCGAAGAAGGAACAGGGAAGTAGTGTTATTCTAATGCGGAAATAGTTGAAGTATAGCTGTCAAGGGGTGCGCCTGGGATGTGCGCCCACTTGTCAAAAACCGTCATTCCCCGCGGCGGAACACCTTTTTGCCGTAGGGGGTCAGCACTTGCTGGTCGGCCAGCCAGCCGACGGGCAGCTCGACAAACAGCATGCCGCAGGCGTAGCTCTGCACGCTGTAGATGTTGTAGAAGGCGGTGATGGAGGAGCGGGTGCTGTCGATGCTGAAGCCGTCGGGAGCGGGCAGGCACTGGTGGTAATCGTCGAAGAGGCACTCGGTGGGGTCGCCGTTTTGGCGGTTGGCTGGCACCTCGTCAAGGGCGCGCCGCAGCAGGCGCCCGATGCCGGTGGTGTCGATAAGGTCGTGCAGCTGGACGATGGCGCCCGAGGTGCGGTCCACGATGAGTGATTGGGAGGCGTAGGAGCCGTGGGGGGCATAGGCCAGCATGTTTTCGGTGTGGACGGAGAAG
>DEKU01000006.1 GCA_002354035.1 Bacteroidales bacterium UBA2714
AGGTCGCCGCCAATCTTTTTAAGGGGAGCCGAGTGCGGCTCCCTTTTTTTGTTTTATCAGAAGGCCGTGCGCGGTGGCCTCTTTTCTGTCTTTGGGGGTGCCGTGAACGGCTTCCCCGCCGGATTTTCTTTCCATCGTAGGGATGTGTGTGTGTTAAGTTGGAAACTTTTTCTTAGCTATGTCTGACTTTTTTTGTATCTTTACACTTCAATCAAAAGAAACTCTGCCTTATGCAATAAAGCACCCGCTGTCGCGTTAATAGGAAAAAATCATCTTTATGAAACGCAAACTTTTTCTTTTAGCATCGATTCTGCTCGTCATGTCTATAGCCGCTCAGGCGCAGCAGACTCTTGTCAACTCCTTTTGGCACAACGGGTATAACTTTATTTCCATTCCCGACCAGACCGACAGCTCCTACACCACCTTCATGGGCACCCTCCACGAAGGGGCCGATGCCCAACCCTTTCTCAAGACTTCTTCTCCCGACCTCTTTTTCCATCCCAACCAGCTTGGCAATGCCTGGACCGACACCATTATCTATTTCCGTGACAGCATCATCCACAAAACCATCGCCCGACAGGAAGTGCTCCTTCTGTATGGCTACGACCGCACCCTCCTCGACATTTTCATCCGTTACGACGGCACTTCCCGCAACTCATTCTACACCTTCGCCCATGGTCTCGACACCCTTCTCGAGTCCGAGGTTCGTCGCCAAATCATAGGCACCTACCGCACCAACGGACAGACCTGGACCATCACCCCCGACAGCATCATTATCAGCAAACACAGCTCCCGCAATCAGCGTCCCACCTCGTTCGCGTATAACCTCCGGTGGGGCAATTTCGACAATCTCGAGCGCATCCTTGTCCTCAGCGATGGCCGCAACCTCGACATCGCCTTCACCCCCGACGGCATCGACCTCTACAATGGCATCATCCATCATGAGGACGACATCGATTGGGTCACCCGTGGCAAACTGCTCTGCCATCTTTCCAAAACCAACCTCGACCAGCCCGTCCCCGGACGTTGGCCCGAAGCCTCCACCCGTCTCCTCACCCGTGGCTACCTCAATGCCTATCCTCTCGAGGTGCTCCGCCTCATCCGTAACGAAATCTTTGCCCGTCGTGGCTACCGCTTTTCCGACCCCAAACTCGTCTCCTTCTTCGGAAAGGAAGGCCCCTGGTACAGCCAGGCGCTCAACACCCCTGCCACCCAGCCCCTCTCCGAAATCGAAACCCTCAACATCCAGCTCATCAAAACCATCGAGCACGAACGTCAATCACAATCCAACAATAAGTAGCACGTCATGAAACATCTCCTCCTCCTTTCCGCAGCCCTCCTGCTGGCCGTCTCCTGTTGCCCTCCCCAGACCGAGCAGCCCGACCCCATGGCCTCGTTCCTCCAGCCGGTGCAGACCATCCCTCTGTCCGACAATTCTACCCTCCAGCTTTTCCGCAGTGCGGACTCCCTCAATTTCATTACCCTCTGCCTCCTGCAAAGTGATGGCACCGTCGACGAGTGTATGACCCTCGGCAATGCCAACTACTGCACTTCCGCCACGGGCGAAATCGTGCTCGACACCGTCTCCTTCCACGCCGGCATCCCTGCCTATATCCTCCGCACCTATGATATCAGCTCCACCTACGGAGCCGAGACGTGGTATGTCCTTTCGCCGCTCTACGACTTTGACCCCACAGGCTTCTTCCGCATCGACCGCCTTCCCCTCGACATGCTCTCCCTTTCCACCCAGCCAGACGGGCTCTCCCGCATCATCGCATACTCCGACCCGCAACACTCCGACAGCACCCTCTACACCTTCTCCCACGGCCTCCTTACCCCTGCCAAACTATGAAACACCTGCTGCTGCCTTTTCTCGTTGCCCTGACCGTCTCTGCTGCTGCGCAGGACATCATCCGTGTCACCCAGGCCGAGTACCAGCGGCATGCTTCCCACAGTAAGAACCAGCTTTTCGACACGCTCCTTGTCCCCGAGGCAGAGCGTCAGGCTACCGTCAAACTATACTACTACGAAGCCCTCGACGACCACGAGCGCGCCCTCTTCGCCAGTCGTCAGCTCTCCATCCAAGTGGGTGTTTTCACCCCTTCGGGAATCAAAGCCGTCTATATCCGCCATCCCCAATACGGCAAAAGCCGCCTTTATCCCAACGGCATGATTTACAACTATGTCTACTGCGATGCCTTTGCCCTCTCGCGCACCGGCCTTCTGGCCCTCTCCACCCTCAGCGACTCCCTCTACCAGTCCACCCTCTCGCTCCTCTCCCTGCGGGGCTGGGACCTTGCTCCGCTCCGTTCCTATGCTTATCATGTGACCCCTTACGATTTCCACTTCACCTCCTCTGGCTGGCTCTATTTCCGGGGTGGCTACGACTATTATAAAGTCCTCCTGCCCGTCCCCGCCTTCCGCGACAACTGCATCTTCGACGACCTCGTCATCTCCCATCAGGAATTTCTCACCGCCCAGGCCCATGCCCAGCGCTACAACCTCCAGCGGCTCGACCGACAGCCCACCGCTGCCGACACCGCCGCCGTCCACCGCTATGCCCAGTCCGACAACATCCTTTTCCAGATAGTCCTCGGCGAAAGCTATTCAGGCCAGTTTGGTCAGGGCGGTCCAGCTTTTATCGAGCTGGGAGCGGGCGACTTCTGTGCCACGCGCCTCCTTTCCGACACCACACTCATGCCCTGCTGCAATATGCAGCTCTCCCACGACCATCTGTTCTCCGGCATCTCTCACGAGGAAGGAGGAGGACCCGTCGAGGTTCCGGCGTTCATCTATATCTATCCCTATCCCGAAAACAGCCGCCATGTTGCCGACCCCTACGTCTATCAGACCACGCCCGCCTGGGTTCCCTCCGGCATCAATAACTTCTGGGGGCCTGACGGGTGGCTTTATGTCGAAGGGTGGGACTGGCGCACCTCACAAAGCACCTATCACAAAGTCCGTCTCCCCCAGTCCGAACCCTCACGATGAATCGTTCCCCTCAGTCTCTATGCAGTCTGCTTCCCGCCGTTCTGCATCCCGTTGGGCAGCTTCATCTGCATTCCCTGTCGCATCATGCCGTCCCACCAGCGGGCGGGCAGTAGCGTGTGCGCCCATATAGCCGTCGTGGCAAACCGCCCAATCCTGTAGCGTGTCTTGGGGCAGCGGCTGTTCACGGCACGGCTGATGGCGCGTGTCACCACCTTCGGGCTCGACAGATACTTCCCCGCATAGGCTTCGTGCAGCAGGTCGGCCTCCTGTAGGGCCTCCTTCTCGTATGCCGTCCCTTTCGACGACTCGGCCAGATGCCTTGCGGCAATGATGCCCCAGTCCGTCTTGATGCCGCCGGGCTCTATCAGCACCACATCCACCCCAAAAGGCTTCATCTCCATCCTGAGGGCGTCGCTCAGAGCCTCCACCGCATATTTCGACACATGATACCAAGCCCCGAAAGGCATCACCATCTTCCCGGCTATCGACGAGGTGTTGATAATCCTTCCCTCGCGCTGCTTCCGCATCACGGGCAGCACCAGTCGGCACAGCTCGGCCAGGCCGAACACATTCACCTCCACCTGCCGCCGGGCCTCCTCCATCGTCACATTCTCCACCGCCCCGAAATAGCCATATCCCGCGTTGTTCACCAGCACATCAATCCTTCCTTCGGCCTCCATCACGGCCTTCACGCCCGCTGTCATCGAGGCCTCGTCCGTCACATCCATCCTCATCGTCCTCACCCCGTCGGTCTTCAGCGGCTCCATCAGTTCCGTTCTCCTTGCGGCGGCATACACCGTGTGTCCCTGCCGTGCCAATGTCTGTGCGGCATCAAATCCTATGCCGCTGCTCGCTCCTGTAATCAGGATAACCTTCTTGTTTTTCTTCATAACAATGTATCGACAATTTATTTTCTTTTGTTCGTAATCATTGCCGCGCCCTCAAATACACATACCTCTGCCGCCAGTGTGTTGAGGTTGTGGAAACGGCTGTAGTCTTCTTTTTGTGCTGCTATGGCTCCTCCAGGCTCTCCTAATAATCCTTCACACACAACACATTTTCGCTGAGAGTCTTAATCTCGTCTGCAATCATAACGTAGTCGGTTCTGCTCAATTTTGTTGAGCAAACAACGCCAAAAGCCTTTAATTATTGCCCTGCAGGGTAAAAGAAGCCCACTTGTGGGCAGTTGGCATCGACGGGGTTCGGATGTCGATTCTTTTTCGTATCTTTGCAACCACAAACAACCCCTGCACATCATGAAAAGAACCGTCCTATGTACCCTGTTGGCCAGCCTCTTGCTGGCCGCCTGTCAACAACAGCCCCAACCCTTCAAAGCCTACAACTACGAGGACCACCGCTGCTACGTGCTGACCGCCGACTCGCAGGTCTGGCCCGACGGCCCCGCCCTCGGTGTGGACAACAGCTATTGCATCCAGTGGCCCGCCAGCGGCACCCTCACCCCCGAGGCCGAAGCCGAGTTGCTGCGCCGCTGCTTTGCCGACAGCACCGCCACCTCCTTCCGCCAAGCCGCCGACCGCTGGCTGGATAACTTCTGGCTCTACGACGACCTCGACCTCGTGATCCACTCCCAGCGCGTGGACAGCCTCGGCAGCCTGCAACCCTTCAGCTATGCCAAGAAAACCGGCACCCTGCGCCGCGACAGCAACCTCGTCACCTTTATCTTCAACACTGAGACCTACACCGCCTATGCCGCCCACGGCCTTTACACCTCCCATTATACCGTCTTCGACCTCGACACCAAGCGCATAGTGCACCTCAACGACCTTGTCGACACCGCCCAGCTGGGTCCCGTCATCCTCCGCGCCATCGAAGACCTCGTCACCAACCAGGCGGTGAACGAATGCCTCTTCGACGAATACCGCACCGTGGGGAGCATCGCCGTGCCGGAAGACTTCTACATCGACTCCTCCCGCTCGGTCATCAACCTCGTTTTCCAAACCTACGACTTAGCGCCCTACGCCTGCGGCATACAGACCGTGGCCCTGCCCATCTTCTGGCTCTCGAAGCACCTGCCCCTGACCCCCTACTGCAAAGAGCTGTTCGGCCCCGGCTGCTCCATTGACTGACGGCGGCGCGGGCTGCCGCGTCTTTACTTATGCCGACACCCCAGCGGCATCAGGCAGCGGAATATGCTCAAAGCTGTCTCTGTGTCCACGAGGTTGGTGCGTGCCTCGGTGAGCGACCGCGTGCTGACTATCGGGCATGCCTCGTCCTTCACATTCACCAGCATACTTTTCTGCAACAGTTTCCATTGGTGGCCTCCGGGAGCCATAATCAGTTCCGGGCATTGGAACCTCACATCCCTCGGCTCCCGCTCGCCCAATGGCTGAATCCGGACGGAACCGTAGACATCCTTGCCCATCATCAGCCCTATCCAGAGTGCCAAGATCCTGTACCCCCGGTGGAAATGAACCTTCTGGGTGAGAGGTCGGTAAGTGCTTAGACTGTGGTTCACCCCGAGGAGGTCTAAATACAACCCATGCTCGTCGGCGGGGATAAAGCCCAGATTCTCCATGGCCTTCAGCATATCGTTCCACGCATCGAACCCCTTTTCAACTCCTTTTGGGGTAAGAATGAAATGCTGCATCGGCCCCTGCGGCACCTCCTCGGCCACCGTCGGCTGGGGCGGCGGCGTCAACTCCGAATCGACGTTGGTCTGGGGTTGGCGCGCGGTGGTGCCGACGTCGTCCCAGTCGTTCATATACGCAATTATGTCATTGCGGTAGTCCTTCAGCTCCTTGGCAAAGTCCAGATTTTTCTGCTTCAGCCTGAAAAATTCAATCATCGCCTTCTGCCGGGGCAGGCTGATGTCCAATTTATTACAATAATCGATAAACTCCTGACGCGTGGTCATGCCCAGCAACGTGGCCTCATGTGCGGAGAAGTCCTCCGACGGCTGCTCCGAGGCCGAAATGGTGGATACGAACGTACTATGTCCACGTGCGGAATTCATTGATCACAAATGGGTTAAAGGTGGGCAGGTTGACCGAATTAATACATTTTTTCCGTCGCAAAGATAAGCTTTTTATACCACATAAACTTTTTTCATGATATTAAATATGGTTAAAAACAACTCGAAGACAACCTGAAGACAACCCGTTGCATGCGGGCAGACCACCCCAAGTGGCGGTTGTCCTGAAAGGCCGCTGTAAGCCACCAAAGGGACATATCTTTGCAGCCGGAAACACAACACAAAGCACATCATGACACACCCCAATCGCCCCACCCCGGTGGATCCCTCCGCCTCCAGTCCCCCAGCCTCCAGAGCGCCACCCCTCGGTTGCTGCCATTTCTCCGCCCGTTCATCGTTAAATCCCCGTCAGTTCATCGTTCGGGGAACGATGAAGGAACGGGGAAGGAGGGAGGAACAGTATGCTAAGCAGTGGGTCGGCAGCCTGAGCAGGACCCCGAACGAGGGGGAGCGCGACCCATCGGCGACGAAGGCGGAAACAGAGGGTAGCGGACAGAACAATGCCGTCTGCACCACCGGCGAAGCACCTACTTTTGCATCCGGAATGGGGAAGGAACAGGAAGATTGGGCGAAGGATCCTACGGGGTGGGAGGACGGGAGAGGGGAGGGGCGTTGGAGTGGTCAGTGCCAATGGGAAAAATGAACAGTTTAACCTTTAAAAATTAAGTCATTATGATTGTTGTAATAAAACATAAGCAGTTGAGTGTATTTTTGAAAGATGACCACGGGATGCATCACCGGCTGGTGTTTGCGGAGATGGCCGACGACCGCGCCAGGCAGTTGGTGCGCGAATATGGCTACCGGCCGGAGTGGGTGTATGCCCTGATACATGAGGAGGTGGTGTACCAGCACTCGGTGGATGACAGCCTGGTGGAGGAGGTGCTGTCGCGGCTGCCCCAGCAGGAGCGACGGGTGGAGGCCGTGTGGCTGGCGGCGGTGCGCACCATCGTGCCGCAGGCGGAGCGGATAGTGCGGCTGAGGGGCTGCGGAAAGTTGGAAATGAAGTATATTAACGAATAAAAACGAACGAGTTATGGAAAAGGATTTTGTTTTCAGGCCTTATGGCAAGAGCGAGTTGGCTTTGTTGTATATCAAAGCGAATGTGTCGCAACGGGTGGCGTTGAATTGGCTGAACCAGGAGATTGCGCTGTATCCGGGGTTGCTGGACCGTCTGCATGAGTTGGGCTACAAGCCCAAGCAGCGCATCATAACCCTGGCACAGCTGCGGGCTATCGTGGATGCGATAGGGGCACCGTAAGGCGAGGGAGAGGGAGCGTCAGAAGGCGCGGCGGTAGAGCTGGGCCACGGTGAGCAGGTGTTGCTGGACTTCGGCGGGGAGCTGCTGGAAAGGGGCTATGTCCTTGAGGGTGTGGCGCAGGTTGGCATGGCGCTTGTTGAGGATGGCAGCTTCCTGACGGGTCTGGTTGTCGTCGCAGTTGAGGGCTTGGTTGAGGAGGGCGCGCTGGTTGGCGGGGAGGGGCAGATAGTTGTCGAGCAGCATTTCCATGATCCAGCGGTTGTGCTCGAGATGGGCGAAGGCGAGGGTGAGGGGGTCGGAGTCGGCGGGGTCGGAGTTGTTGACGGCGAGGCTGCTTGTGGTGCGCAGGAGGGAGTCGACGAACGAGGCGGCATGGAGGGCCTGGTGTTTCTGGGCTATGGAGAGCTGGCACCAGAGGTTGTTGAGCGAGGCGGGCTCGGAGGGAATGGTGGCGACGGGTTTGCCGCTTTCGATTTTGTGGTGGATATAGTTGATGCGCTTGGCGAGCAGAGTGAGGGCGGACTCGAAGGGGTCGAGGGAGGAGTCGGGCATGCCGAAAGGGACGACATTGTGGAAACGAGGCACTTCGGTCTGCGCGGAGCGGGCCAGGAGGGCGTCGAGGGGCTGGTAGACATAGATGAGGGGAGTGGCGGCGGAGGGGTCGTCGGAGTCGGAGATGGGATAGAAGGGAGCCGGGAGACTGAGGGCGTCGGAGAGGTTGTGGGAGGGCTGGTCGTCGCAGAAGGCCACGGAGACAACCTGGTGGGGGTCGAGGGCAAAGGAGGTGAGCTGCTGGCGTACCCACGACTGGTGGACAGAGCCGTTGAGGAACTGGAACTCGATGTCGAGGAAGTCGCCATAGGCGGGGTCGGGTCGGGAAGACTGCCACCCGCTGTCGTCGGAGCGGAGGGTGATGTGGGAGAGCTGGAAGAGGCCGGGATAGCGGGATTTGAAGAGGTCGACTTTTTGCTGGGCGAGGGGGTCGATGAAGGTGATGCAGGTGCGGAGCGGCCGAGCGGAGTCGGGGTTGAAGTTGGGATAGTGGCAGAGCTGTGCGGCGGCAGAGGCAAAGGCGAGACCCATGGGGGTGATGCCTACGATGACGAGGTGGACGCGGCGGTCGCTGTCGGGCGAGAGGAGGAAGCGGTCGAGGGTGAGGTGAGCGCCGTCGGGACCGGGACTGATGAGTGTCTGGCGGGCGATGGTCTCGAAACGGTTGATAACGGTGGTTTCGAGACTGGTGTGTGACTCGGGCGGGAGGTCGTGGAGGAGCTGGAGGGAGAGGAGGTTGTCGACATAGAGATAGCACTGGGCCAGGAGGGTGGCGCTGCTGCGGAGGGTGCGGAGGTGGTTCCAGGCGGTGATGTTGCACTGGTCGTTGTCGGGTTGGTTGTCTTCGCCGATGATAAGGATGGTGGAGGCCAGCTCGATTTGGCAAGAGCGGAGGGCGTCGGGGTCGGTGGGGAGGCCGTGGTAGAAGACGAGGGGTATGGAACGGGCGGCCTGAGGGAGGGCAGCCATGACGTGGTCGCGGAGGGTGGGAGTGGGTTGGGAGGAGAGGATGACCCAGGGGCGGCCTTGGAGCTCGGGCTTATTGTGGACGCTGTCGAGGAGGCGCAGGAGTTGGCTGCTGCCGCCGAGGACGAGGACGTGGTTGGCGAAATGGTAGCGGGCGCGGCCCTGGCGGAGGTTGTCGCGGCGGTTGAGGAGTATGACGGTGACGGCGGCGGTGAGGAAGGCGGCGATGAGCAGGGGGCCTATGAGGACGATGAGGAGTTGGAAGAAGAGAGGGAGGGAAGAACGGAGCGGGAATTGGGCGCCGGAGAAGAAGAGACCTACAGTCTCGGCCCAGCGGGGCTGTCCGCCCGCGGTGGCCAGGGAGAGGGGTGTGGCGGGCCAGAGGAGGCCGATGAGCCAGAAAAGGAGCAGGAAGAAGAGACCCAACCCCAAAGGCCAGAGGAGTGTGCGCCAGGCATGGCGGGTGAGGAGGGAGCGGTCGAAATGCCACAGGAGGCGTTGAAAGCAGTGCTTGAATTGCATGGGTGACGGGATTGAATGGTTGGAGGGACGGGAGAAGGAGGGGTCAGAGCTTGAGGCTGAGGGCGAGGAAGTAGGTGCTGGAGGTTTCGATGAATGTGAACTCGTTCATGGCTACGCGGTAGCCGAGGTCGATGGAGAAGAAGTTGAGGAGGTCGAGGCCTATGCCACCGGCGAGGGAGTACTGGCCCACAATGCCGAATTGTTTTTGAAAGAGGGAGAACTGCATGAGTGGTCCGGCATAGATGCGGGCGGCAAAGAGGGTGATGGGCTGCCAGCGGAGACCGAGGTAGAGCGGGACATCGAAGAAACTGTACTGGCGGATGTTGAAGGCGTGGGTGAGACCGCTGAAGAAGTTGGGCTTGAGAGCGGCCTCCTGCCAGTCGGTGGCGATGCCGTAGTGGACCTCGGGCTGGATGTAGAACGAGCGGAATATGGGCTGGCGGTAGGCGAAGCCGAGGGAGGTGTGGCTGAGGAGGGTGATGCTGCCTTGGTTGAAATCGGAGGTGAGGGAGCGGAGGTAGTCGCCGGTGGGGGTGTAGTAGTGGAGTTTGAGATAGAAGGCAGGTTTTTGCTTGCGGAAAGGCAAGAGGGAAGAAGAATCGGCACGGGAGAGGACCGGGGAACAGAGAGCCAGCAGGAGGGCAAGCAGGGCGATGCGGTGTGTGCGCTTCATAGTGTGCTGTTTTATGTGCGGCAAGGGCAAGGCGGTTGCCGCATGGGGTTTTTGGCCTTTTTTAATTAAAAGGCTAAACGGAGGAAGTCACTTTTTATTGCGTGGGAACAGAAAAAAAACGAAGCGCAGCAGAGAGGGGTTATTTGACGGAGTGGAGAAGCTCTTTGCCGGGCTTGAAAGAGGGAGAGCAGTGGGCGGGGATGGTGGTGTGGGAGCCGCGGTTGATGTTGTAGACGGATTTCTCGTGGTGGCGTTTGATGGTGAAGGTGCCGAAACCACGGAAGTAGATGTTGTGGCCCTGGGTCATGTTGTCCTTGATGGTGTCGAGGAGGGCGTCGACGATGGTGATGCAGGATTGTTTGCGAATCCGTGTGCGGGAGTTGATTTGTTTGATAATATCGGCTTTAGTCATTAAGGTTGTATTTGTAGAGGTTGTTGTTAAGATTATATGCAGGATAAGGAATGGTTGAGGGGACGAGAAAAAGAGGGCAGGAGACTGGGGAAAAATAGGGAAGAAGTGCTGTGGCAGCAGTTGGGGGCGATACGGGTATTGAGCATTTTCTGTCCATGTTTTGGTAATAGAAAGGTAAGCTATTTTATCCTTTTGATAGATGTTTGCATTGTTTTGTATCTTTTGTGTGAGTTATGCAAAGATACACTTTTTTTCTAATATAGGCAAAAAATAATGGTGGGGAATGTTTTTCTTAACTATAATTGGGATAATGTGGCATGTGAATGTGAATGGCGAGAATGGGCAGTGAAGGGAGAGCGGCGGGAGACAGCCTGGCCAGGACAACGGATGGGGAACGGGGAGAAGGGGCAAAAAGAAAGGTCCCTGCGGGAAGGGGCAGGGACCGTGGTATGGGTGTGAGCGTAAAGACCCGTGGAGGGCGATTACTGCTGGCGAGCAATTTCGCCGAACTCCTTGGCGGAGATTTTCTCGACAGTGGGGTTGACTTTGTCTTTGAAGAGGACGTAAGTCTTGTCGACGGTGAGTTTGTCGATAATCTGGCGGACGTTGTTGCGGTCCTGAGCGATGGTGCGAGCGGACTGCTCGAGGCGCTCTTCGTATTTGGCGTCGTCTTCGTCTTCCTGCTTGGAGCCGGAGTTGCGGAGGATGTCTTTCACGTAGTCGACTATCTCATTCTGGGTGGGATCGATGGACTGGATTTTGTTGAGGGAGTTGTCGAGGAGTTCCCATTTGAGCGAGGGGAGGTAGGTGTCGGCCCATTCGTTCTCGATGGTCTCGGCGGTGACGTTCTTGTCGTTGTTGCGGGAGAGGATCCAGCGTTTGAGGAAGGCTTCGGGCATGGGGGCGTTGAAGCTGTCGAGGAGCTGTTTGCGGACTTGGTTGACGAAAAGGATCTGGCACTGCTCGTCGTTGGCTTTCTCGATTTGAGCGGAGACGGCTTTGCGGAATTTGTCGAGGTCCTTGATGTCCTGACCGGGGAAGACTTTCTGGAAAAGCTCTTCGTTGAGCTCGGCGGGAGTGATGTGGGAGCAGCCGCTGATTTCGAAACGGAGGTCGCTCTTGAATTTCTTGGCCTCGGCAGCGTCGAGACGGAGGACACGCTCGATGACGGAGGGTGTGAAGGCCTTGGCGGCATTGACGGTGACGGACTCTTTGGCTTTCTTGCCGATGAAGAGGGCTGCGACTTCGGGATCCTTGATGTCGGCGAGCTTGAAGGAGCAGAAGGTGGAGACGCCGCCTTCCTTGTCGGTGCCTTCCTTGGTGAGTTCGATGGCTTTGCCGTAGACTTGGGCGCCTTCGACGATGGCTTCGGGGGATTCGAATTTGCCGTAGCGCTCGGTGATGTCCTCAATCTGGGAGTCGATGTCCTTGGGGGTCACCTTGACGGAATAGAGCTTGGCGTCGACCTTGTCCCACTCGATGTTGATGTCGGGGAAGAGGGCGGCGTCGAAGTAGAAGGTGAAGTCTTTGCCGTTGGCAAAGTCGGGGGTGCCGGTTTTCTCCTCGTTGGAGAGGGGAGAGCCTATGATGTCGAGTTTCTCGTCGTCGATGTATTTGTAGAGAGACTCACCCAGGAGGTCTTGAACGGTGTCGGCTACGACCGCGGATTTGTAAATGCGCTGAATCAGTGCCATGGGGGCCATACCCTTGCGGAAGCCGGGGACGGTGGCTTTGTGTTGGTATTCTTTTAACTGTTTTGCAACCTTCTCGGCATAGTCATTTTCTGCAATGTCAACCCTGATACTGAGGTCCAAATCCCCTAAGTTTTCTCTGGTGATATTCATCTTTTTTGTCTAATTTGTTGATTTATTGATATTTTATTATTTTCAAGCGAAATGCAAAGATACGAACTTTTTTTGATATATATATTTTTTAGGTGAAAGTGATTGAAAAAATAGGGTGGCGAGAGAAGGAAGTCGAGGAGGGCGTTTTTTATGATTGAGTATACTTGACGTCGCTGCGGTCGCGGAGGTCGCGTCTCTTCGAGACGCTGGCTCTTTGTGGAGTTTTATCACCGCACTGCGCTGCGCTTGTACGGTGTTATTGAGGTTAAGCCTCTTCGAGGCTTTTTTTCTGGCCTACGCGGGGCTGTGAGGTCGCGTCTCTTCGAGACGCTGGCTGTTAGTGGAGTTTTGTCACCGCACTGCGCTGCGCTTGTGCGGTGTTATTGAGGTTACGCCTCTCCGAGGCTTTTTGGTGGCAAACGCGGAGCTGTTTTGATTGGTTCTCGGGTGAAAAAAAGTGCTGTATCAAGAAAAATGTGTATATTTGCATCGCGGAAATAGAAACAATAAAAGCATGTAACAGTATAGAGATATAAGACATAGATAACTGAGCTTGACGCTCTTGTTCTCTCGAATTGAAGTCTGGTAAACTGCATTAGCCGAGAATAAGAAAGCGGAGGGTTCACGTCCATGGGGCGTGGATTTTCGTATACTTATTTGGCTAAGGGTTTTTACCAGACACCCAATTCGAAAATAAGCAGTTTGAACGAAAGACTCACGCCTTTCTTCATGCCCCTTATTCAGAGAATATCGGCTTTCCAGCTCAGGCAGGGAAGCCGAAAACTGTTTGTATAGAGTAGGCATAAACAAACACTTAACAACAAAACACCATGACAAATGACAAGAAACGGGAGTACAGCGCTCCCATGGTTGAAATTCTGAACGCCCGCGTGGAGCGTGGCTTCCAGGCCAGTGGCGCCGAGCTGCTCCCCACGGGCAGCAACGAGAACCTGGTCAGCAGCGGCGAAGTGCACGGCGGCAGTGACTTCGACTAACATGCGGATGGGGAAGCTCCGCAGCGTGGAGACCCCCCGCTGGTTATTGAAAAATGTTCCTTGAATGAGTTGCCTTCTGCTTGCCCCTCTCCCGTTTTGAAAGGGGTGGAGCGCAGCGCAGGGGAATGGATATCCATCAAGGAGCCAAGTAAAACAATCAAAACAACAAACACAAAATGAAAAAAGCATTAGTAAGTCTATTGAGTCTTTTGACTCTGTCAAGTCTATTCACCTTGACCTCCTGCAAGAAGGAGTCCACGGGTAACGGCACGCAGTTCCGAGCCACAATGGAAGACTGCACATCACAAGATGGCAAAACCGTCCTCAATGGCACAGCCCTTAATTGGGTAGATGGTGACCAGATTGCTGTATACGGCAGGAGCGGTAGAGGTATTTATTCAGCAACACCAGGAACGCCCGCAACTACAGCGGTCTTTGATAACGTCAGCGGCGAAACGGGGGAAGGCCCTTACCGTGCCTTCTATCCTTCAACGATAACTTCAGATGGTGTGAATATCACATTGCCGTCTGTTCAGTTTTCATCAGACGGCTCGTTATCGGGTTTCCCAATGTATGCAGAATGCAGCAATGACCTTTTGTCATTTAGAAACTTGTGCGGAGTATTAAAAGTGCATCTACAAAAAACAGGTGTCAACGTAAGCAGTATCGAAGTAACTGCCAGTTCCGACATCAATGGAGTGTATTCTATACGTAATAACGGAGTACCTACAATTACGCTTGAGAGCAATGGAAGCAATACTACTAAGTTAGTGTGCTCAACTCCACAACCGATTGGCAATGGTGCAGATTTCTACATATATCTTCCTCATGGGAATTATTCGAGCATGACCTTTACCATAAAGGATGAAAATGGCAATGTGTGTACAAAAAGCAGCAAAACAGGGGTTTCAATTTATGTCACCCGAAGCCAGTTTACTACTATCACTTTCTCAGATAATGATTTAGTATTTGTTGAAGATCTTCCGAGAATTGAAGTTGACTTGGATCCAACAAATCCCTTGATAGCATGTATACTGAATGAAACGGCAGATACTGCTTATATATTCGGTACAAAGGACAATTCAGGCAGGCCTCTTAAAGTGTCAAATGTACTGATTAAAGAACATGATAAAACCATTAATACAGATATTTTCTTTGATAGTTTGGAAAGACCTATCGAGATACGGGCCTCAAATGGTGTTATTATGCAATTTACATGGCTTGGTGAAGATGCTGCTGCACTGACACTTATAGATCCAGTCTCGGGTGAACAGTTGAATACTATTGCATACTTCAATTCTGATAATACAGCTGGTGGTGCTAAAGGGGTAAGCGGTGATGCAAAAACGATGCGTTCCGATAGTACTATATTGACAGTACGGCCTATGTATTCCGAGCAGGGAAAGGCTTACAGTCTTTCAAAGGACAGCCCTAACACCTCCAGCCTCAAGTCGGGGGATTTCTGGGTTAATCAATGTGGAGTACCAACTGATGCTCAATGTTGGGTAAATGTTTATGACTACTCTAACATGACGGGATCTTATGGGTATGGGAAGTTTAGGACACGTATTCCAGTCATTGATAAAATGGGTACTGGCCATTACAAGTACCATATTCCTAACGGGATAATGACACAACATAATCTTGAGGACTATTGTGATGTTATCACTGATGTTATGGGGAAGGTGTGTTTTGTCAATGAACTAATGGCTGCTGGCGGATGCGCTGCAATATCCATGGCACTTGCTTTCGCGGGAGTGACAGCGGTGTCCGCACCTGGTTTCTTTTCAGCTTGTGAAAGTGTAACAGCTGCTTTGTCAGTGGTATGCGTATTTTTCAATGATCCAGTTCCAGGGGCTCCTTCTCCGACCCAAGGGATATGTCAATTCTTGCGTGAAAACAACTTTACTTGGAATACGCCATTATATTTGTCTCCTGTAGTATGTGCTCTTCCTGAGAATATAAAGGGATTGTCTAAATATTATGACGGAACATCAGCTCTCCCAGAATTAAATGTATCGTGGGGAGGAACCCCAAGGATTACAGATTTTACACTTAATCCACCTGCGCCACTTGCTTGGGTAGCCTATGATGCTGTCGCGAACCTATATTGCTTACCTGCAGGTACGCGCATCACCATGAGTATTGTAGGAACTGATGGATATTCCGATTCACGGGTATATGTTGTAGGAGATGAAGTTCACTATGTAGCTACACTTCATGTTCCAGGATCCTATGCTGGAGTGAGGGATGTTTGTACTGTTAGACTTGATATGCCGGATGGATCATCCTTGAGCAGAACTGCACAATTGTACTTTCAATGAAAAGAATCATGAGTTGACTATATTTGATAAGTTGACTAAAAGAAGAGAGCCTCCAACTTGTATTGAGGCTCTCTTTTTGTATGTGTGGCTTGTTTTTTGCTTGTTGTACAATAAAAGACGGCGGGGGCCGTTATAAAACATCATTAACTCTTAATAGCACAGGAATGAAAAGATACTTTATGATTCTGTTGTCGGCTTTGGTGCTGACGGTGGGCTGTAAACAGGCCCCGAAGAACTCTATGACTTACCGCCCGTTAGGCAATACGGGACTTGAAGTGAGCGAGCTGAGTATTGGCTGCGGCGGATTTGAGAAGCTGGATTCGGCCGGCTCGATTGCATTGATGGATATGGCGCTGGACAGCGGCATGAATTATATTGACATCTATGATGCGAATCCCAAGACACGCTCGAACATCGGCGCTGCGCTGAAAGGCCGCCGCGACCGGATGGTGATTCAGGGCCATATCGGCACGTTCTTTAAAGACGGGCAGCATACGCGCACCCGCGACTTGGAGGAGACGAAGCAGGGCTTTGAGGACTTGCTGCAACGGCTGGGCACAGACCATATTGAGGTGGGCATGATTCATATCACCGACAGCCCGGAGGAATGGAACGAGCTGGAGGGAAGCCCTTTTCTGGACTACGTGATGCAGTTGAAGAAAGAAGGCAAGATAGAACATATTGGTGTGAGCAGCCATAATGCCGAGGTGGCACTGATGGCGGCCAAGAGCGGCTGGATAGAGGTGATTATGTTCTCGCTGAATCCGGCTTTTGACCAGCTGAGAGGTGGTGCGATACCCTGGGAAGAGGGGGCTATGGAGAATCTGCAAGGGGGTATTGACCCCGTGCGTGTGGAGCTGTATGACTATTGCGCGACACATAAGATTGGCATCACGGTGATGAAGACTTTCGGCGGCGGCGGCCGACTGCTGGATGCCAAGACATCGCCCCTGGGCGTGGCATTCACGCCGGAGCAGTGTATTGCCTACTGTTTGGCCAAGCCCTGCATAGCGACCTGCATACTGGGTGTGGACAACACCGAAGAGTTGCTGGCCGACCTGCACTATCTGCACGCCACAGAGGCTGAGAAAGACTATAGGGCAGCGATGCAGCCCGCCAAGGCCGACAAAGGTGGTCAGTGCACCTATTGCAACCACTGCTCGCCCTGCCCGCAGGGAATACCTATTGCCAAGGTGAACGAGTTGCTGGACAAGGCCCAAAACGAGGGGCTGACTCCGGAGATAAAGGAGAGATACGAGGCGTTGTCGCACCACGCATCGGAGTGTACCCACTGCGGGAGCTGTATGTCGCGCTGCCCGTTTGGGGTGGATGTGCCGCAGAAGATGGACGAGGCCGCCAAGGTATTCGGTAAATAAAGTAGGGAAGACAGGTGCGCAGCCTGTCGAATGGATTATTTTTTCAATATGGATATAAAAGAGATGTTTGCCTTGTTCGAAAGGCAGATAGTGGACTATCATAAAACCGACTCGGTGGATGCACCGATCCAGAACCCTTATGCCGAGGGTACGTTTGAGCATCTGCTGTGGGAGAAGAGCTATATCGACACGGTGCAGTGGCACCTGGAGGATTTGGTGAGACCGGAAGATGTGGACCCGGTGGAGGCATTGCGGCTGAAGCGTTGGATAGACCGGTCGAACCAACGGAGGACCGACACGGTGGAGCGGATAGACGACCATTATATGCAAGCGTTTGCATCGGTGGCGGTGAGGCCTGACGCCAAAATCAACACCGAGACGCCGGCATGGGCTATCGACAGGCTTTCGATACTGGCTCTGAAGATATACCATTTCGGCATAGAGGCCGCAAGAAAGGACGTGAGCGAGGAGCAGCACGAACGGTGCGCCAAGAAGCTGAATACGTTGCTGGAGCAGAAGGCTGACCTGATGGAAGCCATAGACGACCTGCTGGCAGAACTGGCCGCGGGCACTAAGAAGATGAAGCTGTACCGTCAGATGAAAATGTACAACGACCCGATGCTGAACCCGATGCTCTATAACAAGAAGTGAATGGGCAAAGGTATAGACTGCGTCTGCTGGTGGTGAGACTGTCGGCGCTGGGGGATGTGGCCATCCTACAGCCTGTGGTGCGCCAGCGCGCAGCGGAGAATAAGGATGTGCTGTTTATGGTGGCTGGGCCGCCCCGGCTGGCACCTTTGTTTGGCGGCATGGACAATGTGCAGTATGTGCCGACAGAGCGGAAACAGACGGTGAGAGCCTTGTACAGGCAGTTGCGCGAGCTGAAACCGGATGTCGTGGCCGACGTGCATGGCGTGTTGCGGACGATAGGTGTTGACTGGCTGTTCAGACTGCATGGAACCAAGGTGCGGAGTA
This sequence comes from Bacteroidales bacterium UBA2714, assembly GCA_002354035.1. Taxonomy (GTDB): domain Bacteria; phylum Bacteroidota; class Bacteroidia; order Bacteroidales; family P3; genus Colimorpha. Next base: position 17,881 of record DEKU01000006.1, read on the forward strand.
TTCATAAACGCACGCGACAGCCGATGGCATCGTGGCAACGTTATGACAGAGTGCTGGACCGCTGCGGACTGAAAGGCGGCACGAAAGAGGGGGATTATTGGAAAGCCAAGCCCTGCGAGGGTAGACGGCGAGTGGTGGGAGTGGCCCCTTTTGCCCAGCATGAGGGCAAGATTTGGCCGTTGGACAAGATGGAACGCTTAGTGGGCATGTTGAGCGAGCGGGGATATAAGGTGTGGCTGTTTGGCAGTAGGGCAGAAGCTCCGATTATGGAGCGTTGGGCAGAAGGGAAGGAAGGAGTGGAGTCGCTGGCAGGAAGATTTTCTTTTGAAGAAGAGCTGGACCGTATAGCCCAGGTGGATGTGATGGTGAGTATGGATTCGGCCAACATGCACTTTGCCTCGTGTTTAGGTGTGCCAGTGGTGAGTGTTTGGGGTGCCACCCATCCCAGCCGTGGCTTCTATGGCTGGAGGCAGGATCCCGCCTGGGCAGTGCAGAAGGATATGGACTGCCGTCCCTGTTCGAAATATGGCAACAAGCCCTGCAAAAAGGGCGGCTACCCTTGTATGAAAGAAATCGGTCCTGGCGAGGTTCTGGCGAGGATAGAGCAGGTGTTGGCTTGAAAGGCAGAAGGGGCAGGCGGAGTCGTGATCCGCGTTGACATGCAAAGGGTCAGTCGAGCGGGAGAGAGATAGTGAAGGTGGTGCCTTGGCCCAACTCACTGGTGAGTGAGATGGTGCCTTTGTGCAAGGCCACGACCTGCGAGACGTAGTTGAGCCCTATGCCAAATCCTTTTACGTTGTGGACGTCGCCGGTAGATACACGGTAGAATTTCTCGAATATATGTTTTTGGTCCTCCTTGGCGATGCCGATGCCGTTGTCGGAAATCTCTAGGATGGCGTGGCCTGCCTCGGAATGGGTGGAGATGGTGATGGCGGGCTCCTTGTCGGAGTATTTGATGGCATTGTCTATCAGGTTGTGAATCATGTTGGTGATGTGCAGCTCGTCGGCAAAGAGGGTGCCCTCGATGGTGCCAAGTCGGGACTGGATGGAGCCGTGGCGAGTTTCGATAGTGAGCTGGAAATTGTGTATGCAAGTCTGTACAATGCTGTTGAGGTCGATGGCCTTGGGCGTAAGTGTGTATTTCTTGCCCGACATTTTGGCGCTTTGCAGGAGGGTCTCGATAAGGATGCGCATACGTCGGTTCTCGTTGCTGATGATGCCGATGAAATTGCGGCGGGTGGAGATATCGCTGTTTATTGATTCGTCCTCCAGCATCTCACAGGCCAAGCTGATGGTGGCGATGGGGGTTTTGATTTCGTGGGTCATGTTGTTGATGAAGTCTGTCTTCATCTCATCGAGCTTGCGCTGATAGAAGATGGTGCGGACGGAGAAAAAGAAGAGCGCGGAGATGAGCACAATCATGCAGATGCTGATGACGGTATAGAGATTGGTGTCGCTGCTGAGAATGATGGGGGTGGAAGGGAAGGCGAGGACCACGTAGAGGCTCTCGTCGGGGATGATGCCATGGGGATGGAAAGAGTATTTGAAAGCCGAGTTGCGGAGCTCGTCGGGGTTGGCCCCGGCAGAGTAGTAGATGAGGGTGTCGGCTTCGCCCATCAGAACACCCACATGAGGCTCTACATCCACCCCGTTGATGATTAGCTCCTCCCGAATCAGGGAGTCGAGGAGTGGATAGTTGAATTTTGATGCATCGACGACATTGTTGATGTCCAGAGGGTTGGCTTTGCCATGCTGGCTTCCGCCAAGAGTGGACAGCATGCGGTTGCGGGCATTGAGGAGAGTGTTATACTGAGTAAGCACATGCACCTCGTCGGGGTTGAGCTGGGCTTTGGGCAGGGGGATGGCGCTGTCCTGTGCCGACACTCCGAGATGCACCTTGTGCTCGTTGTAGAACAGTTCGCTGTTGCTGCGGATGATGTCCTGCATCTTTTCGTTCATGTCGTCGATGCGGCGGTAGCGCAACAGGCGGTAGCGCTCTTTTTCCGAAACATAGTCCTCCACTTTCATCTGGTCCAGCTGGTTGAAGACCTCGTCGATGGCGTTGTTGACACTGATGTTGAATAAATTGTCGCTCATCTTGGCCGACCTTTTTGTTTGGGAAATCTGGATGATGACCAAACTGATGGCCGCCAAGGCGAAGAGGGTGGAGAGCAATATCAGAAATTGGCGTTTCATTTCGAGCTGTAATAATATTATTTGTAACGTTGGAAGATGAGAAAAATTTTGTCCATCTCTGTTAATTGCGAAAAAAATATTATCTTTGCACCCTCGACTGCAGGACACGGGGCCGACCGTGTGGCCACATCCTCAGTTTAATAAAGTTATAATGCTGTTATGAAAATAGGAATCATTATTGCCATGGACATTGAGTACCGGAAGATGCTCGATGTGTTGGGCGGCCAACCGCAAGGCATGATAGGCGGCAACGAAGTGGTGCTGTGGCAATGCGGTATAGGCAAGGTGAATGCCGCTGTGGGGGTGATGCGTCTGTTGCAGGAGCATCGGCCCGACTGCATCCTCAGCACCGGTCTGGCAGGAGGTATCGACCCCAGCCTCGAGGTGATGGATGTGGTGGTGGGCAGCCAGACTGTCTACCACGACGTGTGGTGCGGCATGGGCAACGCTTACGGTCAGGTGCAAGGGCTGCCGGCACGGTTCGACGCCGACCCGTTGCTGCTGCATTGCGCCTCGACGTTGGCTGGAGACCCGTCCATGCATGTGAAAGAAGGTCTCATCTGCACCGGTGACCAATTCATCACCGACAAAGAAGCCCTGCGGGTCATCAAAAACCGCTTTCCCGAAGGACTGGCCTGCGAGATGGAGTCCGCCGCCATCGCCCACGCCTGTTTTCTGCACCAGGTGCCGTTCCTCAGCATCCGCATAATCAGCGACACCCCGGGCATCACCGACAACCACCAGCAGCAGTGGGACGACTTCCTCGCCTCCATGGGCGAGCGCTCGTTCCGTTTCATGCAGCAATACCTTTCCCAGCTACCCCAAACCCTATAAACCCCATTTTGATACAGTGAAAAAAATACCCAGCTTCACCATCGACCACATCCGGCTGCTGCGTGGCATTTACGTCTCACGCAAGGACCAGATAGGCGGCGAGGTGGTCACCACCTTCGACATCCGTATGAAAGAACCCAACCGCGAGCCAGCCCTTGGACAAGGTGCTATCCACACGATAGAACACCTCGCAGCCACCTACCTCCGCAACAACCCCCAGTGGGCCGACCGCATTGTTTATTGGGGCCCCATGGGGTGCCTGACGGGCAACTACCTGCTCATGCGCGGCGACCTCCAGCCCGAAGACATCCTCGACCTCATGCGTGAGACATTTCGTTTTGTGGCCAATTTCGAGGGCGAAATCCCGGGCGCCGCACCCAAAGACTGCGGCAACTACCTCCTCCACGACCTCCCCATGGCCAAATGGGAGTCGGCAAAATATCTCCGTGAGGTGCTCGACCAGATGACAAGCCGCAATATGCACTACCCTGAGTAATAGCCTTTTCATCTTCGTGACTCAAAAAAAATAAAAAAAAACGCACTTTCCGCACAATAATAAATCCAAATCATAGTTATCCAAAGCGATTTTTGACTAACAGGCCCCGTAGTTCAGCTGAATAGAACGTCGGATTCCGGTTCCGAAAGTCGTGGGTTTGAATCCCGCCGGGGTCACAATTTTTCTCAACAGTGAATAGCCTGAATATTTTTTTCAAAAACTCGAAAGCCTTCTCCCAACTGGTGGGGCTTTTTTTTCTTTTCCTGATTTGTTCCCTTATCGGAGGCGGTCTCCAGCTCCTGATTCCCGAAGCCGACGGCTCCGATGCGTCCATACGCCTCCAGATTGTGCAGCAGGCGCTTGCCCAGCTGCTCACCTTCTTCCTCCCGGCGTGTCTCTTTGTTCTCCTTTATCAGGAGCAGCCCCGCCATTACCTCCGCCTCCGGTTTGGTGGCCGCTATTGGCTTCTGGCGCTCATCGCCATGGTCATTATGCTATTGTCCATCCCTCTCATTGATTTCCTGACTTCGTGGAACGAAACTTGGAACCTCGGAGCCCTCACGCGACATGCTCGAGCCCTCTCCGAAAGTGCCAAGCAGCAAGTGGCCCTCATGCTCAGCCTTGCCACCATCCCCGACCTCATCCTCCAACTCCTGGTCGTGGCCTTGGTCCCGGCGGTGTGTGAGGAGTTTTTCTTCAGGGGGTGCCTGCAGCAAATACTGCACCGCTGGTTCGGCAACGCCCATGCCTCCGTCCTCGTCACGGCCCTGATCTTCTCCTTAGCCCATCTCGACCTCTACGGCTTCGTGCCCCGTCTGCTGATGGGGGCGCTGCTGGGCTACCTCTTCTACTGCTCGGGCTCGCTGCTTGTCAACGTCGGCGCCCATTTTTTCAACAACGCCCTCATCGTCGTCCTCTACCATCTCTACCATCGCGGAGTCCTCAACGCACCCCCAGACCACCTCATGCCCCTGCCCTGGACGCTCATCGTTTTTTGTGCCGTCGGGGCCCTGTTGCTGTTCGTGGTCTACTTTGCCAAAAATGCAGAACAAAAGCCTCGAGCAGACCGTTTCTGACCCCCTATTATTCAGTTTATTATTGCAATAAGACAGAAAAAATGCCATTTTTAATCTACTGATAATAAATGGTTTATATTTAAAAAGTTGAAATCAAGACCGAAAGGGGCAAAAAAAACTTTGGTAATCCAATTTTTTTTGGTAATTTTGCATCCTGTTTCGCCCACAGCGAAAGGGCATAAATGAACAATTAATATAAAAGTATAATATAACATGACAAAGGCTGAAATCGTTGCACAGATTGCACAGAAAACCGGTATCGAAAAAGTCGCCATCCAGGCTACCGTTGAAGAGTTTATGAATGTCGTCAAGGAGTCCCTCTCCGAAGGTGAGAATGTCTACCTCCGTGGCTTCGGCAGTTTCATCATCAAGAAGCGTGCTGAGAAGACTGGTCGTAACATCTCCAAGAACACCACCATCATCATCCCCGCACATAATATTCCTTCTTTCAAACCCGCCAAGACTTTTGTCAACGACGTGAAAAAGAGTGTAAAATAACTTTTAATTTGTTGTAAGATGCCTAACGGAAAAAAACACAAAAGACACAAGATGTCTACTCACAAACGCAAAAAACGTCTGCGCAAGAATAGACATAAGAAGAAGTAAGTTGCTCTTCCTGTCTTAAAACAAACCAATCTAACATCTAAAACAAATTACACACCGATGGACTTCCATCGAGTTGTGTAATTTGTTTTGTTTATAACAGTAATGAATAAAGAACTCATAGTATCCGCCTCTGATAGCGAAATCCAGCTGGCACTGCTCGAGGACAAACAGCTGGTAGAACTGCACAAAGACAAAACCGGCAACAAAATCCATGTCGGCGACATCTACGTCGGCAAAGTGCGCAAAATAATGCCCGGACTCAACGCCGCCTTCATCGACGTGGGTGAGGACAAGGACGGCTTTGTCCACTACCTCGACCTGGGCGCCAACTACAACTCTCTGGCCAAATACATGAAACTGGCCATGAACGGCGACCCCTCGGTCCGCAACCTCAACAACTTCAAAATCGAACCTGTCCTCGAAAAGGTAGGCAACCTCACCAATGTTCTCAAACCAGGGCAACTGATCATAGGCCAAGTGGCCAAGGAACCCATCTCCACCAAAGGCCCCAAACTTTCGGGCGACCTCTCCTTTGCCGGCCGTTATCTGGTGCTCAACCCCTTCATCAACCGCATCTCCATCTCCCAGAAAATCAAGGGGGCCGAAGAACGAGGCCGTCTACGCCGCCTCATGCAGAGCATCAAGCCCGCCAACTTCGGCGTGATAGTCCGCACCATAGCCGAAGGCAAAGACGTGGCCGAGCTCGATGCCGACCTGCGCCAGCTCATGGACCAATGGACCACACTCACCGAGAGCCTCAAGCGCATCACCGGCCCTCAAAAAGTGCTCTCCGAACTCAGCGCCACCTCAGCCCTCCTGCGCGACGTGCTCACCGACGACTTCAACACCATCTACGTCGACAACGAAACCATCTACAACGAAGTCCGCAAATACATCGCCTCCGTAGCCCCCGACAAAGAAGACATCGTCAAGCACTACAAGCTTGAAACCCCGATATTCGAACAATTCGGCGTGCTGCGCGACATCCGCCGCGCTTTCGGACGCATCGTCACCATACGCTCCGGCGTCTACCTCTACATCGAACACACCGAAGCCATGCACGTCATTGACGTCAACAGCGGCAACCACATCAAAGCCGGAGGCGGACAAGAAGACACAGCCCTGCAAGTCAACATCGAGTCCGCCAAAGAAATAGCCCGCCAGCTCCGCCTGCGCGACATGGGCGGCATCGTCATCGTCGACTTCATCGACATGCAAAAAGCCGACAACCGCAAAAAACTGTACGACTTCATGTGCGCCGAAATGTCGCGCGACAAAGCCCGCCACACCATCTTGCCCCTCAGTAAGTTTGGGCTCATGCAAATCACCCGCCAACGTGTGCGTCCCGCCATTGAAGTCGACGTGCAGGAAAAATGTCCCTTCTGCGACGGCACAGGCACCATCAAATCCAGCCTCGTCGTGGTCGACGAAATCGAGTCCAACCTCCGCTACCTCACCTCCTCACAAAACGAAAAAGACCTCACCATCATTGTCCACCCCTACGTCTATGCCTACCTCACCAAAGGCCTGCGCAGCGTCCGTGTGCAATGGATGTTCAAATACAAAACACGACTCAAAATCAAGCCATCCGAAACCTATGGTCTGCTGAGCTACAAGTTCTTCAATGCCGCCGGCGATGAAATCGAACTTTAAAACAGCCCCAGCCCCACTCGGCATCATCCTCCTTGTGCTTGTGCTGCTGCTCCACCCCGCAGCACAGGCACAAGGAATCGATGTGTCCAAATACCAGGGCAAAATCAACTGGACCAAAGTGGCCAAAACCAAAAAGGTGAAATTCGTCTACATCCGCGCCACCGAAGGGGCCACCATCCGCGACAACTACTACAAAACCAACCTCTCCGCCGCCCGCAAAGCCGGCATCCTGGTGGGGAGCTACCATGTCTACAGCAGCAAAACCACAGCCTACCAGCAATTCGCCAACTTCAAGGCCATGGTGCCCAAAAAAAGCCAGGACCTTATCCCCGTCCTTGACATCGAAGGTCACCACAGCGGCCGACTATACATGGGGCGCGTCGACAAGTTGCTGGAACTCATGGAAAAAGAGTATGGCGTCAAACCCATGATTTACACCAGCGAAAAAGTCTACAAAGAGCATTTCGCCACCCGCAAATACTCCAAATACCACATCTTCGTGGCCAAATACGAAGGCTACCCCATCATCCGCTTCACCCTCTGGCAACACAGCAAAACCGGCCGTGTAAAGGGCATAGCGGGCGACGTGGACCTCGACAAATTCCATTCCAAACACAGCCTGGCCGACATCCGCATGCCCAAGCCCCGAAAAAAGAAAGCCTCGACAACGGCCGCGGCCGCCACTACCTCCAGTCTCGACACAGTCTCTGCCACCCCTTGACCCCCTCCGCCCTCAGCGCTCCCGCCTATCTCATCACGCCACATTCCAGCGCCAGTCGCCTACTGCGTAGCCTCACCTTAGCCACATGTCCGCTCTTTCTTTTCTGTTTGTTTTCTTGTTATTTTACATTTAGTTTCTTGTTTGCATATAAAGAGTTGGATAACTGATGTCCAAGTACAGGCAATGGGGAGGAAGTGGCGCCACTCAGCATCTTGTCTGGCCCCGGAGTGGCTGCGCCTTTTGTGGTCGCAGCCGTTAGCTGCAAGGGGAGGAGTATATCCGTCGCGCCGGGGTCGAATGCAGCTGTCGCCTAAGGCAGGGTGGTGTCGCAGGCTTGTTGTAGTGTTGTGAGGGGGGCGCCGGCTGCGCCGGC
>DEKU01000051.1 GCA_002354035.1 Bacteroidales bacterium UBA2714
TGCACTTGTAACTGGAATTTAGGTAGACCGAGTTTGTACCCATTGCGAATATCGCTGCCTTCTTTTAGTGGCAACTTGGGCGGGATGTACCCCTTGGACAAAGATTTTTTTGAGAGAGATTGCCGTTGAAAATTAGCGTGATGTGGACTTATGCGGACTTTTTTTTCATGCAGGTTGTAACATTTTTGGTATTTTTGTATCTAATACGGGCAGAAGATGCAACGAAACCTCTATACTGAAGATGCGGGCGGCCGAGACACCGAGCAGGCGTTTCTCGACATGGTTCAGCGGCACCAGGCACTTATCTATAAGGTCTGTCTGTCGTTCACCCGCCAGCGTCGAGACGAGGTGGACGACCTCAAACAGGACATCCTCTGCCACCTTTGGAGTGGCTATGGGTCTTTCAGGAGGGGAAGCAAGGAGAGCACATGGATATACAGGGTGGCGCTTAATGTGGGGTTGCAATATTACCACCGCAATAAACGGATGCCCCAGTTCGAAGAGTTGACCTCCCCCATGGCCGAGACCTACATGGAGCACGACGACCAGCAGCAGCTGAACCGGATGTACGATCTCATCCATCGGCTGGACGATGAGGAGCAGAAGTTGGTGTTCATGTATCTGGACGGACTGAGCGGGAAGGAGATGGCTGAGGTGCTGGGCAAAGCCGAAGGGAATGTGAGGATCAGACTGCATCGTATAAAAGAGAAACTTAAAAAGTTGGCACAATATGAAGAGTAATTCCGATTTCACCCTGGACGACATGCAACGGCTGTGGCAAAAGCAAAGCCATGCCTTGGAGGGGCATACCCTTGTCAGCGACGACGAGGTGCGGCGTGCCATGCAGGCCAGCCCCAAGACCGAGGTGCGACCGCTGCGCCCATCTCGCATGTGGCGCCGAGTGGCTGCGGTGGCTGTTGTGGTGTTGGTGGCAGGGGTGCCCCTGTGGCAGTGGCCTTTCGGAACTTCCGGCAGCGAGGGCGCTCCCGTCGCCAGCCTAAGGGTTGGGGATGACCCCGACAGCGAGGTCACAGCTCCCGTCTTGCCTTCCCTCCCGCAAGGGGATGGAGGGTATGGCGAAGTGGCCGAGGCGGTTCCGGCTGTCAAGCCCCTTCCCACCATGCCCGTCAGGCAGAAGCCGGTGCTTATGGCCAAGGCTGACAAGCCTGTGCAACAGCCGCAGTCCTATGCCGATGTTCCGATGCTGGAGGGCACTGAGCCTGTGGCTCCAGCTCAGCCCCTCGACCAGCCTTTGGTGGCGCGCGCCGAGATGTCCCGCCAGACTGCTTGGCCCAACCGCAACCGGCGGGTGGACACTATTGTGGTGAACACCAATAGGCTGGTGCACTTCGAGGCCCCCAAGCGCAAGTCGCTCTCCGAAACTCTCTTCGAGCCTTTGCTGGCCAGCCTGTAATGAATGTGAATACCGCTAAAAGATATTGATATGAATACGCTAAAGAAAATAGTACTGATGGTGGTTGCCCTGGCGGCTTGGCCGGCGGCGGCACAATACGAATCGGTCAGAATGATCCAGCAGCTCGGCGAGCTTCCCCAGCGCGAAGTGATGTTCTCCGCTTTTGGCTACGCCAAAGTAAAGGTGGTGCAGGATGACTCCAATTACGTGGTGTTTAACCTCTTCCGAATTGAAGACACTGCCTCCCTGCCCGATGGGTTAATGTACGTCGAAGATTCGGACAATGATTTGTTGAGATGTGTCAGGATTATGGTGTCCGACTTCCCCACGGTGCTCTCCGTCGAGGTGCATCTGAAAACGCGGAGTCTCCTCATCGATGCTGTGGACTATAGCACCATTCGCCTCTCCTCGGCCAATGGTCGGGACTCGTTGGTGTACGACAATCTTTTCCTGAACGCCCAGGGGCACGGCACTGTGGAGGTGACGAACCACATCAACGCCGGGAGTATCAGGCTGTATGCCGGACAACTCGGTATGGTGGGCTGTAGCAGTTATTCCAGCCCCAAGTACTCCGAGGAACGGGTGAACCAGGGTGTCATCCGTGTGGGGGCAAGGAATGGCAAGTTCCTGAGTTGGGATAAAGATGACTGGCACACCTTTGGCAATGCCGGGTTGGCCATCCGTCGCTACAAGCCCATCGACCGCATCCACATCAGCCTGCTGGGCGCTTTCCACAACTGGGGCACCTCGTCGCTCAACGGTTTGTCCGGCACAGAATATATCTTCGACTATAACACGGGCTACTACTGGGAGCGCAATGCCAAGGAGGATGCCTCCTCGGTGCGCACCGCCTTAGGCAGTGTCCAGCTGGAGCTGACCTACGACATCGTAGCCCGCGAGCATTTCGCCATCGGCCTCGGCCTTGGTTTCGAGCACGATGTCTACCGCTTCCGCCATCCATTTGTCTCCTATGTCGAGGGCGAGGACATCTCCGTGACGACGCAAAGGATGAGCACCACCCTCGATGATTATCACGGCTTCACCATCCTGCCCGAGATAGGGGGCATAAGGTATCGCCGCCTGCCCGTCGAAGGCTCGTGGAACAGCCGTTTCATCACCGATTATCTGTCGCTGCCCATCCACTTCACCTACTATGCCGACTGGCGGCACCGCAAGGGTTTCCATGCCGGTGTGTCGTTGCTCCCCGGCATGGCCGTGGCTACCGGCAAGCTGATACGCCATTTCGATGCCTACGGTGGTGTGGAGGAAGATTCCTACAACCCCACCACGGGTGATACAACATGGGGCCATGTCCGATACGATATTCACGACGTGCAAGAGGTGAAGCTCAACCCTAAGCTGGACCTGCGCATCACTTTGGGCTGGGCCAACTGGAGCGTCTTCCTGCAGATGTCCACCATTCCCCTGCTGCACGACGAGGCCGCCCTCGAACTCTACCCCATGAAACTTGGCGCAAGAATCAAATTATAAACACCAATCCTAATATCCCGTTACGATGAAAAAGACAACCATCATACTGCTCACCTTGGCCTGGGCTTCCACCCTCATGGCACAAAACGCCCAGCGCTCTCCATGGAGCAAAATAACCGTCAGCCCTGAATTTGTCCACAACATAGTGCAGGGCTACTACTTTGGCAGCAACGCCATCCTGCTGGACCACCCCAATAACAGCGCTGTCGTCAAAGTGACCTACGACTTTGGCCGCTACTGGACCCTCGCCGCCTATGGCGGTCTGAGCCTGTGCCACCGTTCTACGGAGGGGATGGAAACCGTCCGCACCGACCATTATTCGGGCTTGCTGTCCCGCTCGCGCTATGTCAACGAACCCCGCGCACACTTCGGCCTTGAGGCCCAGTTGCACCTGCTGCCACTGTTTGGGGTGAATAGTCAGTGGTTCGACCTTTACGGCGTGAGCCGGGTGGGCTCGACCACCCAGGACCTCGACCTTTCTTTGGGTCTCGGCCTGGCCTATTGGCCTTGGCCATGGGCAGGTGTCTATGCCAACATCAGCACAGGCAGTGTGGGGTTCCCTTATGGATTCCTCGAAGAGGAATACCCCCATTTCCAACTCCGCACAGGCGTAAGTTTCCGTCTCTGAACAGTCAAATCAATTTATAAACCCTTAAAACAACACATCAATGAAAAAACTCTTGGTTTTATTCCTCGTGTCGGCTTCGCTGCTGACAGTTTCCTGTAAAAAAGAAAACACCGTCATTGTAGATGACACCGTCAAACTGGCTGGCACCAGCTGGAAATCCACCCTCACCCTTGGGGGCTTCAATGCCCAGTACCTCATGGTCTTCATCAACGACTCCATCGGCCGGATGGATATGAGCATTGTGGAAGGTGGCCTTCCCGACACCGAGTCGCTCACCTTCGCCTACGTCTTCGATGGCAAATCGAGCGGCACCATCACCGTCGATGATGATGAAATCATGCCTTTCACCTATTCCGACGGCTCGGGCAACCCCGTCATCACCATGATGCTTACCGGTGAAGAGGCCCGCGAACTGGGCATCAACCAGTTGGTCTTCACCAAGCAATGACGCGTTATCTCTTGAGAGAATTGCCCTTGTTTATTAAGGAAAAAATAGTATCTTTGTAACTGCAAACATCTCGGATGGTCAAAGTTCAAACATTTAATGACCAGATGTTTGTCCTATTACCAACCCACTTAAAAGTTGCGCCCGTCACGTATCAGGGCTACGAAAAATGAAGAAAACACTCAGCATCCTCTTCGCAATGGCCATGTCCATTACTTTCGCCGTGGCCCAGATACCCTCTTCCAATGCAGCCGCCGCCGCCCCTGCCGCCGCCGAGATGGCTGAATGGGTAGAACAACCCTCTGCCGACTATGCCAGCCCCATGCAGCTGACAGATATGTCGTTCCCAACCGAACAGGATGTCCAGTCTCTGATTGCCCAGAATGTAGACAACCCCGACCAGACTGTGGCTGCCCTCCTGAACATCTTTCTCGGTGATTTTGGCATAGGCCACTTCTACACAGGCCAGACCACACGTGGCATCCTCGACATCATTTTCTCCTGGACGGGCATCCCCGCCATCATAGGAATCGTTGAGGGAATTATATGGTTGTGCGACAGCGACGCCCAGTGGCAGGCCCGCGTCGAAGGCTGGAGAAAATAGTTCTTCAGCCGTGGCGCAAGCCACAATGCGAAAGGGTGGCGGAGCATCGGCTCCGCCACCCTTTCGTTTGCGCGTAGGCGGTCAGTTCTGCAATATCCATTCCATCACCTTGCACAGGCGGCTGTTCGTCTCCGAAATCTCGCCGCTGCCGTCGACGGTGATGAGACGGCCCGAGACCTTGTAGTAGTCCAGCACCGGCCGTGTCTTGGATTCGTATTCTTCCAGACGGTGGCGGATGGTCTCTTCGTTGTCGTCGCTGCGGTTGGACACCAGTGCACGCTCGTGGATGCGGTGCACCAGCTCCTCCTGCGGCACATCGATGCTTATCACGCGGTCCAGCCGCCGTTGTTTCTTCTGGAACAGGAACTCCAGCATCTGGCATTGCTGCACCGTGCGCGGGAAACCATCGTAGATGATGGAGGGCTGGGGCTTTTCGGGCAGGGGGTCGTTGTCGCCTATCCCGCAGGCGCGGCGCAGGCGCAGCTCGTCCCACTCGTCTAACAGCTCGTTGCGGCCGTGGTCCAGCGCTTTGGCTATGAGTCCTACCACTATGTCGTCGCCCACCAGGTCGCCGCGGTCCATGATGTCCTTCACGCGCTGGCCCAGGGCGGTGCCTTGCGCCACTTCGTGTCGCAGCATCTCGCCCGTCGACAGGTGAATGAGGTCGAATTTCTCGGCCAGCAGTTTGGCCTGTGTCCCTTTGCCGGCACCCGGGGCGCCGAATAAAATGATGTTTTTCATTAGATTTATTGTGTTTGAGAATAAATGGTTTTTAGTCTGGTCTCCCCGTTTCGGTTGGTAAGAGGGCATGCGGTTTGCCCATCATGCCGTGGGGAGGCTCTGGTGGTCAGCGTATGCCCAGCTTCTTCTTGATGGCCTTGGGCAAGGCGTCCTTGTGCACCAGGATGGTGATGGTCTTGTAGCGGAAAAAGGCCTTGCTGGCATAAAACATGCCCTTATACTGGCCGTTGTAGGCTCCCCAGCTGTTTTTGACCATATAGTACTCGTTGCCCATTTGGTCCTTGGCGGTGCCGTAGATGAGCATCAGGTGGTCGTCGTTGGTCTCGTGGTTGTCCCAGCCCAGCTGCCGCTCCTGCGGTGTGACCCACCGTTGGGGGGTGGGGCGTGTGGCGCTCTCGTCCTGAATCTCCTTGGCCGTCATGCCTGTCCAGTGGGCCAGGTCGCTGCCTTGCAGGTCGGGAGCGTTCCCGTCGGTGGCGGGCAGCACACAGAACCCATTGCGTGAGTTTTGGCGGAACCCCGGCTCGCTCACGTCGCTGTCCCATCCCACGGGGTAGCAGTGGGCGATGGCATAGTCGACTATTTCCTGCAACTCGTCGAGCGACACATTGTACGACAGGTCGTGCCGCCAGTTGTCAGGGCTCTCCACCGCGAAACGGCTGTACTGCGGATAGTGCAGGAACGAGGTTATCTGCACATAGTCGTCGGCTTTCAGTCCGGTCGAGGCATAGAAGGACTGGGGCGTGTAGCTCATGCCCTGATAGGTGAACTCCGTGGGCGGTACCCCGAGGTACACATCGTGCACAGCGCGGATGGCCTTCATGCACAGCAGCTCGTAGTTCTCGTTGCTTTGCAGGCTCCCGTTGCCGGCGGCGGCTTTCACCATCGGGTTCACCATCGAGCTGAGCTCGCTGTGGTTCGAAATCGTGTCGCGGTACATGGCACCAGGGCGCATAAGCTCCTCCGGCACCAGGCCGTAGCGCTCCATGCAGTGCAGCAGGTCGCCGAAGCATCCCCCCTGGCTGAAGCCGATGTCGCCGTGGGTGCGGATAGAGGCCATGGCGCGGTCCATATAGTCCCAATAGGCGATGTACATCTCGCTGAAGTCGTAAGTGCCCTTGCCCATGCGCAGCAGCTCGGCCTCAATAAATGCCACCCCGCTGTAGTCCCAGCAGGTGCCGGCCTTGCCCTGGTTTTTCACCGGGGTGACGGGCAGCTCTTTGATGATAGTGAATTTGTAACCTTCATTGTCCTTCGAGGCCTTCGGGGCCGAGGTCTGTGCCGTGGCAGTGCTGCAAAGCAGCAAGGCGGCAAGGTAGGGGATGATTCTCTTCATGATGGTGCTTTTTTTCAAAGTGCAAAGATACACTTTTTTTCCAATATATCAATTTTTCGATGCTCCGGACCTCCCGCCAGACCTGTAGCAGATGATTCATATTCCCTCTATTTATTTTCTTATTTGTTTGTATTTATTTTCTTCATTCTTTCTTGGTATGAGAATAAATGTCGAACAAGAGGGGTATTCATGGTGTGCAAGGATTGTGCCGCTGGGCCGCCTGGCGATCCGGCTGTCGGGCGGTGCTTTTTTTCGTTGTTTTGGAAAAAAGGTGTATATTTGCATAGACAGTTTTGAGATGTATGTTTTTTTTGTTCAACATATTGGGCTATAGTGATTTGTGTATATTGTCCGGAATGGGTCTCATGAATGTTGAAAAACGGTGTGGAACACTAATAAAAATATACTTTATATGTCAATAACAATTTTGAATGAAATCGACAAGGCCAAGGTACTGGCCGATGGATTGAGGAAGAATCTGGACAAGGTGCAAAGCCTTGGTGTCACTGCCCAGCAATTGGACCGCTTGGAGCAGACCTACGGCGAGCTGAAAAGCATGGACGACGCTTTGGAAGCCCTGTGGCGTCAGGCCACGTTGCGGGTAAGGGAAAACAACGAGATGCTGGCCGACCTGAAGGCGCAGATGCTTGCCGTGCGCAAGGTGGTGAAGGAGCATTTCCCGCAGCAGGAGTGGTTGGCCTTTGGTGTGCAGGACAAGCGGTAGTCGACCCTTTGGCTCATCGGGAATACGGGTGTGAGGCCCGGCATGTGTGTGATTGTATTAGGGAATGGGGTGTTCGTGGCCGGTGGTGTTGGATAAGCGCTGCAATAGAGTGGCTCCCGCCCACTGGAGGAGGGTGGGCGGGAGTTATGGTGCGACGGGATGCGCAGGAGGCTTCTATTCGAGGCCGAAATTGCCTGTGCCGGCGCAGCGTTCAAGTTCCACCCACGCTGCGAGGCAGCTGTGGAGACATTCGCTGTAGGCTTGGCGCAGTTCGTTATAGGTGTGCTGGGCGTTGATGACTTCGAGGAGTGAGGTTTCGCCCCGTTGGTAGGCGTACATCTTGCCTTCGAGCACCTGCTGGGCGTTGCTGATGATTACGGTGTTGTAGTCGGTGAGGCGGTTGAGGGCGGAGTGGTAGTTGTTGTAGGCTTTGGTGATTTCGGCTTGGGCTTGGCGACGCAGGATTTCGGTTTGCAGCCCGGCTTGCTGGGCTTTGAATTGCGAGGCGCGGATGTCGCCACGGTTGAGGTTGGAGAACGGAAGGGGTATGCTGACTCCTACGGTGTAGCCAAAGAATTCGGGGGCTGGAGCCTCTTCGTTGTGCACGCGTGTGTTGTAGTTGACGCCGAGGGCGAGGTCGATGTCGGGCAGCCGTTCGCGGCGTGTTTGTTTCAGCTCGCTCTGGGAGGCCAAGGCCATGTGACGCCCTTGCAGGATGTCGAGCCTGAGGGTGTCGGCTGCGAGGAGCAGGTCCTGTAGGTTGTAGTGCTTGAGGGGTGTGCCGAGTTGTCCGGCCACGGACTGGGTGGAGACGGCGGGGCTGCCCATAAGCTGGTCGAGCTGGATGAGGGCATTGCGGTAGTCCACCAGCAGGGCGAGGTAGTCTTGTTGAGCGATGTTGGCTTCGAGACGGGTTTGCATGACGTCGATTTCGGATAGCTCGCCTGTGGCATGGCGCAGGCTGTCGCTGCGATAGAGCGAAAGCATGTGCTGGGCATTCTGTTGGCCTATCTGGACAAGGTCGCGGGCCAAGAGAGCATCGATAAATGCAAGGGTTGCTTCGGCACGCAGGTCGAGCGCAAAGAGCCGCAGTCCGGCATCGGAGGCGTCGAGGTTGTGGCGTGCCACCTCTATGCGGGCGGCACGCTTGCCGAAGGAGATGGTTTTGCCCAGCTCGAAGCTGAGGGATTGGCCCATGGCTATATCCCAATCACTGTTGTTGCCGTATTCGGCCGAGAGGGTGGGGTCGGTGAATTTCTTGGCGGCAGAGAGGTCGGCCTCGGAAATGGAGCGGTCGAGTTTGGCGGCGGCATAGCTCAGGTTGTGTTCCATCACTTGGCCCATGAAGGTGCGGTAGTCGAGTTCCTGGCCGCGGAGGGGACTCACCATCGCCGTGACGAGGGCAAAGGCAGCGCAAAGGCGCAGGGGTTTGTGTGTGGCTGTTTTCATTGCTGGGTGGTTGTGTTGTTTTGTTGGGGTTGAGACTGGCTGGCTTGGCGTTGTTCGGCCCGGCGTTCCATCATGTAGTAGAGCGAGGGGAGGATGAAGAGGGTGACGATAGTGGCAAAGATGAGGCCGTAGACAATGACGGTGGCCAAGGGCCGCTGCACGTCGCTGCCGATGCCGGTGGAGATGGATGCCGGGAAGAGGCCCAGGACGGCCACGGAGGCGGTGAGGAGGACGGGCCGCATGCGGTGTGAGGCCCCTTCGATTACGGCGCGCCTCAGCCCCGTACCCCGCTCGCGCAGGTGGTTGATGTGTGAAATCATGATGATGCCGTTCTGTATGGCTACACCGATGAGGGCTATGAAGCCCACGGCCGAGGAGACATTGAGGGTCATGCCCCGGATGTTGAGGGCTGCCATGCCGCCAAAGAGGGCCAGGGGCACGACGACCATGAGCAGTCCGGCCTGGCGCACTTTGCCGAAGGCGAAGATGAGCAGGATGAACATGACCATCAGCGCCAGCGGGACAACAAGTCCCAGACGGTTGAAGGCACGGTTGCGGTTCTCGAATTGACCAGCCCAATGGAGGGAGGTCTTTTCGTGGTCGTAATGTATGTTTTGGGCTATCGCTTTGTTGGCCTCGGCCACGAACGAGGTGAGGTCGGCTCCGCGCAGGTTGATGCGCACGAGGGAGTAGCGGCGGGCCATCTCGCGCATGATGGTGCTGGCTCCAAGGGCCATTTTGATGTCTGCCACGGCCGAGAGGGGCACTTTCACTCCGTCGGCGGTGGTGAGGAGGAGGTTGCCTATGGTCTCAGGGGTGTTGCGATATTTTTCGGCATAGCGGCACGTGATGTCGTACACTTTGCTGCCCACATAAATCTGGGAGATGGCGCGTCCGCCAATGGCCAGCTCGATGAGTTCGGTGACATCCGACACATTGAGGCCATATTGGGCTATGCTTTCGCGGTTGACGGATATTTGGAGCTGAGGTGTGGGGGGCTCTTGGTCCACGGCCACATCGGTGGCACCCTTTATGCCCGACACTATCTGCGCCACCTGTTCGGCCACCTGGCGGCTCTCGTCGATGTCGTCGGAATAGATTTTCAGTGCCAGGTCGCTGTGTGTGCCGGCAATCTGGTCCATCACCATGTCGATGATGGGTTGCGAGAAGCCCGCCGAGTAGCCGGGCATCTGCTCGATGGCGGCCGCCATGGCCTCAACCAGTTCGGCCTTGGTGCGGCCACTTTTCCATGTGTTGTAAGGCTTCAGACCTATCCCCACTTCCACATGTGAGAGCGAGAAACATTCGGCTCCCTCGTCGTCGCGTCCCAGCTGGGTCATGACGTAAGAGGTCTCATCGAAACTGCTGAGCACTTTGCGCAGGTCGTCCGACATCTTTTTCGATTGGTCGATGCTCAGCCCCGAGGGCAGCTGCACCTGCACCCAGATGGACCCTTCGTCGAGCGGTGGCAAGAAGTCTTTGCCCACGGTGAACGAGAGGGCTATCGAGCCGCACAGGATGACGATAAGGGTGGCAATCACCGCTTTTTTCTTTTCGAGGAAGGTGCCTATGGTGCGGGTGTAGGCATTGTTGAGCCGCTCAAGCCACTTGTTGTGATACAGCTTGCGGGGCTTGTGGTAGGCCATGTAGGAGAGGCCAGGCGTGAGCAGCAGGGAGGTGAGCAGTGCGCCGATAAGAGCATATCCCACCGTGTAGGCCATGGGGGTGAAGAGCTTGCGCTCCACATGCTCGAAGGCGAAGAGTGGCAGATAAGCTGTGATGATGATTATGGTGGAGAAAAAGATGGAGCGTCCCACTTCGCGCGCACGCTGTTTGACATCGTCGGTTGTGAGTTCCAGGTCGGGATGGCGTTCGCGTTTCTTCAGGATGTTTTCCATCATAACGATGGCGCCATCCACAAGGATGCCGAAATCGATGGCCCCCAACGACAGGAGGTTGGCGGGGATGCCCGTCAGTTTCATCAGCACAAAAGCCACAAGCAAGGCAATAGGAATGGTGAGCGCAACCACCAGCGACCCCCTGAAGTTGCCCAAGAATATCATCAGCACCACGATGACCAGTATCATGCCGATGATTAGGGTGTGGGAGACTGTCTTGAGGGTTTCGCCCACTAAGTTGGTGCGGTCAAGGAAAGGGTGTATCTCTACCCCTTCGGGAAGTATTTCGTTGTTCAGCTCGTCGATAGAGGTGTGGATGCGGTTCAGCACTTCGGAGGGGTTCTCGCCACGCAGCATCTGCACTATGCCCTCCACGGCGTCGTCGTAGTCGCGCTGATCGTCGCTGAATCCCAGCACCCCCTTGCGCTCAAGGGTGCCGTATTTCAGTTCGCCCAGCTCTTTGAGGTACACCGGTGTGCCATTCACCGTCTTCACCACGATGTCGCCCAATCCCTCCAAGTCGCTGATCAGTCCGATGCCGCGCACCACGTAGCTCAACGACCCCTCGGACAGGATGCTGCCGCCCGCGTTGAGGTTGTTCTGCTCTATCTTTTCGGTGATGTCGCTCAGTGAGATGCCAAATTCCGTGAGCCTTTCGGGCGACAGCTCTATCTGGTATTGTGTCGTGATGCCACCATAGTTGCTCACATCGGCCACACCCGAAATCTGCCGCAGATAGGGAATGATAGTCCATTTGTGGATGTCGGTGAGGCTGCGGAGGTCATGGCTCCCGTCGGGGCTCTCCACAATATAGCGGAAAATCTCACCGGTAGGGGCTGTGAGGGGGTTGAGCTCAGGCACAGCCCCGTAAGGGAGGTCGATGCCCACAAGCCGCTCGGTGACGCGCTGCCGCGCCCAGTAGTCGTCCACCCCGTCGTCGAACACAAGAATCACGGTCGAAATGCCGAAGCTGTTCTTGCTGCGCATGGTGATCAGGTTGGGGATGCCGCTCACCGCCCGCTCCACGGGAATGGATATTTGCTGCTCAATCTCCTCGGTGGCCAGTCCCGGCACCTGCGTCACCACCTGCACGGTAGTGTCCGAGATGTCAGGATAGGCATCTATCGACAGGGAATTCCATGCTATCACCCCGGCAATGCAGAGCAAAATAAAGGTGACTATGGTGATGGCGCGGTGGTCTATGGCCCACCCTACAAGTTTGTCTATCATGGCGTTCTTCTTGAGTTTTGCAGATTATAGTTTGTGGATTTGTGCCGTTGGGTTTAGTGCTTGTCAATAAGATAGAATGCCCCTTCGGTAACAATCACATCTCCTACCTTCAGGCCACTGATTACCCGGAGGAAATGCTCGTCAATCGACTGTACCTCCACCTTTGTGCGACAGTATGTGTTGTCGCCAATGCGGCGCAGCACATAGCGCCCTTTCTCGCTTTGCAGAACAGCCTTTTTGGGCACCACGATTGTGTTGCGGCTGTGAATCTGCATGCGCACCTGTGCATACATGTTGGGCAGCATAAGGTGGCGGGGATTACTGCACTCAATTATTGTCTCCACGGTGCGGGTATCGGCATCGAGTATGCCTCCCACATAGGTCACATGTCCTGTCACCACGCTGTCCGGACGGGCCACCAAGTTGACTTCCACATGTTCTATCCCATTCACATAAGGGGCATCCATCTCGCTGACGTTGGCTTTCACCCACACCTTGTCCAGGTCGGCCACCACCACCTTCGTGGCGGCATCCTCTTTCAGGTATTCTCCTATCACCAAATCGTTTTGCAGCACCTGCCCTGCTATGGGCGAGCGCACAATCATGGGCTGGCCCACCTCGGCCCGGTGTATGTCTATCTGGTATTCTTTGGCCACGGCCACGGCATGGTGGTATTCCTCCACCGCCAACGAGTAGGTGGTCTTGGCCTCGTCCAGCTCCTTGACCGATGCAACTTTGTTATTGTGAAGGTCCTGTGTGCGGTCCAACCCTCGTTTGGCCATATCCATCTCCGACTTGGTCTGTATCAGCTTTTTCACCACTTCCGAATAGTCCGACGACGAAATCTCAAACAGCGGTGTTCCGGCTTTGACATGCTGCCCGATACGCACCAGCGAACGCACCACCCGTCCGGCAAAGGGAGCCGACACTTCGGCATAGGCCGACGGGATGGCACGCACCACGCCTGTGGTTGACAGGGTGGCCGAGTACGACGACTCGTCAACGGTGTCGCACACCATCTTCGACGCAATGGTCGATGTCTCCGGCACCACCAGCGTGTCGCCCACCACCTTCACCTCGTTGTAGGCTGCACTTTCGTCGCTATGAGCAGACCCGTTGCAGCTGGCCAAAAGTCCGGCACAAATCAGTAGATACAGTGTTTTTCTCATTTTCAGCAAGGATATATTGTTTGTTTTTGTCATTCAGTATGAGCTTTTTCCGTTAATATGACTCTTTTTTTAGGTCCTATACTCGGCTGCAAAGATACTATTATTTCTTGAATTATGTGAAAAAATTATTGATAAACGATAAATAATTATCGTTCAAGGCGGCTTTCACGCCTTCAGCGAGGCTTCACAATCGGCCCCCGAGTGACAATAAAAAAAGAACAACCCTTTCAGGTTGTCCTTCCTTGGTAGCGGGGGCTGGATTCGAACCAACGACCTCCGGGTTATGAGCCCGACGAGCTACCTCTGCTCTACCCCGCACTCTGTTATTTCTCTTTCGAAATCGTTTGCAAAAGTACTACTTTTTCCCGATATGGCAAAAAAACTTTTGGCAAATAGTTGATAATTAACATACCATATTTTAATAATCAATATGTTATGGACCACGTTTAACATAGCTAACAACAATCCCCGGACAGCGAAAAACGCTCTCCGGGGATATCGATTTGTTAAAATGGGGCTGTCTCCCAACGCCTTTATTTCATGTTTGAAAGGCCTTCGTTCAGGTAGGCAATGAATTTCTGTACATCGCGGTCGTACTGATAATTTTCTTTGGTCAGCACTTTGCCGTCGGCATCAATAATGACGTAATATGGCTGGGCGTTCATATTGAACATGCTCTTCTCATAATACAAGTTGCGTTTACCCAAAGTCTTCAGCACACGGCCTTTGTCGTCCGTGATCCATTCCGCCTCAGGCAGCTCAATCTGTTGCTCGTCGACATACAGTTCACACAGAACAAACTTCTGGTTGATGATGGCTTTCACATCCTTGTCCGACCATACCAGATGCTCCATCTCGCGGCAGTTGTTGCAGGTGTGGCCGGTAAAGTCGATAAAGATGGGCTTGCCCACTTTCTTTGCATAGGCTTTGGCCTCCTCAAGGTCGAAAAATCCGTGGTAACCCGCAGGCGACTGGAGCCTGTCGGCATATTTGCGGTCGGCCGGCAGTGCCTCGGTTCCCATGGCGCTCCCGTCGTACACCACCGTCGCGCCCTGCTCTTCGATGCTGCGCTCTATGTTGAAATCCTGTGTGGTCATGGGAGGCAGGAAGCCGCTGATGGCCTTTAACGGGGCACCCCACAGACCCGGAATCATATACACCACAAAGGCGAGGTCGATGATGGCCAAAAACAAGCGCACCACTCCGATATGCTCCAGGTCCTCATCGCCTTTGAACTTGAGTTTGCCCAGAAGGTAGAGACCCAGAAGGCCGAAAATAACTATCCACAAAGCCAGATAGGTCTCGCGGTCCAGCAGGTGCCAGTGGCAGTAAAGGTCGGCCATCGACAGGAACTTCAAGCCGAAGGCCAGCTCCAGGAAGGCAAACACCACCTTCACCGTGTTGAGCCATCCGCCTGACTTCATGTTTTTCAACACCGACGGGAACATAGCCAACAGCGTGAACGGGGCGGCAAAACCGATACCGAAGCCCAGCATGGTGATGAGCGACACCCAGCGGTCGGTCGTGCTGGTCGAAAGGCCCACCAATGCGGCACCCAATATGGGGCCGGTGCAGCTGAACGACACCAACACGGTGGTCAGGGCGATAAAGAACGGAGCCAACAGCCCGCCTTTGTCCGCCTGCTCGTCCGACTTGTTGATCCAGCGCTCGGGCATCTTAATCTCAAACAAACCGAAGAAACTCAGCGAGAAGATGATGAAAATGATGAAGAACAGGAGGTTGGGGACCCAGTGCGTGCCGATAAAGTACAACGCCTCTGGTCCGAACACCAACGTCAATATCGCTCCCAGCACCGCAAACAAGAAGATAATGGAGAACCCGAAAAACCAGGCCTGACGACGTGAGGCCTTCTTGTTATCCGTGCTGTTCATAAAGAAATTCACCGTCATCGGTATCATGGGGAACACGCAGGGGGTGAACATCGTCAGCACACCGCCCAGCAGGGCCAGTAGGAAAATCACCAAGAGCGAGTCCTTCTTTTTCTCAGGCTGGTCGGCGGCAGTGGCAGTGCTGTCGGCCACATTGGCCACCGGTGTGGCGGCGATGGCGGCAGCCGAGTCCTCAGCCTCTTGCAGGTCGGCCACAGCAGTGTCGGCCTCGGCAACCGCGCTGGCGGCAGCATTATCGGTGGCCGTAGCCTTGGCCCCCTTCACCGAGAACGAGAAATCGCGGTCGTCCGGCGCTATGCACGAGCCGTTGTTGCACAGCTGGTAGCTGAATGTGCCGCCCACCTTGAAGTCCTTCGTCGAGCGGCGCTCAATTTTCTGGCGGAACACCACCCGCCCCTCAAACGAGCGGACTGTGCAGTTGAAGTCCTTGTCGAACTCCTCATGAGGTTTGGGTTCGCTCACCCCCCCCACGCGCTTATAGTCGGCCGAGGGCGTGAACTCAAACGCTATGGGGAACGGCCCGTTGGGGTCGGTGTGCTGCGAGTAGAGGTGCCAGCCCGGGTCCAGCTGGGCCGTAAACACCAGCTCCGACATGTTTTCGTTGAGGTCCTTTACCGTAAAAGACCATTTCACGGGGTCTTGAATCTGGGCCGACACCATCCAGGCCATGGCCAGTCCAAGCACAAATGATACAATTTTTTTCATAGTGAATGATGGATTCGTTATTGCTGCTTATAGGTTTATTTCAGGGTGAATTTCACGGTGCGGGTGCCGTTCTTGTTCTTCACCCGCACGGTGTAGGTGCCTTTCTTCATTTTGGCGATGTTGATGTGGCTTCCATTGATATATCGTGGCACGGTGCGCACTTTCTCGCCCTTGGAGTTGAGGAAAGTGACCTGCGCCTCGGGAGCGTTCATGGTGATGGTGATGTAGCCCTCCTCCAAGTTGGGGGTCAGCTTGATGCGGTCTTCCACCTCGGCGGTCTCGGCGGACTGCTTGGGCTTTTTGTCGGCCTCGGGTCCGGTGGCGGTGCCTGCCTTGGCGTCGGCCAGTGCGGCGTCGGCTGTGGACTCGCTGTTCTCGGCCACCGTGCGGTCGGCCATCTGGTAGTCGGACAGGCAGTAGAGCCCTTTCTCGTCCGTCCCGAACCAGATGTTGCCACTGCGGTCGATGGCTATATTCTGGTACATGCACTTGGGCAGCACATCACCTCCGCGGAACGTGTCCCATCGGTCCTTGCAGTCGAACACGGCCACTCCGCCGTCAGTAGCCATCCACAGGTGCCCCTCCTTGTCGAAAGCCAGGTCGTTGATTTGATTGCCCGGCAGGGGACTGTTGTCGGTGTGGAACAGCTGCCACTCCTCGCCGTCGAAGCGGCACAACCCCTCGAGCGTCCCGATCCATTTCACGTTCTGCTTGTCGATAGCAATGGAGAGCACTATGTTGTGGGCTATCTTCGAGTTCTTCGTGGTGTAGGAGATCCAACGGTTGCCGTCGAACACACAGAGGCCGTCGTTAGTTCCAATCCACTTGCGGTCGCGGTTGTCCACCACCACACAGAGGATAAAGTCGCTCAGCAACTCGCTGTCGTTGGCCGTATACTTATGCCAGTTCACCCCGTCGTAGGAGACAAAACCGCTCAGCGTCACCCCGATCCATTTCGTCCCGGCGTGGTCCACGGCGATGTCGCGTATGTATTTCATGTTCAGTCTCCGGGTTTCCTCGCTGTGTTCAAACCAGCGGTTGCCGTTGAGCTCTATCACCCCGTAGTCGTCGGTGCCGATCCATAGGGTGTTGCCTTCCGGCAGCAGGCAGTTGACAAACTGGTTTTTCAGCTTCTCGTTGAAGTCGGAATAGTCCGTCCAGTTTCCGTTCTTGTAGCAGTTGAGTCCCTGGGTGGTGCCCACCCACAGGTTGTTGCGGTTGTCCAGACTGATGGCCAGAATGTTGTTGCCCGTCAGTTCCGAGTTTCTGGTGGTGTAGTTGGTCCATTTCTGGGCGGTGGCCGTCCAGGCAAGCAGGGTTGCTATGGCTATTGCGAGTGTCTGTTTCATCCGTATCATTTTTGCGTTGAGATGCGAAACTATACTGTCAGGTTTTGTGCTTCTCCTTCTTGGCGGCGGGGAACAGGATGTTGTTCAATATCAGCCTGTAGCCTGGCGAGTTGGGGAAAAGCGAGAGGTCCGTGGGGGGGTCGCCCACAAAGTGGCGGTAGTCCTCCGGGTCGTGCCCGCCGAGGAAGGTCCAGGTGCCTTTGCCGTATTCGCCATGCAGGTAGCGCACCTCGCCCAGCGCCTTGTTCTCGGCCAGGATGACGGCCGACGACTTGACGCACTCGCGGCGGAACGCCGTGGTCTGACCCATAAAGCCGTGTATGATGCGCGTGTGATTCTGGGTGAGCATGGTGGGCACCCAGTCCCATTTGGCCGAGAAATCGAACAGCGTGAAGAAATCATTCTTCTCGTTCACCGCCCGCTGGTGGGCGCGGTCGTCGATGTCGATGGTCGAAATCTCATACTCTACAGGGTTGGTGCTTATGCGGAAATCCTTGAAGGCAAAGGTTTTGTTGAAGTCCAGCTGCTGCTGGGCGTCGGGCTGCATGGGGTCGCCGTCGAACATCACGTCGCAGATGTCCACATTCTCCGCCGCCAGGGCCACGTCGTAGCTGTCCGGCGCCGAGCACATGGCAAAGAGGAATCCCCCGCCCATCACAAAGTCGCGTATCTTGTGGGCCACGGCCAGTTTCAGCTGGCTCACCTTCTGGAATCCCAGCCGGGAGGCGGTGGCCTCCTGCGTGCGCACATCCTCGATATACCACTGCTGGTTGCGGTAGTTTCCCCAGAACTTGCCATACTGGCCGGTGAAATCCTCATGGTGCAGGTGAAGCCAGTCGTAGGTGGGCAGCACCCCCGCCATCACCTCGTCGTCGTACACCACGTCGTAGGGGATGTCGGCATAGGTCAGCACCAGCGTCACCGCGTCGTCCCAGGGCAGCTTGTTCTTTGGCGAGTAGACAGCTATGCGGGGCGCTTTGTGCAGCTTCACGGCGTCCATGTTGACCGACGGGTCGGCAATCTCCGACAGGATGGCGCTCGACTGCCCGTCGGCAATCACCTCCGCGCTCACGCCGCGCAGGCGGCACTCCTTGTCCAGCAGGTCGGCATACTTCATCATGAAGCTGCCGCCGCGGTAGTTGAGCAGCCAGGTCACCTCCACTTCGCGCTGCAACGCGTAGTAGGCCACTCCGTAGGCTTTGAGGTGGTTTTTCTGCACCCCGTCCATCGGTATGAGCAGATAACTTGCGCGGGCGGCGGGTCCGGCAAGCAGCAGTAGCAGTAATATGACGACACTTTTTCTCATGCAATCCACAATAACGCTCTTTCCGTTTTATTATTGTGCGGCCGCCGCAGGCGGCCGTCTTTTTTTCCGCCCCCGGTCCCTCCGCGACCCTCGGTTGCCACGCGCCGGGTCGGCTTTTTGGCCGCTGTGTTGCCCTTGTTTGGATATGGGTTCTGTGTGATAATCAGGGTGGAGTATAGAGGAAGTATAGAATAAGTGTAGAATAAGTAGAGACTAAATGTAGTATAAATAGCGGACCTGGAGCGAAGGCTGTGATTTGCTGATTTAGGTTGT
>DEKU01000014.1 GCA_002354035.1 Bacteroidales bacterium UBA2714
TTCCTGCCCGTATCATTTCCCAGGCAATCCGCTCCAAACGTTATAACAAGTAAGGGTGGGTCGTGAGCACGCGGCGAATAACAAAAAGGGCCCAAAACGTTATCTCCGCCGTGCTCCAGCACGTGGGAGATAACAAAAACCATAGATAACATTATCCGCGCCGTGCTAGGGGCGGTGCGGATAACGAGGAGAAGTCCGGAGGGGAGGGTGCTGACGATAAAGCGCTGCTGGAGCTGCATGCAGGGAGTCTCGGTGACGGCAATGCTGGGAGCTTGGAGCTGTTGTTGTTGCGACTGGGGAGCGGGAGCGCTGACGTCGGCGGGGGAATTGTGGGTCTTGTCGTCGAGGTCGAAAAAGGAAGTCCATTTTGAGGGCTTTGGCATATCGCTTTCGAAATTAGGCGTATGGCTGAGGGGGGAGGGGTTGGCTTTATGCGGGCGGCTGTCGGCAAAGGGGTTGTAGTCGGGGTTGTAGTGTATCTTGGGGGGTGTGGGGATGTAGCCTTTGGGTGCCGGAGGGAAGTCAACTTCTTCAATGGGGTTGAATTGCAGCTCGGTGGCGAGGCTGAACTGGCCGATGGCTTTCTTGGTGGCGGCGCGGAGGATGGCGAAGAGGGCGTTCTCGTCGATGAATTTCACTTCGGTTTTGGTGGGGTGGATGTTGACGTCGAGACGTGAGGGGTCGACCTGGAGGTGGAGGAAGTAGGAGGGGTAGTGGTGGTCGGGGATGATGTCGGCATAGGCTTTTTCGATGGCGGCGTTGAGGGCGGGGTGTTTGATGAAGCGGTGGTTGACGAAGAGGTATTGCTCGCCACGGCTTTTGCGTGCGAATTCGGGTTTGGACACGTAGCCTTCGATGCCGACGATGTCGGTCTGCTCGTTGACGGGGCAGAGGCGCTGGCGGTAGGTGTTGCCGAATATCTGGCTGATGCGTTCGGCAAAGTTGCCGGCGCGGAGGTCGTAGAGCAGGCGGCCGTTGGAGTTGAAGGAGTAGTCGGTGCGGTAGTTGATGAGTGCCACGCGTTTGAAGATTTCCTCGATGTGGCTGAGTTCGATGCTGTCTTTTTTGAGGAAGTTGCGCCGTGCGGGGACGTTGAAGAAAAGGTTTTTGACGGCTATGGAGGTGCCGCAGGGGCATGCACAGGGGGATTGTTCTTTGACGTGGCTGCCTTCGATGAGGACGAGGGTGCCGAGTTCGCGGTCGTGGAGGCGGCTTTTGAGTTCGACTTGTGCTATGGCGGCAATGGAGGCGAGGGCTTCGCCGCGGAAACCCATGGTGCGGATGGCGAAGAGGTCGTCGGCTTTGTGGATTTTGGATGTGGCGTGGCGCTCGAAGCAGACGCGTGCATCGCTCTCGCTCATGCCACAGCCGTTGTCGATGACTTGTATGAGGGTGCGGCCGGCGTCTTTGACGATGAGTTGGATTTTTGTGGCACCGGCGTCTAAGGCATTCTCAAGTAGTTCTTTTACCGCCGAAGCGGGACGGTCCACCACCTCGCCTGCGGCAATCTGGTTGGCCACGCTGTCGGGCAGTATGTTGATAATGTCGCTCACGGAGGGCAGGATAAAAAGAGGATGCGGCGGGGCTATTGCTTTAAGATGTATTTGTTGTCGAACACGGTGTCGCCATCGGCGTTGGCGAGGATGTCGTCCAGCATCTCTTCGGGGCTCATGCCCACTTTGGGGATCATGAGGCGGGTCTGTGCGGCAAGATAGTGGTCAGGGTATTTGTCGACAAAGGTCTGGTAGGCGGCTTTGGCTTCGTCGAACTGGCTGTTGGACTCGTAGGCTATGCCTTTAAGGAAATAGCAGGTGGGGACGTCCTCGAAGTCGGGGTAGTTGTTGATGACGCGGTCGAAGAGCTCGATGGAGCGGTCGGTGTGCATGACGTTGCTCTGTATTTCGGCGGCTTTGAGGAGGTACTGCGGGGTCAGGGAGTCGGAGGGGTATTTGTCGGCAAAGTCGGTGTAGAGCTTGGTGAGTTGGTCGGCCGTGGCTTCGTCGGCCACGATGGCGGACTCGAAAATGGAGTCTTCGAAATCTTCGATTTGAGCGATGCGCTCTTCTTTGTTGGGGCCACATGCCACCATGAGGGCGGCAAGGATGAGTATGAGTGATGTTTTTTTCATAGAGTATGAGTTATTTTTTGTTGGTTTTCATTCTGTAAGCTGTTCTGACGCGGCCGTTGACAACGTCGTTGATTTTGCGTTTGATCATGGTTTTGCGGATGGGGCTGAGGCGGTCGGTGAATACTTTGCCGTTGAGGTGGTCAATCTCGTGCTGGGCCACGCGGGCAAACATGCCGTGAATCTCCTCTTCGTGGAGCTGCCACTGCTGGTCGTACCAGCGCAGGCGGAGGCCTTCGGGACGGAGGACGTCCTCGTGGATGTCGGGGATGCTGAGGCAGCCTTCATTGAAATACTGCTTGTCGCCGAGGTACTCCAGGATTTCGGGGTTGATGAGTGTGTGCTCCTCGGCGGGGTCGCCATAGGTGTCGGTCTTTTCGTCGTAGGGGCGGAAACCGATGACCACGAGCCGGATGCTGAGGTCTATCTGTGGGGCGGCCAGTCCGACGCCGTCGGCATTGTACATGGTCTCGTACATGTCGGCTATGAGCTGGTCGAGGTTGGGATAATCTTTGTCGATGGGTTGCGCGATTTTGCGCAGGGTGGGATGGCCGAGGCCAATGATGGGGTAGAGCATGTGTTTGTTGTATTATTGTATTGTTCTCATATAATCTTGAAGCATGATGGTGGCGCTCACTTGGTCTATCATGCCTTTGTTTTGCCGTTGTTTTTTCTTCAGGCCGCCGTCAATCATGGCTTGGAAAGCCAGCTTGGAGGTGAAGCGTTCGTCGATGCGGGCAATCTGTTTGTCGGGGAAGGCCTGGGCCAGCTGTTGGACGAAGGGCTCGATGAGCTGGGCCGACTGCGACGGGGTGTTGTCCATGTGTTTGGGTTGCCCCACCAGGAAGATGTCGACAACCTCTTTTTGGCAGTAGTCGTGCAGAAATTGCATGAGGGTAGGGGTGGCCACCGTGGTCAATCCGTTGGCGATGATACGCTCCGGGTCGGTCACGGCAATGCCCGTTCGCTTTATGCCATAGTCTATTGCGAGTATTCTTCCCATAGATATGTGTCGTCTTTTAAATTTGCAAAGTTACGCATTTTTCTTTGATTAATAGAAAAAAAAGTATCAACCATGGGTTGGTTGATGTGTGCAGTGCGGTCGATGGGTTGTGTCAGTCTTGTTGGGGACAGGAATGCCATTCCTCGTTCCGGGGGCTGTGGCTTGCAGTGGACACTGGCTGTGGACGATGGTGAAGAGCGAGGCGTGGGATGTATGCTGCCCAATCGCCGGAAGGGTGTTTTTTGACGGTTCGCGACGGCTGGTGCCGCCTTTTTCTGAACCGAGCATGCCGATACGGAGTATGGCAAAAACTTGTACCATAGCCTTGAAGAAGAAGAAAAGATTTTTTTTCTTGAGTATTGGAAAAAAAGTTGTATCTTTGCAGCCGATTTCGAAAGATGAAAAGCTGGTCCCATAGCTCAGTCGGTTAGAGCAACTGACTCATAATCAGTGGGTCCTTGGTTCGAGCCCAAGTGGGACCACTTTTTTTTAAACATTAATGTTATGGCAAACAGCATGAATATTGATTGGGAAAACCTTCCTTTCGGTTATGTAAAGACCGACTATAATGTCCGTTGCTACTATCGTGACGGCAAATGGGGTGAGATTGAAGTCTCTTCCTCCGAACATATCGAGATGCACATGGCTGCATCGAGCCTGCACTATGGCCAGGAGGCTTTCGAAGGTCTGAAGGCCTATCGTTGCAAAGACGGCAAGATCCGTATCTTCCGCCCCGAAGCCAATGCCGAGCGTCTGCAGAGCACCTGCCGCGGCATCATGATGCCTGAGCTTTCCACCGAGAAGTTTGTGGAGATGTGCAAGAAGGTCATCAAACTCAACGAGCGTTTCATTCCTCCCTACGGCACCGGCGCAAGCCTCTACCTCCGTCCGCTGCTGATCGGCACCGGCATCACCGTGGGTGTGAAACCCGCCGACGAGTATCTGTTCGTTATCTTCGTCACCCCTGTGGGACCCTATTTCAAAGGCGGCTTCAAGGCTAACCCCTATGTCATCACCCGCAAGTACGACCGTTCCGCTCCTCTCGGAACTGGTATCTATAAGGTGGGCGGCAACTACGCTGCTTCGCTCCGTGCACACGTTGAGGCTTGCCACGGCGGTCAGTATGCATGCGAGTTCTACCTCGATGCCAAGGAGAAGAAATATGTTGACGAGGCTGGCGCAGCCAACTTCTTCGGCATCAAGGACGGCGCCTACATCACTCCTAAGAGCACTTCCATCCTGCCCTCCATCACCAACAAGAGCCTCATGCAGCTGGCTGAGGACATGGGCATGAAGGTGGAGCGTCGCCCCATCAACGTTGAAGAGCTTTCCGAGTTCCAAGAGGCTGGCGCCTGCGGCACCGCTGCCGTCATCAGCCCCATCGAGCGTCTTGACGATCCCGAGACTGGCAAGAGCTACCACTTTGGCAAGGAGCCCGGCCCCTGGAGCACCAAACTGTATCACGCTCTGCGTGCCATCCAGCTTGGCGAGGCCGAGGATGTCCACCACTGGAACACCATCATGGACTAAGTAAACTAGTTGAGATTTATATAATCTCTAAACCCGCTGCCTTGGTGCAGCGGGTTTTTCTTATTGTATAGGAATGTCCTTATATGTTAAAATTCATAAATGATGTTAAAAAAATACAACAAAATCGACCCTTGTGTGTCATAAAGGCGTGAAGTCTCTTTAAGTCGAACAAATCAGAACAGAGAAATGAAGAAACTATTTTACGCTGCAGTTATTCTGCTTTTATCACACACGGTTGCCGCGCAATCGTTCACCGGTCAATACGACTGGGTCAAGTTCTTCGCCGGATATGAGCGCGACTACTATCCCTCGCAGGGAATCTACTGCACCGAGGTGGATGACTCGGGCTATGTCTATTATTACGGCAGCTTTGGCGACGTGTGTACGCAGGGGCTCTACGGCTTGGAGGGGCGGTTTGACACCACCCTCACAGAAGAGATGTACCGGCAAGGTAAGTATAATGTGTTTATTGCCAAGTACGACACGCTGGGCAACCGCCTCTGGATGCGCGAGGTGAGCTCCGACTATCAGGCGCGCCCGGGGTGGATGGAGTTGCACGGCGACACCCTCTATCTGCTGGGTACATGTGGAATGTATGGTAACGCCAGTTGGCTGTGGTTCTTCGACACGATGATACGCGCAAGGGATTTCCTCAGCACCCCTGCCGCTGGTTGGCGACCTCCTTATGACAGCCGGTTCAATTTCTTCACCAAGATGGACTTGAACGGCAACGTGCTGAACACAATCTATATGCAGTGTCAAGACCGTGCCGGCTACCACCACAACACCTATAACGACACATGGTACTACAGCCGCCAGCACCCCACCACCCTGTTCGGCAAAGGCCCCGTGGCGATGCATGTCGATAAGACGGGTTGCCTTTACTTGGTGCTCAACTGCGGTTGGACGGGCGTGGAGGACAGCGTCTATTCCATCATCACCTACAATGGCGACAGCACCTATCGTAGCGACTTCTTGCTACCGTACAACTTTATCCTAAGCGACTCGGGCGGGGTAGGCGGCTGTTCACGGCCCATGATGTACAAGTTCGATGCCCATGGGCGGCTGCTGTGGCACAAATTCGTTGCCTTCGAGTCGGAAGGCATTCCAGCCATTAACCTCCGCTTTCTATCTCAACACGGCATTTGGGACACTTGCGCCGTGCAGGCGGAGTGGTATATGGGCTTTAACGGATTTGATGCCGACGAGGATGATAACATGTATCTTTCGGGCAACTTCGACGGACTGAATCCGCCAACCCCATGGTGGAGTTACGAGGGCATAGAGTATGAATACCCCTGCCGCATATATTTCGACAGCACACACTATGTGCAGATGAACCACTTTGCGGAGGCAGAGAAGGATAATCATCCATTTGTTGTCAAGTTCGACACCTCGGGCACGGTGCAGTGGGTACATGAGCCACACTTTATCTACAACGACCGGCACAATTATCAGACATACAACAGTATCAGTTACGGGAGCGTGGCTGTGAGCGGAGGCTCGGTGTATGTGACGGGTGGCTTGAGTACCCTCTTCGACGAGGACACCATCTTCTTCGGCAACGGGCAGTGGTTTGAGCGCGGCGGCGACAGCGAGCGGCATCACCGCTATCCCCTCTTCCTGCAATTAGACAAGCAGACAGGCCTCTGCACCGGCTATGGCACCCACTCCTGTCCCGGCTGGTGGGATGACGACGGAGTGTCGCCCGCGGCTGGCATGAGCGGCGGTGGAGTGTGGAAGCGTCATTTTGTAAAGGACAACCGCGTATACTCCTCTATATCCTATCAAATCAACCCGTCGGAAAGCATCCCCTTTATGGCCGTTTGGCAGACCGACCAGCGTGTGGCAGACACCATGCGCATACACTGCTTGGGCTTGTGGGACTATCATTTCTACCCCCGTCCGGGCAATGGGGTGCTGTTCGACTTCACCTTGCGCTACCATGACATCACCCTCGACACCTTCTTCTTCACTAATCCCCGAGGCAGTGGCAGCGCGGGAGCCTTCGGCATGTTCCGCGAGGATAGACCCCACACGATGCTGGAGCAGTTCATCGACTGGGAGCAGGACTTGCGTTTTACCCTTGCCGACAGCCCCGTTGCACTCACTGCCACCGCCACCAGCGGGCTGCCCGTCAGCTACTCAAGCGGCGATAGCACGGTGGCCACTGTCGATGGCAGTACCCTTCGCTTGCATCGGGTGGGCGAGGTGCAAATCACTGCCACACAAGAGGGCGATGCCGACTATCTGCCTGCCCCACCAATCACCCGTACAGTAATAGTCCGTCAAGACACTGAGGGTATCCTTTCGGCAGATGAAGACGGAGGAATCCGCGCATATCCTAATCCCTTTACTGACCATGTAGAGGTGTATTGTGGCTCGAACAAGATTGTTTCCGCCTACCTCACCGACATGCAAGGCCGCCGCGAAGAGGTACGCCTCACCGCTACGGGTAACGGGCAGTATACGCTCGATTTGACCTCCCGCCCCCCAGCCGCCTACCTCCTCACCTTCACCACCGCAGACGGCCGCCAGATAACCCTCCGCCTGATGAAACAGAGCGACATCTTCAGTCGATAATTAAAGAATATTTTGCCATGTGAAATAATTGTCGTATCTTTGCAAATTGAAAATAGAGAAATTAATCATTATGTGTGTCATTGAAAGAACCAATCGCAATATCACAGTGAGGATGACCAATGCACGGTGGAACAGGCTTATGGAGCTGGAGAAGGCTTACCGTACGGCCTGTGCTGTGGTACGAGCCAAGCGCGAATGCGAGGAAGAGCCATCGATGAGTGTTAGTGAAGCCCTTTCTTTTGTCAACAGCCTATGATAAAGGAAGTCCGCTTCTCCAACGATTTCCAGCGGGCCTTTAAACGCCTGAAGAAACGCTATCGGTCGTTGCCTGAGGATTTCAAGCAACTACTTTTGTCGTTGGCAGCAAATCCTCGTCAAGGTGCCGAATTGTATGACGGAATGCGCAAAGTGCGTATCAATTTCACATCCAAAGGTAGAGGGAAAAGCGGTGGCGGACGGGTCATCATACGCCTTCAAGTCGAAGACACCCGACTATCGTTTCTCTACATCTACGACAAGAGCGATATGGGAAATGTGTCAGACGATTTCCTTGATGATATTATCTACAACCTTGACCATGGTCGGTATACGGGCATGAAATATCCTCCCAATTGATGCTATAGTAGCCATAATTAGGTTTGCTGACACAGATATTATGCCCTTCATGCAGACGAAATCGCTGCACCTTCGCCCTCACCAACCGCCCCTCCACCGCCTACCTCCTCACCTTCACCACCGCAGACGGCCAACAAATCTCTCTCCGCCTACTGAAACAGTCGGAGGTGTTCTCAAAGTAAAAATAAAACAGGAGGAAAACACAACGGTTTTCCTCCTGTTTTGATTATTGGCGGGGCAATTAATACTTGTAGAATCCCTCGCCGGTCTTGCGGCCCAGCAGACCGGCACGCACCATCTTGCGCAGCAGGGGGTGAGGACGGTATTTGGGATCGCCAAACTCTTTGTACAGCACCTCCATGATGGCCAGGTTCACATCGTTGCCGATGAGGTCGGCCAGGGCCAGGGGACCCATGGGGTGGTTGGCACCAAGCATCATGCACTTGTCGATGTCTTCGGCGCTGGCAATGCCGTCGGCCAGGATGCCGACAGCCTCGTTAATCATGGGGATAAGGATGCGGTTCACCACAAAACCGGGAGCCTCTTTCACCTCGACGGGCTGTTTGCCAATCTCGGTGGCCAGGTCGATGACGCACTTGCACACCTCGTCGCTGGTCAGCTGACCGCGGATTACCTCCACCAGAGCCATACGGTCGGCGGGGTTGAAGAAGTGCATGCCGATAAACTGGGCGGGACGCTGCGTGCAGGCGGCAATCTCGGTGATGCTCAGCGACGAGCTGTTGGTGGCAAAGATGGTCTCGGGCTTGCAAATCTTGTCCAGCTCGGTGAACACATCCTTCTTCAGCTGCATCTCCTCGACGGCGGCCTCGATCACGAGGTCGGCATCGGCGAAGGTGGCATAGTCGGTGGTGGTGGTGATGTTGGCCAACAGGGCGTCGACAGCCTCCTGGGTCATCTTGCCTTTCTCCACCAGCTTGGCATACGATTTGGCGATAGAACCCATAGCCTTGTCAATGCTGCCCTGGGTTCTGCTCTTCATTACTACAGGCATTTTGGCGGCAAAGGCTTTCACGATGCCCTTTGCCATGGTACCAGTACCTATTACGCAAATTTTCATAGTATTGAGTGTTTTAAAATATTGTTTTGTTCCGATTATTTCCCCTTGAAGGCGGGCTTCTCCTTGCTCAGGAAAGCCTTCATGCCGTTTTTCTGGTCCTCGGTGCCGAAGCACTGGCCGAAGGCCCCATTCTCATACAGGATGGCGGAGTCCATGTCCATGTCGTATGTGGCGTTGATGCACTGCTTGGCGGCGGCCACTGCCAGCGGAGCGTTGGCGGCCATCTGGTTGGCCATCTCCAGCGCCTTGTCCATCAGTTCAGCCTGGGGCACCACCGCGTTCACCAGCCCTATGCGCAGGGCTTCGTCGGCCTTGATGGCCTTGCCGGTATAGATAAGCTGCTTGGCCATGCCCATGCCCACTAAGCGCGAAAGACGCACCGTGCCGCTGAAGCCGGGAATGATTCCCAGCCCCACTTCGGGCTGTCCGAACTTGGCATTCTCCGAGCAGATGCGGATGTCGCAAGCCATAGCCAGCTCGCATCCGCCACCCAGCGCAAAGCCGTTGACGGCGGCAATCACCGGTATGGGCAGCGTCTCAATCCGGCGGAACACCATCGCGCCGCGGTTGCCGAAGGTCTGGCCCTGCGGCACATTCAGGTTGGCCATCTCGCTGATGTCGGCTCCCGCCACAAACGATTTCTCCCCCTCGCCCGTTACCACCAGCACACGGGTGCCCTCGGGCAGATGGGTCAGGGCGTCGTCCATTTCGCGCAGCACGGCACTGTTCAGTGCATTCAGCGTTTTCGGTGCCGAGATGGTCAACACCGTCACGGCCTCTTTCTGTTCTATCTTAATATAGTTATACATAGTATACTTTGTTTGTTTCTTTTTCGGACTGCAAATATACGATTTTTTTATTGATAATTGAGTTTTTTTTTCTTCGACATTATTGGCAATCCCAAAAATCTTCGTATCTTTGCAGCCGAAAACAACACGTAATATTCGTCTAACCCAAAAGCCTAACACCTGATGGAGAAGAGAATAGGAACAATTACCATACTCGTACTCGACCGCTCCCGGTCCGCAGAAATCAATCAAATCATTTCTGAATTTTCCGACATTGTCCTCTGTCGGCAGGGGTTGCCCTTCCACCAGCGTCCCGTGGCCGTCATCTCCCTCATCGTCGAAGGTTTGCCCGACCGCATCAACGCCCTCACCGGCCGCCTGGGCCGTCTGCAAGGCGTCGAATCCAAAGCCGTATTGACAAAACAGTAAATCCTAAATATCATGAGAAATCAAAATTTCATCGACCGCGACAAGCTCTATGGCTTGCTTGACAATAATGTTCCGACCCAGTCCGAACTGAACGACATCCTCAACAAGGCCCGCAAGCTCAAAGGCCTCAACCTCGAGGACGTGGCCAAACTCCTCTGCGTCGAGGACGAAGCCGACATCCAGAAGATTCTGGACACCGCCCACTACTGCAAGGAGGAAATCTACGGCAAACGCCTCGTCCTCTTTGCCCCCATCTACACCGGCAACGCCTGTGTCAACAACTGCGTCTACTGCGGATTCCGCCGCGACAACAAGCAGCTCCGCCGCAAAGTCCTCACCATGGACGAGATTGAGCAAGAGACCCTCCACCTGCTGCGCATGGGCCACAAGCGCGCCCTCCTCATCTGTGGCGAGAGCCCCCGCAACGACGCCAACTACATGGTCGAGGCCATCCGCCGCTGCTATGCCGCCAAGGACGAGAAAGGCTCCACCATCCGCCGCATCAACATCGAGCTCGCACCCATGAGCGTCGAAGACTTTGCCAAGCTCAAAGCCGAGAAGATTGGCACCTACGTCTGCTTCCAGGAGACCTACGACCCCGTCGAATATGCCAAGTTCCATCCCGCCGGCACCCCCAAGGGCGACTATCTCTACCGCCTCACCTGCATGGACCGCGCCATGGAGGGCGGCATCAACGATGTAGGCCTCGGTGTCCTCTTCGGCCTCACCGACTACCGTTTTGAGATTCTCGCCATCATGGAGCATGCCCGCCACCTCGAGGAGGACTACGGCTGCGGCCCCCACACCGTCAGCTTCCCCCGCATCGAGCCTGCCGAAGGCACCCCCTTCTCCCTGCCCGAAAACCTGCCGCACCCCGTCAGCGACAAGGACTTCATGAAAATCGTCTCCATCATCCGCATCGCCATGCCCTACACCGGCATCATCATCTCCACCCGCGAGCGGCCCGAAATGCGCGACCAGCTGGTCAAATACGGCGTAAGCCAAATCAGCGCCGCCTCCGAGACCAACCCCGGCGGCTACGATGCCGGCGAAGGCAGCACCGACCAGTCCGACCACCAGAAGACCGGCGCCCAGTTCACCCTCGGCGACCACCGCTCCCTCGACGAGGTCATCAGCATGATGATCGACGGCGGCTACATCCCCTCCTTCTGCACCGGCTGCTACCGCAAAGGCCGTGTGGGTGCCGACTTCATGGACCTCGCCAAACCCGGCCTCATCAAGGAGTACTGCAAGCCCAACGCCATGTTCACCTTCCGCGAATACCTCGAGGACTATGCCAGCCCTGCCACCAAGGAGAAAGGCCTGCGCCTCCTCAAGCAACTTACCGAGACCTTCAGCAAAGAAGACCTCAAGAAACGCGTCGAAGGCAACCTCTGCAAGATAGGCGAAGGCGAGCGCGACCTCTACTTCTAAACCGATACTCCTTAATTTGGTAATAAACGAAGCCCCTGCCACAAACGGCGGAGGCTTTTTTTTGTATATTGGAAAAAATGTGTATCTTTGCACCGTCAAACATATCTTTATTAACCCTAAAATCTTAACACAATGAAAAAAATCGTATTGACTCTTGCACTCGCAGCTTTTGCTTTCGCTGCCAATGCCCAGTTCGTAATCGGAGGCCAAATCGGTCTCAACACCAACGGCGGTAATGGATGGACCTCCAATACCGTCGGCACCACAACCACCGAGTACGCCGTACCCGCCGACGGCCACACCAACCTCGTCATTGCCCCCAAGTTCGGCTTCAACATCAACCCCCAGATGCACGTAGGCATCGTCCTCGGATTCACTTCCAACACCGTGAAAGATTATAGAGTCTTCAGTACTTACTACACCAGACACAAAGATTTCGAGGGCTGGGAAAAGACCACCACAACAGGTTTCTATATCGCGCCCTACTTCCGCTTCTCATTCCTGAACGCCAACCGCCTCACCTTCTTCGCCGAGGCACAGGCGGCTTATGGCTTCACCCCAGCCGTCAAGACACACACCTTCCGCACGGGCATCGGAGGCGTTGTCAGCGGTATCGACGAGACAGTCACCGGCAATACCACCACCTCCAACTTCTCCCTCACCATTGTCCCGGGTGTCAACTGCCGCTTCAGCAACCGCTTCTCGGCCGACCTCTATGTCGACCTTCTGGGCCTTGCCTTCACCACCTTCACCTCGCACACTCTCGCCACCGACGATGGCGACATCCGCGAAAGCAAAAGAACCTCCAATTCTTTCAGCTGCATCGCAAACCTCAACGCCGAGACCTTGGAAGACCACCTCGGCCTCTTCCGCCTCGGCTTCAACTACCACTTCTAAGCCTTGAACCGGAGTGGTGAGATAATGTCACCCTCCACAGCAATACCCCTCCGCAGCCGGTGTGGCGAATAGTATTCACCACACCGGCTCCGTTCATGAATACACGGAACAACCCATCGAAAACACCCAACGGCATATCTCGCCACACAGAGATTGCAACTCTCCATAAAGGGAATCAAGCCGCTACAAGATAGCCCGTAGGACTTTCCGCTTAATAG
This sequence comes from Bacteroidales bacterium UBA2714, assembly GCA_002354035.1. Lineage (GTDB taxonomy): Bacteria > Bacteroidota > Bacteroidia > Bacteroidales > P3 > Colimorpha. The sequence goes on from DEKU01000014.1 coordinate 12,701, forward strand.
CAACTCCCCCTTCTCCGTTCTCCCGATACCCCGTAGGGGTTTTCTCTCAATCTCATCTTCTATTAAGCGTCATCCCCTACGGGGAATCTTTCTCCCTGTATGCTCTTCTCTATTAAGCGTCATCCCTGTCTTGCGCTGAAAAAGGTT
>DEKU01000056.1:0-59134 GCA_002354035.1 Bacteroidales bacterium UBA2714
TGTGCCTCGTCGAAGAAGAACACCAGCTTGGGCTTGTCCAGGTCGCCCACCTCGGGCAGCTGCTCGTACAGCTCGCTGAGCAGATAGAGCAGGAAGGAGGTGTAGACCTTGGGCGAGTTGACAATCTTGTCCGACGCCATAATGTTGATCACTCCGCGACCGCCACGGGTCTGCATGAAGTCGAAAATATCGATGGCCGGCTCGGCGAAGAACTTGTCGCCCCCCTGGCTCTCTAATGTCAAGAGGCTGCGCTGGATGGCCCCGATCGTGGCGGGGGCCACGGTGCCATAGCTGGTCGTATACTGGGCGCGGTTGTTGCCCACCTCCTCCAGCATCTTGCGGAGGTCCTTGAGGTCGAGGAGCAGCAGCTGCTGGTCGTCGGCAATGCGGAACACCATGGAGAGCACGTCGCTCTGCGTGTCGTTCAAATCCAGAATGCGGCTCAGCAGCATCGGTCCCATCTCGCTGACGGTGGTGCGCAGCGGGTGGCCCTGCTCGCCAAACACATCCCAGAAGCACACGGGAAATTCCATGTACTCGAAACCGCAGGCCTTCAGCCCGTTGTCCTCGATGCTCTTCTCGAAATGCACGTTGCCGCCGCCGGCCTTGGCCACTCCCGAGAGGTCGCCCTTGATGTCGGTGGCGAACACCGGCACACCCATGGCGCTGAAGGTCTCGGCCAGGTTTTGGAGCGTGCAGGTCTTGCCCGTGCCCGTGGCCCCGGCGATGAGGCCGTGGCGGTTGGCCATGGAGGGGATGATTCCTAAATGTTTCTCGCCGCTCACGGCGTTGAAGGGTGTACCAGTGTTGTCAATCATAGCGTTATGTTATTATTGTTGAATTGTTGTTTTCAAAAAAGGCGTCGTCCCATCCGGGGCCGACAAGTGTTTATGTTTGAGGACTTATTTCGTCATTTTTAGTAACGGGGTAACCGTTTTTTTATTGTGTCGCACCGAAATGTGTCGTCCGTTAAAAACACGGTCGCAACCCCTCTGTTCCCCGTTACTTCATCGTTAATTATCGAAGAAGGAACGGGGAACGAACTTTTTAATAACGCGCAACGTTCGAATCCACAGTTATTTAAAATGTGGAATACAGAAATAATGCCATTATATTAAAATAAATTTGTATATTATTTTTAAGGTTGGGCTTGCTCAGTATTCGCGGGCGAGCCAGCGGAGGAGGAAGAGGTCGGCGACGGCATAGTAGGAGCGCTCTTTGGTGGTTTCTTGGAAGACGAGGTCTTTGTCGATGAGGGTTTGCAGCTGTCGGCGAGCCACTGAGGTGGAGCCAAGATTGTAGCGCGAGAGGAAGGCGTGGGCATAGGGCTGTTCCACCTCTTGCTCCTTGGCTAAGGCGATGAGGAGGTTCCACTGCCCGGATGTGAGCAGCTGCTTGTATTGCAGGAAGTAGGGCTCGTTGAGGGTGAGCAATCGGCTGCAACACTGGGTGGCGTCGGCCATGGCGACGTGCGGAAGGTTGAGAGCAAAGAGGTCGTGGCAGACACGCTGAGTGTAGTAGGTGTGGCGGCGTGTCCATTGCAGGATGAAGTCGACAACCTCGTCGTCTATCTGGCGGTCGTGGTCGCTGAAGGATTTGCGGATGTAGTGGGCATAGTTTTCTGTGGGTATGGCATTCAGCCCCACAAACTGGGTGCTGGCGAAGAAAGGCCGTTGCGGATTGCTGAAGATGTCGGCCATCATGTGCTTCTTGCTGCCGCAGAAGATGAAGCGCACGTTGTGGAGCCGCTGGATGTAGGTGCGGAGCAGTGCCTCGATATTGTCTTCTTTGTAGTCGCGTATTTGCTGGAACTCGTCGATGGCAAGGAGTACGGGTTTGTCCTGCTTCTCTAAGAAGAGTAGTAGCCCTTCGAGGGTTTGCTCTTTCTCGCTGGGGTTCTGATAGGTGAATTGTAGCTGGGGGGTGCCTGTCAGCGGATCAATCCCTACCAATGGGCGAAACCCTTTGAGCATGGAGATGAATCGGTGGCCAATGCTTGACGATTCGGGGAAGGCGGCGAGGATGGCGGAGGCAAGGGTGTGGTTGAGTTCAGCTATGTCGCGTGTGGCAAAGATGTCGACGTAGATGGGGGTGATGGTGCTGGATGTGGTTTTCAGCTCGTCGAAGAGGCGGAAGATAAGGCCGGTTTTCCCCATGCGCCGTTGTGCGATTAGGGTCACATTTACTCCAGACAGGGCATGCTGGAGTAGAAGAATGGTCTCTTTTTCGCGGTCGAAGAAGTATTCTTTCCCGCGGTATCCGTTGAAAACAAATGGGTTGTCCATAATACTATACCTTTACATACAGATGCAAAAATAAGCATAATATTTGACTTCACAAAATGTAAAGCGCAAAATGTGAAGCGGGAGATTGAATGCTTGAATGTGTTAATGTGTGAATCGTCAGGTTTGTGCATCCTAATGATGATGTTTTATAAATATTATGCCTTAAAACAGAATATGCGTAGAAAAAGTTGTATATTTGCCGCAGGATTTGCGGTGAATAGCGCGGCTGTTTCCCGCATAAAGACAGGATGAATTTCCAGAGGGATGCCCTTGCATTGGTATATTTTTGCTTGAAAGTTGCCTATGTTTTTGAAAAAGGCGGGTGGGTGCAGATGGTGTTTTATGGGGGAGAGAGGAGTTTTTTTGTGGGAAAAAAGGGTGGGGCAATAATATTGCGTGGGGTTTTGCGTTATGAATAGCGGTATGATAAGAGATAATTTATTAAATATTCAGTCGACCCTGAAAGAGGGGGTGCGGCTGATTGCGGTATCGAAGACCAAGCCCGTGGAGGACTTGCAGGAGGCCTACGACGCCGGGCAACGCCTTTTTGGCGAAAACAAGGCCTTGGAGATGCGCGACAAGCATGCCGTGCTGCCCGAGGATATTGAGTGGCATTTTATCGGTCATTTGCAGACCAATAAAATCAAGTACATTGCCGCCTACGTGCGGATGATTCACAGCATCGACAGCCTGACGCTGCTGGAGGCTGTGGAGAAGGAGGCACGGAAGCACGACCGTGTGATTGACTGTCTGCTGCAGTTCCACATAGCCACTGAGGAGACCAAGTTTGGTCTGAACATGGAGGAGGCACGCGCGCTGTTAGAGTCGGCGGAGTATGCCGCCATGGAGCATGTGCGGATTGTGGGCGTGATGGGCATGGCCACGAACACGACGGACCGCGAGCTGGTGAGGAAGGAGTTCCGCACGTTGCGCGAGTATAAGGAGCAACTGGCTGAGCAGTACTTCAAAGGACGTGATGACTTCAAGGAAATCTCGATGGGCATGTCGCACGACTATGACATCGCCATGGAGGAGGGCAGCACGATGGTGCGTGTGGGCAGCTCAATCTTTGGTGCCAGGAATTATGGCATCCCGGTGAATGATGAGAAGTGAGTATTTATAAGCAAAAAGGATATAGAAAATGCAGATATTCAGGAAAAAGCAACATGTGATAATCTCCTATCTGGTGATTACGCTGGGTATACTGATTTATACCTTCGGATGGGCGGCGGTGATGCTGCCCGCCAAGATTGTGGGTGGCGGCGTGAGCGGTATCTCGTCGGTGCTTTATTATGCCGTGGGAATCCATATCCCCATCGGTATTATCAACTTGGTGATTAATGCCATACTTGTGATGATAGGCTTTAAGATGCTGGGTGCCAGGTTTGGAGCCAACACGATTTATGGCATCATCATGTCGTCGCTCTGCTTCATCCTTTGGCAGCAGGTGCTGCATGTGGAGACGCTGTTCGACGTGAGCCAGTTTGGTGGTTTCATGTGTGCCATCATCGGTGGAGCCCTCTGTGGCGGCGGCATAGGCATGACCTTCGCCATGGGCGGCAACAGTGGCGGCACGGACATCATTGCCCTTATTGTGAGCAAATTTTACAACATATCGCCCGGCAAGGTGATCATGTATCTTGACATCTTTATTGTGGGCAGCTCGTTTTTCGTGTCGCACAAGATTGAGAACGTGGTGTTCGGCTATATCGTCATGGTGACCATGACCTACGTGCTGGACATGGTGCTGGACGGCAACAAGCAGTCGTATCAGATACTTGTCTTCTCTCAGAAAAACAAGGAGATTGGCGACGCCATCACCACCGAGGTGGGCCGTGGCGCCACACTGCTGGACGCCGAGGGGTGCTACAGCCACCAGGGACAGCAGGTGCTGATAGTGATGGTGCACAAGACGGACAAACCCCATGTGATGCAAATCATCCATCGCATAGACGACAACGCCTTTATCTCCGTGAGCAAGACTCAAGGTGTGTATGGCAAAAACTTCGAGAAGCTGAAACTGTAATTAGAATGTGTTAATGTGGGAATGTGTTAATCTGATTTACGCATTCGAACAATCACACATTCAGGCAATCAAGCATTCACTTATAACTTATCAAAATGAAACTAATATCTCCCTCTTTACTCAGCGCTGACTTTGGCCATCTGGAGCGCGACATCGAGATGCTCAACCAGAGCGAGTGCGACTGGCTGCACGTAGACGTGATGGACGGCATGTTTGTGCCGAACATCAGCTTCGGCATGCCGGTGATTAAATATATTAAAAAGGCTGCACGCAAGCCCTTGGATGTCCACCTGATGATTATGGATCCCGGCCGCTATATTGAGGCTTTCAAAGAGGCTGGCGCCGACATCATCACCGTCCACCAGGAGGCCTGCATCCATCTGGACCGCACCCTCCACGCCATCAGGGACGCGGGTCTGCGCTGCGGCGCTGTGCTGAACCCGGCCACGCCTGTCGCCATGCTGGAGGACAGTGTGCAGCTGTGCGACGTGGTCTTGCTCATGTCTGTCAACCCTGGCTTCGGCGGACAGAAATTCATCGAGAACACATACGGCAAGGTGCGCCAGCTGCGTGACCTCTGCAACCGCAAGAATCCCCACTGCCTCATCGAAGTGGACGGCGGCGTGAACACGGCGAATGCTCCGCTGCTGTTCGAGGCTGGGGCCGATGTGCTGGTGGCCGGCAACGCCGTCTTCAAGAGCGATAACCCCGCCCAAACGATTCATGATTTGAAGCAATGACCCGTCCGAGACTCATCATAGCCCGAGGCCGTGACAAGGCACTTGGCCGACGCCACCCCTGGGTGTTCTCCGGGGCAATGAAGCAGGTGGAGGGCCAGCCGCAGGAGGGCGACGTGGTCGATATCTGCTCGGCCGATGGGCAGTGGATGGCCGTGGGACACTACCAGAACGACAGCATCGTGTGTAAGGTGCTTTCGTTCGACACCCCGGAGGTGGACCGTGTTTTTTTTCGTCAGCGGCTTGCTTCGGCCATCGCCTACCGTCAGCGCTTGGGCTTTTTCGACAATAGGGACACCAATGTCTTCCGTCTCGTCCATGCCGAGGGCGATTTCCTGCCCGGGCTGGTGTGCGACTGGTATAACGGTGTGCTGGTCATGCAGGCCCACAGCGTGGGGATGCACCGCCTGTTCCCCATGCTCACTGAGTTGGCCGTCGAGCTACTGAGCGACCAGGGCCTCCAGTCGGTGTTCGACAAAAGCAGCGCCACTGTGCCCGGCGGCTGCACCGACGGCTACCTGTGGGGCATTCAGCCTCCCGAATGGGAGATTGCCGAACACCGCCACCGTCTCCTCATCAACTTCTTCGAGGGGCAGAAAACGGGCTTCTTCATTGACCAGCGCGAAAACCGTGGGCTGGTCGAACAGCTGGCTGCTGGCCGCCGTGTGCTGAACTGCTTCGGTTACACCGGTGGGTTCTCCTTGGCCGCCCTCGGCGGGGGTGCTGAATACGTGGAGACTGTGGACATATCGAAAAAAGCCATCGCCCTCTGCAACCGCAATGTGGAACTCAACTTTGGCTCGACCGACCGCCACCAGGGTGTGGTGGCCGACGTGCTGAAATACCTCGACACCACCGCTCCCTTCGACTTCATCATCCTCGACCCACCCGCCTTTGCCAAGAACCATCGCAGTCTTCAGCAAGGGCTTAAAGGCTATCGCAGCATCAACCAGCGCGCCATGGAAACCATCCGGTCCGGTGGACTGCTCATGACGTTCAGCTGCAGCCAGGCCGTCTCCGTTGACGATTTCAAGACCATGTGCTTCACCGCCGCCGCCAATGCCCACCGCCAGGTGCGCATCGTCAGGCAGCTGCCCCACGCCATGGACCACCCTGTCAGCATCTATCACCCCGAAGGCGAATACCTCAAAGGCTTGCTGCTTGAGGTAGAATAAAACACAACATTATACTTCAACCACTGATAAAATTATGGAAGAAAAAGGATATATCAAAGTTGACCAATACGACGAGCAGTGTGTCCGCGAGATGGCGGAGCATTACAAAGCCATCCTGCGCCTGCTGGGCGAAGACCCCGAGCGCGAAGGCCTCCTCAAATCGCCCGAGCGCATAGCCAAGGCCATGCTCTTCTTCACCAACGGCTATGACCTCGAACCCGAGGAAATACTGCGCTCCGCCATGTTCCACGAGGACTATAAGCAGATGGTGGTGGTCAAAGACATCGAGCTGTACTCTCTTTGCGAGCATCACATGGTGCCCTTTGTGGGCAAGGCACACGTGGCCTACATCCCCAATGGAACCATTGTCGGCCTCAGCAAGATACCCCGTGTGGTGGACGCATACGCCCGTCGGCTGCAAGTGCAGGAACGTCTCACCAAGCAAATCAAGGACTGCATCCAGAAGACCCTCAACCCCCTCGGCGTGGCTGTGGTGATTGAGGCCCAGCACATGTGCATGTCCATGCGTGGGGTGCAGAAACAAAACTCCGTCACCACCACCAGCGACTTCACCGGCGCCTTCATGAACGACCCCAAGACCCGCGAAGAGTTCATGCACATAATCGGTGTAGACCTCCATTAAACAACCCATTACAAAACCTCTATACATGAAAAAAGCCCTCACACTCCTCGTGGCCATGCTCTGCATGATGCACCTCTCGGCGCAGCTTACCCATACCGCCCAAGGCGCAGTGGACCAGACCGCCGCCGCCATCCTCAAAAAGGCTTCGGCCAAGATGTCCGGCACCGTCAGTTTCTCGGTCACCATCGTCACCCTCGATGCCGACAAGAAAGAGTCTTTCCGCCAGAAGGTCGACGTGCTCTACAACGCCCCGCGCTACCGCGTCAAGGCCAACGACATCGAAATCTACTGCGACGGCCACGCCGTGTGGCAGCTCAACAAACCCAACAAAGAAGTTATGGTCACGCCCATGTCTGACAACGACGACGACATCACCAATCCCGCCCGACTGCTGGCCAACTACTCCAAATCCTACCGCGCCAAATACATACGCGAGGAATCGGACGGCACCGCCATCGTCGACCTCCAGCCCCTCAAGGCTAAGTCATTCCACAAAATCCGCTTGTTCATCAACGCCAAGACTGGCCTCCTGAAGAAGATGGAGCAGCACAATTTCGACTCCTCGCGCGGCATCTACACCCTCACGGGTTTCAAAAACACCAAGGCCAAAGATGCCGACTTCACCTTCAACACCAAGAAGAACCCTGGTATCGAAGTAGTCGACATGCGGTGAACAGAATGTGCTAACATGTTAGTATGTTAGCCTTTTTGACTGCACCAGCCACTCAATCACTCAAACATTCAAGAATTTACATATTCAAATATTTAGAATGAACATCCTCCTTATCGAAACCGCCACTTCTGTCTGCTCCGTCGCGCTTGTCGGCGATGAAGGCGTCGTGGCCGAACTCCATAGCGACCAGCCCAACGCCCACTCCTCGCGCCTGTCCGTCTTTATTGGGCAACTGCTTGACCAGTGCCACGTCCCTTTCAGCCAGCTCGATGGCGTCTGTGTCTCCTCCGGCCCCGGCAGCTACACCGGCCTCCGCATCGGCGTCAGCACCGCCAAAGGCATCTGCTATGCCCTCGGCATCCCCCTGCTGGCTGTGCCCACGCTGCAAAGTATGGCGGCCCAGTATTACGCCCAGCACCCCGAGTATCAAGGCATGGTATGCCCCATGATCGACGCCCGCCGTATGGAATGCTACACCGCCCTTTTCGCCTCGCCCTCCGACATGCTGAAACCCGTCAGTGCCGACATCATCACCCCCGGCATCTACGACACCTTCCTGGATAGGGGAGAGGTGACCTTCATCGGCGACGGTGCCGAAAAAACCCGTCCCATCCTCGGCCATCACCCCAACGCCCGCTATTCGCCCTCCTTCACTATCTCGGCCACAGGGCTTGCCTCCCTCGCCCTCGAAAACCTGCAGCAGGGCCATACTGAGGACGTGGCCTACTTCGAGCCCTACTACCTCAAAGACTTCGTGGCCAAGAAATCCGTTGTCCGTGGCCTTTTCGAAACCGACCACTCACACATCAACACAATAAAGAATTAGCACATTACCATACTCCCCACTCCCACATTCAATCCATGCTGCGCTACACACTCAAACGCCTCCTCTACGGACTCCTGGTGCTGCTGGGGGTGGTGACACTCGTCTTCTTCCTCTTCAACATTCTGCCCGGCGATCCTGCGCGCATGATGCTCGGCCAGCGTGCCGATGCTGAAAGCATCGAAATCATCAATCACGACCTCGGCCGCGACAAACCCGTAGGCCTCCAATACCTCAACTACCTCAACGACCTCCTTCCCCTCTCCCTTCACAACAACACCGACCCCTCCAGCTACTTCTATCTCGACCCCGACAAATACGCCCCCTTCACCACCCTCCTCACCGTGGGCCACACCTCCCTTGTACTCAAAGCCCCCTACCTGCGGCGCAGCTACCAGTCCAAGCGCAAGGTGTCCGAAATCATTGCCGCCGCCTTCCCCCAGACGGCACTCCTTGCCGTCGTGGCCCTGGGCTTCGCCCTCGTCCTTGGCATATTCCTCGGCATCCTGTCCGCCCTCTACAAAGACAGCTGGGTCGACCGTCTCACCCTCGTCCTCTCCACCCTCGGCATGTCGCTCCCCTCTTTCTTTGCAGCCATCCTTATCGCATGGCTCTTTGCCTACGTGCTGGCCGACTGGACCCACCTCAACATGTTCGGCAATCTCTACACCGTCGACGACTACGGCACCGGCGAGTATCTCGACCTCAAAAACCTCATCCTTCCGGCCCTCACCCTCGGCATCCGGCCCCTTGCCACCCTCACCCAGCTCACGCGCAACAGCATGCTCGAAACCCTCTCGCAGGACTTCATCCGCACCGCCCGGGCTAAAGGCCTCTCTCGCCACCGCGTCATAATCCACCATGCCCTGCGCGTGTCGCTCAACCCCGTGGTCACCTCCGCCTCCGGCTGGTTAGCGGGACTGCTGGCCGGAGCCGTCTTTGTCGAATACGTCTTCGACTGGAAAGGCATGGGCATCGTCATCGTCAACGGCCTTGACCAATACGACTTCCCCGTCGTCATGGGCGCCATCCTCTTCATCTGTGTCCTCCTCATTGTCATCAACATCCTCACCGACATCCTCTACGCCCTCCTCGACCCCCGCGTCCGCATGCAATAGTCAGCCCTCCGCCCTCCGCCAAACTTTTTTTCCTAAAACCTTCCCTGAATCCATAATTATCCGTATCTTTGCATCCGTATACACCAAGCGAAAGGTGTATGCATGTAATTGAGAAAGCGCATTTTGCCTTATTCCAGCTTGGTGAACTTCGACACTCACAAATAGACATTAGGAATAAGGGGGAAATGAATGCTCCTACTGGATTGTATACCTGTCAATATATACAACCCTCAGTGGAGCAATTCACTGAACCTGTATTTTTATGTCTAAGGGAGTCGAAGCCCTACCAAGGAAAATAGGGTTATCATGGATGGCTCCACTTTCTCTTATTGTACAAAGCTGTGCCGTCGGGCTGCGGCGCAACCTTAAACAACAAAACAAAATGAGAAAACAACTATTCTTTCTTGCCATCCTGCTCCTCGCGGGTCTCGGCCTTGCCCACGGCCAAACATCCAACTACGACTTCAGTGCCGTAAGCCCCTCCGGCGACACGCTGTATTACAAAATCAACCCCGGCGGCACAACCGTATCAGTAGTAGCTCCAAACTTCATTAATTATGAATATTGTGATTGGAATGGTTATACCTGTCCGACTGATACTTTGCTTATACCAGCATCGGTAAGCAATGGTTTAACAAGTTACTCCGTCACCTCAATAGGAGTTTGTGCATTTAATGCATGTACAAGTCTTTCCTCGGTAACCATTCCCAACTCCATCACCACAATTGGAGATTATGCATTTTTTGGCTGCACAAGCCTTGCATCTGTGGTCATTCCTGACTCTGTTATCTCAATTGGATACTTCGCATTTAGTTCTGTCCGGCACATTGTGTATTATGGATTAGCCACAGGTGCTCCGTGGGGAGCAATTTCAATGAACGCATTTGTTGATGGTGGGTTTGTATATGCGGACAGTACCAGAACATCATTGTTGGCATATATTGGCAATTCTCCAGTCGTCACCATCCCCAACTCCGTCACCTCAATTGGATATGGAGCATTTGAAAACTGCACAAGCCTTGCCTCAATGACTATCCCCAACTCCGTCACCTCAATTGGAGGTTCTACATTCTATGGCTGCACAAGTCTTGCCTCAGTGACAATTCCCAACTCCGTCACCTTAATTGGAGGTTCTACATTTCATGGCTGCACAAGTCTTGCCTCAGTGACAATTCCCAACTCCGTCACATCAATTGGTGATTTTGCATTTTTCGGCACAAGCCTTTCATCGGTGACCATCCCCAACTCCGTCACCTCTATTGGACATTATGCTTTTCAAGCATGTACATTTCTTACCTCGGTGACCATTCCTGGCCCCATCACCTCAATTGGAGTTGGAACATTTATGCACTGCATAAACCTAACTTCAGTGACCATTTCCAATTCCGTCTCCTCAATTGGTGAAGAAGCATTTTCTAACTGCATAAGTCTTACCTCGGTGACCATTCCTGACTCCGTCACCTCAATTGGAGATCACGCATTTTCTGACTGCATAGGCCTCTTCTCTGTGACCATACCCGACTCTGTCACCTCAATTGGATATGGTGCATTTCAAAATGTCCGTCACATCGTGTATCATGGCACGGCCACAGGTGCTCCATGGGGTGCATTTTATATGAATGATATGAATGGTTTTGTAGATGGAGATTTTGTTTATGCTGACAGTACCAGAACAACATTATTGGCATATCTCGGTGACTCCCCAAATGTCACTATTCCCAGTTCCGTCACCTCAATCGGAGATGTTGCATTTCATTACTGCACAAACCTTTCCTCGGTGACCATTCCCAACTCTGTCTTCTCAATTGGGTCTTACGCATTTAATGGCTGCACAGGCCTTGACACCATCAATTGTTATAGCGATGTCGCACCTTCGTTGGGTATGGGCGCGTTCCGCAATGTTTCTCAATCCACTGTGGTCAACATTCCCTGCGATAGCTGGTCTTCCTATTATGTAGACTGGCTCTATTTCTACAACTTTGTGGAGATGCCTTTCGAGGACACCGTCATCGTCCAAACTTCCGACTCGACTATGGGCACGGCCACCATAGCCACGATGCCCGGCTGCGACAACGGCCGCACAGCCACCATCGAGGCCACAGCCAACGAGGGCTTCCGTTTTGTGATGTGGAGCGACAGCGTGGCTGACAATCCGCGCACACTTGTCGTGTCGCACGACACCATGCTGACCGCCCTTTTCGACACCCTCTATGTCACCCTGACACTGAACAGCAACAACTCTGACTGGGGTACTGTGGACGGCGGCGGCGAGTATGCCTACGGCACGGAGGCGCTCGTGTCGGCCACGGCCGCCGAGGGCTACCGCTTCGTCAACTGGAGTGACGGCAGCGAGGAGAACCACCGCGTACTGGTAGTGACCGAGGACATGCAGCTGACCGCCAACTTTGCCGAGGGTGTGGGCATCCACGGCGCGGATGGAGGCGCTGTCCGCCTTTTCCCCAACCCCACTAACGGTCTGCTGAGCGTGGAGGGCGAGGGCGTGAGCCTTGTGGAAGTATACGACATGGCCAGTCGCCGGGTGCTTGCAGCCGAGGGCGCGGGCAGCATCGACCTCATTGCGTTGCCCGACGGGGTTTACTACGTCCGTGTGGTGCACGGGCGTGGTGTAACCGTGGGCAAAGTTGTGAAGCGTTGACCCGACTGTAAATCCGCCTTATAAATCCGTTGGGGAGGGCTTCCGGTAGCCGGAGGCCCTCCCTTTTTCGTCACGACATTTGCTCCGCGCACCCCGCTCCACGCATCCGGGTGCGGGGAGCGGTCGTCGCAGCTCCCATCCTTATATTCTTATTATACACTATTTAGACACTTGATTTTTTCTTAACAAGAAAATATCAAGTGTCTAAGCATATAGGATTAGGTGATTAACGATTGGATATAATCCCTGAATACAGGGGCTTTGCGGGCAACTGCGCTTCAGCGGGCTGCGGGCTGACGGGCAGCGCGGAGGGGTGCGGCCAAGCCCGTGGGCGGTCAGGCCGAGGGCTGGGCTTTGGCGGAGATGTAGTGGTGGATGGCGCGGGCGGCGGTGCGTCCGGCACCCATGGCCAGGATGACGGTGGCGGCTCCGGTGACGGCGTCGCCGCCGGCGAAGATGCCGGGTCGGGAGGTCTGCCCGTCGGGGTCGGCTATCAGTCCGCCCCAGCTCTCGGTGTCGAGGCCGGGGGTGGTGGTGTGGATGAGGGGGTTGGGGCTGGTGCCGAGGGCCACGACCACGTTGTCCACCTCCATGTCGAATTCGCTGTCCGCGATGGGGCTGAATTTGCGGCGGCCTTTGTCGTCCTTTTCGCCCATGGCCATGCGCACGCAGCGCATGCCGCAGACGTTGCCTTGGTCGTCGCCGAGGAACTGGACGGGGTTGGTGAGGAAGGCGAAGTGGATGCCTTCTTCTTTGGCGTGGTGCACCTCCTCGCGGCGTGCGGGCATGTCGGCCTCTTCGCGGCGGTAGATGACGGTGACGTCGCTGCCGAGGCGTTTGGCGGTGCGGGCGGCGTCCATGGCCACGTTGCCGCCACCGATGACGGCCACGCGGCGGCCGAGGTAGACGGGTGTGTCGTAGTGGCTGTCGTAGCCGTGCATGAGGTTGGTGCGGGTGAGAAGTTCGTTGGCCGAGAGCACTCCGCCGAGGGTTTCGCCGGGGATGCCCATGAATTTGGGCAGTCCGGCACCGCTGCCTATGTAGATGGCTTCGAATCCTTCGCGTTGGAGGAGGTCGTCGATGGTGATGCTTTTGCCGACGATGACGTTTGTCTTGATTTCAACTCCCAGTTGGCGCAGGGCTTCGATTTCGGGTTCGACGACGCGCTGTTTGGGCAGGCGGAATTCGGGGATGCCGTAGACGAGTACTCCGCCGGGGTGGTGGAGGGCTTCGAAGATGGTGACGCTGTAGCCTTGTTTGGCGAGGTCGCCGGCGCAGGAGAGGCCGGAGGGGCCGGAGCCTATGATGGCCACGCGGTGGCCGTTGGGCTGGGGTTTGGCGGCGGCGTGGTGGGCGGCGGGATGCTCGCGGTTCCAGTCGGCCACGAAACGTTCGAGGGCTCCGATGGCGATGGGCTGGCCTTTGACGCCGAGAATGCAGCTGCCCTCGCACTGGGTTTCTTGCGGGCATACGCGGCCGCAGACGGCGGGGAGCGACGAGTCGGCGGCAATGATGTCGGCGGCCAGCGCAAAGTCCTCGGCGGCCACGGCGGCTATGAAGTCGGGGATGTGGATGCTGACGGGGCATTGGGTCACGCAGCGGGGATTCTTGCAGTGGAGACAGCGGCGGGCCTCGGCCACGGCTTGCTGGCGGGTGAGGCCGAAGGAGACTTCGTCGAAGTTGGTGGCGCGGATGGCGGGGTCCTGCTCCTGCGGACGCTGGCGGGTGAGGGTGTCGGCCACGTTGACGGCCAGGTTGCAGTGGTGGCCGTCGGAGGGGTCGGCTGTGGCAATGCGGTAGCGGCGGGCGTCGGGGTTGCGCAGGCGGCGGCCGGCTTCGTCGAAGTCGACAAGATGTCCGTCGAACTCGGGTCCGTCGACGCAGGTGAATCGCACGGCATCGCCCACGGTGACGCGGCAGGCTCCGCACATGCCTGTGCCGTCGACCATCATGCAGTTCATGCTGACAATGGTTTTGAGGCCTATCTCTTTGGTGAGGAGCGAGACGAATTTCATCATGGGCAGGGGGCCGATGGCCACGCAGTGGGAGTAGGGGCTGAGCCAGGAGCCGTCGGGGGCGGAGCAGAGCTGCTTGATTTTGTCGGTGACGAGGCCGTGCTGGCCGTAGGAGCCGTCGTCGGTCATGACGTAGAGGTTGTCGCACACGGCACGCATCTTGTCTTCGAAGAAGAGGAGGCTGTGGTTGCGGGCGCCGATGATGACGTCGGTGGGGATGCCCTGCTCGTGGGCCCATTTGACTTGTGGATAGACGGGCGCGATGCCCACGCCTCCGGCCACAAAGAGGAGGCGCATCTGTTTTTGCTGTGAGGGCGAGGCGGCCAGCAGCTCGCTGGGGCGTCCCAGAGGGCCGACGATGGCTTCGAGCTGGTCGCCTTCGGCCATCTGACTGAGGCGGCGTGTGCTTTCGCCAACTACTTGGTAGACGATGTCGATGCTTTCGCGGTCGGGGTGTATGTCACAGATGGTCAGGGGTACACGCTCGCCTTTGTCGTGCGGAATGACGATGACAAATTGGCCAGGTTTGCCTCCGCGGGCGACCCACGGGGCTTTGACTTCCATGAGGTAAATCTCGTTGCTGTTGAGCAGCTCTTTCTTTAAAATGGTATACATGACTATCGTTTTTTCACTATACATGCCCCACCCCTTGTGTCAAACGGGCTCCAGCGGCTTGAATGGATGGTGCAAGCGGCGGTTTGCCAGTTTGTTGCGGGGTTGAAAGCGGTGTTGCGTTCTTTTATATCAGTTTGCAAATATACGAAAAAAAACGGAGCTGGGAGTTTTTTTCGTTGCCTGAGTATGGGAAGTGGCTGGTTGCTGGGGCGGTGATGGGCGGAGGGAGGGCAGGGGAGGATGGGGTTCGATGGGGGTCAGCGGTTCAGCACGATGCGGAACACGGTGCCCTGGCCTTCGACGGAGTATTTGACGAAGATGCGCCCGCGGTGGTAGTTGTTGATAATTCGGCGTGAGAGCGAGAGGCCGAGACCCCAGCCACGGGGTTTGGTGGAGAAGCCGGAGTCGAAAACGCGTTTCTGAACCGACGGGGGCATGCCGCGGCCAGTGTCGCCGAGGTCGATGTAGACATGTCGGCTGTCGGCTGACACGACTACGGTGAAGGTGCCGACCCCCTCCATGGCATCGATGGCGTTTTTGCACACGTTCTCTATGACCCATTCGAAGAGGTAGCTGTTGAGTGGCACGCGTATGTCCTCGTCGGGGAAACTGGTGACGAATTTCACCTTGCGCGAGGAGCGGGTGGAGAGGTAGGCGAGGGCGTTGTTGATGGCGGCGCACACCCCTTCGTATTCCAGTTCGGGCACAGAGCCTATCTTTGAGAAACGGTGGGCAACTGTTTCGAGCCGCTTGAGGTCTTTGTTGATTTCTTCGGCATACTGTGCGTTGAAGGTTTTGCCTTCGAGGTATTGGGTCCAGGCCATGAGGGAGGAGATGGGTGTGCCGAGCTGGTGGGCGGTCTCCTTGGCCATGCCCACCCATATACGGTTCTGCTCCATGGAGCGGGCGGTGCGGAACAGATAGTAGGACACCAACAGCAGTACCCCAAAGACGAAGAGGTAGAGCAGAGGCACCCACCGCATGGCTTTCAGCATGGGAGTGTTCTCGTAGAAGAGGTATGCCCGCTGGCCATCGGGGAGGCGGAATTCAATCGGGTCGTTTTCTTCCTCCATCTCGCACAGGCGTGAGGAGAGGGCTTCGGGGGTGTTGAATTCGTTTTGCTGCAAGTTGCCGCTGGCCAGCACCTGCCCCTGCAAGCTGTCGACCACCAGCACGGGCACCAGGACGCCGTTGTTGGTGATTTCGTCGAGGAACGATTTGTTGAAGCCGTCGAGGACGGCGCGCAGGTCGGTATAGATGCGTGACTCTTTGTAGTAGAGGGTCATTTTCATGCCCCAGATGCGATAGTGGAACGGCTCGTTGTGCGAGAACTCTTCGAGGCGTTTGCCTTCGAGCTTTTCACCAGCCCACTCACTGGGCACGGTGATGATGGAGTCGGCATTGGTGATGATGATGGCCGTCTCGCAGCTGTCGACGATGTAGCGCACATAGTCGAGGCTGAAGTCGGCGTCGGCATCACCTCCCATATTGTCAAATGAACGCAAGATATTGGTGTAGAGCTCCATTTTGCGGCGCTCGTCGCGGGCCACGCTGGCAAAGAACTGTTCGGAATAGTCCACCAGCTGGGCTTTCTGGCTGATGGCGTTGGCCCAAAGTTTCACCTTCTCCACTTCGGCCTTGCGCATCTGGATGGAGACACGGTTTATTTCCACCAGCGCCACCACGGCCAGCAGCACGGTGATTGCCAATATGAGCCATTTTGCTTTGTTCATGATGAATGTCCTCGTCGTTGTTTATGTTGAGCTGTTCTTTTTGTAAGATATGACTGGAGAGTGGGTGCCGTTTCGTCAAGGCGGGTGGGGGATGCCGTAGTCTGCGGCAGAAGGATGCGGGGTTGTCAGTCGAAACGGATGGTTTTGGCGGGTTCGACCGAGGCTATATAGGCGGCGGGAATCAGCATGGCCAGCACGCAGACGGCCAAGGTCCCTATGGCCACAGCTACGGCTGTGCCGCCGGTCAGTGCCACTGGCACCGTTGCCATGGCATAGCTCTCGGGGTCCAGCCTCACCCAGCCGGTGTGTTGCTGCAAGGCACACAGCCCCACGGCCAGTGCCTCGCCTATGGCTATCCCTTTCAGGGCTATCACCGCGCCCTTCAGCACGAAGATTTTGCCTATTGTGGAACCCGTGGCTCCCAAGGCTTTCAGCACACCGATGGTAGAAGTCTTCTCGAAGATGAATATAAGCAGGGCGCTGATCACGCTCACCACGCACACCATCATCATGACTGCAATGATGAGCACCACGTTGCTGTCCAGCAAGTCGAGCCATGCAAAGAGGGCGGCATTCTGGTCGACAATGGTGGTTATGGTGAGGTCGTAGCCCAGCTGGTCTTTCAGCCGCTGCCCGACGTCGGCCAACTTGCCGAAGTCGTCAACCAGCACCTCATAGCCTCCGGCCTGCCACTGCTCCCAGCCGTTCAGCTGCTGCACTTGCCTCAGGTCGCCCACCACATAATGGGCGTCGAAGTCGGCAAGGTCAGTGCTGTAGATGCCACTCACCTCAAACGCCCGAGCCCGGTAGGTCTCGCCCTGCCAGAAATAGGTGCGCAGCTTGTCGCCCACGCCTATCTTCAGGCGTTCGGCAAGGCGTTTGGAGACAATCACTTCGCGCCCTGTGCCGCTGTCGGGCAGATGGAACAGGCGGCCTTCGACCATGCATTCGGCAAAGAAGGACGAGTCGTAGCCGCGGTCCACACCCCGGAGCAGCACTCCCTCTATCTGGTCGTCGGTCTTCACCATGCCCCCTTTGGTGGCATAGAACTGCACATGGCGCACCCCCTCGGTGTGCCGAATGCGGTCCACTTCCTCACGGCGGGTGTCGACGGGCACATCCTCGTAGGTGTTTCCCATGGCATAGCTTTTCACCACGATGTGCGAGCCGAAGCCCACAGCCTTGCGGCGAATCTCGCCTTGGAACCCCCTCAGCACACACACCGAAATCACCATCACGGCCACACCGAGCGCGATGCTCCACATGGCCACGTTCACCAGCGGAGCCGCAAAGCCTCCACGGCTGTCGGCCGTGGGGGCTTCTTGGCCGCTACGCGCTTTCTGCCCTTGCAGCTTTCGCGCCGCAAAAAGCACAAAGCGGGTGTCGCCCGCGGGGGTAGAATGTCTGTTTTTCGTTGCCACCGTGTTTAGAAAGCAGTGGCAATATCGATGAAGTCTTCCGCTTTAAGCGAGGCACCGCCGATCAGGCCGCCGTCCACATCCTTGTTGGCGAAAAGCTCCTTGGCATTGGAGGGCTTGCAGCTGCCGCCATAGAGGATGCTCGTCTCCTCGGCCACGGCGTCGCCGTACTTACCGGCAATCAGACTGCGGATAAAGGCGTGCATCTCCTGCGCCTGGTCGGGAGTGGCGGTCTTGCCTGTTCCGATGGCCCAGACGGGCTCGTAGGCGATAATCACGTTGGAGAACTGCTCCTCGGTCAGATGGAACAAACCCTCTTCGATCTGTTTTCTCACCACCTCGCACTGCTTGCCGGCCTCGCGCTCTTCCAGCACCTCGCCACAGCACACAATGGGCTTCAGATTATGCTTCAACAATTGGTCCACCTTGCGGGCCACAATCTCGTCGGTCTCATGATAGTAAGCTCTGCGCTCGCTGTGACCCACAATGCAGTAGTCAATCTCCAGCGACTCCAGCATGGCGGCCGACACCTCGCCCGTGTAAGCCCCAACCTCCTGGTCGCTCACGTTCTGCGCGCCCACCAGGAAGTATGAGTCGTCGCTATCGTCGGAGGTCATCTCCAAGAACGGGAACGGGGGACAAACAATCAGTTGGGTGTTCTTGTCGAGGGTTGTCGACTCCAGTTTTTCCATGATATCGTTCAGCAAATCGTCAGCTTCGCTGAAGGTCTTGTTCATTTTCCAGTTTCCTGCAACAATGTGTTTTCTCATTTTGTGTAATATTTTTAGGTTTGTAAACAATAATCATTTCCTTGCATTGAGCCTCTCCTCATGCCGTTTCAGGAAAGGCAGAATCTCCTTGGTGGCCAGCACCTTGTTCATGATGATGCGGCGGTCTTGGTCCAGAATAATCATGGTGGGTGCACCATGCACATTGTAGGCCACCTGATAGTCGATGTTCACATTTGGTCCGCCCACATTCACAAAGGGCAGCTGATGCTCGCGCACATACTTTTTCCATTTGGTCACATCAGCCTCATACCCCACGGCATAAACCTCGAAAGGTTTGTTGCCGGTGGCCGACAGCGAGTCGTAGAGGGCTTTCAGCGTGGCCGTCTGCTCCTGGCAGTGGTGGCAGTCCGGGTCCCAGAACCACAATATCACATACTTCTGCGGAAAGCGGTGGGACGAAATCCATTCGTCAGGATTGGGCGACTGGTTCGTGTCGGCCATATACAGCTCTTTGCCCATGGCCCCAATCAACGACTGCTCCAGAAACTCCACGCTCTGCCGCTTGTTGGCAACCTCTGATGCCGAAGCCCAGGAGCATTTGCCCGTCAGGTAGTAGCGCCTCACCAGGTGGCACCACACCGCATCCCAGCCAATCTTTTTCGTGGAGCGGTAGTAACGGGGCATGATGTAGTCGAGCACATACCGCATCATTAGCGTGTCCTTCTCCAGCCCATCCAGCAATCGGTCGGCATAGCGGGCTATGGTGTCGTAGTCGGCATAGTACAACACGTTAAAGAAGAAGTAGTTCATCTTGTTGAAGAGGTCGGGGGTATAGACCAGACTGTGGTCGGCGAAATCCACCCCGTCCCAGTAATGGGTGCGGTAGTACAGTGCCTTGTCCTCCACCCCGTCTGGCACCTCTGGCCCGTTGAACATGGCCGCCAGCTGGAAGAAGCGATACTTGTTGTTGGCCGTGATAAAGGGTTTCTCGAACGCCTCCATCTCCTTGGTCAGCACCTCCATGTCATGCTCTGCCTCGGCTTTCACCTTGGCGTCGGGACTTTTCTTCCTTTGTTCGATGTCGCGCACCTGTTTGCGGGCCTGATTGATGCGGTTGATGTAAGTATACATGGCCTGATTGGCTGCCGAGCCGACAATATCCTTCTGCGGGTTGGCCACCTCCACCCCTGGGGTGAGGTTGAACGTGAAGACCTGGCTCCCGTCAATCGTGAAATCCATCAACCCCTTCTTTCGGTCCTGCCCAATCAAGGCATAGATGCCTTTCTCCCATTTGCGGCGGCCGCTGAACACGTAGGTGTCGCCCTCGGCGGCGCGCGTGCTGTCCAGTATCACAAACTCGTCGCGGAAGTGCTGCCCGATATACATCATCGTGTCCTTCGGGCCAGCCTTGGGCACCACAAAAGTCATCTTGTATTTCTGCCCCCACACGGCGGGGGTCAGCAGGGCAATCAGGGATAACGATACGAATATCTTTTTCATTGTTCTACAATTGATTGTTCGATGATAAGACATTTGCCGAGGCGGTTTGCACGGCCGTGGTGCGGAGGGCTGGCGTTTTGTCGAGCACAAACGTGGCCACCACCACCAGGGTGAAATTGTCTGTAGGTTTTTCGTTCAAATAAGGAGCGCCGGTCGGGCAAAGTTGATAGGCCACGCCCGCGCCCAGGTCAATCAGTCCCCAGCGCAGCAGCCCGTCAAATCCCGTGGCCATCTCGGCCAGCCCTTGGTAGGGGGCTTGCAGGTTCAGGCAGTCGTCTGCGGCCAACCCAATGTCGTGCAGCAGCACCTGACCGACCTCGTCCTGCCCGTGCAGCCAGCCCCACATGGCGTTGATTTGCAGGAATGGATGGGGTTGCGACCAAGAGGTCTGCCACAATGGCAGGGGAGCGGTATAGTTCAGACACAGGTGGGCGAACATATTGGCCGTGAAGCGGTATGGGGCCACGGTGAGGAACGTGTTGCGGAAAAAATACACCGACCGCGCCGTGCCCGACAGGTCGAACATCTGGCTGTAGGGCGTGCCGTCGGTGCAGAAACCCGCCTGCGCAAACAGGTGCAGCCCCATGTCGCCGGGATAGGCGCTATATTGTGCCAAGGCGCGCAGATAAGTCCGGTCTGTGCCAGGGTCGTCCACCCGCACCATGCGGCCGGCCGTGGCGCTCAGGGTCAGACCTCCGTCCCAGGCAGCGCGGGCCGTGAAAGCCGTATGCAACAACGTGGGTTGTGCCAAGTCGGGTTCGAGGCAGGGATAGAGCTGTGCCCCAGCCCCGTCGAAACGGTAGTCTTCCCAGTTCAGCTTTGCACTGGCCATCAAAGACCATCGGCTCGTCACATTCATCGAGAAGCCCAGCATGCCGCCTTTCGTCCCCACAAAGCGCGAGGAGAGGAAGCCCGGGTTGTGATCCGGGGCCAGCATGCGGTAGCCCTCCATCGAGCGCGAGGCGGCTCGGGTGTAGTCGTTATAGGCCTTCAGCTCCAGCTCCACGCCGCCGCGGCCGGGCAGCCGCAACTTGGCGCCGCCGCCGTATTTCAAGGCCTTGTCGCCAAATCCGTAGGCGGCATAGCCGTTCAGCCTCCACCGCAGGGGTGACGACGGACTTTGGCGGGCGGTCTCGCTGGGGTTCACCCACGTAAACCCCAACTCGATGCGCGACTTCTCATAGCGGTTGTAGTTATACAGGTGGTCCAAGTTGGCATACAACGCCGACGGGCTGTCGTAGGGCGTGAGGCGCACACTCTGAGCCTCCACCCCAAGCCAGGAACACATCAACAACAATATGAACAGTCGTTTCGACATCGATAACATGCAAACGGTTGCGCGGGTGCGCCTATCTTTATTGCAAAATGCAAAGATACAAATAATATTTGGTATGGCGAAAAAAAATATTCCCGCCCCAATTATTCCTGCCTTACCTCAATTGTCATATCCTTTAAAACAATGTCGGAAATATCACTCACGTAAAAAGAGGTAAAACTATCCCCTGCAACAATATCATTTCAATTTATTGAATAAACTAATTCATAAACGATTAAATATGTTTATATAAACCTATCATGTAATATAATAATCTGCCCAAAACGGCGTGTCCGCCACTTATGGTTTATCTATTTATCCAACATTTATACACTTGTTTGTTTCTGTTTATACACTATTTTATTTCTTGCTGAGAGTAGAAATAGTGGTGAAGAGTTGCGGAACATGTGGATAACATTCCAGCCAAGAGCAAAGCTTCAACGCCGCAAGGCCGACGGCTGGGGCCGCGGAGTTAAAGCCAAGTGTTTTTTTATGGAAAAGGGCATTAGAATCAAAAAAAATTGTATCTTTGCAAATCATATTTTTTGGAGATTTCTGAAATAAATATATATATTATACACAAATATTGAAAGATATGAACTACGACGTTATTGTTATAGGCAGTGGTCCTGGAGGATATGTGGCCGCTGTGAAAGCTGCCCAGCTGGGGATGAAGACTGCTGTTGTGGAACGTGAAAACCTGGGTGGCATCTGCCTGAACTGGGGCTGTATTCCCACCAAAGCTTTGCTGAAGAGCGCCCAAGTGTACAACTATATCAACCATGCTCAGAATTATGGCGTCAGCGCCCAGCCGGCGGAGGCCGATATGGCCGCCATGGTACAGCGTTCGCGCGGAGTAGCCGAGACGATGAGCAAAGGTGTCCAGTTCCTGTTGAAGAAGAACGGCGTGGAGGTGATTATGGGCACCGGCCGCGTGAAACCGGACCACAAGGTGGAGGTGACAGCCGCCGACGGAGCAGTGGCCGAGTATGAGGCCAAGCACATTATAGTGGCCACTGGCGCCCGCAGCCGCGTTATGCCCAGTATGCCGCAGGACGGCAAGCACATCATCGGCTACCGCGAGGCCATGACACTGCCCTTCAAACCCAAGAGCATGGTGGTGTGCGGCAGTGGCGCCATCGGAAGCGAGTTCGCCTTTTTCTACCAGAGCATTGGTGTGCAGGTGACGCTGGTGGAGTTCATGCCTCAGATTCTGCCAAATGAAGACGAGGACACCGCCTCGCAGATGAGCCGCAGTTTCCGCAAGATGGGCATGAAGGTGATGGCCAGCGCCAGCGTGGAGAAAGTGGATGTGGAGGGTGATGTGTGCCATGTGACTATCAAGGATTTGAAACGCAACACCGAGACGGTGGTGGACTGCGACGTGGTGCTGAGCGCCGTGGGCGTGGTGACCAACCTCGAGAACTTGGGCCTGGAAGAGACCGGCATCACTGTCGAGCGCGGCAAGATTGTGGTGAACGACTGGTATGAGACCAATGTGCCGGGCTATTACGCCATAGGCGATGTGGTGCACGGACCGGCTTTGGCCCATGTGGCCAGCGCCGAGGCCATTTGCTGCGTGGAGCATCTGGCAGGCCACGAGGCCAAGACGGTGAACTATGCCAACATACCCGGCTGCACCTACACAACGCCCGAGGTGGCCAGCGTGGGACTGACCGAGAAGAAAGCCGTCGAGGCAGGGAAAGAGGTGCTTGTGGGCAAGTTCTTCTTCAAAGCCAGCGGCAAGGCTACCGCCGCCGGCAACACCGATGGGTTTATCAAGATGGTGATAGACAAGCAGACTGACCAGATACTGGGTTGCCACATGTGTGGCGACAATGTGACGGAGATGATTGCCGGCATCGTGGCTGCGCGCGAAAATGGGCTGACGGCCAAGCAGGTTGCGGGAGCAGTGCATCCGCACCCCACCATGAGTGAGGCGGTGATGGAAGCCATCGAGGCCGCATACGGCTGCGCAATACACGGTTAGAGAGTCGATTATTTTATCATTCCTATCAATAATAAACTATTATGAAATTTCTACCGAAAAGCAGAAAGAAAGTGGCCAGGGGGTTGACGTTGTGGGTGTCGAACCACTACACCCCGACCCTGTTCGGCATCAGGGGCAAGTACGAATCGTCGTATAAGTCGGGCCAGTATGTGGAGAGCGGCGGACCCGGCACGGGTTTCTTTGTCCGCAACAGTTCCAGCCGCACGTACAAGGCTTTTTGCCAGCACGAGCGTGCCAAACTGATACCCGACTACTGGGCGATGGTGAGAGGCCAGGAGTTTGATTTCGACCGCGAGGTAAAGCGTGTCGAGGAAGCGCAGAACGCGTCGAGAAACGACCGCTGGCGCGAAATGATCCTGGAATCGTACGCCAACGTGCTGCCCATGGCCAAGGAGGCCGAGGAGGCCGAACGCATCATTGAGGCCATCAAAGAGTTGTCGCACCGCAGACATAAACTGTCGTCGTACCAGACCCATATCATGTCCAGTTACAAGTCGAAGATTGCCCGCCTGGGGCACGACGTGCGCGACATCCAGCTGCATGTGCCCGACTTGTGCGGCGAGCAGCGCTATCAGCTTTTCGGTGGTGTGGTGGTGGCCTTTTCGCAAGTAGCGGCAAGCCATCGTATTTGGAGCGTGAGGTCCAACTACAGCGGCTTGGAGTCGTCGTTTGTGCAGGTGTATTTCGACCTGGGTATTTTCAATTATATCCAGGCCCCCCTGATGACTCCCATGTTGCGCGATGCCGAGGGCTACCGCTATTTCATCTATCCGGATTTCATCTTGAAGTCGAAGGATGCTGTCGACTTCAGCACCCACGACCTCCGTGGGCTGACATTCCTGTTCAGGGAGGTGCCATACGACATGGTGTCGAACATGGTGATAGACAGCTATTACGACCGCGAGAACACGGAGGATATCTCAACCCATGTCCATCGCCGCAACTATGAGCAGTTCGGCGACGGCCTGCTGGTGAATAAGGACACCAAGGCCTTGAACGAGATTGAGGAGGAGCACAAGCTTCGCGAGCGTGTGGTGGGAGAGTTGTATATCCCCGAGCTCTCGTTGCGCTATTATGTGCGCGACTTCAGGGCTTTGAAGGGTTTTGTGAAGGAGCTGAACCGATACCAGCAAGACCTGGGTCCGGCCGACGAAAAGAAGGATTGAAATTGTTGAACCCCCAAACTCGAATCGAAGGACAGGCAACAGGTGAAGCGGAAACGGTTTGTGTATCGTTTTAATCCCCACACGCTCTCGTATGAGCGTGTGGAGGCCACGTGGCGCGACCGACTGCGGCGAGCCGTGACGACGGTGTTGCCCGGAGTGGTGGCAGGAATCGGCGTGGCCTTTGCACTGAGCAGCCTGATAGGGTCGCCGCAGGAGCGTTTGTTGCGAGCCGATGTGCGTGAGTACCGCAACGCCCTCGAGGTGATGAACCGCGACATGGAGCGGGCCGAGCGGGTGCTGTCCGACATCGAGGAGCGCGACAGCGCGGTGTACCGCACCATCTTCGGCGCCAAGCCAGTGGCGGAGGAGCGCAGGCATGTGGCCCCGGCCGACTACAGCCGTTGGGAGGGCAAAGCATCGGGCAAGCTGATTGAAAGCACCATGCAGCGTGTGGAGGAACTGGAGCAGCGACTGTATTCGCAGTCGTTGTCGCTGGACGAGATATACCGCATGGCTGGCACCAAGCGCGAGCGCATGGCCCACATGCCGGCCATCATGCCGATATCGAAGCTGAACTGCCGCATGGTGAGTGGCTACGGCATGCGTTATCACCCCATCCTGCACTACCGGCGTATGCACACCGGCGTAGACCTCTCGGCGCAGCCCGGCACCCCTGTCCATGCCACGGCCGATGGGCGAGTGGTCACGGCAGGACGTGGCGAGGGCCTGGGAGGATACGGCGTGTGTGTGGTGGTGGACCACGGCTACGGGTTCAAGACACTCTATGCTCACCTTCAGAATGTGAACGTAAAGGTGGGGCAGAAGGTGAACCGAGGCACAGTGGTGGGCTCGGTGGGTCGTACAGGTCTGGCCCAGGGCTACCACTTGCATTACGAGGTGATCCAAAACGGACAAAAGGTGAACCCGGTATACTATTTCTTCAACGACCTCACTCCAGAGGAGTACGACGAGGTGTTGGAGGCTTCGTATGCCGAGAATCAGTGCCTGAGTTGATGGCGGCTGAAGGCTCGAAGATATTTAGGAACAATGGTATTAAGAGATTGCTGATGCAGATAGTGATAGACGATAATGCGGGATTCTGTTTCGGAGTGGTCAGAGCCATCGGCACCGCCGAGGAAGAGTTGAAGCACTCCGGCAGGTTGTACTGCTTGGGCGACATAGTGCACAACAACGCCGAGGTGGCACGACTGCGCGACAAGGGTTTGGAGGTGATTGAGACACTGGCCGACGTGAGGGACGCAAAGAACCCCCGTGTGCTAATCCGCGCCCATGGCGAGCCGCCTTCGACCTATGACGAGGCACAGCGCGAGGGGGTGGAGCTGGTGGATGCCACTTGCCCCATAGTGCTGGCTTTGCAGCAGCGCATTAAGAGGGGGTATGAGGAGATGCGGCTCAGGAATGGACAGGTGGTGATTTTCGGCAAGCCCGGCCATGCCGAGGTGGTGGGACTGTGCGGACAGACGGAAGGCAAAGCCGTGGTGGTGAGCAGTGCCGAGGACTTGGAGGAGATTGATTTCGATCGCCCCATCCGTCTCTATTCGCAGACCACCAAAAGCCGTGAAGAATACTCCCGCCTGATAGAGAATGTGCAACGCCGTATTGCCACACATCGCGGACCCTCCGCCGCTGGTGATACCGATTTCTTTGTGGCCTACAACACTATTTGTAGTCGTGTGGCCAACCGGGCCACCAAACTTGAGGAGTTTGCGCGGGGTGTGGATGCCGTGTTGTTTGTGAGCGGGCAAGGAAGCTCCAACGGTCATTATTTATATGAATATTGCCGCCGGGTGCAGCCGCACACCTATCTGGTCTATGGACCCGAAGAGGTGGCAGGGCTGGCCGCTACCCTCTCCGCCGACGGGGCGGAGCAGGTGGGCATTACCGGTGCCACCAGCACGCCGCGCTGGCTGATGGAGGCCGTGGCCGAGGAGTTGTCGAAAACTAACGCAACGGAATGAACAGCAGCAAAAGAAAGGGACTACTGACATGCATTTGACCAATCTGAAACTGAGCAATTTCAAGTCGTATGGTGAGCTCGACGCCGATTTCTGCCCCAATGTGAATTGTCTGGTTGGCAACAATGGGGTGGGGAAGACCAATTTGCTGGATGCCATGTATTACCTTTCGTTTTGCAAAAGTTGCAGAGGCAGCGGCGATGTGCCCAACATCAGGCGCGGCGAGGACTATTTTGCCATACATGGCCGTTATGCCTCGGCGGGCGATCCCGCACACGGCGCCGAAGAAGCCACGGCGGCATGTGTGTGCCGCAAAGGCCAGCCCAAGCAGATGAAATGGAACGGCAAGGTGTGCAAAACCCTTGGCGAGCATATAGGCCGTCTGCCACTGGTCATGGTGTCGCCACAGGATCAGGGTATCATAATGGAGGGCAGTGATGCGCGGAGGAAGTTTGTGGACGGAGTGTTGGCCCAGACCGACAGGGTATACCTGGACCACCTGCTGCAATATAGCCGTGCGCTGGAGCAGCGAAACAAGCTGCTGAAACTGTTCTGGGAGGCAGGAAACTGGGACGAAAGCCAGATTGGGGTGTGGGACGAGCAGCTGGTGCGACATGGCACCGTGCTGAGAAGTAGCCGCCAACAGTTTTTCACGGATTTTGTGCCTTTGTTTGACGACTACTATGGTTGGATAACCGATGGGAAGGAGAAGGGCGTGATAAGATACATGGCTGATGGGGAGACCCCGTTGGCACAGCAGCTGGCAGCCGCACGCAAACGCGACAGGCAGGCCCTCTTCACCACCGTCGGACCCCACAAGGACGATGTGGAACTGACGGTGGGCGATATGGCTGTGCGCCGTTTCGGTTCGCAGGGACAGCAAAAGACCTTTGTGCTGGCTCTGAAACTGGCCCAGTTCGAGTATATTTTCCGCCGTGGCGGAGTAAAACCGATATTGCTGCTGGATGACGTCTTCGACAAGTTGGACATGGTGCGGGTGACGCAGTTGGTGGAATTGGTGGGGAGCGACCGTTTCGGACAGGTGTTCCTGACCGACACCCAGCCCGGCAGGGTAGAAGGAATATTCGACGCAATACCCCAGGTGGAACATCTGATTTTCACCGTGGAGGATGGTGAACTCAAACAACAGGACGCCCGAGTGTGATTATGTATAGTAACGAACATACCTTGCAGGACCTGCTGAAGCGAGCCTACCGCAGCCTCGACATGGAGGAGACGGTGACCGAGATAGAGGTGAAAACCGTGTATGAGCGGGTGGTGGGCGACCTTATCACCAAGCTGACCTGGAAAATCCGTTTCAAAAACGGCACGCTGGCATTGTCGGTGGCTTCGGCTGCATTGCGACATGAGCTGTGGTACCGACGCGACTCGCTGATGGAGAAAATCAATGAGCAACTGGGTCGCAAGGTGGTTCATATTATTGTGTTCTACGAAACTGACGGCCTCGGCAAAAAGTAATTACGAGAAGAATGAAACAGATATTCAAAGCACTGAACATGATACGGCTTTGCGACAGCAGGGCCTTCTGGTTGCGCATTGTGTATGTGGTTATCACAAATGTGTTGCCACTTATCAACTTATACATCCTCAAGTTTTTGGTCGACTCCGTCAACACCGGCCAGCCCTCTGTGTTCATGGGCATCGAGATGACTACCTACAGGTCCTTGGCAATCTTCTGCATCATCTTTCTGCTCAACAGGATTGTGGCAGTGTTGAACAGTGTCAACAACGACATTATGTCGCAGCGGCTGGTGGACTATATCAGCGAGCGCATGCAAGGCCAATCAGCCAAGTTGGACATGGCCTATTTCGACAATCCCGACTATCACGACACCTACCACCGCGCCCAGCAGGAGGCCTCCTACCGCCCCATCCAAATCCTCAACGGGTTTATGGGGATGCTTGGGTCGCTGATTTCTATTGCGGGTATCGTGGTGATGTTGACTGCCGTTTCGTGGTGGATTATTGTGGTGATGGTGGCGGCTGTGGTGCCGTCGTTCATCGTCAGGATCATCAAAGCACGGCAGATCTATGCCTTCCGCAGGGGCAACACTCAGAACTATCGCCGCACCAATTATTATACAGCTCTTCTGGGCGGTCGCGACTATGCCAAAGAGATGCGCACCTTTGGTCTGGCTCCCTATTTCAGAGAGCGGTTTGTGAAAATCCGCAGCGTGCTGGTGAAAGACCTCATCCGCATTTCGCAGCGGCTGGGTGTCTACGACTCGGTTTGTGCCGTGGTCGAAACGGCTGCTCTGTTCCTTGTCACCACCTTCCTTATCGTCAGCGCCACACAAGGCGCCATCACCACAGGTTCCTTCGTGGTACTCTTCGAGGCCTTCCGTCGCGGGCAGTCGTCCCTTTCCAGCTTGGTGAACAGCATCACGGGCTTGTACGACAACCGCCTTTTTATTGGCAACCTGTTTGAATTTCTCGACCTCCAGCCCTCCATTGTCAATGCCCCCGACCCCAAGCCTTTCCCCAAGCAGGTCAGCACCGTCGAATTCCGCGACATCTCGTTCCGCTATCCCAAGATGGAGCGCGACGTGTTGAGCCATTTCAGTCTCACCGCCCGTGCCGGCGAGGTGACACAGATTGAGGGCGAGAACGGCTTCGGCAAAACCACCTTGCTCAAACTGCTTCTCCGCCTCTATGACACCGACAAGGGAGCCGTGCTGATCGACGGAGTCGACGTGCGCCAATACGACCTCAAAGAGCTGCGACGGGGCATCGGGGCAATATTTCAGGACTATGTTCGTTTCTATTGCACAGCCGAGGAGAACATCGCTTTCGGCGACATATCCCACTACGACAGCGAGCGTGTGAAAACAGTGGCCCGCATGGCCGGTGTGGACAAGTATATCGAGCGACTGCCCAAAGGCTATCAAACGCCCCTGGGCCGTATGTTCGACGGCGGCGAGGAGCTGAGCATGGGCCAATGGCAGCGCATCGCCCTGGCTCGGCAACTCTACAGCGACGCGCCGGTGCTGATATTCGACGAACCCACCGCCTGGATGGATGTCCCCTCGCGCGACCGTTTCTACCAGACCCTCGAGCAATTGAAACAAGCAAAAAAAGTAATCATTCTAATAAAACACGTATAAACCATGCAGTTTGAAATAAAACAAATAAACCCCAAAGATTACGCGGGCAATCTGATTTTCGTTTACGGCACCGAAGTGGCCGACCGCAACCTCCCCCTCAGCAAACGCGAGCTGGAGTATCTGAAAGAATGCCGTGAAAAGGATGCTGATTCGCTTGTAGTCTTCGACCGTTTGCCCTATAAACTCTTCGTCGTCAATTTCGATGGCGAGCGTCCTGCCGACGAGGCCCAGGAACGCCTGCGCCGCAGTGCCGACAAAGTGGCCACCCTGTTGCGCGATGCCAAGCAAACTGCCGTCACCCTCACCGGCGAAGGCGTCATCACCGAAGAGATTGTGGCCTTTGCCGAAGGCCTGTTCCTTGCCGACTACTCCTTCGACCGCTACAAGACCGAAAAGCCCTCCCACATCCAAACCCTCACCATCGACCACACCTTCCTCAGCAACGACGAGTTGCAGCGCAACGTGCGGTTGTGGGAATGCATCCACCAGTGCCGCGAATGGGTCAACACGCCTGTGGCCGACCTCAACGCCGAGCGATTTGCCTCCCTTTTGCAAAACCACGCCGCCGAGGCAGGTGTGTCCTGCACCGTTTTCGACAAAAAGCAGATCGAGTGGCTGCGCATGGGTGGCCTCATAGCCGTGAACAAAGGCAGTGTCGACGAGCCCCGCTTCGTAGTGCTCGAATACAAACCCGCCGACGCCCTCAACCAGAAGCCCCTGGCCCTTGTGGGCAAAGGCGTGATGTACGACACCGGCGGCCTCAACATCAAGCCGGACGACTACATGCGCGAAATGAAGTCCGACATGGCCGGTGCCGCCACCATGGCCTCCGTGGTCTTTGCCGCCGCCGCCAACCGTCTGCCCGTCCATCTTGTGGCCCTTCTGCCTCTTACCGACAACCGTCCGGGCTTCAACGCCTATGCTGCTGACGACGTGCTGCGCATGTACGATGGCACCACCGTCGAGGTGGTCAACACCGACGCCGAAGGCCGCATCATCCTCGCCGACGCCATTGCCTATGCCGTCAGCAAATACGATCCCGAACTCATCATCGATGCCGCCACCCTCACCGGCGCTGCCGTCCGTGCCATCGGCACCTATGGCATTGTGGCCATGCAGCAAAATGCCGACAACGCGTTCAACCTCCTCAGCATTATGGGCAACAAAGTCTACGAGCGTCTCGTAGCTTTCCCCTTCTGGCCCGAATACGACGAACTCCTCAAATCCGAGGTCGCCGACCTCAAAAACTGCGGCATCGCACAGGCCGGAAGCATCACCGCCGGCAAATTCCTCGCCCATTTTGCCCGCAAAACACCCTACATCCATCTCGACATTGCCGGGGTGGCCTTCTTCAGCAAAAAGCAGCACTACTATGCCCACGGAGCCTCCGGCTTCGGCATCCGTCTGCTCTATGCCTTCATCCAAACCTACGATATCCTCCACCAATCCTGATCCGACAACCCCTCTGCGGTCCTCCGCAGCACTGATAACATATTATTAATCATTCATCAGCGGACACCCTCCGCACAAACAACACACCAATGGAAGAGAAAAAAAACAACCCCCGCATACGCCTGGCCATCACCCAGGGCGATGTCAACGGCGTCGGCTATGAGGTAATACTCAAAACCTTCAGCGACAGTCGCATGTACGATATATGCACCCCCATCCTCTATGGCTCCACCAAAGTGGCCTCCTACCACAAGAAACTCCTGGCACTCCATCAGGACCTCACCTTCAATGGCATACACTATGCCTCCGAAGCCGTCGACCGCCGCTTCAACGTGGTCAACCTCACCAGCGACGAAGTCAAGATCGAAGTGGGCAAACTGACCGAAGTGGCAGGCGAACAGTCGCGCCTCTCGCTGGCCCGTGCGTGCGAAGACCTCAAAAAGGGCGACGTCGACGTGCTGGTCACCGCCCCCATCAGCAAAAAGAACATCCAGTCGGCCGATTTCGACTTCCCCGGCCACACCGAGTACCTCTCACACCAGTTCGGCTGTAGCAGCCTTATGATCATGGTGTGCGACCGCATTCGCATCGGCATCGTCACCAACCATCTTGCCCTCAAGGATGTCCCCTCGGCCATCACCCACAACCTCCTGTACGACAAAATCATGCTCATGAACGAATCCCTCAAGCGTGACTTTGGTGTCCCCATGCCCAAAATCGCCGTCCTGGCCATCGACCCCCACGCCGGCGACAACGGCGTCATCGGCACCCAGGACCAGACCGTGGTCAAGCCCGTCATCGACGAAGTCCAGAGCAAAGGCGTGCTGGCCTATGGCCCCTATCCCTCCGACGGTTTCTTCGGCAGCAGCGAATTCAACAAATTCGACGGTGTGCTGGCTCTCTACCACGACCAAGGTCTCATCCCCTTCAAACTCATGTCCTTCACCGAGGGCGTAAACTTCACAGCCGGACTGCCCTACGTCCGCACCTCGCCTGCCCACGGCACCGCCTTCGACATTGCGGGCAAAGACAAAGCCAGCGAGCAGTCATTCCGCAGCGCCGTCTACCTCGCCTGCCAAATACTCCGCAACCGCAAAGAGTATGACGAACTAACTGCCGATCCCCTGCCTTGATGAAAAAGCTTGTTCTTTTCGACGGCATGGCGATGGTATATCGCGCCTACTACGCCCTCAGTGGCTCCAACCGCACCAACTCCAAGGGACTGAACACCTCGGCGGTGCTGGGGTTCACCACCACACTCTACGACCTGGTCAAGAAACTCCAGCCCACTCATGCGGCCGTGGCTTTCGACTTGCAGAAACCCACCTTCCGTCACGAGATGTACGCCGAATACAAAGCCAACCGCGAGGCCATGCCCGAAGCCATACAAGTGGGCCTGCCCTATATCCGCAGCATCATCGCCGCCTTCAACATCCCCATCCTCACCTGCGAAGGCTACGAAGCCGACGATGTCATCGGCACCGCCTCTCACTGGGCCGAAACCCAAGGTTTCGACCAAGTAGTCATGGTCACCCCCGACAAAGACTTCGGCCAGCTCGTCACGCCCCACGTCTCCATCTACCGTTTTGGCCGCATGGGCAAACCCGACCAGCTCATGGGAGTCGACGAGGTGAAAGACAAATTCGGCGTCGACCAGTGCACCCAAGTCATCGACCTCCTCGGCCTTTGGGGCGACGCCTCCGACAACATTCCCGGCATACCCGGGGTGGGAGAGAAGACCGCCAAGAAACTCATCGCCCAGTTCGGCTCCATCGAAAACATGGTCACCCACGCCGACGAAATCAAGAACGACAAAATTCGAGGCCTCGTGCAGCAATACTCCGACCAGGCACTCTTCAGCAAACAACTGGCCACCATCGTGCTCGACGCCCCCCTCACCCTCAGCGAGGACGACCTCCAGATGCGCAAGCCCGACTACGCCGCCCTCCAGCAGCTCTTCTCCGAACTCGAATTCCGCGCCCTCTCCAAGCGCATCTTCACCGACCTCTCCATCACCGACCCCTCCGAGGCCCAGCGTTTCGCACAAGCCAAAAAAGTCATACTCCCGCCTCAGCAGCCCGCCGCCTCACCCGCTGCCGCTCCTGCCGCGCAACCCACCCTCTTCGACCAGCCCACTCTCTTCGACACTCCCACCGTCGACCAAACCCGCGCCCTCGACATCCACACCCTCGACCAACTCCCCGACAACGGCGACGTGGCCATCTTCGTCTCAGGCGCCAACATCATACTGGCCTTCAACGCCGACGATGTCTACACCTCACTCGTGGGCAACATCGACACCACACGCCTCCGCACACTCCTGCAACGGCCCGACACACTCAAACTCTGCTACGACCTCAAAGCCCTCAAATACATGCTCCGCGAGCTCGACATCGACATCCAGGGCGATGTCTTCGACGTGCAGCTGGTCCACTACCTCCTCGACCCCGAGGCGCGCCACAGCCTCCAGAACATAGCCCTCGGCACCCTCGGCAGCGAACCCGCCGACGACCGCGAGTCCGCCGCCATCCTCTGGCAAATCTATCCCCTCCTGGCGGCCCAGCTGGCCGACACCGGCATGCGCAAGCTCTACACCGACGTAGAGCTTCCACTCGTCGACGTCCTCATCAGCATGGAAGAAGAAGGCGTCCGCATCGATGTCGACGCCCTCAAAGACTACTCCCAGCGTCTCACCCGCGAACGCGACACCATCGAACAGCAAATCTTCGCCCTCGCCGGTGGAACATTCAACATCTCCTCACCCAAACAGCTGGGCGAAGTGCTCTACGAACGGCTCAAAGTGACCGACAAGCCCCCGCGCACCGCCACCAAGCAATACTCCACCGCCGAGGACGTCCTCGTCAAACTGCAAGACAAACACCCCATCATCCCCCTCATACTCGAGTTCCGCTCGCTCAACAAACTCATCGGCACCTACCTCGACTCCTTCCCCAAACTCATCAACCCCGCCACCGGCCGCCTCCACACCGTCTACAACCAGACCGTCACCGCCACCGGCCGCCTCTCCTCCTCCAACCCCAACCTCCAGAACATCCCCATCCGCACCGAGCGCGGACGCGAGATACGCAAAGCCTTCGTGGCCCGCAACGACGACTACACACTCCTCGCCGCCGACTACTCCCAAATCGAACTCCGCATCATCGCCTCCCTCGCCAACGACCGCCACATGATCGAAGCCTTCACCAACCACTACGACATCCACGCCGCCACCGCCGCCAAAATCTACGGACTCCCCATCGACCAAGTCTCGAAAGACCTGCGCCGCAACGCCAAATCCGTCAACTTCGGCATCATCTACGGCATCAGCTCCTTCGGCCTCAGCGAGCAACTCGGCATCCCCCGCAAAGAAGCCGCCGCCCTCATCGACGAATACTTTGCCCAATACCCCGACATCAAACACTACATCGACTCCAACATAGCCTTCGCCCATGAGCACGGCTACGCCCAAACCCTCCTCGGCCGCCGCCGCTACCTCGCCGACATCAACTCCCGCAACGCCTCCGCGCGCACCTTCGCCGAGCGCAACGCCGTCAACATGCCCATCCAAGGCACCTCCGCCGACATGATCAAAATCGCCATGATACGCATCCACCGCCAGTTCAAGCAACTCGGACTGCGCTCGCGCATGATCCTCCAAGTCCACGACGAACTGGTGTTCGACTGCTACAAACCCGAAGAACCCCAAGTCCGCTCCATAGTCCAGGAAGCCATGCTCAACGCCCTGCCACTCTCCATCCCCATCGAAGTGAGCATCGACGAAGGCGCCAACTGGCTCGAAGCCCACTAACACCCCATCACCCCATTCATCCCGAAACCCATTTAAAACGCAATAACCCATGAAACGAATCATCAACATCCTCCTGCTTGTCATCCTGGCAAGCCCCGCCATCGCCCAAACCGACCAAAAGGCCGACTTCTCATCCGTCTGCTCCACTGGGCAGGTACTGCACTACAAAATCATCGACTACGGCGAGGTGCACGTATGGTACAACCAGCAAAACCCCGAACTCCTCGGCGGCTACATCAAAGTGCCACGCACCGTCAAATACAACGACCAGAACTTTGTCGTGACCGGCATTGCCGACGAAGCCTTTGCCAACTGCATCCGCATTCAAGGCGTCGAACTCCCCACCACCATGTTCTTCATTGGCGAGCGCGCCTTCTACCGCTGCTCCGACCTCCGCGTCATCCTCATGCCCAAAACCCTCACCTACATCGGCTCCAGCGCTTTCGAAGGCTGCACCTCACTCATCGACGTGGTTATGCCCAACGCAGTCACCGAAATGGGCACCTATGCCTTTAAGGACTGCACCAGCGTGCGCCATTTTGTCATATCCCACGGCCTCACCGAAATCCCCGAAGGCACCTTCATGAACTGCCGCATGGTCACCGACTACCTCATCCCGGCCTCCATCACCGTCATCGGATGCCACGCCTTCGACGGCTACGAGCAGCTCAAATCCGTCACCTTCTTCGGCGCCATCCCCCCCGAACCCGAATGCGCACCCGCCTTCGGCCGCGAAATACCCATCTACGTCACCGGCCAGAACTTCCCCGCCTACAAGGCCTCCTACATCTGGGGCCAGTATGCCATACAGTCCATGTAAACCCTCATCGGCAAGGCCGATGCCTTGAAATACCGCCGGGCCGCCGCATCACAGCATGTGGAGGCCCGGCCGCTTTCCGCCCCGGCAACGCACCCTTTCCAACCCTTCTCCGCAAAGTCCGCGGTATTTGCAGGGCATTTGATTGCTTGACAAGAGACGAAATAGTGTATAAATAGTGTTTAAATGTAAAACAAATAGCGGACTTGGAGCGGACTTGGAGCGGAGGAGCATCGGCCGCGCCGAAGTCCGGCATGGGGGCGCGGCAGGGGCTGCCCTGCCTTTAGGCAGGGTAACAGTTGGCGATAGTTGGGACAAAAAAGTAGAAAAAATCTTCCAAGTCGAAAAAAAAATGTATCTTTGCAATGGTAATGAAGCCCGCCGGAGGCGGGCACGGATGCTGTGAGGCGCTGCCATACAGCATTGGTTATTATGGTTTTAGAAAACGTATAAATGGTATATCGTATGACAAAAAAAGCATTTAGCGCACTCTCTAAATTGGCCGTGGTGGCCCTCATGACCGCATGCGTGGCAAGCTGTGGCAAGGAAACAATGGTCGAAGGCGGTTTCTCCATCGGCGGAGGCCGGCAGGTGAAATTTGCCAAGGGCAATGTTTATTACACCGTCCTCACCAAGAGCTATGCCATGTACAACAAGCAGGAAGAGGCCGCCGGGTCGCTGAATGGCGCCCTGACCGACCCCAACTACCAGGGTACTATTGACCTCTTTGGCTGGGGCACCGCCGACAACCCCCTGCTCCTTTCGGTGAAGGACGAGGATTACCCCACTTTCACGGATTGGGGGTCGAAACTGGGAGGCAAGTGGCGCACTCTGAACAAGGACGAGTGGAAGTTTATCATGAAAGGCCGTCCCGACGCCAACAAGAAGTATGCCCTGGCTCGAGTGAACAATGTGACAGGCCTGCTGCTGCTGCCCGACATGTGGACTTTGCCCGACAGCTGTCTTTTCTTCCCGGGCATGAATTATTTGGACAGCAATGTCTACAAGGATAGGATGTGGGACAAGATGCAGAATGCGGGCGCGATATTCCTGCCCGTTACCGGCTACCGCGAGGGCACTGCTTTTAGATCGGGCACGAGTGGCCGCTACTGGACCTCGACCGATGATTTCGTCAACGGCGCATGGGGCTTTGCTTTCCAGCAGCTGGCCAGCGCCGCAGTGGTGTGCTATGAGCACCGCTACCCGGGCTTTGCGGTCCGTCTGGTCGAGGATGTGGAATAGCCGTCAATTGCAGAGAATAGTCACTAATTATTAGAAGTTTCATGTGGAATGGCCATGACCGATTGTGTCATGGCTATTCTTTTTGTAAA
The DNA here is from genome assembly GCA_002354035.1 of Bacteroidales bacterium UBA2714. GTDB lineage: Bacteria > Bacteroidota > Bacteroidia > Bacteroidales > P3 > Colimorpha. Next base: position 37,150 of record DEKU01000056.1, read on the forward strand.
AAGCGAGACGCTCACCCCCCAAAGGTGAGCGTCTCGGCTTATCGGGCTGACAGCGGAGCTATCAGTCAAGTTTCATCTCTTGGAGGAAACGCACGCTGGCGTGGATGTGTTTGTACATGATTTGGTCGATGTCGACGAAGTTGACGCTGCGGCGGTAGTCGGCCACGAGGTTTTCGATGAAGGGGCTGCTCTTGAGACCTTCCTGATGGCGGAAGTCGAGAGCCTGAGCGGCATCGAAGAGTTCGATGGCGAGGACGCGCTCGGTGTTTTCCATGACGCGGTAGCACTTGGTGGCAGCGTTGCCGCCCATGCTGACGAGGTCTTCCTGATTCTGGCTGGAGGGGATGCTGTCGACGCTGCAGGGGGTGCAGAGCTGTTTGCTTTGGCTGACGATGGAGGCGGCGGCGTATTGGGGAATCATGAAGCCGCTGTTGAGGCCGGGCTTGGCCACGAGGAAGCTGGGGAGGCCGCGTTTGGCGTCGATGAGCTGGTAGGTGCGGCGCTCGCTGATGCTGCCCAGTTCGGCAACGGCGATGGCGAGGAAGTCAAGCACCATGGCAAGGGGTTCGCCGTGGAAATGGCCGCCGGAGATGACCATGTCCTCGTCGGGGAGGACGATGGGGTTGTCGGTGGTGGAGTTGATCTCGGTTTCGACCACGGAGGCCACATAGGCTATGGTGTCCTTGGCGGCGCCGTGCACCTGTGGGGCGCAGCGGAAGCTGTAGGGGTCTTGCACATGCTCTTTGTGGCGAGCGATAATCTGGCTGCCTTCGGTGTAGCGGCGAACGGCGGCGGCGGTTTCGAGCTGTCCTTTGTGGGGGCGCACCATGTGGAGGCTTTCGAAGAAGGGTTCGATGCGGCCGTCGAAGGCGTCGAGGCTCAGGGCCAGGAGCATGTCGGCCTGGCGGCTGAGGCGCTGGGCCTTGAGTACGCTCCATACGGCATAGCTGCTCATGAACTGGGTGCCGTTGAGGAGGGCGAGACCTTCTTTGCTTTGCAGCTCGATGGGCTGCCAGCCGAGGGAGTCGTAGACTTCTTTCACGTCGCAGCGACGGCCTTTCCAGTAGACTTCGCCGAGGCCGAGGATGGCGGGAAGCATGAGGTTGGCTAAGGGGCAGAGGTCGCCGCTGGCGCCGAGGCTGCCCTGCTGGTAGACCACGGGCAGGACGTCGTTGTTGTAGCAGTCGATGAGCCGCTGGACGGTTTGGAGTTGGGCACCGCTGTAGCCAAAGCAGAAATTCTGGGCTTTGAGCAGGAGCATGAGGCGAACGACCTCGGCGGGCACTTCGTCGCCCACGCCGCAGGCGTGGCTCATGACGAGGTTCTTTTGCAGCTGGCTGAGCTGTTCCTTGCTGATGGAGATGTTGCAGAGGGAGCCGAAACCGGTGGTGACACCGTAGATGGGTTCCTTCTGGGTTTCCATTTTCTTGTTGAGGTAGTCGCGGCATTTCTGGATGCGGCGCTTGGCCTCGTCGCTGAGGGCGAGGGTGTGGTGGCCGTCGATGATTTCGCGTATCTTGGCGATGGTGAGTCTTTCGTCGGGGTTGATATAATGGGTCATGATGTGTGAATTTCGGGTTTTAGTGTGAGTTTTGTTTGTTGGATTGTTGGGGTGTGCGGGATTGCGGGATTGTCCGACATGGGGAACATCGGCTTGTTCACGTTGACATCCGTTTGTCGGTATCAGCTTTGGAGCTGCTCTTGGGCTTTGAGGGCGATGTCGTCGTCGACCAGCATGCGGCCGCAGTGCTCGCAAACGATGACTTTCTTGTGCATCTTGATTTCGCTCTGGCGCTGGGGAGGGATTTTGCTGAAGCAGCCACCGCAGGAGTCGCGGTCGATGGTGACCACGGCGAGGCCGTTGCGGGCTTGTTTGCGGATGCGCTTGTAGGCGGCGAGGTAGTGCTCGTCGATGTATTTCTCCTGCTCGGCCGATTTATTGCGGTAGCGCACTTCGTCTTTCTTGGTTTCCTCGATGATGCTGTCGAGTTCTGCTTTCTTGGACTCCAGTTCGGTCTGGCAGTTTTTGATGAGCAGTTCGGCGGCCGAGATATGCTGTTCGAGTTCCTTGATTTTGTTGTTGGAGTCGCGGTTGCGGCGTTCGCAGAGCTGGATTTCGAGGTTTTGGAACTCTATTTCCTTGTTGATGGCTTCAAACTCGCGGTTGTTGCGCACGTTGTCCTGCTGCTTCTCGTACTTTTTGATCATGGCCTCGTGCTCGGCGATTTCGCTGTTGCGCTTGGCGATGTTGGCGTTCTGTTCGGCTATGTTTTCTTTGAAATTGCCGATGCGTGTCTGCAGACCGGCGGTCTCGTCTTCGAGGTCTTGGATGGCCTGGGGGAGCTCGCCACGGATAATCTGGATTTTGTCAATCTCGGAGTCCACCAGTTGCAGCGTGTAGAGGGCCACCAGACGGCGTTCGGTTGCGGCGTCGACATCGGTCATTTGCTGAGCGGCTCCGGCCTGGGGCTGGTCGGCCACTTCGGGTGTTGTGACTTTCTTGGTCATTGCGTGAAAATATATTTTATATATTAATAATCTTAAATACAGCTACATATAGTTGACAAAGCTTTTGCCTTGCCCGCTGATAAAACATGCAAAGTTACTAAATTTTTTTGATATAACGGAATAAATCAGTCCGATGCCGAACTGTTCGCTTTCGTAGTGGCCGATGTCGGCGAGGGTGATGCGGCCTTCGGCGCGCTGGAAATCGTGGTATTTGAGGTCGCCGGTCAGGTAGATGTCGGCCCCGGCGCGGATGGCGTCGTCGATGAGGAAACTGCCTGAGCCGCCACAGATGGCCACACGGCTGACGGCGGGGGAGGCGATGTCGCTGACGCGGAGCAGTGGGAGGCCCAGGGTGGCTTTGACTTGCTCGAGGAAGGCGGCGGTGGGCAAGGGGTAGGGGAGTTGGCCCACCATGCCTGCGCCGATGTCGGGCGACGAGGCGGCGCTGAGCGGGCGGAGGATGCGGCAGTCGGTCAGTCCCAGCTGGAAGGAGAGGATGCCGTTGATGCCGTTGGGGAGGTTGTCGAGGTTGGTGTGGGCGGCATAGGCGGACAGGTCGTTCTTAATCAGGGTCATGATGGCGCGGCCGGTGGCGGAGGCGGGGGTGATGCGTTTCACGCCACCGAAGATGAAGGGATGGTGGGTGACGATGAGATTGGCGCCGCGGGCTATGGCCTCGTAGATGACGGAGGGGGTGAGGTCCAGAGCCACCAGCACGCCCGAGCATTCGCGCTCTGGGTCGCCCAGCAGGAAACCGGAGTTGTCGTAATTCTCCTGATATTCGGGATGGAACTCACTGTCGAGAAACTGTATGACTTCGGATAACTTCATGGGTTGTCGTTTTGATGTGAGAACGCCGCAGGGAGGAAAATATTGTGTGGCCGCGACGGCGTTCGTAACAAAAGTAACCGCCTCCAAAACGAACCTTCCACGGGGTTGCCGATAGGTTTGGGTGGGGGAAGAATGGGCAGATGTGGATGCTTTTTTTTGTGCGGAATGGAAAATAAAGCGTATCTTTGCAAAGTCGAACTGGACGAAACCCCGGCAGACAAAACAACAGAATGTAGAACAAAAACAGAACACAACAGAAAATATAAATTAAAGACATATAGATAAATAAGCGCGTTTTTGCTTTTCAAGGTGTACGGAAATCTCGACAATTTCTTTACTATCACTAAAGAAGGCAGAACGCCTACGGGTATCCGTGGGCTTTCTTGTTAGTGATAGTAGGTAGTCGAGAACCTCCGTACACGACAACAAGCCTCACGGATTTTTTATGTGGACTTGTTGAAAGGCGGACGCTAAGGATAATCTTAAACATATAAACGATGAATACCCTTAGTGATACCAAACAGAGCCTGCTGGCAGAACTGCGGCAGCGGGTGGAGGACAAAATCTTGGAGCCGAGTAACGCGGCGTTGCTTGAAAAATTGATTACCAATGCAGATGATGACGATGAGGCACTGGCCATAGCCGCATTGGGGACAACCTACAAAAAGACAGGATTCCATTTCGACAAACGGTTAGAGGAGCCGAGAAAGACGGACACCATTAAATACTTCAAGAAGAACGAAGCCTTAAGCTTTGGCCAAGCCGCCGAGGGAGAGCCTGTGCATAAGCTAATAATTGGCGACAATTACGATGCCTTGCAGAACCTTTTGATTCAATACCGTGGTAAGATTGACGTGATATATATCGACCCCCCGTATGGCAAAGACAATATGGGAGAGTTTGCCAAGACAAACTACCACAATGCCATCAGCCGCGACAACCTGTTGTCGATGTTGTATTTTCGCTTACAGCTTGCCAAACAGCTGCTTTCGGAGGATGGAGTGATATTCTGTAGCATAGACGATAAAAACCAAGCATACGTGAAGTGTTTGTTTGATGAGGTGTTTAGGGAAAATAATTTTGTAGGACAATTGATAGTGAAGACGGCGACAGATAATAATCCATCTCAAATATCAATAGAGCATGAATATATGATGTGTTACTGCAAAAATATGAGTTGTCAATCAAAATGGGAAAGAATGAGCCGAGGGGCAGAGTTGATAATTGAAAAGTATAACCAGATTAAAAAAGAAGGATTGTCGATAGAGGAAGAGCAAAAAGAACTCAGAAAATGGATAAAAAATAATAAAGATTCACTTTCAGGTGTTGCACACTATAATAATATTGATGATATGGGAGTGTACAGCAGCTCTGGAAACTCTTCCAACCCACATCCTGGCGGTTATGATTATGATATAGTGCATCCAAATACTGGTATGGCTTGTCCAAAGCCTGCGAATGGATGGAGGTGGCCAGAAGATACATTTTGGGAATATGAAAGGAAAGGGTTAATCCTCTGGGGAAATGATCATAATACACAGCCTCACGTAAAAAAGAGGATTGAAACAGCTAAAGACTCCTTGCGTACTTTAATATACGAAGACAATAGGGCAACTACTCAAATGTTGGAAAAGATTTTTAATAAAAAAGATATGTTTTCCAATCCAAAGCCACCTAAAGTGTTGGCTCGAATCATAGATTTTGTTACAAGTGAAGATTCTATAGTCCTTGATTTTTTTGCAGGTTCTGGAACGACAGGACATGCTGTGTTGGAGTTGAATAGGGCGGATGAGGGACGGAGAACGTTTATCCTTTGTCAACTGAATGAGAAGACTGACACCGCGCCCAACGGGATAGCATACGATGTGACGGCAAAGCGGCTGAAACGCATCATGACAGGTGAATGCTATGACGGCAACAAGAATTTCAAATGGGCGGAGGAGAATGAGCCATACGGGGGCAAGCTGGAGGTGTATGAAATAGCAGAGGTGAATAACGCTAATGCCATATTGGGGCAGACTCCGTTTGATGTGATAGACGAAACCCTGTATGGCAAAGTGAAGTTTGCCACCACGAAGGAGAAAATAGACTGGGTGTGCAGCAATTTCGAGCACACACAGATGGATGTGGAACATAAGTTTTAAGAGCGATGTTGCAAGAAGTCCGAGACCTGCAAGACAGAGCCGTGGCAGAGCTGTATGAAAAAGCCCACGGCACGAAGACAGAATTGACATTCCGCGCCCCCACGGGCAGCGGGAAGACCCGCATGATGGCCGATTTCATGAACCGCATACTCGCAGAGCAGACGGATGTGGTGTTTCTGGTGTCGACCCTCTCGAAGGGAAATCTGGCACAGCAGAATTACGACACGTTCCTCGCGTGTTCGCGGTCGGGGGATTTTCCCCAGCTGAAGCCGTATCTGATAAATACGGAGGTGAGCGGTGAAGAGGAGTTGTTTATACCCACCGACTTCAATGTGTATGTGCTGCCACGCGACTTGTTCAAGGCTGGAGGAATATTGACAAGAGGACCGCTGCAAGGTTTCCTGCGAATCATGACAAACGGGAAGGACTTCTGCGCGGGGCTCGGCAAGAGAATATTCCTTATCAAAGATGAGTGCCACCAAGCCACAAATAATCTGGACGAGATTTCGAAAACATATTTTGTCCGCACCTTCAATTTCTCGGCCACACCGAAGCTGAGCAGGGGGCAACGGCCAGATGTGCAGATAAGCGACGAAGAGGCCGTGGAAGCCAAATTGATTAAGCGGGTGGAACTGATTGAGGATGAGGACGCAACAGTTGATGAGGCTATAGATAAATTGATAGAGATAAAGGAAAAATACAATAATCTGCTGCAAGTGAACCCTTGCCTTATCATCCAAATTTCGAATAGAGACAAGGCCGAAGAGGAGTGGCGTGAGAAGATAAAGCCAGCGTTGGACAAGCACCAAGCATTGAAATGGATGGTGATTGTGAATACATTCAAGACGACGGGGGCAACGGATAAGAACAAAGAATTGCTGTGTGACACAAACGACGATGTGAAGAAGCGGCTGCCTGTGGCAAGATGGAAAGACTATGCCAAAGGGGCTAATTCGACAATTGATGTGATTGTGTTTAAAATGGTGATTTCGGAGGGCTGGGACATACCGAGGGCGTGTATGCTTTATCAGGTGAGGGACACGCAAAGCCAACAACTGGATGAACAGGTGGTGGGCAGGGTGCGGCGCAACCCAAGGCTGTTGGATTATGAGACACTTTCGGCGGAAGCGCAGGGGCTGGCCTCGACAGCATGGGTGTGGGGATTGAGACCAGACAGTATGCAGCATGTGATGCCCGTCAGCCTCTGGCGAAAAGGGCATGTAGATGTGAGGGAACTGATACGTGTGAAAACGACAAGGTTGACAGGACTGACCGAAAGGAAGGATTTTGATATTGAAACATTCATGAAGGGACAGAAGAAACCTGTGACGAATAAAGATGTGTTTTCTTTGTATAGAAGGTTGAAACAAGGAGACGCTGAGTTGCAGAATCTTTGTTACAGTTATGCAGGAGGTGACTTTTGCCGATGGTGGGAATTTATGGAACAGTATGACAAGGTGAAACATGAGTACAACTCGTACGTGTGTGATTATAGCCTAAGTATGGTGGAAGACGGAGAGACCTCTTTCCCCGCTAAGTCCATCTACGTAGACGAAGGAAATCATGATGAGATAGAGGACTGGGTATGGTGTCGCGAGGGAACGGAAAGCACGCAATTTGCTTTCGACAGCGATGCAGAAAGGGAATGGGCAGGCATATTATCCAAGATGGCGACCAAAGCGGGAGCAGAGGTAGAACCGTTTGATGAAGATGATGCAGATGACAGGTATTTGTGGGGGAAGAATTATCCGTATAATTCTGATATCAAGTATGAGTATTATCATTCGGGAATCCACAAGTCGTATCCGGATTTTGTGATGAAAGACAAGCATGGGCGCATCCATATTTTTGAGGTGAAGAGTGTGAATGGGAATGGTGGAGCAGGGTTTGACCCGGATGAGTACGAAGACAAGGTTGCCAATTTAAAGGCCTGTTATAAGGCGGCCTCAGAGAAGTTGAATAACCATTTGTTCTATTTGCCGATTAAGGACGGTGATAAATGGCAGGTGTATAGATATGCCAAAGGAGAGGAGAGTGTGTTGGATTTGCATCAGTTGAAGAAGTCTCTTGCCGATGAGGGGTGACAGTTTGGCGGTGGGGAGGGATGGCTGGTAGCGGGAAAGATGCACGGGGTGACATTTTGGCAGGGTTGGGGTCTTGGCATGGTTTATGCTCTTTTTTGGATGCGTCGCGATAAGGGCGGCGGAAGAAATATAGAATTAAAAATTTAAAAGTATAGAATTATGAACATTCAACCTTTAGCAGACCGCGTTCTGATTCAGCCCGCCGAGGCCGAGCAGAAAACCGCTTCGGGAATCATCATCCCCGACACCGCAAAAGAAAAACCCCAAAGAGGCACTGTCCTGGCCGTTGGCAAGGGCACGAAGGATCATGAGATGACCCTGAAACCCGGCGACAATGTGCTGTATGGCAAATACAGTGGCACCGAGGTGGAGATTGACGGTGTGAAGTATATGATCATGAAAGAGAGCGACGTGTACGCTATCATCTAATAAGTCGGTCTTTTCTTACTAATCCGAAAACTCCGAATATTCAGACAAAAAACTCAAGAAAGGAACATACATTATGGCAAAAGAAATAGTTTTCAATAATGACGCCCGCGAACAGCTCCGCAAAGGTGTTGACGCTTTGGCAAATGCAGTGAAAGTGACTCTCGGTCCCAAAGGCCGGAATGTGGTTATCGACAAAAAGTTCGGTGCCCCCCATATCACCAAGGACGGTGTGACCGTGGCCAAGGAGATTGAGTTGGAGAACGGCATCGAGAACATGGGTGCACAGATGGTGAAGGAGGTTGCCTCCAAGACCAACGACCAGGCTGGCGACGGCACCACCACCGCAACGGTGCTGGCTCAGGCTATCGTCAACACAGGTTTGAAGAACGTCACTGCCGGTGCCAACCCCATGGACCTGAAACGTGGTATCGACAAGGCCGTGGCCGCCATCGTTGAGGATATCAAGTCCCAGGCTCAGGAAGTGGGTGGCGACATTGAGAAAATCCGTCAGGTGGCTACCGTCAGCGCCAACAACGACAGCCAGATTGGCGACATCATCGCCGAGGCTATGGAGAAGGTTTCGAAGGACGGTGTTATCACCATCGAAGAGGCCAAGGGCATCGAGACCAGCGTGAAGGTGGTCGAGGGTATGCAGTTTGACCGTGGCTACATCAGCCCCTACTTCGTCACCGACACCGAGAAGATGGAGTGCACCTACGACAGCCCTCTTATCCTTATCTATGACAAGAAGATCAGCACCCTGCAGACCCTCCTGCCCATTCTGGAGCAGGTTGCCAAGAGCGGTCGTGCACTGCTTATCATTGCTGAGGATGTTGAGACCGAGGCCATGGCTACCCTCGTTGTCAACCGTCTGCGTGGTGGCCTGAAGGTCGTGGCCGTCAAGGCTCCCGGCTTCGGCGACCGCCGCAAGGAGATGCTTGAAGACATCGCCATCCTGACTGGCGGCACCGTCGTGAGCGAAGAAAAGGGTTACAAACTGGAAGATGCCACCATGGATATGCTTGGCACCTGCGAGAAGATCACCATCGACAAGGACAACACCACCATCGTGAACGGTGCTGGCAACAGCGAGATGATCAAAGCCCGCGTCAACCAGATTAAGGCCCAGATCGAGAAGACCACCAGCGACTACGACCGCGAGAAACTGCAAGAGCGTCTTGCCAAACTGGCAGGTGGCGTGGCAGTCATCTATGTCGGCGCAGCCTCCGAGGTCGAGATGAAGGAGAAGAAAGACCGTTTCGACGATGCTCTGCATGCCACCCGTGCAGCTGTCGAAGAGGGTATCATCCCCGGCGGCGGCACAGCTTTCATCCGCGCAGCTGCCAAACTTGACTCCATCAAGCCCGCTAACGAGGACGAGAAACTGGGTGTGGAGATTATCCGTCGCGCCATCGAGGAGCCTCTGCGCATGATTGTCGAGAACGCCGGCCTGGAAGGCAGCGTCGTCGTCAACGAAGTGAAGAACGGCAAGGGCGACTATGGCTACAATGCTCGCACCGAGGGCTACGAGAACCTCTTCAAGAGCGGCGTTATCGACCCCGCCAAGGTGGCTCGTGTCGCCCTGCAAAACGCAGCCTCCATCGCCGGCATGCTGCTGACCACGGAGTGCGTGATGTGCGACATCAAGGAACCCGAACCCCCAATGCCCGCCAATCCCGGTATGGGCGGCATGGGCGGAATGTACTAACCGCGTGCTCGCGGAGAGCAATACAAAAGGGAGCATCCACACGGGTGCTCCCTTTCTTTATGCATTTATCGTGGCTTCTATGTGCCTTCTTGTGTCAATTATCCAGAAATTCCTGATAAAGAGCCACAGGACCGAGGTGCCACTGCTTGGTAGATTCCTGTTCAAGGCGTTTATATACATCAGAAAGATAGATGTCTTTTATTGCCTGCACAATGCTCTTGCCACTATCCTCGGCAAGCATCTCTGCCATACGGCTGACTTTCGACGGCAGAATAAGGTATAGATTGTCTTGTGTAATGTTGAGATTCATAATTCAACCTCCTTCGCTTCGACAAATAAGAGAATCTCCAAAGCTGCACCAGTATGGAACAGATATTGGTCAACCAGTTTGTATGCTTTCAGTTCCCTGATGAGCTCTTGTTTGTTCAACAGACCACCCTCATAGAGCGCAAAGGCAGCATACACACGATCGTTGGCTACGGGTCCATAGACGATATCATAGTCGTGTACAAATCCTTTCTCCGTGCGGTTACGCATTACGAAGTCTACCCATTCTTCTGTCGGTGACTGGAATATGAGTTGCTTTAGAGCGGCGGGAACGGTCTCTGTCATTTTGTAAACATTCACATAGCCGATATCCTGTTTAGACTCATCCATACGTCGACGCACCCACGCTTCGGCTTGCTCATATGACGTAGTTGTATAGAAACCGCAGCCATAGTCAAGCGTTCGGTTGGCTTTACGGATTTCTGGCTTTTGAACAATTTCCAAGCTTCCATGATACAGTTTCATGTGGCATCCTTCCTACGTAAAGCAATAAACTCATCAATCTCTTCCATCAGCCACTGGCGACTTTGGGTATGCAACATTTCATAATGCTCTGCCAGATAATTCAGCGCCCCGTATCTGTCCAACTCCGACGCTGCATCACTGCCGGACAGGTGCTTCTCATTCTTGTACTGCTCTATACAGAACGACAGGAAATAGGCTATATCTTGTTGCAGTTTATCCATCATAAAGAGTGCTGTTTCAATTTGCAAAGATACAACAAAAAATTGATATGATGATAATATATTTTGCTGAATGGGACAATGTGTGTTTTCCTCAGCATTGATTAACGACAGAACCCGTCCAACACATAAAATCGATGGCATTCAACAAATGTACCCCCGGTGGACTATAACAATCTTTTCGTATTGCGAGTACAAGGTTATGAAAAGGAGCCCCTTTATTGCATAAAGAAATCCCTATTTATGTTGCCAGCAATAGATGCTATTCGCGTCAGCGTTTCGTAAACACCGATTACCATTTTCTGTTATTGCAGCACAACGTGTACTTGTTTCTTGCGTAACGGGATTCTTTTTATCGGAAGTGTGTGTATCTCCATCTTCTACATATGGGTTTTCCTCGAATTGTTCTTTACCTGTCGGCCAATGAATATAGCGTGCAACGAGATTGGGCTTCCGTATTCTCGTTAATTGCCGCATCAACATTCTTCGCAAGGGTAATAGCTTCGCTATTCAGACCTTCTGCACTTCTGAAATGGCATACCATTGTCGTACCATGGGGTGACCACTGTTGTTTCTTGGCATGCTTCTCCATATCCTTAGGTGAAGCGTCGGTAACGTAGACGAATACCCGATAATTAAAATCACCGTTAGGATCTCTTTTGTAGTAGGCAATCTGAGTAAATTTGGGGTGTTTGGGATATGTAATCTCTGTAGGTTGATTGTCAGAATCCATTTCAATTGTTTCCGTGGTTAAGGTCTGATCCTCATCAGGGCTGAATATTGAAGACAATGTGCCGAAAAAGAGTAATAAAACCAACGCGCAGCCCAAACCGGCAAGTATCCTACCAATTGAGTTCTTCCCTTTCCTGTTCTTCTTCATCCATTTAGGAACATAGATGATGGCTGCTATCGGAGCGAGCAAAGCTAAAATCGCAAAAAATGTTGTCATCTTTCTTTATTTTTTAGTTCAAAATACATATGGAAAGAAGCGTGGCCTGAACACCACTTCTTGAATGATGGTCCTGAGAGAATACCTTGTGCCGAGAAATAGCAAACAGCCCACGCATAACGCACGAAACCGTTAGACCCTCTTGTGGCACTTGAAAATTTCTCAGGTTTTCATTCACAAGACGAGGCTTAACGCTTCGTTGATTTTTCTTCCGAAATCGGGTGCAAAAAAACACAAAATAATTCATATACAGAAATCTTTCTTCGCGCATGTCTGGAATTCTATGTTTTATCATAGTGGGAAACGTTGAAGTTAAGTAGTATATCCAGACTCGACTTGGGCAGGTTTTCGCGCTCCATTTCACGGGACATCGGCATGTGGGTTATCGTGTCCATAAGGTTGGTACGCACCCTGTTACGCTGTTCAATCACCGTATATGAACTGGGCCACAAAGGTCGTGAATTGTAGAACAGTTTTTGATAGACATTTTGTCACCCTGGAAAAGGTCTGGCTGGCATCAGCCGGTCTTTTTTCCCTTTTGTTCTTGATATATTCTTTGTTTTTTGTTTTTTCTTTATCTTTGCATTCTAATAGACTGCATAAAAGATGTGAATTATGATTGAAAATGAAATAATTGAGGAAAAGAAGAGAGAGCTGCGCAATGGCTTTTCGGTGCCGGTGTATGTCAATTTCACCACATGGAAGAAGCGCGACGGCACCGTGGAGAAGTTGCTTTCGCACTTCTCGCAACAGACTTTTAAGCCCACAAAGATTATTTGTTGGCTTTCGGCCAAGGAATACCACCACAAGGTGCCCGCGTCGGTGCAGGAGTGTTTGGATAGCCATCTGCTGGACGAGGTGAGGTGGGTGAGGGGCAACACTTATTGTCATAAAAGGTGGGAGGCCTTCAGGCTTCACCCCGATGCCTACAATATTATGATTGACGATGATCTCTATTATCCAGAGGATTACATCGAGACCCTTTTGGCCTTTTCGCTGGCTTATCCGCATACGGCAGTGTGCTACTATGGCAAGCGGTGCTTTTATAGCCATGGAAATTGGAGTCACGAGACCTACGTCATGGAGCCCTCCCACTATAATGAGTTGTACAGTGGGTTGAGTTGCTTTGCCCCGGGGCTTCTGCCGGACGATGTGCTCCGCCATGGTTTGCGACGCACTGTGTGTTGCCCCAAGTGCGATGATTCGTGGGTGAAGTCGTGGCTTGTCAAATGGGACATTCCTGTGGTGGGGTGCCGCGAATGGTATATGAATTGCTATGATTTCATAGAGGACACGCAGCAGGATGGTCTATGGGAAGGCCGGAATTCTCAAAAACAGCACGGGGTGATTAACAAGTACATCAACTTGTGCAACTGTTTTTATTATAACGGTTCGATTGCTGAGGGGGAGAGGGTGTGGCCTGATATGGAAGTGGTGCGTTACCACACTTCGGTTCTCTCTTTGCTCAAAGCGTTCATTCCCTTGGAGGTGCGACATAAGATAAAACACCTTCTTGGAAAGAAGTAATATTGCCAATCATGAAGCAGATTATCTGTACCTTTTTGTTTGTCGGTCTCTGTCTGGCGTCCGTGGCACAGGAGCCTCAGCCGTTGCTCTCGCCGGCGCAGATGCCCAACCCTGTCCGTTTCCTCCCGCCGCCTCCGGACACGCTGTCCGCCGCCTTTGCCTACGACCAGGCGCAGTATCGCTGGGGCAAGGAGCAGCGGAGGGATTCGGCCCGATGTGCACAGGCCGTGATTGATGCCGACTGGACGATCGAGAATGTGTGCCGCCTGTTCAGTGTGCCTTTCGGCATGACGATTTCGAGGGAGAAGACACCCGCCATCTACCGCATGCTGTATGTGGGTCTCATCTCGGCTGACGCGGTGGGCAAGCGCCCCAAAGACCATTATCGGCGGACGCGGCCATACGTCTACTATGGCGAGCCGACCATCTATCCCTCCGACGAGGAGGAGCTGCGCCACAACGGGTCCTACCCTTCGGGTCATACAATTGAGGGCTGGAGCGCGGCTCTGCTGCTGACTGAGTTGAACCCGGACAGCGCCGACGCCCTGCTGGCCTTGGGCTACCGCTATGGCGAGAGCCGTGTGATAGCGGGCTACCACTGGCAGAGCGATGTGGACGCGGGCCGGCTGGCGGCCAGTGCGGCGCTGGCAAGGCTGCATGCCGATAAGCGTTTTATGCGGATGATGAAACGGGCACAGCGAGAGTACCATTGCCTTGCGGCGCGCATGCGGCGGAGGTGATGTCAAGGCAATGGAACCCGGCACCCTTGTGAAAAAAAGGCTGCTGAGGAAGGGCATCGGGTTGCGGAGGATTTAGAGCAGGTGCTGCAACAGGTTCCGGCATTCGGTGTAGGCCAGATATACCCCGGCCTCGTGTTTGGTGAAGGTGGCGTCAGGCGCGAAAGGTTTGCCGCCGTTGATGGACTTGTTCGAGTCGAGGTTCATCAGGGTGTGGGAGCCGGGCTTGGGTTTGGTTTTGAAGATTTTCTCTATCAGGTCGCTGATTAGGCCATAAGTGCCGGTGCGCAGCTCGCCTTGGGATTTGGCAAAGGCGAGGAAATCGGAGTTGCCCATCATCTCGGAGAACACGGGCAAGAGCTCTTTGTCCATGGGCAGTTTGCGCTGGCTGGCATAGAGGCTGTAGAGGTCGATATAGTTGGAATGGGCATAGAAGTCGCCGATGGTGTGGAGGCAAACCCCTGCGCACACGTAGCGGTGTCGCTCAGTGTAGTGGTGGAAGTTGTCGATGGCGCGGCGGTAAGCCTTGACCAGCTGGTCGTTGCCTTTGTGGTTGTCCAAATGAATCGAGGACTTCATCATCAGCACCACGTCGGAGAAGAACCCGATGCCGAACCGCATCCACTTCACAGCCCTCAAAGGGAAATCGGCCCCTACGAAAGCATCCTTGAGCATGATTTCGTGAACCCGAATAGGGAATTTGTCGCTCTTGTGCCGACGTGGGGCACGGCGTTTTATGCTGTCAATCTTGTTGTTGGTGGCTTCCATGGATAATAGAATGTATGCTGCAAAGATAAGAAAAATAATCCTCGTGGACGACTTTGGGGATTCGGTTTTTTGACCTTCCCCTTCCGCACGAAGTTTTTTGTTGATAATCCGAAAAAAAGATGTACTTTTGCAAAAAATAAAGATGGCACTGATAAGTGTATTAACAGGTGATATTGTAGGGTCTACAAGGATTGTGGGCGACGATAGGGACTTCCTGTTGTCGCTCTTCCGATTTGGGAACCTGAAAGACGGTCGTGAGGCCGAACTGACCGTGCATGTCCTTCTGCGCTCCCTCCTCCGCGTGGCAATCGTCATGTGGATTTCTGGCTTTCCTCATATTTTGTTTAACCGATGTTGATTCCATGTTTCAATGCAGACAGAAACCTATTGCTTTTGACTCGGCAGTATGGCCGAACGGCTTTGCACAATAAAGACAACAATATAAAATCAAATTATACAACAATGAAAAAAACCGTATTAACAATCATGACACTTTCGCTCTTTGCCGTTACGGGATGTAACAAGGGCACCGAGCTGAGCTCCGGTGTCAACCTGGACAATCTGGACACGACGGTCAACCCCGCCGAGGATTTCTATCACTACGCCTGCGGAGGCTGGCTGAAAGCTCACCCGCTCGACGCTGAGCACAGCCGCTATGGCGCTTTCGACGTGCTGGCCGAGACCAACCAGGAGCAGCTGCGCACCCTGATCGACTCGCTGGTCAACACCAAAAACGAGCCCGGCAGCTATGGCGACAAGATTGCCACCCTCTACACCGTCGGCATGGACACCGCCACCATCGAGAAACAGGGTGCCGAGCCCATTATGCCCTACCTGAATGAAATCGCCGCTCTCAAGAGCGTCGACCAGCTCCAGCCCGAGATGCGCCGCCTGCACGGCATCGGCATCAATCCCTTCTTCGCCCTTTTCAACGAGGCCGACGCCAAGGATGCCAACCAGTGCATCGCCTGGCTCTACCAGAGCGGTATCGGCATGGGCGAGCGCGACTACTACCTCGAAAGCAAAGGCCGCGAACCCGAACTCCGCAAGGCTTATGTCGCCTTGATGGAAGCCCAGTTTGCCAACGCTGGCTATGACAAGCTGAGCGGCAAGACACCCGAGCAGCTGGCCAAGATGGTCATGGACCTCGAAACCCGTCTGGCCAAGGCCCAGTACAGCAACGAGGAGAACCGCGACCCCTTCAAGACTTACAATAAGATGAACTTCGACACCGCTGCCGTCCGTGCCGCCGGTCTCGACCTGAAAAACTACTTTGCCGAAATCGGGCTGCCCAAGCTCACAAGCTTCAACATGTGCCAGCCTGAGTATTTCAGCGAGGTGGGCAAGCTCCTCAACGAGCCTAAGAGCCTCGATGCCGTCAAGGCCTACTATGCCTGGAACGTCATCAACTCCGCCGCCACTTACCTCAGCAGCAACTTTGTCAATGCCAACTTCGACTTCTATGGCCGCACCCTCAGCGGTGCCGAGCAGCTGCGTCCCCGCTGGAAACGCGTCACCAGTGCCGTCGACGGTGCCATGGGCGAAGCCCTCGGCAAACTCTATGTCGAAAAGTTCTTCCCGGCCGATGCCAAGCACCGCATGGTCGAGATGGTCAACAACCTGAAGGACGCCTTCGCCCAGCGCATCCACAACGCTACCTGGATGTGCGACGCCACCAAGCAGCGAGCCATCGAGAAACTCTCCACCATCATGGTCAAGGTGGGCTACCCCGACAAGTGGCGCGACTACAGCGGCCTCGAAATCAAGAGCGACAGCTACTTTGCCAATGTCATCCGCTCCAACCAGTTCGACATCGCCTACATGGTGTCCAAGATCGACAAGCCCGTCGACAAGTCCGAATGGGGCATGACTCCGCAGACTGTCAACGCCTACTACAACCCCACCACCAACGAGATCTGCTTCCCCGCCGGCATCCTGCAGAAACCTTTCTTCGACATGACTGCTGACGACGCCTTCAACTATGGTGCCATCGGCGTGGTTATCGGCCACGAGATGACCCACGGTTTCGACGACCAGGGCCGCCACTACGACAAGGACGGCAACCTCAACGACTGGTGGGAAGCCGAGGACACCGCCCGCTTCCAAAAGAACGCCCAGGTGCTCGTCGACTGGTTCAATAAAGTGAAGGTCAGCGACAATCCCGAGACCTACGCCAACGGCGCCCTCACCCTCGGCGAGAACATAGCCGACAACGGCGGCCTCCACATCAGCTACCAAGCCCTCCAGAACGCTATCGCCAAGCGTCAGGTCAACGAGAAAGAAATGGACGGCTTCACGCCCGCCCAGCGTTTCTTCCTGGCATACGCCGGCGTGTGGGCCAGCAACATCCGCGAGGAAGCCAAACTGCAGCTCACCGCTGCCGACGTCCACAGCCTGGCCGAGAACCGCGTCAACGCCACCCTGCCCCACGTCACCGAGTTTCTCGAAGCCTTCGGCATCCAGCCCGGCTGCGCCATGTACCTGGCCCCCGAACTCCGAGCCCAGCTCTGGTAAAAGAATAAGTACTAGAGATTCTAGATTTTCTAGAATCTCTAGAGTCTCTAGAAAAACTAGAATAAAACATGCCCAACCACTCAAGCATATTCCGCCAGGTGGCCAACTACAAGCACCTGCACCTCTATCAAAAATCAGAGGTGCTGGTGCTTCTTACCGACCACTTCTGCCGCCGCTTCCTGCCCTCATTCGGCGACCGCACTGTCGACCAAATGAATCAGGCAGCTCGCAGCGGCAAGCAGAATATAGTTGAGGGCAGCGAAGCTGCCATGACCAGCAGCGAAACCGAGGTCAAACTCATCAATGTGGCACGTGCCAGCCTCCAAGAACTGATGGAGGACTACCAAGACTACCTCAAAAAACACTCGTTGCAACTGTGGGACAAAAAACATCCCCGCTTCGACAAGATGCTCACTTTCTGCCGATCCAACAACAGCTACGACTCCTACCGTCCTCTGGTCGAAACCCTCTCGCCCGAAGAGTTTTGCAATATGGCTATAACTCTGTGCCGTATAACCGATAAGATGCTCGCATCCTACCTGCAACGCCTCGAGCAGCAGTTCGTCACCCAAGGGGGAGTAAAAGAACGCATGCACGCTGCCCGTACCGGCTACCGCCAAGAGCAGGACCGCCGGCTGCAAGCCCTCGAAGAGGAAAACCGCCAGCTCCGCGCCCAAGTCGAAGCCCTAAAACACCAGATAGAAATCATCACAACCCCTAAAAACCCATAGAATTTCTAGTTTTTTTAGATTATCTAAAGCCTCTAAATAATCTATATTTATAAAGAAGGCCGTTCCCTAAAGGGGCGGCCTTCTTTTGCGTCCTGCAAGCCTTAAGGGCCATTGTCAGGCATGGCATCCAGCTCGGCGGCGCCATGCTCCTCGCCCAGAATGTCTCCACTGCGCTCTGTATCTTCTCACAAAACAACTTCTGCATAAAAAAACGCAAAGACAAAAAATAATCGTATATTTGCATTTGTAGACACCGAAAGCTGGGTGCCTATATGTAATTGAGAAAGCGCATTTTCGCTCTATTCCGAAACCGTGAAACTGGACACTTCACAAAATGAAAACACGGAATAAAGGGGAGATGATTGCCCGCATTGGATTGTATTGTACCCTATGATACATACCTCTGTGGAGCGATTCACCCTAACCTTGTTTTTTGTTTTCGGGAGTCCAGCCCCACGGTTGAAGATAAGGTCGTAATGGATGGCTCCACTTTCTCTTATTGTATATAAACGTGCCGCCGGGCCGTGGCACAAACAAAATAACAAAACAATATGAGAAAACATCTACTCTCTCTCCTGGTTCTGCTGTTGGCAGGATTCGGACTGGCCCGAGGGCAAAGCAATTATGATTTCTATCATGTCTCGGGCGACGACACGCTCTATTTCAAATACACGAGCATAAATACCTGTAAGCTGGTGCCTCCGAGTCTGTACAACGACTGGTATGGATATACGCAGCCGTCAGGCCGTGTGACGATACCAGACACTGTCAATTACTCATGTTTGGTTACGGAAATAGCCCCCAGTGCTTTTTATGGTTGTACGGGAATCACATATTTATATGTTCCCCCGACTATTGCCTCCATTGGCGAGTCGGCCTTTCAAGGCTGCAGCTATCTAAATGAGATTTATTTCGATTCGTCAACCTCTTGGACATTGTCGTTGGACACTATCGGTCCCAACGCCTTTGCGGGGTGCACACGTATCAATTGGGTGTTTTTTTGTAGCACCCTTGAGAAATGGATGAATGTGGGATTAGGCAATGCGGCCTCCAATCCAATGAGTTATACCAACTGGAGTGGAGTATGCCTCCGCGGATGGTGGGGGAACCCTCCTCTGCGAGTGGATGTGCCGACATCAATCCACAAGATAAAAAAGTACACTTTCTATAAGTGGAACGCTATCCGTGAGATTACCATGAGCGATACCCTTGTCACGAGCATTGGCGACAGTGCCTTCTTCGGAATTGTGCACCTTGATTCCCTATGGATAGGCCATGGCGTTACACACATCGGTGCCGGAGCCTTCCAGGGCTGTTCCAGCCTCGACTATGTTCGGATGGGCAACAGTGTATCCTTAATCGGCGAAAGAGCATTCGAAGGCTGTAGCAGTCTTGCCGCTCTGACCCTCCCATCCATCACCGCAGTCCCCAACCGCTTGTGTTACGGTTGCTCCCATCTGCATTCCATTGTCATCCCCAACAC
Source organism: Bacteroidales bacterium UBA2714 (assembly GCA_002354035.1). Classification (GTDB taxonomy): domain Bacteria; phylum Bacteroidota; class Bacteroidia; order Bacteroidales; family P3; genus Colimorpha. The sequence continues at coordinate 56,573 of DEKU01000056.1, forward strand.
GGTTACCTCCATTGGGGATTATGCATTCTATAATTGCAGTGATATGGCGAGCCTGACGTTAGGAAATCACGTGTCTTCAATAGGAAGCTATGCTTTTCAGGGTTGCGGCAGATTGCTATCGGTTACTATTCCTCGGAGCGTAAGGACGATAGGCTATGCTGCGTTTAGGAATAACTCTTTTCTTTTCACCCTGAACTTCAACGCGGATAGTTGCTCATCGGTTAATTCCTACTGGCTCGATGGCTGCAATAGGCTTACCAATGTGAATATAGGTGATTATGTAAAGATAATTCCGGCCAATTTTGTTAGTGGCAAAACTGGTCTGACAAACATCGTGATTCCCGATTCCGTTGTCACTATCGGAGGTTCTGCTTTCAGCGGTTGCACAGGCTTGACTTCTTTGGCCATCCCCAATTCTGTTGTGACTATCGGAAGTTCAGCTTTCAGCGGCTGCACAGGCTTGACATCTCTGACCATTCCCAATTCTGTTGAGACCATAGGAGGTTCTGCTTTCAGCGGCTGCACGGGCATGTCGACATTGACCATCGGAAAGGCGGTTTCCTCAATTGGGGATCGTGCATTCCAGAACTGCACAGGGTTGAACACGGTGAATTTCAATGCCGACAGCTGTATTTCGATGTGTCCTTACTCTAGTAGTAGCTATAGAGCCTTTGTTGGCAGTACGAATATCTCCACATTGAATATCGGCAACAATGTAAAAATAATACCCCAATATGCTTTTATGGATTGTTCTAACATTGGTGCAGTGAATATAACTGACTCTGTTAAAACCATCGGACAATATGCCTTCAGCGGCTGCACAGGCATGTCGACGTTGACCATCGGGAAGGCTGTTTCCTCAATTGGGAATTATGCATTCCAAAACTGCACAGGATTGGACACGGTGAACTTCAATGCCGACAGCCTTCTGTCAAATTCCAGTATTTTTCAAGGGGCTAACATTTCTACATTGAATATTGGAAGCAATGTGAGGAGAATCCCCAATTATACATTCCAAAATTGTTCAGGCCTGACTGAGACTACCATACCAGACTCTGTTGTGACTATCGGACAATATGCCTTCAGCGGCTGCACAGGCATGTCGACGTTGACCATCGGGAAGGCAGTTTCATCTATTGGGAATTGTGCATTCCAGAACTGCACTGGGTTGGATACGGTAAACTTCAATGCCGACAGCTGTATTTCGATGTGTTCTTCCTCTAATAGTAGCTATAGAGCCTTTGTTGGCAGTACGAATATCTCTACATTGAATATCGGCAACAATGTAAAAATAATACCCAATTATGCTTTCATGGGTTGCTCTAACCTTGGTACGGTGACCATTCCGGATTCTGTTAAAACCATAGGACAAAATGCCTTCAGCGGTTGCACGGGCATGTCGACATTGACCATCGGGAAGACAGTTTCATCAATTGGGAATTGTGCATTCCAGAACTGCACTGGGTTGGCTACGGTAAACTTCAATGCCGACAGCTGTATTTCGATGTGTTCTTCCTCTAATAGTAGCTATAGAGCCTTTGTTGGCAGTACGAATATCTCCACATTGAATATTGGCAACAATGTGAAAAGAATTCCCGATTATGCCTTCATGGATTGTTCTAACATTGGCTCACTGACTATTCCGGATTCTGTTAAGTCCATCGGACAATATGCCTTCAGCGGCTGCACGGGCATGTCGACCTTGACCATCGGAAAGGCTGTTTCATCAATTGGGAATAACGCATTCCAGAACTGCACTGGGTTGGATACAGTAAACTTTAATGCCGACAGCTGTATTTCTGTGTACACTGGTTATTACAGCAGTGATAGAGCTTTTGGGGGCTGCACCAATATATCCACATTGAATTTTGGTAGCAATGTGAAATTAATACCCCAATATGCTTTTATGGATTGTTCTAACATTGGTGCAGTGAATATTCCAGATTCTGTTAAAACCATAGGACAATATGCCTTCAGTGGCTGCACGGGCATGTCGACGTTGACCATTGGAAAGGCAGTTTCATCAATTGGGAGTTCTGCATTCCGGAATGACACATTGATTGCAACAGTGAATTTCAATGCTGACAGCCTTCTTTCTACTGGAGTCTTTTCGGGTCTAACTAATATAACTACATTGAATATAGGCAGCAATGTGAAAAGTATACCAAATTCCACGTTCAGCGCCTGTACAGGCTTGACTTCTCTGACTATTCCAGACTCCGTTAAAACCATCGGACAATATGCCTTCAGCGGCTGCACGGGCTTGTCGACATTGACCATCGGGAAGGCAGTTTCATCAATTGGGGATCGGGCATTCCAGAACTGCACAGGATTGGTCACGGTGAACTTCAATGCCGACAGCTGTATTTCGACGAGTTCTTCCTTTAGTAGCTATAGGGCCTTTGTTGGCTGCACTAATATCTCTACATTGAATATTGGCAACAACGTGAAAAGAATACCTGATTATGCTTTCATGGGTTGCTCTAACCTTGGCGTTGTAACAATTCCGGATTCTGTTGGAACTATCGGACAATGTGCTTTCAGCGGCTGCACGGGCTTGAC
>DEKU01000056.1:59202-61616 GCA_002354035.1 Bacteroidales bacterium UBA2714
TCCGTTGTGACTATCGGAAATGACGCTTTCCATAGCTGTAGCGGCTTGACCACACTGACCATTCCCAATTCCGTTGTGACCATAGGAAGTGCTGCCTTCTGGTACTGCACTGACTTGACATCAGTAGATATACCTAATTCTGTTGAAACCATAGGACATTTAGCATTCTCTGATTGCAGAAGCATGGAGACTCTAACAATTGGTAGGTCGGTTTCTTTTATAGGAAGTTCTGCTTTCAGTTGCTGTACGAACCTTTCTACTGTAAACTATAATGCTGATAGTTGCGTTAGTATGTATTCTGATGGAAGAATGGGTAATTCTTCTGTTTTTGGTAACAATCATCATATTACATCATTGAATATCGGAAGAAATGTGAAGAGTATACCCGATTATGCCTTCTATGAGTGTTCAGGGTTGAGTTCTCTCGTTATACCAGATTCGGTTGAAACAATTGGATACAGAGCTTTTGGCGGAATCGACCTAGATACAATCGTTAGTTATAATCCTATACCTCCAACTCTTGGCAGTCCTGCGTTCTGGTATTCGTCTCAGACCAAAGTGTTCGTGCCCTGTCATGCAGGGGCTGCATACCGTACAGATGCCCAATGGGGACAGTTCTCCCAAATCTATGAGCAAGAATGCCGGCTTTATGACTTCTGGGCGGTGGCACCATCCGGCGATACGTTGTATTACTCCATCCAGAACAGCAACAGCGTGAAAGTGGTCTGCCCTTACGAGTCGGGCTGGGGCAATGCCACTCGCCCCACTGGTTCGTTGACGATTCCGCCAACGGTTACGAATGAAGGCGTGACCTACAATGTGACCAGTATCGGTGACGGCGCTTTCTATTTATGCAACAGCATGACAGAGGTGACCATCCCCAATACGATGGATTCAATTGGGGAAGGTGCCTTTTACTATTGTTCTGGCCTCACAACGGTAAACTTCAATGCCGACAGCTGCATATATGCAGGCAGTTCGGACATTACAGCCTTTTACGGCTGCACCAATTTCTCGCATCTGAATATAGGCAGTAATGTAAAGCGTATTCCGAGTTATGCATTCCGTGGCTGCACCCATTTGGACACGCTGACAATCCCTGCCGCTATATCTTCCATAGGGTACAATGCCTTCTATGGATGCACAGGTCTCACAACGGTAAACTTCAATGCCGACAGTTGTACCAATGCTGGGTATGACCCCATCGAAGTTATGGTATACTTAGTGTTAGGAGGATGCCCAAACTTCACCAATCTCAATATTGGCGACAATGTAAAAATCCTGCCTTCCTTTACTTTCTTGAATTGCTCTGGATTACAGCATGTGGTTGTACCCAATTCTGTTCATTCAATAGGGAGGATGACGTTCAGAGGTTGCACGTCGCTCAATACGATTGAAATCGGAAGTGGAGTGTCCACGATTGATGATTATGCTTTCTATTCGTGCACTAATCTACTGGAGATAGTTTCTCATAATCCTGTTCCTCCTATTGTTGCTTATAATACTTTTATGTCAGTTCCTTCTTACGCAAACGTTTATGTGCCGTGTGGAAGTGTACCGGCGTATGATTCTGTCTGGACATATTTCACCAACATTGGTGATTTGCGTGTGGTGTTGTCGGCTGTCGCCAATGATGCAACGATGGGTTCTGTCCAGTTATTAACGCCTCCTTCATGTTCTGCGGCTGCTGTGATAGAGGCTGTGCCAAATGTGGGGTATAGCTTTGCATACTGGAGCGATGGAGACACATCAAATCCCCGTACCATAAGTATGGCATCCGGTGATAGCCTTAGCCTTGTGGCTTATTTTGTGCCGAATCAATATGTGTTGAGTGTTGTTAGCTCAAATAGTGCATGGGGTACAGTATCGGGGAGTGGCGTTTATGCCTACTCCACAACAGCCACTATTTCGGCAACGCCTGAGTACGGCTACCACTTCACAACGTGGAGCGACGGCGTGACCGCTAACCCCCGCAGCATCATTGTTACCAGCGACACCATGCTGACAGCCCTGTTCGACAGAAACCAGTATACATTGACAGCCCAGTGCGACTCCACTCAGGGTACAGTAGCAGGTGCTGGCACCTATCTGTATGAGGACACGGCAACCGTGACCGCCACCGCCTCCTACGGCTACCACTTCACGATGTGGAGTGACGGCGTGACCGACAACCCCCGCACTGTCATAGTCACCCGCGACACCATGCTGACAGCCCTGTTCAACAGGAACCAGTATACAGTGACAGCCCAGTGTGACTCCACACAGGGAACAGTCGCAGGAGCTGGCACCTATCTGTATGAGGACACAGCCACGGTAACCGCCACCGCCGCTTACGGCTACCACTTCACAACGTGGAGTGACAGCGTGACCGACAACCCCCGCACCATCATCGTCACCCGCGACACCATGCTGAC
>DEKU01000056.1:61765-61967 GCA_002354035.1 Bacteroidales bacterium UBA2714
TACCACTTCACAACGTGGAGCGATGGTGTGACAGACAACCCCCGCGCCATCATTGTTACCAGCGACACGATGCTGACAGCTCTGTTCAACAGGAACCAGTATACAGTGACAGCCCAGTGTGACTCCACACAGGGTACAGTCGCAGGAACTGGCACCTATCTGTATGAGGACACCGCCATGGTGACCGCCACCGCCGCCTACG
>DEKU01000056.1:62017-62149 GCA_002354035.1 Bacteroidales bacterium UBA2714
CAACCCCCGCAGCATCATCGTCACCCGCGACACCATGTTGACGGCCCTATTCAACAGGAACCAGTACACATTGACAATCCAGTGCGACTCCACACAGGGTACAGTCTCTGGTGCTGGCACCTATCTGTATGA
>DEKU01000050.1 GCA_002354035.1 Bacteroidales bacterium UBA2714
ATCATCCTGGACAAGATGGGCGTGCGGTTCACCGCCGTGCTGTCGGGCGCTGTGATGCTGGTTGGCGGCTTGATTAAGTATTATGCCATCAGTCCCTCGTTCATCGGCAGCAGCCTCGAGACTTGGTTCACCAACAATCTGAACTACATCCCGCTGTTCGACGAGCTGGGTGTGTCGCCTTTCTACCGGGGTATGCCCGCGTCGGCCAAGGTGGCAGCTATCGGGTTCATGTTCTTCGGATGCGGCGCCGAGATGGCTGGCATCACGGTGAGCCGTGGTATCGTGAAGTGGTTCAAGGGCCGCGAGACGGCTTTGGCCATGGGCAGCGAGATGGCTCTGGCCCGCTTGGGTGTGGCCACGTGCATGATTTTCTCGCCCTTTTTTGCCAAGTTGGGCGGCAGTGTGAATGTGAGCCGTTCGGTGGCCTTCGGCGTGGTGCTGCTGTGCATTGCCCTCATCATGTTTATCACCTATTTCTTCATGGATAAGAAACTCGACGCCCAGACGGGCGAGGCCGAGGAGAAGGACGACCCCTTCAAAATCAGCGACATTGGCAAGATTTTCTCCAGTTTAGGATTCTGGCTGGTGGCTTTGCTGTGTGTGCTTTACTACAGCGCTATCTTCCCGTTCCAGAAGTATGCCGTGAATATGCTGCAGTGCAACCTGACGCTCAACCCGGCTGACCCGAACACTTTCTGGGGTGGCGAGTCGGTGACCATTGTGCAGTATATCATCATGCTGGTGGTGGCTGTGTGCGCCTTTGCAAGTAATTTCTCGAAGAAGAAAGGCTTGAAGTATGGTTTGATGGCATTGGCCGTGGTGGCCTTAGTGGTGTACTGCTATATGGGATATATGCGCGGCACTGCCGAGACGATTTTCGCCGTCTTCCCGCTGCTGGCTGTGGCCATCACCCCGATTCTGGGCAACTATGTGGACCACAAGGGTAAGGCTGCTTCGATGCTGATGATTGGCTCGATCCTGCTGGTTATCTGCCATCTGACGTTTGCCTTCATCCTGCCGATGTTCAAGGGCAGCGCCGTGGGCGGCACGGTGGTGGCATACGTGACCATTTTGGTGCTGGGAGCCTCGTTCTCGCTGGTGCCCGCCGCACTGTGGCCTTCGGTGCCCAAGTTGGTGGACGAGAAGATTATCGGTTCGGCCTACGCACTGATTTTCTGGATTCAGAATATCGGACTGTGGCTGTTCCCGCTGCTTATCGGCAATGTGCTGGAGAGCACCAACGCCCACAACCAGGCTGTGATTGACGCCAAGGCAGCCATTGAGGCTGGCGAGACGGGTGTGCTGGTGCCTTACGACTACCAGTGGGCATTGGTGATGCTTGCCGCCTTAGGTGTGGCCGCACTGCTGATTGGCCTCTACCTGAAGGTGGTTGACAAGAAGAAGAATCTGGGTCTGGAAGAACCCAACATCAAGGATTGAACACCTTGCATAGGATAAAGAGCGCAGAGCCACCCATGCGGGTGGCTCTGTGTTTTTATGCGGGTGGCGGGAAGGGGGTTTGGCGGAGGGGGCGACCGAGGGGGTCAGCCATTGATGGGCTGGACGGTTTTGCGCAGCAGCTCGATGTCGAGTTGCTGGTAGGTGGGGTTGGTGGGGTCGGAGAAGTATTTGCGGTTGTTTTTGTAGTTGTCGAGGTCGTAGTCGGTGGCTTTCTGAAAGAGGGAGTGGGCAACGGCGCGTTTGAAATCGGTGAAGGAGAGGGTGCCGTTTTCCCAACGCTGGCGCTGGTCGGGGGTGAGGTATTTGGTGTATTTGGTGTTCATGCCTTTGGAGATGCGGTCGCTGCCTTTGGCATCGGGGTTGCGCTGGATGGTTTCGTTGTAGTTGCGGGTGAGGGCGGGGAAGTCGGCCCAGCTGGTGATGGTGGTTTCGAGTAGGCGGAGGGTACGGCGGCGGCTGTCGGTGTAGTAGCCGAGGTAGGCATGGCAGGGTTCGACGAAGATGACGGGTTTGAGTCCTATTTTACGCATGATGGAGGCGAAGAAGACACAGGCGTCGATGCAGTTGGCCTGGCGGGTGTGGTAGACTTGGTCGAAGAAACGGATGTGTTGCAGGGTGGCGCGTTTGGTGGGGGTGGAGGTGCAGGAGATGGAGGAGTAGGTTATGCCGCGCTCGAGGGCGTAGTACCAGATGGCCTCGGCCTGGCTGACAACGCTTTGGGCATCCTTCTGGTAGCCGGTGATGCGCGAGATGACACCTTGCTGCATGATGTCGGTGAGGATGCTGTCGATGAAGGGGTGTTCCTCGTTGACGTAGGCGGCGAAGAGCCATCGGAAGTCGTGGAAACGGCCGTCGGCATCGATGATGCTGAGTAGGCAGTCGTTGGCAGAGCGGTAGTTGATGCGGACGTTTTTGATGTCGACTTCCTCGTCGTTGATGTAGCAGGTGAAGGTGAGGTCGGTGGTGCCTTGTTGTCGGATTTTGTAGAGTTGGTCGTATTTCCATTTGACGGAGGGGTGGAAGGTGTAGCGGATGTCTTTGACGGGGAGGACTTCCTGGAAGATGGTGACGTAGTTGAGGTTGGAGGAGTCGATGGTGATGCGGAGGACGGAGTTGCTGGCAGGGGCGGTGACGGAGACGGAGAAGAGGGCGTTGGTGTCGTTGAAGCCGAAGCGCTGGTCGGTGAGGCTGGCGACACCCATGACGAGGGAGGGATAGAACTGGTTTTCGAGGTAGGGGTTGTAGGTGGCTTCGAACCGGACGTAGGAGGGGTCGAAGAGTTTGGGTTTGGCGGGATGGCAGCTGACGAGGGTGATCAGCAGCAGGAGCGCGGGGATGGTGAAACGGTTCATGGGGTGAGCGGATGAGGGGATGTTACATGAGTATGCCTGAGATGAAGACGACCAGCAATGCCAAGGGGGCAATGTAGCGCGCGATGAAACGGAAGAGGCCGTAGACGGGGACGGAGAGGGTGCCGTGGTTGGAGAATTCGTCGCGCACATCGGCATCGGGCATCATCCAGCCCAGGAATATGACCGTGCCGAGGGCACAGATGGGGGGAAGATAGATGCTGTTGACGCGGTCGATGAAGTCAAAGAGGGTGAGGCCGGTGATTTTGATGTGGGAGAGGGTGCCGAGGGACATGGAGAAGAGGACGCCGAGGGCGGTGACGAGGAGGGAGAGGAGGATGGCCCCAAAGGCACGACGGGTGCGGGTGTGCTCGGCGAAGGTGGCGGTGAGGACTTCGAGGAGGGAGATGGCGCTGGTGAGTGCGGCCACGGTGAGCAGCAGGAAAAAGAGGACGGAGAAGACGATGCCGGCGGTGCCCATGGTGTTGAAGACGTTGGGGAGGACGCAGAAGACCAGTCCGGGGCCGCCGGCAGGGTCGAGGCCACAGCTGAAGACGGCGGGGAAGATGGCCAGGCCGGAGAGGATGGCGATGAGGGTGTCGCAGGTGGTGATCCACATGGCTGTCTTGAAGATGTTTTCGTTGACGGGGATGTAGGAGCCGTAGACAAGCATCACGCCCATGCCCACGCTGAGGGAGAAGAGGGCCTGGCCCAGGGCGGCAAGGATGCCTTCGCCGGTGAGTTTGGAGAAATCGGGCGAGAAGAGGTATTCGACCCCTTTCATGGCGCCTGGAAGGGTGAGGCTGCGCACACAGAGAACCAGGATGAGCAGGGCCAGCACGGGCATAAGCACCTTGGAGACGTTCTCGATGCCTTTCTGCACTCCGCCCAGGATGACACAGAGCACGAGGGCGGAGAAGACGACCAGATAGATGACAGGCTGGACGGGATGGGTGGAGAATTGGGCAAAGTGTTCGGATATGGGGGCGGAGCTGGTGCCGAGGGCGGCCAGCTGGCCAGTGATGGAGTGGCTGACGTAGCCGGTGGTCCAACCAGAGAGCACAAGATACTGCGCGAGGATGAAGAAACTGGTGATGACCCCCAGCAGGCCGAGGAGTCCCCAGGCTTTGTGGCGCGGGCAGAGGGTCTGGAAGGCTTTGATGGGTGTGTGTTGAGCACGGCGGCCTATGACGAATTCGGACATCATCAGCACGGAGCCGATGAGGAAAACGAAGCAGATGTAGACCAGCAGGAAGGCTCCTCCGCCATACTTGCCACAGGTGTAGGGGAAACGCCAGATGTTGCCTAAGCCGACGGCAGAGCCCACGGCGGCCATGATGGCGCCAAGGCTGGAGGAAAAGGATTTTTGTTGTGTACTCATGGTATGAGGGTGTTAATTGTTTATCAGATCGGGGTTTTGGGAGACGAAATCGGTCCACTGCTGCTTGCGGGACTTGCGGACGCGGGAGGGCCGGAGCTGGGAGCGGATGTCGGCCAGGGGGTCGGCAAACTCGAGGTGGCAGGCGTAGGCCACGGCCAGTGCGTCGGAGGCATCGAGATATTGGGGGAGGTCGCGGAAGCCAAAGATGGACTGGAGCATGGCGGCCACCTGCTCTTTGGCGGCATTGCCGGAGCCGGTGACGCGCTGTTTGACCACGGAGGGTTCGTACTCGGTGTAGGAGAGGTCGCGGCTGATGGCGGCGCCGATGGCTACGCCCTGGGCTTTGCCCAGCTTGATCATGGACTGGACGTTTTTGCCCGCAAAGGGGGCCTCGATGGCCAGATGGTCGGGGTGGTAGGAGTCGATGATGCGCTGGGTGGTGTCGAATATTTTGCGAATGCGGAGATGGAAGTCGGCGATTTTGCGGAGATAGAGGACGTCCATCACCACCAACTGGGGCTTAGGGCCGTCGGTGTCGAGGAGGCTATAGCCCAATACCTGTGTGCCAGGGTCAATTCCGAGTATGAGCATATCGACGATATTTTTTGCAAAAATACGATTTTTTTTTGTATCTTTGCAATTTAAAAGTAAATTAGTACACATCATTTAAATGCAACAATACCATGGATAAACTGATTATCACAGCCGCCATCTGCGGTGCAGAAGTTACAAAAGAGCAGAATCCTGCCGTGCCTTACACGGTCGAGGAGATAGTACGGGAGGCGAAATCGGCCGTTGACGCCGGTGCCGCCATCGTCCACCTCCACGTGCGCCACGACGACGGGACCCCCACCCAGAGCCGCGAGCGTTTCCAAGAGTGCGAGGAGGCCATCCTGAAGGAATGCCCGAATGTGATTCTGATTCCGTCGACTGGCGGTGCGGTAGGCATGTCGCCCGAAGAGCGCCTGCAAAGCACCGACACTACTCCCCTGCCCGAAATGGCCACCCTGGACTGCGGAACCTGCAACTTCGGCGACGAGATTTTTGACAACACGATGCCCACGATGCGCGCCTTCGGCAAACGGATGCTGGAGCGCGGCATCAAACCTGAATACGAGTGCTTTGAGATGGGACACCTGGAGACCATCGTGCGCATGGCACAGCGTGGCGAGGTGCCTGGCTCGCCCATGCAGTTCAACTTCGTACTGGGTGTGCTTGGCTGCGCCGCTGCCACGGTCGACAACCTTGTATGGATGGTCAAGAACATACCCGCCGGTAGCACCTGGACAGCCACTGGCATAGGCCGCCACGCTTTCACGCTGGCAGCCCCCGCCATCGTGATGGGCGGCAATGTGCGCGTCGGTTTTGAGGACAACCTCTATCTGGAGCGCGGCGTGCTGGCCAAGAGCAACGGCGAACTGGTGGACAAGGTGGTGCGCATGGCCAAACTGCTGGGCCGCGAAGTGGCCAACAGCGACGAGGCCCGCGAAATCCTCAGCCTGAAACGTTAAGCATAAATTGAGCACATATCATTATTTTTTACCACCGAGAGACGTGTCGATAACGGCACGTCTCTTTTAAAGAAAGGAAAACTTTGAAAAGAATTATTTTAGCATTGTCGATTGTGCTGATGGGAGCCACGGTTGTGGCGCAGAGCACCCCGACGGAAGAACAAATGATGAAGGAATGGCGCCAGATGATCCACAAGCGCGACTATTCCCAAGCCCACCTCAACAGCAAGATTGCCCTGACCGATGAGGTGGCAACCCCCAAGTCGGCCAACACAAAAGCCTTGCCGGAAGACCGTATATGGTATCCCGGCGAATGGGAGGAGGTGAGCGCCGTGGTGGTGACACCCACCTACAGCCACTGGCCCGACACCAATCTGGGCACCGGCAGCTACAGCGCCGACCCCCTCGTGACCAATCTGGCCGAATACTATAAATTCAACCGCGTCACGCAGAAGTGGGAATCGATGCACCTCTATGGCCGCTACACCAGCGTCATGGACACCGCGACCAGTTTCGGCAAGGTGTTCTTCTACCTGATGGACGGCATACAGAAGGGCAACGCCGAGGCATGGGTGCGCGTGGAGACCGAAGCCGACACCGCCAAAGTGCTGCGCACCCTGGCCCGCATGAACCTACGTCACGACAATGTCCGTTTTCTCATAGGCCCCGGCAACTCGTTCTGGTTCCGCGACTGCGGCCCGATTTGCTTCTACTATGGCGACCAGGACAGCGTGGCCATGATGGACTTTGAGTATTATCCCGGCCGTGCGCTGGACGACTCGCTGCCTTCGCTCATCCACCAACAGATGGGACTGCCCAACTACATCAACACCATTGAGTGGGAGGGCGGCAACTGCTTGGTCGACGGTGCCGGATTCCTGCTGAGCAGCGACAGACTCTATTCCAGCAACGCCGACAACACCGGCCAATATATCTGGAACGGACGCGATGCTAACACCCTGCGCTACATCCGCAAAACTCCCCTCACCCACTCCCAGACCTATCGGGCTTTGCAAAGCCTCATCGGCCAACGCGAAACCCATATTCTCCCCGCCTACCGCTACGATGGAGGCACCGGCCATATCGACCTGTATGCCGACATGTGCGAGGAGAACGGCTTCGTCTTCTCCGTCATGCCCGACAACTACAGCTCCTGGACCGACTACCGTACCGGCGCACGCAACATCGACTCCCTCTGCTCCTACACCTCCATCTTTGACCGGCCTTACTACAAGACAACCATCCCCTTCCCCAAGACCAACCAAGGAGGCAACTTCCCCGACCAGGTCACCTACAGCGACAGCTACACCCGCACCTACAGCAACCACACGTTTGTCAACGACGTGATACTGCAGCCCTGCTTCTCGACCGTCGTCAACGGGCAGCCCTCCGCCAGCTGGGACCGCGAGAACATTGAGAAACTCAAGGCCGCCTATCCCGGCTACACCATCTACCCCGTCGACGTGCGCGCCTTCGACGGCTCCGGCGGCGCCATCCACTGCGTCACCAAACAGATTCCCGCCGACAACCCCGTGCGTATCCTGCATAAGAGCATCGTCGGCTGTGCCAACGACATACAGGACTCCATGCCCGTCAGCGCCATCATCACCAACCGCAGTGGCATAGCCCATGCCGAATGCATCTACCGCATCGAGGGCGGCGAATGGCAAACCCTCAACCTCAAAGCCAATGGCAACCGTCACTATGGCTTCATGCCCCGCCCCCAAAGCACTTTCTACACCGACACCGTCGTGACCGACACCATCCTCACCATCGTGGACAGCACAGCCGTGATTGACTCCACCCTCAACAGCGACTCCTCCGCTTACATCTACGACACCACCTACACATTCACCTACGACACCACCTTCACCCACGACACCATGTCCGTGCTGGTTGACACCATTGTGAACGTCGAATACTACATCTCCGCCACCTCCAACAACGGCAAGACTATCACCAAGCCCATGACCGCCCACCAAGGGGGTTACTACACCTACTACTACACCGGACAGCTCGACACCGTAGCCCAGCTCGACAGCACGCGCTACGACTTCGACACCATGCCCGTCCCCGCCACCAACATTACCTTCCTTTTCGATGCCAACCGCACCACCGCCGACACCACCACCGGCTACTATCCCCCGGCCGTGTCCATCCAGACCCCCGACAGCGAATCGCAATTCGGCCAGTTCTACCCCAACCCCGCCAGCTCTGAGGCCCGCATCAGGATTGACCTTGCTAACGGCGGCGACTATGCCGTCACCATCATCGACAACCTGGGCCGCACCATCCACTCCACCCAGCTGCAAACCGCCGGCAACATAGTCTTCCGCATCCGCACCGACCGTCTGGCCTCCGGCCTCTACACCGTCGTCTTCCGCAACGGTGCCCAAACCATTGTCCGCCGCCTCATGGTGCAGTAAACAAACACTTTCAATACCTCTACTAACGGAGCCCGCCGACCACAACCGGCGGGCTCCATTCGTCTTCTGCAACCCAATCGCCTGCCTGCCGCCATCCCTCCCAAACCATTTTCATAACAAAAATAATTCCATATCAAAAAAAATACGTATATTTGCATTCTGCGATTATTATACAAAACAAATAGCAACAATAATTAATACAATACATTATGACAAAGTATCATCTTTTTTCGGCATCATCTGCCAAGAAACAGGCACTTGCATTCATGTGTTTAATGTGCCTTGTTGCAACTTCGTTGTGGGCCCAACCTGCCCAACTGACGATTAGCCTCAACGACCCCACCACCGTGTCCCCAACCAAAGTCTACGACGGCACCACCAACGCCATCGTCACCCATGTGGGCACACCCGACGGTCTTGATCCCGACCACATCCAAGTGGCTCTCAATGCCACTGCCAACTACCTCAACCCCAACATCGGAGGCATCAAGGCAGTAGTAGTCACCTACACCCTGGTCGGCAGCGACTCCGCCTATTATCTGGCCCCCCAGAACGACACCCTTCTGGCAGCCATCACCCCTAAACCCTTGACCATCACCGGCACCACCCTCGACTCCAACAAAGTGTACAATGGTGGCACCATGGCCATAATCTCTGCCCTTGGCACCCCCTACGGCATCGTCAGCGGCGAAGACGTACATGTCTCTGCCCTCGCCCGTTTCGACGACCCCAACGTCGGCACCAACAAAAACGTCACCGTCACCTACTCCCTCTATGGCGACAACGTACAATGCGCCAACTATATCGCCCCTGACCCCATCACCCTCACGGCCAACATCACTCCCCGCCAGCTCTACGCTCCTTACGCCGTTCTCCAAGGCAGCAAAATCTACGACGGCAGCATCACCTGCCAGGTGGTCCTCACCGGCATGCTTACCGACGTAATTCCCGGTGACGACGTCTCCTACCGCGCCACCGCCTCCTTCGCCGACCCCAACGTCGGACAAGACAAACCCGTCACTGTCTACCCCTTCCTCTATGGCCCCCAAAGCGCTAACTACACCGTCACCGACACCTCCACCATCCAATACACCGCCAGCATCCTTCCCCTCCAACTCCAAGTCGAAGGCACCGTAGTGAAACTCGTCAAAGACTATGACGGCACCGACACTGCCGCCGTCGTCGTCAGACCCACACCCACCAACCTTATCGGCAACGACATCGTATCCTTCATCACCGAAGCCAAATACAACGACGCCCAAGCAGGTTCCAACAAGACCATCACCGTCAGCTTCCGCTTCCCCGCCATCAGCGAGGCTAACAGCAACGCCAACTACTCAGTGCCCGATCCCTTCGTCTACAGCGACCAAGGCAAAATCGTCATGCCCATCGTCATCGACACCACCGCCGGCCGTACCGGTTTCATAGCCACTAACGAGCACAACTGCCCCGGCTCCCAATACAACGCCACCTTCACCCTCCTCCAAGGCTCACCCGTGCAGTACACCGTCACCTTCGACGATAACGCCCTGGCCGAAGGCTTCATCAACACCACCAACGACATCATCATGAACGAAGGCTCCAACTCCTTCAACGTCGTCTTCGACATTCCCGCCAACTGCCAACCCGGCACCTACAACGTCACCTTCGGCATCATCAACGAAAGCCTTAGAGAGACCCAATACACCACCTCCTTCAAAGTCAACCTCCCCAGCTCCTACCTCGTCCGCGCCTTCAACGACGTAGTCAGCGTCGACAACCGCAGCAACGCCTTCAACACCTACCAGTGGTACCTTGACGACAACGCCATAGAAGGCGCCACCAAACCCTATTACCAAGACCCCCGTGGCTACCTCAACGGCAACTACGCTCTCCTCGTCAATAAAGGCACAGCCGACGAGCAATACATCTGCCCCATCACCTTCAACGACCAGCCCACCGCTGCCAAGACCCTCGTGACCTTCCCCAACCCCGTGGTCAACAACGCCACCATCAAACTCACCGGCTTTGAAAACCAGCAGCACATCCTCACCCTCTACAACAGCTACGGTGCCGCCGTGCTCCGCACCACCTTCAACGGCCAGGAATACACCATCGACATGACCACCCTGCCCCAAGGCACCTACATGATCAACGTCGACGGCCTCACCGCCAAAACCCTCAAACTGTAAAACCATCACTAAATGTCAAATCGCTTTAATACAAGAATCGATATGAAAAAATTCATAACAGCAATCATGCTTCTGACGGCCACCACAGCCGTCTCGGCCCAAATGACCGACCACCACAACAACCTCCAGATCCACCTTGGCGGAGGCGTCAACACCATGCTCTACTCACCCCTTGAAGGCGAATATCACCTCGGCTTCGGAGGCACAGCCGGCATCCAATACCAACTGATGTTCAACCACCACTGGGGACTCGGCCTCGGCATCGAAGCCAGCTCCCTCGCCAGCTCGGCCAAATACAGCTACTCCATCAACGAAGAAAAAATCCTCCTGCCCGGCGCCATCTACCCCGCCGACGTAACCACCAACCTCTACAACCTCCGCGAGGCACAGCAAGCCTACTACTTCAGCGTACCCCTCCAGCTCCTCTTCCGCGCCCCCATCAGCACCAAGAGCGCCTTCCAGATGGGCCTCGGAGCCGCCCTCGACCTGCCCCGCTTCGGCAAATATAAAGTCACCGACGGCAAATACACCCGCACCGCCTACATGCCCCGCACCAACGTCACCTACGAAGACATGAACTCACACCTCCTCGGCAACTACGCCGCCGCCGAAACCGAAGGCGACCTCGCCCTCACCAACCTCAGCTGGAGCGCCGTCTGCGACCTCGGCTTCGTCATCAACTGCACCAACAACCTCGGCCTCTACCTCGGCCTCTACGGCAAATACGGGTTTGAAAACATCAACCCCAACACCAACAGAGACCTTCACCAGTTCAACTACAACTCCGACTACAACAACTCCTTCGTCTCCGACCGCGTAAAGGACGTCCATCCCCTCGAAGCCGGCATCAAAATCGCCCTCCGCATAGGCATGGGCCGAAGCGTTGACTGGAAACAAGACCGTGCTGCCGCCGAAGCCGCCGCCGCACAAGCCGAAGCCGACCGTCTGGCCGCCGAAGCCGCTGCCGAAGCCGAACGCCAAGCCGCCGAACAGCGCGCCATAGCCGAAGCCGTAGCCAAGGAAAAAGCCGCTGCCGAAGCCCGCGCCAAAGCCGTGGCCGACTCCATAGCCCAGGCCCACGCCGCCGAACGTGCCCAGGCCGAAGCCCAAGCCAAGGCACAAGCCGAAGCCCTGGCCAAAGCCCAAGCCGAGAAAGACGCCCTGGCCCGCGCCAAAGCCGAAGCCGAAGCACGTGCCAAAGCCGAAGCTGACGCCCGCGCTCAAGCCGAAGCCCGCGCCAAAGCCGAGGCCGAAGCCCGCGAACGCGCCCGCGCTGAACAACGCGCCCGCGAGGAAGCCGCCTTCGTGGCCGGCTACAAAGACGTAGCCTACTTCGAGACCGCCAAAGACATGCCCATCTTCGGCCAGCTCAACGAAGACTCCTGGACCAACCTCAAAAACATCATGGACAAGAACCCCGAAGTCAAAGTGACCATCACCGGCCATACCGACAACGTGGGCAACGCCGCCTCCAACATGCGCCTCTCGCAGAACCGCGCCAACAACATCAAGAAAATGCTTGTTGAGAAAGGCATCCCCGCCAATCGCATCACCACCATCGGCAAAGGCGAAAGCCAGCCCATCGAGAGCAACGACACCCCCGAAGGCCGCGCCAAGAACCGCCGCNNCGCATCGAAATCACCATCGGCAAATAACAACACAGCCGACCGACCCCGTGTCGGACAACACAAAGAGGCTGCCCCAACCGGCAGCCTCTTTTCTATTGCCTGTTTATCAACCGCCCTCCGTTCTCGCCCGCAGCCACCCACCTCCGCCCCTCTCCCCACAGAGGGGCCACCCGAGCAGCTTGTCCGCTCAAAAGTCGACACTTCCGCCTTCGAATTCCACTTGTCGCACCCCTTGTGAGAAAATAAACAGAAACAAAACCTAATATAAATGCAAAATTAGGAGCGGACCCAGAGCTAAGCTGAAGAGAGGGCTGGGGGGAGGCTCGCCGAAGGCTGAATTGGGGATCAGCCATGAGCGGGCGGAATCTCGTCGGGGGCTGGGCAACTCTTGAAGGGGGGAGCTGGGTGGGGTGAATGGTGGCTTGGAGGGGAACTGTCGAGGGCTTGGGGGGGGGGC
>DEKU01000053.1:0-19904 GCA_002354035.1 Bacteroidales bacterium UBA2714
AACACTGAGAATGTGGTAGATATGAACAGAATGTTTTTTTACTGTGATGAACTGAGAAGCCTCTTCATCTCTAACTTTAACACTGAGAAAGTGATTGACATGAGCGAAATGTTTGCTTGCTGTAGCAGTTTGAGACGCTTCGCTGCCCCCAACTTCAACACCGAGAATGTGAAGAATATGTACGGGATGTTTTCTGGCTGTAACTTCCTTACAAGTCTTGACCTCTCTAATTTCAACACCCAGAATGTGACGAATATGCGCGGTATGTTCGAATATTGTTACTGGCTGGAAAGCCTTGACCTCTCCCATTTTAATATGAGCAGGGTGACTGATAAATATGATATGTGCCGTGGGCTATCCCACGCTTCCCGACATTGCACCATAACATGCCCATTGTCAGTAGAAAAAACCATTAAAGAAACTGACCCATATTACAACCCATCAGATAGCGATCATTGGAATTACTATTATTCAGGACTCCCCACAAGTGGAGTTACATTCACTTGGGTGAGACCTACATCCGAGTAAGGTGGCGGATATTCGCTTTGCCGCATAGATAAAGGACGCTGCTGGCCATGACTTGCAGCGTCCTTTTTTCTATTTGCTGCCGGGGGTAATTGGATACCCTATATTCTCACAGAGACAGCACTGCCCTTTTTCGTCATATCCCCAGTTCCTCTGATGAGGGGAGAGCGCGGTGGCGGGTTGTGGTTTGCTGCAATAGGGAGAGCAATCGCAGCAGCCCCTCCCCTTTTGATAGGGGGTATCAAAAAAGCGGTATCCGAGGGGGACACCGCTTTGGGGTATTTGCCACTGGGGCGTGGGATTATTTCTTGAGGTATTTGTCGAACCAGTCGATGAAGTTGCGATGCCAGAGGAGGCTGTTCTGGGGACGGAGCACCCAGTGGGTCTCGTCGGGGAAGTAGAGGTAGCGGGCTTCGAGGCCACGGAGTTTGGCGGCGTTGTAGGCTGCCATGCCCTGGGAAGCCACGATGCGGAAGTCGAACTCGCTGTGGACAACACAGATGGGGGTGTTCCACTTGTCGACAAAGAGGTGGGGGGAGTTGGCATAGGAGTGGGCGGTCTTGGCGTTCTTGACCCAATAGGGGCCGCCGAGGTCCCAATTGGTGAACCAGTACTCCTCGGTCTCGAGGCACTGCTGCTCGAAGTTGAACATGCCGTTGTGGGCGAGGAAGGCTTTGAAGCGGTGGTTCTCGTTGTGGCCAGCCAGCCAGTAGATGCTGTAGGCACCGAAGGAGGCGCCACAGGCACCTATGCGCTCAGCGTCGATCTGGGGAACGTTCTTGGCGAAGTAGTCGGTAGCGGTCATGTAGTCTTTCATGCAGAGTCCGCCGTAGTCGCCACTGATTTCCTCACACCAGGCGGTGCCGAAGCCAGGGCATCCGCGACGGTTGGGGGCGATGACAAAGTAGCCGGCGCCGCTCATGACTTCGAAATTCCATCGGGTGCTCCAGAACTGGGAGACCATGCTCTGGGGGCCGCCTTCGCAGAAAAGGAGGGCGGGATAGGTCTTGGTGCTGTCGTAGTCGTAGGGATAGATGAGCCATACGAGCATCTCTTTGCCGTCGGAGGTGGGAATCCAGCACTCCTCGGTGCGGCCCATGCGGACCTGGGAGAGGACCTCGGTGTTGATGGAGGTGAGCTGCTTGCCGGTCTGGTTCTCGCCGTTGAGGGTGTAGCAGAAGATTTCGGCGGGATGCTGCATGGAGACCTCGGTGGCGAAGATGTTGTTGCCGCAGAGGGTGAAGCCGTTGATGTCGTGGCAGGCCTTGGTGACCTGACGGATGGCCTTGGTGTTGACGTCGAAGGCGAAGATTTCGTTCATGCCACGATACATGACCACGGCGGCCAGCTGGCTGTCGTCGTCGCTCCAGCTGATGCCGCTGACGCCGTAGTCGAAGTCGGCGGTGTAGTCGGTGCGCTGGTTGGTGGCGAGGTCGAGAACCATAAGGCGAAGCTTGTCGCTTTCATAGCCGTCGTGCTCCATGCTTTCCCAGGCGATTTTCTTGCCATCATGGCTGAAGACGGGGTTCTGGTCGTAGCCCATGATGCCGTCGCTGATGTTGACGGTGGAGCGGTCGGCAATGGTGTAGAGGTAGATGTCGCTGTTGGTGCTGAGGGCATAGTCTTTGCCGGTCTTGGCGCGGCAGGTGTAGGCTATGCGGCTGCCATCGGGCGAGAAGTTGAACTGCTCGACGCCGCCCCAAGGACGCATGGGGCATTCGTAGGGTTTGGAGCCGATGACATCGACGGCGCTGGTGAGGTCGACTCCCTTATCGGAAAGGGGTGCGAGGAAGATGTGGGGGTACTCGTCGACCCAGCTGTCCCAATGGCGATACATGAGGTCCTCGTTGATGCGGCCAGTGGTCTGGTCGAGGCCGGCATAGAGTTTCTGCAGGTGGTCGGGACGCTGCACGGGGAGGTCGCTGATGTAAAGAATCTTGTCACCCTGTGGGGAGATCTTGAATCCTTCGAGACCGGACTCGACGGTGGCAAGGACTTTCTCCTTTTTGCTGTCAATGTTGATGGAGACGATGTTGTTG
The DNA here is from genome assembly GCA_002354035.1 of Bacteroidales bacterium UBA2714. Taxonomy (GTDB): domain Bacteria; phylum Bacteroidota; class Bacteroidia; order Bacteroidales; family P3; genus Colimorpha. The sequence continues at coordinate 2,565 of DEKU01000053.1, forward strand.
CCACGGGCAAAGAGGAGCGTGTTGTCGTTGAGCCAGACGGGATTGAACTCGCTCTCAGGGGTGTGGGTGATACGGAGGGCCTGCCCGTCACCCTCGAGGGTGAGGAGATAGAGCTCGGCATTGCCTTTGTTTTTGGCCATGTCGTAGTAGGTGTTGGCATAGACCAGGCGGGAGCCGTCGGGGCTGACGGCGAACTCGCCCATTTTGCCCAGTTGCCACATGACTTCGGGGGTGAAACGCCCGTTTTCGATTGTTGCCACAGGCTTGTCGATAATGTCGGTCGAGGCCTGTTGTTTGGATTTGCAGCCCACGACCAGCAGGAGCGCGGCTGCCACGATGATAAATGTCTTTTTCATTTGTGACGAGATATTATTTTTTGCAAAGGTACGACTTTTTTCATGAACGGTGAAAAAAAACTTATTGGATATCGTGGAAAAATAGTATTTTTGCAGATTGATAGAACGGCAACAGAACGGAGAAAATGTACGAAAAAGTGCTTGATAGCCAAAAGGTAACACTGTGTCGGCAATGGATGGCCGAGGGGCAGAATATTCTGCTGGTCTCACATACCAATGCCGACGGCGATGCCTGTGGCAGCATACTGGGAATGGCATTTATGCTCGACCAGGCCACGGGCGAAGGCAGCTGTGTGACGCCGGTGTTGCCCAACGGATGCCCGAAACAATTCGGCTGGCTGCCGGGGGCTGACCGCATAGTGAGCGGCCAGAAAGAGCGCCAGCGGTGGAGAGAGCTGCTGGCCGAGGCGGACTTGATAGTGTGTATGGATATGAACGCCTGCTCCCGGACCGACATGCTGGCCGAGGAGCTGAGGGAGAAACGGTGCCGCAAGGTGCTGATAGACCATCACCACAACCCCGCCACCGAGGAGTTTGACCTGATATTCTCGATGCCTGAGATTTCGAGCACGTGCGAACTTGTGGTCTGGCTGTCGGAACTGCTGTGGGGCGACCGCTACATGGGTCGCGAGGCCGCCATTTGCCTCTACACCGGCCTGAACACTGACACGGGCGGTTTCGCCTTCAGTTGCGAACAGCCCAGCTGTTTCGAGGCCGCCGCCAAGCTGGTGAGATACGACATCCATCCCAGCGAAATCCATAACTGCATCGTGAACACCTTCACCACCAACAGGATGTTTTTCTACGGCTTTGCCCTGAGCCAAAGGATGCGCATCTACCCCGAGCAGCGGGTGGCCGTGATGGCCTTCTCGCTCGACGACCAGAAACGTTTTGGTGTGAGCGGTGAGGACATGGAGGGGCTGGTGAACTACACGTTGCTGATGAAGGAGATAGAGGTGGGAGCCTTGCTGCGTGAAGAGGTGGGACGGACTAAGGTGTCGCTGAGGTCGAAATATGGTGTTGACGTGAACAAGATAGCCCAGCGGCTGGGTGGCGGCGGACATACCAAAGCCTCGGGCGCCACATGCCAGATGCCCTTGGGCGATACACTGAAGGCCGTGGAGAAAGAGTTAGGAATAACGAATGTCGAACCTGTCGGACTTGAGATAGAGCAATGAAAAGCCACAATATCATATTAGGATTGGCCTTGGCAGCCACTGCCCTGGTGGCAGCCTGTGGCGACCGGATTCCCACCATTGAACTTGAGTCGGACAAAACCGCCGCCGTGAAGGAAAACATGATCAATGCCAACAAGGTGGTGATTCAGTCCGAAGCCACTCAGATCGATGCCTATCTGCAACGCCGAGGCTGGAAACCGACACCGCTGCGCTGCGGAGCCTGCTACTTGCTGGATAAGAAGGGCAACGGCGGAAATGTGCAACCCGACGACACGGCGGTGGTGACCTACCGCCTCGAAGCACTGGACGGCACCCCCATATACCGCCATCAGATCGACACCCTGGTGGTGGGTCGGCGAGAGGTGACCGTAGCCTTAGACGACGTGCTGGAGCAACTGACCTATGGGAGCACGGCCTGGCTGATAGCCCCCTCCAACACGGCCTACGGCGTTGTGGGTGATGGCGACCGGGTTGCATCACGTACACCGATAATATATCACATTCAAGAAATAAAAAAGAAATAACAACATAATTATTTATCACACAAAATGAAAAAAACATTATTGTTTGCCTCTTTGGCACTGTCAATGGCCGCCTTTATGACGGCTTGCAATTCCAACAAGTTCAAGCAGACCGAGAACGGCCTTCTGTACCGTTTCGAGACCCAGAATAGCGAAGGTGCCCAGCCCCAGTCCGGCGATTTGCTGGTGGGCGAGCTGGTTCTGCGCATCGAGAACGACACCCTCTTCAGCAATGTCGGCAACCCCGACCGCATTTTCCAGGTGGCTGAAGAGCCCATGTTCAAAGGCGACATCGTGGAAGGTCTGAAAATGATGCATGTGGGCGACAAGGCCATCTTCAAGATTCCGGCCGACTCTATCGGCAACTTCATGATGGAAAGCCAGATGCCCCCGCAATACAAGAAGGGCAGCGGCCAGTTCTTATATTATGAGATTTCTCTGATGGACCTCGTCACCAAGGACGAGCTGGCCCAGGAGCAGGCCAACTTCATCGAGGAGATGAACCAGCGCAAAGAAAACGAGCCCGCCACGCTGGCCAAATACATTTCCGACAACAACATCACTGTGAAGCCCACCAAGAGCGGCCTCTATGTCATCGTGAATAAGAAAGGCGACGGCCCCAAGGTGGCCGCTGGGAAAAAGGTGTCCGTGAACTACACCGGCCGCCTGCTCGACGGCACCCTGTTCGACACCAGCCGTGAGGCCGACGCCCGCGAAGCCAACAAGGTTCAAGAAGGCCGCGAGTACGGTCCCATGACCTACACCGTGGGCAGCCAGCCCATGATCAAAGGTTGGGAAGAAGGCATCATGGGTCAGCCCGCCGGCAGCGACATCACCCTCGTCATGCCCTCCGAACTGGCCTATGGCGGCCGTGGCGCCGGCAAAGACATCCTGCCTTACAGCCCGCTGGTGTTCAACCTGACTATCGAATCGGTCGAATAAGACTTTTTTATGGAGAGCGGAATACAAGCGCTATTCCGCTTTCCATCTTTATCCATCTCACTTCTCAGGACTTCAAATACTTCCAATACGATGAAAAATATTGTGATTTTCGGGGCTCCTGGTGCCGGGAAAGGCACCCAGAGCGACTTTATTGTTGAGAAATACGGTCTCACACATATTTCCACGGGCGACCTGCTGCGCAAGGAGATAGCCGACAAGACCCCCCTGGGGCTGCGCATCAAAGACATCATGGATGCGGGGCAACTGGTGAGCGACGAAATAGTGGTGGAAATGATTGACAACGCCATCGCCCGCGACACGAAGGGCATACTCTTTGACGGATTCCCCCGCAATGTGGCCCAGGCCGAGACCCTCGACCGTCTGCTGGCCAAACATGGCCGCACCCTCACCTGCATGGTGCGCCTCGATGTGCCCCGCGAGGAGCTGATTCGCCGCATGCTGGAACGCGCCAAAGTGAGCGGCCGCAGCGACGACAACGAGGAGACCATCAAAAACCGACTGGTAGAGTACGAAAACAAGACCCTGCCCGTGGCCTCATACTACGAGAAGCAGGGCAAGGAGGTTAAAATCAATGGTCTGGGCGACATCAAGCGTATCTCGCTCGACATAGCCAACGCCATCGACAGCCTCTGACCCACCCAACGCGAAACGCTAAGGGCTGTCTACCCCAAGGCCGACAGCCCTTTTTCATAGACATAAAAATACAGTAAACAACCCCTTGTTCAAGACATGACCTCCAACTTTGTTGACTACGTCAAGATCTTCATCCGCTCTGGCAAAGGCGGCGCCGGTTCCGCCCATCTGCTCCGCGTGAAATACAACGCCAAAGCCGGCCCCGACGGCGGCGACGGCGGTAGAGGCGGACACGTAATACTCCGCGGCAACAGCCAGCGGTGGACTTTGCTGCACCTTAAATACACCAAGCACGTTTTTGCCGAGAACGGACAAAACGGGGGCGAAAATCTTTGCACCGGCCGCACCGGTGCCGACCAGATTCTCGACGTGCCGCTGGGCTGCATCTGCCGCGACGCCGAGACCGGCGAGGTGCTGGGCGAGGTGACCGAAGACGGGCAGGAAATAATCATCGCCAAAGGAGGCCGTGGAGGCCTGGGCAACGACCATTTCAAATCCCCCACCAACCAGACACCCCGCTATGCCCAACCGGGCGAGCCGGCCGTGGAGCGATGGGTAATCATCGAGCTGAAGGTGTTGGCCGATGTGGGGCTGGTGGGTTTTCCCAATGCCGGGAAATCAACCTTCCTTAGTGTGGTGTCCGCCGCCAAGCCCGAAATTGCCGACTACCCCTTCACCACCCTTGTGCCCAACCTGGGCATAGTGAAATATCACGACCACCAGTCGTTCTGCATTGCCGACATACCAGGCATCATCGAAGGAGCCAGCGACGGCAAAGGTCTCGGCCTGCGTTTCCTGCGCCACATTGAGCGCAACTCCATCCTCCTGTTCATGGTCAGCTGTGAGCAGCTCGACATAGCCCGCGAGTACAACATCCTGCTCGAGGAGCTGCGCAAATATAACCCTGAACTGCTCGACAAGCAACGTGTGCTGGCCATCACCAAGAGCGACATCATCGACGAGACCATGATGCAGCAGCTGCAACAGCACCTGCCCGCCGATATAGACCACATCTTCATCTCCGCCGTGACGGGCTATCATATCCCCGAACTGAAAGACCTCCTTTTCCAAAAGCTGCAAGCCAATGTCGCATCTTGAGCAGATAGACACAACAGCCTTCTACTGGATTAACCAGCACCACAACCCCCTTGCCGACTGGGTGCTGTGGACCGCCAGCCAACCCTGGTCGTGGGCCATTGTGCTTGTGGCAGCCTTCTGCCTCACCACGCTGCGCAGAGAGCCCCGCCGGTGGTGGCTCGTCCTGTTGGGCATCGTCCTCTGCTTCCTTCTGGCCGACCGCCTGTCGGTGGTCTGTTTCAAAGACGTTTTCTGCCGCCTGCGGCCTTGCCAGTCGCTCGAAGGGGTACGCATGTTCCGCACCTCCTGCGGCGGGCTCTACGGCTTTGTCTCCTCCCATGCCGCCAATGTCTTTGCCTTGGCCACATTCCTCAGCCTCCGTTTCCGCGGCAAGACTGAACGCTCGTGGCTCTTCACCCTTCTCATCTTCCTGTGGGCTGTGGTGGTTTGCTATTCCAGACCCTACCTGGGCAAGCACTATCCCGGCGACGTGGTGTGTGGCGCAGCCCTCGGCCTCTGCATCGGCATCGCAGTTTTTTATCTCGCCCAATTCATTGACAACATGCTCTATAAGCACAACCTATCAAAAAAATCTGCACAATGATGAAACAAAAAACAGACTTTTGCGTATATACGGGCGTGCTTACTTATTTCAAAGATGTATTTGACGGGACGTCTCCCATGCGGGGGCGTTCTCGTTTTTTATAGCATGAGTATAACAACAACAAACACAACAGCCAAATGACATTCTTAGACATCCTCATCGCCATCCCCCTTGCCTATTATATCTACAAAGGGTGGAAACGCGGCATTATTTTCGAACTGGCCACCCTCCTGGGCATCCTTGCCGGAATATGGGCCTCCGTTCATCTCTCCACATGGGTGGCCGAAGCACTCAAACTGGAGGGCGAAGGCTCAGTGCTGATAGCTTTCTTCATCACCTTTATGGGTGCCATCGTCATAGCCTATTTTCTGGGCAAAGTGGTCGAAGGGCTCTTCAAAATGGTCAAAGCCGAATTCCTCAACAAGCTGCTCGGCTCGGTATTGGGCATGCTCAAATGCCTCATCATCATCAGCATCCTCCTCAACTTCATCCTCCTCATCGATCGCAACCACGTCATCATCACCCCCAAAGTGCAGGAGGAGAGCATTCTCTACAAACCCACCTACACCATAGGCAACAAACTGTCACAGAGCCTCAAAACCTACATCCTGGAGAAGCGCGAAGAGCTGTCGCAACAAAACAAAGACCAACAAGCATGCTGATTCTTGCCCCCATGCAGGGACTCACCGAACTAATGTTCCGCAAAGTGTACCACCAGTGTTTCCCCGGTGCTCTCGATGCGGCCATCTCCCCTTTCCTCTCCCTCACCCATGGCAACCTTGCCGATGCATGGAAAAAGATAGACGATGTGCTGCCCGAAGCCAACGCCGACTCCCTTCCCGTCATCCCCCAAATCCTTGGTAAAGAGCCCGTCGAGTTTGTTGACCTTGCCAACCGCCTCTTCGACATTGGCTACACTGAAATCAACTGGAACATCGGCTGCCCCATGCGGCGCGTCACCGCCAAACACCGCGGCAGCGGCATACTCCCCTACCCCGACGAAGTCCGCGCCATACTCGACTACATCATCCCCCGCCTCCACCCCTCCCTGAGCATCAAGATGCGCCTCGGACTCCATCTCCCCGACGAGATATTCCCCCTCATCCCCATCCTCAACGACTACCCCCTACGCGCCATCACCATCCATCCCCGCACCGGCAAACAGCAATACTCAGGCCAGGTAGACCTCGACACCTTCCAGCGCGCACTGCCACTCATCCGTCACAAAGTCATCTACAATGGCGACATCTGCACCCCGGCCGACTACCGGCGCATCCGCCAGCGTTTCCCTCAAATCGAAGACATCATGATAGGCCGTGGCATCCTGTTCGACCCCCTCCTCCCCCTCCGCATCAAACACAACCAACCCGACGACCTGCAGGCCACCCTCCACTTCGTCCTTGCCCTCACCGACGCCATTGCCCAACTCCCCATCCGCGAGGAAAGCCGTATGCGCAAAACCAAAGAATACTGGTGCCTTGTCCGCCGCAGCCTCCCCATCACCGAGCAGCAGTCCCTCACCGTCCTCCACGCCCAAACACCCGCCGAAACCAGCCTCCGACTCCATGCCATTCTCGACTCCATTTAACACAACATCAACCCCTATCCCCTTGTCAGCGAAAAAATATTTCTAAAATATAATAAAAAACCTCCATCCCCGTTATAAACAACAATGAAACACCAAACACTCATAGCCCTGCTCCTCTTGCCCCTTTTCGCGGCAATGACCGGATGCAACCACAGCACCCCCACCGACGACATGTCTAACGAGGAAATCCTCCAAGTGCTGGACATCAAAATACACAAAAACCCCAAGGACGACAACCTCTACTATGACCGCGCCAAAATCTATCTCGACCTGAACCGCGTCAACGACGCCATAGCCGACCTCTCGCGGGCCGTCTCCATCAACAACAAAGAGTTCAAATACCAAATGCTCCTCGGCGACGCCTACTTCGCCAACGGCAACGTCGAAAAAAGCTACCAAAGCCTCCAGCGCGCCCTCGAACTCGAACCCGAAAGCCAAGAAGCCTTCCTCAAACTGGGCGAGATAGCCTACTACAGCCGCGACTACGACCGCGCCATGGAAAACCTCAGCAAAGTCACCGCCCACGACCCCCAAAACCGCACCGCCCTCTTCATGAAAGGATTCATCTACAAAGAAACCGGCGACACCAGCAACGCCATCATCCTCCTGCGCAAAGTGTGCGACCTCCACCCCGACTACGCCCCCGCCTTCGAGGAACTCGGCATGCTCTACGCCGACCACCACGACCCCCTGGCCGTCGAATACCTCAACACTGCCCTCCGTCTCGAACCCAACAACACCAACGCCCTCTACGGCCTTGCCATGTTCTACCAGAACCTCAACCAACCCGAAAAAGCCGAAGAACTCTACAAACAAATCCTCGACATAAACGCCAACCACAAGGAAGCCTGGCACAACCGGGGCTACATCCAACTCTTCACCTACGGCGACTACCCCCTGGCCATCGAACACCTCACCCGCGCCATCCAGTGCGACAGCAACTTCATCGAAGCCTGGACCAACCGCGGATGCGCCTACGAACTCCTCGGCGACAACAAGCACGCCCGCGAAGACTTCATGGCCGCCCTCCTCATCGACCACACCTTCCAGCCCGCCATCGACGGCCTCGACCGCATCAAATGATTTAAAACAAACATTCAAATAATACAATTATGAGCACATTAAAAGGACGCAACCTCATCTCCATCACCGACTTCTCCAAAGAAGAATACATCGAAGTGCTGGACATTGCCGAAGAATTCGAAAAGAATCCCAAGCAGCGCATTCTGAGCGACAAAGTAGTCGCCACCCTCTTCTTCGAACCCTCCACCCGCACACGTCTCAGCTTCGAAAGCGCTGCCAACCAGCTGGGTGCCCGCATCATCGGCTTTAGCGACCCCGGCGGCACCAGTGTGCAAAAAGGCGAATCGCTCCACGACACCATCGTCATGGTCTCCAGCTACGCCGACCTCATCGTCATGCGCAACCCCAAGGAAGGCTCCTCTCGCTACGCCTCCGAAGTGGCCACCGTGCCCGTCATCAACGCCGGCGACGGCGCCAACCAGCACCCCACCCAATGCATGCTCGACCTCTACTCCATCCGCAAAACACAAGGCACCCTCGAAAACCTCAACATCGCCTGCGTCGGCGACCTCAAATACGGCCGCACCGTCCACTCCCTCGTCCAAGCCATGTGCAACTTCAACGCCACCTTCCACCTCGTCTCCCCCGAAGAGCTGAAACTCCCCTCCTCCGTCAAGATGAGCATCAAAAACGCCGGCCTCAAATACTACCAATACACCGACATCCAGAGCGTCATCCCCACCGCCGACATCATCTACATGACCCGCGTCCAGCGCGAGCGCTTCCCGGATCCCCTCGAATACGAACGCGTCAAAGACAGCTGCATCCTCACCGCCTCCATGCTCCAGGGCTGCAAACCCAACATGCGCGTGCTGCACCCCCTGCCCCGCGTCAACGAAATCACCACCGACGTCGACAGCACCCCCTACGCCTACTACTTCCGTCAGGCCCAGAACGGCGTCTACGTCCGTCAGGCACTCATGGCCGCCATCCTCGGAGCCAGATAACCCAACCCCATCACAATTAACAACACAACAACCACAATAACAACAATCATCATGGACACAAAGAAAGAACTCGTCGTCTCCGCCATCGAGAACGGCACCGTCATCGACCATATCCCCACCGAGTCCGTCTACCAAGTCATCCACCTCCTCGGCCTCGAAGAATACAAAGACGAAGTACTCATCGGAAACTACCTCCAAAGCTCCAAACTGGGACGCAAAGGCATCATCAAAATCAAAAACAAACACTTCACCAAAGACGAAGTGAGCATGGTGGCCCTCGTGGCGCCCTCCGTCACCATCATCACCATCCAGGACTACAAAGTCATCGAAAAATTCTCCACCGAAATCCCCGACCACGTCGAGAACCTCGTCAAATGCGCCAACCCCAAGTGCATCACCAACAGCGAAGCCGTTCCCACCAAATTCGACATCGTCGACAAGCAGAACCTCAAACTCCGCTGCCACTACTGCGAAAAATTCACCACCAAGGAAACCCTCCACTTCATCCACTAATCCCCCAGCGCCCCACGCCGACAACAACCCTCACAAACACTCCCGCACCATGAGAAAATACTACGTCTCCCTCACCCTCATGACCATCGTCATGGTCCTGGCCGCCTTCTGCACCCTCTGGTTCGCACAAGGCATCTTCCAGACCATCTTCCCCCTCATACCGCTCTATTTCGCCCTCGTCACCGGCCTGCAACACTACGCCGTAGTGAAAAGCTTCTACAAAGACCCCCGCACCTTCGTCAAAAACTTCCTCGGGCTCACCGTCGGCACCCTCTTCCTCCACCTCGTCCTCCTCTGCACCTGGGCCTTCACCCACATCCCCCAGGCTCGCACCTTCATCCTGGCCTTCTGCATCTGCTACATCGCCTACCTCGCCTTCGAAACCATCGCACTCGTCATCCTCGTCAAAAACCAACGCCAGCAATAACCCACACCCCTCTCACAACAAAGGGCAGCCTCCACGCGGAGGCTGCCCTTTGCTCATTCAGCGGCGGGCCCTCAATTATTCACCACCTTCTTATACACATTGCCCTGTGGCGTCTGCATCTCCACAATGAATATCCCCTTATAGGGAAGCGCCAGCGTCGTGCTGCCACCCTGCGGGCGCTGCTGTGCCAACCGCTGTCCCGTCACCGAGTAAAGCGTCATCTCCCGCACAGCCAAACCGCCGAAATCAACCACACAGCGGCCATTGGCCGGATTGGGGCTGAGCGTCACCGCCTCCGCCAACACCTCATTCACCGAATGCGGCGTGAGCGAGTCGGTCGTAAACTGCAAATAGGCCCAAGTGCTCGTCGACGTGTCGCCACACTCCGACCGCACATAAAAATCATACGTCGTGCCCGGCGTCAGGTCAACCACCACCGCCGAACTGTCCGTAACCGTAAAATGCACACCCCTGCCACGGACAAAACCGGCAGGACCCACCTCCACCATCCACTTGTCCGGAACCACCGTGCTGCTCCACTTCAGCACCGCATGCACCGTCGAAATGGCATCCAGCCACACATCCGTCACCCTTCCACACGACCCGTCGCGCTGCACAATCGTCAAACTGTCCAGAAACAGCTTCGACCCCCTCGCACGATTCTTCTCATTGGCCGACGATATGGCAATCACCACCAGCGAGTCGGCCTCCACAAAAGCATACTCAGCCGGGTAATACTCATTCAACGTATAATAATCCATCTCGAAAGGCTCGTAATACGTAGTGTCATACAGCTGGAACAGATTCTTCGACCCCGCACCCACAAGCATCCTGCGGCCCAGAATCGGGTCGTAATAAGTGCCCAACGCCACCAGCGTGCCGTTATCGTCGATATCGCCGCTCCCGTTGCCGTCAATATACTTATACATGCCGCGCAACCGGTTGAACTCAAAACCATTCAGCGGCGCGCCGCCAGTCAGCAGCTCGTTCAGGTCGGTAGTGTCCACCAACTCCAGCAGCCACGACAAATCACCCTCATTATCCGACAACCTTTCCATCAGGGGCAAAATCTTCATCAAATCCACCTCGGCGTTGACCACAATCGAAGGAATCACCTCAGCCTGCAAAGACGAATCCAGCAGCTGACCCACCAACGTGGTGGCAATAGGCGAAAGCACATCGCCCAGCAGGAACGACTCAGCCATCAGTCCCGACTGCCCCTGCGGCGCATGCAGCGAATCGCGCGCCACCTTGCACACAGGCACCGAAAAATTGATTGGCAGCGTAAAGCCCATATAACTGACCGTATCGTTCATACTGAACATCGGGGCATGCCACCCCTCCGGCAACGTGTAAGCGCCATACAGCGGAATCGGCAGCGTCATCACCTCCGCCGAGTCGCCCGGATATTCAATCCATTCCTCAAAATTGCCATACTCGACAGGCACAATCGAGTCTCTCGACTGGGCATACACGCAATCCGCCATGCCCATCATAATTACTGCCAACAATGCAGCACTGAAAAACTTTTTCATAACATGTAAAACATTAATATTTAAGCAATAATCAAAACACTACAGGTTTAATCACATCTGCAAAGGTACAACTTTTTTTGGTATTTAAAAAAAAAGTTGTACCTTTGCATCACCAATCAAGAGAGCAAAACACTCCCAACACACTGATAATCAATGGAGAGGTGCCGGAGTGGTCGATCGGGGCGGTCTCGAAAACCGTTGACCAGCTTGCTGGTCCCAGGGTTCGAATCCCTGCCTCTCCGCCAAGCGTGGGTGCTGCGCACAAGATGGCTCCCGCCCATGTAAACAGATTATCAGAACAATCTCCGCCTCAGGCCCGGCCTGGGGCGGAACTTTTTTATACCTCTGATGCCCCATCGCCCATAGCCCCCACCCTACCACCAAGAGACAACCCCATCACTTACTCAAAACATAATATCTTCTTAGACGAGATAATACCTCTTTGCAAGAAACCAAATAGAGAATAAATGGAGACAAAATAGAAAATAAATAGAGTATAAATAGCGACCGTGCAACGACGCTGGAGCGGACCTGGCGCACCGGAGGTGGGAGGTCAGGACTGAAGGGAGGCGAGGCGGGTGCGGCGCAAGGCCTCATGGCTGCCGAAGCCCACGCCGTCCACGTCCTCCATCAGGAGGTAGCAGGTGCCGTCCTGCTGGCCGTCCTCGGTCACCAACTCTATCTCCACCACCGTGTCGTTGAACGAGGCAATCCAGCCAAAGAACTGCATGTCGAACTGCGTGCCCACTTCGGCCATCAGATGTTCCTGCTGGCAGAGGGTGAGGGCCACCGTGAAGAGGTCCAGCTCTGACCAATAGCCCTGCGGCAGGTCGTATTTCGTCGGTTTGGGCTTGATGAAACGCATCATGTTGCGGAGATAGGTCGTCCCCTTCTGCAGACGGATGATGCTGTCGATGCGCTTGACATAATAGCCGTCGTCGAGGTCGTTCTCGCTGAAAGCGTGGACGAGGTATTCCATTTCCGAACAGGCCACGACAAAGCCCACGCTGAAACGGGTGTTGTCGTCGGGGTTGGTGTAGATTTCTACCAGCTCATTGGTATTGCAGAGTTTGCTTAATACATCTTCCATGATTGCGAGTGTTTTAAAGTTGAGTCCTTCACTGGGCAAGCCGCACAAAGCGGCGCGCCACGGCATCACGACTGGGACAAAAAAAGCGACAAACCTTTGGGATTTATCGCTTTCCGTACCGCATACCAGAGTCGAACTGGTGATCTACTGCGTGAGAGGCAGTTGTCCTGGACCACTAGACGAATGCGGCTTTTATCAGGTGATTTCCCTTTCGAAATCGAGTGCAAAAGTACAACTTTTTTCCGACATGGCAAATTTTTTGCAACAAAAATTTAGCGTCGTATGCAGTAACATCTATATACCAATGTTTTATGTAAGTAAATATTTTTACGTCAGGGTGATTCAAGGGGGCTGAAAACGGGGTTGCATAGGGTGGTTTTATGCAAATTCGGGGTAGTTTTGCCACGGGTATTTGTTCCACATCGGTTGTCTTCCCCTGCGCTCCCCCCTGTCATGAGGGGAGGTCTGGGGCGGTTGGGAGGATTGCGGGGTGGAAATTTGTTGGTATTTGAAAGTTTTTTCGTATCTTTGCAGTCCAATTGAACATCGAATCGACAACATTATTATCAACAAAAACATAGTAACTACAACAGAAAGAAGAAAATAAAGAAGATATATTAACATTGCGTTTGCTATTTATTCGGCACTGCTCTGAAACCTGAGAAATTTCTATAAGCAACCCATTACGGATAAGTCAGTAAATGTCTGCGTTGTTGCGCGGGCGTGACTTATCAATGGTTGCGGGCAATCTCAGGGCCTCAGAGCGTGGATAATCACAAGTCCGCGCTCTTTTTGTGTCCTGAGACTTCGGCGGTGGAGAACGCCACGAAGACGGTTCAACCCTCCGGCCCGTAAGCCGCACAGATAGGCACACGCGCTAACCATACGCAGACTATGACTGATGCAACTACTGCCCCACTGGCGAGGGGGCAGATTAAATCGCGCAAGCGGGTGGTGGACCACGGCGAGGTGTTCACCCATCCGCGTGAGGTGAACGCCATGCTCGACTTGGTGAAGCCTGAGACGGAGCGGATAGACAGCCGCTTTTTAGAACCCGCCTGTGGCGACGGGAATTTTTTGATTGAGATACTGCGGCGCAAGCTGGCGGTGTGCCGCCGGAGGGCGGAGGCCGAGCAGTATACGCAGTTGCAGTATGAGCAAAACGCGGTGCTGGCCGTGAGCAGCCTGTATGGCATCGAGCTGCTGGCGGACAATGTGGCGGCCTGCCGCGAGCGACTGGCAAGTTTTTTTGCCGCGCAGTATGCCGAGGTGTATGGGCCGCGGTGCAAGGCGGAATGCACGGCAAGTGTGCAGTATCTGCTGGAGAAGAACATCATACATGGCGACGCGCTGAGCTACCGCCGCGTGGACAACCCGGAGCAGTGGATTGTGGTGAGCGAATGGAGCATGATTGGGCAGGGGATAGTGAACCGCAGGGATTATGAGTTCAGCTACTTGGTGGGCGACAGCGCGGAGGCCGACCTGTTCAGCGACCTGCCCTGCGCGGTGTTCCCACCCGTGTATTTCCTCAACCTAAACAGGCAAAGCTATGGCGAGGAATGACTACAATCCTGATGTGCTCAACTGCTTGGCCAATTTGAGCAGCGACGAGATTTTCACTCCGCCGCAGCTGGCAAACCGGATGTTGGACTTGTTGCCCCAGGAGCTGTTCGCCAACCCCGCAACCCGTTTTTTGGACCCTTGCTGCAAAAGCGGGGTTTTCCTGCGGGAGATAGTGAAACGGTTAGACCGTGGGCTGCAGCCGGTGATTGCCGACCGGCGCGAGCGCATCGAACATATCGTGCAGCGGCAGGTGTTCGGCATCGCCATCACAGAGCTGACGGCCCTGATGAGCCGCCGCAGTGTGTATTGCAGCAAGTATGCCGACAGCCCGTACAGCATTCACCAGTTCGGCACACGAGAGGGCAATATCCAGTACCAGCCGCTGCACCACACCTGGCAAGGGGGCAAGTGTGTGTATTGTGGGGCCAGCCAAGGGGTGTACGACCGTGGCGAGGCCGCCGAACAGCACGCCTACCAGTTTATCCATACCAACAACCCAGAAAAGATATTCAACATGAAATTCGACGTAATCATCGGCAACCCACCGTACCAACTGGACGACGGAGGTCAGGGAGCAAGTGCGCCACCAATATACCATCTCTTTATAAAAAAGGCATTACAACTTACCCCAAGATATTTGTGTATGATAATTCCATCGAGATGGATGTCTGGCGGGCGCGGTCTTGATGAATTCAGAATATCAATGCTCAATGATAAAAGAATCAGAATCCTTCATGATTTCCCAAACTCAGAAGACTGCTTCTCTGGTGTTGATATCAAAGGAGGGATTTGTTACTTCCTATGGGAACAAGGCTCATCAGGAGATTGTTTGGTGGTTACACATCATAACGATAAAGCCATCGAATCAAGACGTCCTCTCTTAGAAAAAGGATACGAGACATTCATCAGGTTTAATGAGCAGATAAGCATAATAAAGAAGATCAAAAAGCATGGTGAACGAAGCTTTTCAGAGTACCTGCAAGCTGGAAGATTCTTTGGTTTCCATACAAAAGTAAAATGGGATGACGACAATATGGGTTGGATTCAAACTGCGGATGGAAAAGATTTTATCAGAATCCAAAAGACCAAGGATAAAAGCTACAATGTCAAAGTATATGCTCATGGAGGGCATTTCTATATCAAACACGATGACGTTCCTCGCAATAGAGATTACATAGCCTCTCGTAAAATAATAATTCCTGAGGCGGGTAACCCTGATAGCACTATACTTGGCCGCCCTCGAATAGCTGAGCCTAATTCTTGTAGTACCAATACGTTTATTGTAGCAATATCACCTAACAAGAGTTTTACAGAAGATGAAGCAAGCAATATTCTAACCTATTTAAGAACGAAAACACTTCGTTTTTTAGTGGCAACAAGAACTACCACACAACACATGCCTCCGCAATCATATCAGTTTGTGCCGATGCAGGACTTTAGCCATCCTTGGACGGACGAGATGCTGTATGAGAAGTACGGGTTGACAGAGGAGGAGATAGCCTTTATAGAGAGCATGGTGCGGCCCATGGATTAGAAACATATAAAAAGCAACAAGATGAAGAAGATAAACACTCTGACAGACTTTATATCGGCTGAGGGATGCCTGAAGTCGGAAGATGAGGCAATCAAACACGATGCACGAAGGGCGTTGGACGAGATGAAGAAGAACCGACCCAAAGAGTATGCCGATTATTACCGCCTCCTGCATCCAGTGAGCAGAAAGCCTTCGACACGGGATGAGTTGAAGAGCCACCTGATGGAGGCCGCATACCCGCTCCCCTTGCAGTTTAAGATTCCGTTTGGACTGACGGAAAAGGATGTGCTGAAGGCATTCGACCATCTGGGCGATGCAGAGATATGGGACAGCCAGGGGAAAGCAGCCTCGCGGGCGGTGCTGCTGAAACGGGCCATACAGCATGCCGTGGACGACGGAATGTATGACGACCAATTGGTACGCAGCAGACTTCTGACATCGTGTCACAATGCAGACAAGAAGTTCCAGCTCTCGGAAAAATATCCCGGCTTAAGGGAAGCCTACAAGGAGGCCGTCCGCACAGCCTCGATAAAGGAGCTGATGCGGGTGTTCCCCACGCAGTCGATGAAATACGACGCACTGCTCGACTTTATCGACCGCATAATAAACAGAATGACGAAAGGATAAACAACAAACAGAAAACACAGAGCGTTCTTTGAAATAATGGTGAAGGGAACAGATTGACTGCATCAAATGGCCACCCCGAATGGGGTGGGATTCCCGTAACACCGTACAAGCGACGCTTCGGCATCGCGCAGTGCGGTGACGGGCTGCGGCTGATGGGACGCGACTACATCAGCGTACGCAATAAAAGGAGTGCATTCTTTGAAATAATGGTGAAAGGAACAGATTGACTACATTAATTGGCCACCCCGAATGGGGTGGGATTTCTGTAACACCGTACAAGCGACGCTTCGGCGTCGCGCAGTGCGGTGACGGGCTGCGGCTGATGGGACGCGACTACCTCAGCGTACGCAATAAAAATGGCTGCCATACGTTACTACTCACATGAGTTACACATGCACATTGTACCATATTATTGTGCGTACCCGCAAAAGCATACCCGCCATTCCAGAATCCCATGAGCGAGAGCTTTACGCCTATATGTTGGGGATGGCCAACAATTACCAGTGCAAGGTGTACCGCATAGGGGGTATGCCTGACCATGTGCATCTCTTGGTGTCTCTGCCACCCACCATGGCCTTGGCGACTTTTGTCAAAGAACTAAAAGTATCGACAAGCAAATGAATGAAAACCAATCCCCATTTCCCTTTGTTCGAAGGCTGGTCACAGGAGTATGCTGGTTTTACATACAGCATACAGGATAAGGAGAAAATCATCAACTATATCAGAGGACAGAAAGAGCATCATAAAAGAGTGTCTTTCGCCGACGAATATAGAAAGGTGATACTGGAGAGTGGTACTGGGATTGATGAGACGTACTTCATGAAAGACTGATATTATCGCGTCCCTCTCGGGACGCACACTCCCCCCTCCCTGCTCCCACGGCACTGCGCTTTCGCTTGTACCGTGTTATTGAAATCCCGTGCCTCCGGCACGGCTTCTTATTCCCCTTATGGGTTGGCAGGGAACGGATTTCTTTGAGACTCTTTTCTTGAATGACTGATATTGTCGCGTCCCTGTCGGGACGCACACTCCCCCTCCCTGCTCCCACGGCACTGCGCTTTCGCTTGTACCGTGTTATTAAAATCCCGTGCCTCCGGCACG
>DEKU01000053.1:19967-33464 GCA_002354035.1 Bacteroidales bacterium UBA2714
CGGATTTCTTTGAGACTCTTTTCCTGAATGACTGATATTATCGCGTCCCTCTCGGGACGCACACTCCCCCCTCCCTGCTCCCACGGCACTGCACTTTCGCTTGTACCGTGTTATTAAAATCCCGTGCCTCCGGCACGACTCTTTTTTGAGCTAAGAGTAACGTCTCACAATACTAAAAACCCATGCTTCCAGCATACAATTCCCAGTCCCATGGAAAGTGGCTTGGCCATTCCTATTCACAAATCCCTGTTCTTTCCCTTCATTTATTTCACGGAGCGCCATAATGAAGACTATATTATGGCAAAGGAAGAATTGCTGCAAGGCAAGATAGAGCATACGCCTAAAGTGTATGTGTATGAGCATGTGGGTGTGCCGGCACATGCTGGCGCGCTGAAGGTGGGCTATACGCTCCGCACGGCAGAGGAGCGCGTGGCCGAACAGAACAAGACGGCACAGGTGGAGTATCGTCTGCTGAGGGTGTGGCCGGCCATGAGGAGCGACGGCACCACGTTTACGGACAGCACGGTGCACCGGTTATTGGACAGGGCACATGTGCCCAACATCGGCGGGGAGTGGTACCGCTGTAGTTTGCAGACGGTGGAGAGGGCGGTGGCCTCGGCACGGGCGGGAAGCGACACGATGCTGCAACGGACGCGCGACTTTGGCATGCGGCCTGAGCAAGCGTATTTCGTGGGCCGCACGGCTGACTATTTTGAGGCTTTCGCCGCCGACCCGGGGAACCGAGGACTTATCCCCCACTTCCTGTGGAACGCAAAGATGCGTTTCGGCAAAACGTTTACGACTTATCAGCTGGCGCGAAGGATGGGCTGGACACGTGTACTGGTGCTGACATTCAAGCCGGCGGTGAGGACGGCCTGGCGCGAAGACTTGATGACCCATAAGGACTTTGAGGGATGGCAGTTTTGTGAGAAAGGCGAGGACAGGGAGTTTGGGTATGTGAACGAGCGGAAGCCGTTTGTGTGTTTCGCCTCGTTTCAGGACGTATTAGGAAGGACGGAGAGCGGCGGTATCAAGGCCACGAATGAATGGATACAGGAAGTGGAGTGGGACTGCATAGTGATAGACGAGTATCACTACGGGGCTTGGGGAAAGCGGGCAAGGGACTTCTACGACAAGAAAGACCCCGCACTGAAACAGGCGATAGAGGTGGAGGAACTGATGGCAGAGGACGGCGGCAGGAGAGAGAAAGAAATCCGCGAGCAGTATGACGAGGAGCTGATGCCATTGAGGACAAAGGCATACCTTTATCTGAGCGGGACGCCCTTTAGGGCAATAGCCAGCGGGGAGTTTATAGAGGAGCAGATATGCAACTGGACCTACAGCGACGAGCAGCGGGCAAAGGCAGAATGGGAGGGCGAGGGCAACCCCTACTTAGCCCTGCCCAAGATGGTGATGATGACCTACCAGATGCCGGAAGAGATAACCGAGGTGGCGAGTCAAGGCGAGTTTGACGAGTTTGACCTGAACGAGTTCTTCAGGGCTGACGAGAAGGGGTTCCTACATGAAGAGCATGTGCAAAAATGGCTGGACTTGATACGAGGCAGCTATAAGGAGAACACCGTCTCGGATCTGAAACTGGGAGGCGAGAAGCCACCTATGCCCTACTGCGACATGAGGCTGGTGGGCTATCTGCAACACACGTTCTGGTTCCTGCCAGGTGTGGCGGCCTGCAAGGCGATGGCACGACTGATGGCCAAGCCACACAACAGGTTTTACCACGACTATAACATCTTGGTGGCGGCCGGAGCCGAAGCTGGCATAGGCTCGGAGGCATTGGGACCGGTGTTCAATGCCATGAGCGACCCCATGAAGACCAAAACCATCACCCTGTCGTGCGGGAAGCTGTCGACAGGCGTGACAATAAGGCCCTGGACGGGGATATTGATGCTGAGGAACACCAGCTCGCCCGAGACCTATTTCCAGACGGCATTCCGCGTGCAATCGCCCTGGACGACGACGGATGTGGACGGGAAGGAGGTGGTGCTGAAACCGGTGTGCTATGTGTTCGACTTTGCACCCAACCGGGCGTTGCGGCAGGTGCAGGAGTATAGCTGCCAGCTGAATGTGGAGGAGAGCAACCCTGAAAAGAAGGTGGAGGAGTTCATCAAGTTCCTGCCCATACTGGCATACGACGGCAGCAGCATGAGAGAGATAGATGCCACCGGGGTGTTGGACATGGCCATGAGCGGGACGACGGCCACCCTGCTGGCCCGGAGATGGGAGAGCGCGGTGCTGGTGAACGTGGACAATGCCACCCTGCAAAGGCTGATGAACAGCAAGGAGGCCATGACTGCACTGATGAGCATAGAGGGGTTCCGCACGCTGAACACAGACATTGAGACCATCATCAACAAGAGCGAGCATGTCAAGAAGACAAAGAAGGATAAGGGGGACGAGATGACCGCCAAGGAGAAGAAAGCCCTGACAGAAGAGGAGAAAGAGTATAAAAGCATGCGAAAACAGATACAAGAGAAGCTGATAAAGTTTGCGGCAAGAGTGCCGGTATTCATGTACCTGACCGACCACAGGGAGTATTGCCTCAAAGATGTCATCACGCAACTGGAACCCGAGCTGTTTAGAAAGGTGACGGGGCTGACGATACGGGACTTCGAGCTGCTGGTGAGTCTTGGGGTGTTCAACGGGGAGAAGATGAATGATGCCGTTTATAAGTTCAAGCGGTATGAGGATTCGAGCCTTTCGTATACAGGCATAGACATGCACTCGGGCACGGTGATCGGGCTATGGGACACGGCATTGGAAATGGGCAAGACAGGAACAGTGTACCCCCACGGCAAGGCCGAAGCAGATGATTCAGAAATGAAAGGTAACATGGCAGAGGCCTTGACTGCGGAGGATGAGATGTCCAAGGCCACAAAGGGGACGAAAGACTGGCGAGAGGTGGCCCCGGGAGACCGTGTGGAACACAAGAGCATCGGGGAGGGAGAGGTGACGGCGGTGGACGAGAAGTACATATTTGTGCGTTTTGCCGACAGAGAGCGGAAGTTTCTGGCTGTGCAGTCGTTTGAGAAAGGGTATTTGAGGATGATATAATAAAAAAGCCCCCAAAGGAGGGGGCTTAGGGGGTGAATAACTATAATGATAGGGGTTAGTTATGCCATGTTGTGGAAGACGTTGACTACGTCGTCGTCGTTTTCGAGACGCTCGATAAGGCCGTTGACGTCTTCTTGCTCTTCGGGCGAGAGCTCGCGCATGGTAAGGGGTATGCGCTCGAATTTGAAGGATTTGATTTCGAAACCGTGGTCTTCGAGGTACTTGGATATTGGGCCATAGTTTTTGAAATCAGCATAAATCATGATTTCGTCCTCGTCGCGGAAGATTTCATCTATGTCGTAGTCGATGAGTTCGAGTTCCAGCTCGTCCATATCGATACCTTCTTTGTAGGCTACGACGAAGGAGCATTTGCGCTCGAAAAGGAAGTCGTTCATGCCCATGGTGCCGAGTTCGCCCTTGCCACGCACGAAGGCGGCACGGAGGTTGGCGACAGTGCGTGTGGGGTTGTCAGTAGCGGTCTCGACCACGAAGGCTGTGCCGTGAGGCCCTTTGCCATCGTATACGACCTCTTTGTAGGCGGACTTATCTTTCTCGGTGGCGCGCTTGATGGCACGCTCGACATTCTCTTTGGGCATGCTCTCGCTCTTGGCTGTGGCCATGAGCAGACGGAGTCGGAGGTTGCTGGAGGGGTCGGGGCCACCGGCGAGGACGGCGAGTTCGATTTCTTTTCCGATTTTGGTGAACGTGCGGGCCATGTGTCCCCAACGTTTCAGTTTGCGCGCTTTGCGATATTCAAATGCTCTTCCCATTGGTGTGAGGTAAGAATTATGAACTAAGAACTATGAGGTTCGTCGTTCGGGTTATACTATTATTATTTTGATTACTATGAGGTTCGTTTGTTCGGGTTGCGTTTATTGGTTGTTCTTTGTTGCCAGCTCTTGTTTCAGGAAAACTGTGCAGTCTTCGAAGGTTTTGAAGGTATGCTCTTCGGGGACTACGGCCGGGATGACGTTGAGGGTGCGAAGCATATACATGGGCTGGGGCTGGATGATGGTCATGAGGACGGTGATGCCGCGGGCTTGGAGGTCCTTGATGGCGGTCTCCATGGCATAGAGGCCGGACTGGTCCATAAAGCTGACGAGTTTCATGCGGATGATGACCACCTTGGCATCGGAGGGAACATCTTCCATCACTTCTTTGAACTTGTTGATGGTGCCGAAGAATATCGGGCCGTTGAGGCGCTGGATGTAGATATGCTGGCGCATCTCGTCGGTGATGCCGCCTTCGTCGCTCCAGGGGACAGTCTTGTCGAAATTGGGCAGGCCGGGGTCGGGCAAGCCTTTGCGGAGGTCGGCCGAAGTCATGGTGGAGGAGCTGTAACCTCCCTCAACAAGATCGCTGGCGCGTTTCATAAAGAGGACACAGGCGATGACCATGCCGATGCCGACGGCGGTGAGGAGGTCGACAAAGACGGTGACAAGGAAAACGACCACAAGGACGACTGCATCGGCTTTGGGGATTTTGAAGAGGTCCTTGAAGCCTTTGAAGTCGATAATGCCCCAACCGACGGTGATAAGGATGCCCGCCAGGACTGAAAGTGGCACATACTTGACAAGGCTGCCCAGACCGAGCAGGACAGCGAGAAGGAGCAAGGCGTGGACCATGCCGCTGATTTGAGTGCGGCCGCCACTCTTGACATTGACAACGGTACGCATGGTGGCACCGGCACCGGGAAGGCCGCAGAAGAGACCGGCAACGGCATTGCCGATGCCCTGGCCGATGAGCTCGCGGTTGCTATTGTGCTTGGTTTTGGTGATATTGTCGGCCACGACGGAGGTCAACAGTGTGTCGATGGAGCCCAGACCTGCAAGGGTGAGACCGGGGATGACGGAGGCCTTGAGGACAGCAAGCCAGTTGATGGAGGACATGTCGATGCCCGCTTTGGCAAAGAACGGGAGCGGAAGGCCAGAGGGAATCTCGCCAATGATGAGGCTGCTGTCGAGGTTGCAGAAAAGGGAGATGACCGTCATCACAATCAAAGCCACAAGGGTGGCGGGAACCTTTTTGGTTACAAGGGGGAAAAGCTGGATGATGAGAATGGTGCCAATGCCAAGCAACAGGGCTGTGACAGAGATGCCATGAGAGACGGCCTCGGGAATGCCCACAAGGAGGTCGACCATGGTGCCGGAGCCTTTAAGTCCTACGAGGGGATAGAGCTGCTGGAGGATGATGATGACACCGATGCCGCTCATGAAACCTGACAGGACGGGATAGGGTATATAGCGGATATATTTCCCCAACTTAATGACACCAAACAGAATCTGGAAGAGGCCGCAAAAAAGGCCAGCAAGAGCCATGCTGATGAGTACGTCGGAAAGGTTGCCACCGGACGAGGCCCAAACACCACCGATGAGGGTGGCGGTGACGACAGTCATAGGACCTGTGGGGCCACTGATTTGGCTGTGTGTGCCGCCAAAGAGGGCAGCAAAGAATCCGAGCATGGTGGCTCCGACGATGCCAGCCAGGGCACCCATGGATGCAGCAGAGGGATCATTGACTCCGCCAAAAGCCTGAATGCCGAAGGCAAGAGCGAGAGGTAAGGCAACAATGCCAGCGGTGACACCGCCGAAAAGGTCGCCTTTGATGTTGTTGGTTTCGATAAACTTCATATAATAAACTGTGTATAAATATATTGCTTTTAGTTTAGACGCTGAAAGATGTTTGCAAAGTTACACAAATAATTTGGATTGGCGGATGGCTGACTACCTTTTAATTACACGACGCACGGTTTTGCCTTGAGCAAAGGAGATGCGGAGTGTGTAGCTGCCAGCAGCCAGGGAGGAGATGTCGATACTGTTGGTATTGTCAAAAACGGCCACCCGTCTGCCCAATCGGTCGTAGACCTCGATTCTGAGAACGTTTTCGGCATCGACGGTCAACCGGCCAGCTGTGGGGTTGGGGTATACCGAGACCTGGCTGAAAGTGGGATCGTCGGGGACGGCAATGCCGCTATTAATGGTGAGCTGGAGGACAACAGTGCTGTCGCATCCCTCGGCAGTTTGGCCCACGAAGATATAATCGCCGCTCTGGGTGTAGGTTTCGCCGTTCCAGTAGTAGCTGTTATTGGCAGTGACCTGAACCGTGTCGATGACGCTGCGATGGAGTGTGAGGTGCAGATGCAGGACACTGTCGCAACCGTGTTGCGAAACTTCGAGATGCTGGGCAGAGGTGGTGGGGTCGGTGAAGAGTGAGTCGTACCAGACATAGGAGTCGCAAGCGGTGTCGTACACGGTGGTGTGGTAGGTGGGATGGATGGTGAGCATGAGGGTATCGCTGCTGCTGCACCCCTCGGAATTGAGGTAGGCGTAGGTATAGATGCCGGATGTGTCATAGTCCTGCCCGTTCCAGCTATATTGGTCGCAGGCCTCTTGGGCATAGGTATTGAAGGTGCCGTGGTTGATTGTGAGCATGAGGTAAATAACACTGTCGCAACCTGCGGAATTGGTGACGGTGAAGAAGGCTTCGGAGTTATCGGCGGTGTAGGTGACGCTGTCCATCCATGTCAAGCTGTCGCAGGCTGCTACGACATCGGTGCTATAGCTGCTGTGGTTGATGGTGAGATTCAATGTTACAATACTGTCACATCCTTGAGAATTGAGCAAGTACAAGACGGGGGTTGAGGTGCTGTTTGTAAAGGTGTTGCCGTACCATGTGTAGCTATCGCAAGCCGTTTGGACATCAATGCCTGTGCTGCTATTATTGATAGTCAAGTGCAAGGTGACCAGGCTGTCACATCCAGCGTAGTTGGAGATGGTGTATTGGTCGGTGTAATTGTCGCTGGTGTAGGTGACGCCGTTAATCCAATAATAGGCATCGCACGCAATGATTGAGTCAATACCTGACGAACGATGATTGACAGTAAGATTGAGGGACACTATGCTGTCGCACCCTTCGCTATTGGTGAGGGTGTCGGTCAAAGTAGTGGTCTCAGTCAGTGTCAAACCATGCCAGAGGAATGTGTCGCAAACCTGATAGGTTTCTGCCACACGATCGCTGTGGCGGATGTTGAGTTGGAGGGTGACAACGCTATCGCAACCCACGGAGTTGGTCATGAACCATACCGGTGTGGAGGTGCTGCTACGGAAAATCTGTCCATGCCACAAGAAGCTGTCGCAGGCGGTCTGCACATCGGCATAGAGGGTGCTGTTGCGGATGGTGAGATAGAGTGTGTCGACATTGGTACAGGTGGAATAAAGGCTGTGGTCGTAGGTGTAGGTGCCGCTGCTGGTATAGACGTTACCATTCCAGTTATAGGCATCGCAGGCTGTGACTTGGAAAGAGGTGTCGTGCTGAGCGTTGACTATGAGATACAGTGTATCGGTGCTGGGACAACCGGCGGCATTGGTATAGTTGTGGGTATATACCCCGTCTGCCGTATAATTCTGGCCATGCCAGGTGTAGCTTTCGCATGCAGCCTCGTGATAGCTATCGTGGGTGCTCCTGTTCAGCGTGAGAATAAGGTTGACCGAGCTGTCGCAGCCAAGGGTGGTTTGTGTCACGAACACTGGCGTGGAGGTGCTGGACCGATAGGTTACGCCATGCCATGTGTAGCTGTCGCAGGCCTCGACCTGCTCGGTGACAAACTGCGAATGGTTGACTGTGAGGTGTAATGTCACAACGCTGTCGCAACCATAGCGATTGGTGAGGGTGTCGCTTTGAACAGTAGACTCGTTCAGGATGAATCCATGCCATCTGTATTGGTCGCACACTGTAGCTTGCTCGTCAATATGGTTGCTATGATTAACTACGAGGTGCAAGGTGACCACGCTGTCACATCCTTCAGCGTTCTGTTCAATGAAGGTGGGTGTGTCGGTACTGGAGGTGTAGGTCACCCCGTGCCAGGAGAAGCGGTCGCAGACTGTGTGCTGTTCCGAACCTGCGTTGCTGTGTCTTATTGTGAGATGAAGGGTGACGACGCTGTCGCATCCGCTCACATTGGTTTCGGTGAAGGTGGGGGTGGTGGTGCTGGAGGTATAGGTGGTGCCATGCCATGTGAACTGGTCGCACACCGACTGGTTTTCAATACCTGTATTGCTGTAATTCACAGTGAGCTGTAGAGTAACGACGCTGTCGCAACCGACGGCGTTGGTCAGCGTGTCGGTCACAACTGATGAGGCTGAAAGGGTATGCCCGTGCCATGTATAGCTATCGCAGGCCGTGTGGACCTCACTTCCGGATGTGCTGTGATTGATGGTCAGATGGAGTGTCACAACGCTGTCGCATCCGGCCACATTCTGTTCCCTGAAAGTGGGAGCTTGTGTGCTTGAGGTATATCGTATTCCATGCCATGTGTATTCATCGCATGCTCTGCGAATCTCCACACCACTATTGCTATAGTGCACATTGAGATATAGGGTGTCAATATTAGTACATGGCGACCCTGGAGCACTATGGTCATACAGGTATACACCGGACATGGCGTATTCTTGACCATTCCAACGATAGCTGTCGCATGCTGTCACATGGTAGGAGGTGTCGTCGTGCATGCTGACATTCAGGTGGAGTGTGTCAACACTGGCACAGCCTTCGCCGTTGGTGTAAGGATAGGTATACACTCCTGTATTTGTATAGGTCTGCCCATGCCAGGTGTAGCTTTCGCATGCATCTTGATAGTAGCGGCTGTGTGTGCCACGATTCAGTGTCAAGTTTATTGTTACTATACTGTCACAACCTACCGCATTGGTCAATGTGTCCATCATTGTGGCCGACTCGGTCAGTGTCATGCCATGCCAACTGAAGCTGTCGCATGCAGTCACATAATCTGTTCCTGTGGTACTATTATTCACAGTAAGGTGCAAGGAGACAATACTGTCGCATCCTGCCGCATTCTGTTCTCTGAAAGTAGGAGTATTGGTACTGGTCGTATATGTTACACCGTGCCATGTAAAACGGTCGCATGCAGTCTGGACTTCTATACCCGTATTGCTGGTATCCACTATCAAGTGAATGGTGACCACACTGTCACATCCTGCCGCATTAACCAATGTGTCAATCAAAGTGGTTGAATGTGACACTATGTCACCGTGCCATATCAGAGCATCACATACATGCCGTGTCTCCTCTCCCCTACTGCTGCGATTCACTGTCAACTGCAATGTCACCACACTATCACAACCTGCGACATTGGTCACTGTGTCAACCACCGTGGCCGACTCCGTCAAGAAACGTCCATGCCACATGAGGCCATCGCATACTTGTTGCACTTCGGTGCTGCTATTGCTGCGGACTATGGTAAGATGGAGCGTGACCACACTGTCGCATCCAGCAGCATTCTGCTCTGTATAGGTATGAGTATACGTACTATTGGTATATGTAGCGTTATGCCATGTAAACCTGTCGCATGCACGATGTGTCTCGATGCCTGTATTGCTGTAGTTGATAGTCAGGTTCAGCGTTACCACGCTGTCGCATCCTGCTGCATTGGTCTCTGTGAAGGTGGGTGTGTTCGTGGATGCCGTGTAAGTGTTACCGTGCCAGGTGAACTGGTCGCAAGCCGTCTGGGTCTCAACACCCGTATTGCTATTGATGATAGTCAGATTCAGCGTCACCACACTGTCACATCCTGCTGCATTAGTCTCTGTGAAGGTGGGGGTATTTGTGGATGCTGTGTATGTGATGCCATGCCATGTGAACTGGTCGCAAGCCGTCTGGGTCTCAATACCCGTATTGCTATTGTTGATGGTCAAGTTCAGTGTGACCACACTGTCGCATCCTGCTGCATTGGTCTCTATGAAGTTGGGTGTGTTCGTGGATGCCGTGTAGGTGATACCGTGCCAGGTGTACTGGTCGCAAGCCGTTTGAGTCTCAATGCCTGTATTGCTATTGTTGATAGTCAGGTTCAGAGTTACTACGCTATCGCATCCTGCTGCATTGGTCTCGGTGAAGGTGGGAGTATTCGTGGATGCCGTGTATGTGATACCGTGCCATGTGAACTGGTCGCACGCCGTTTGGGTCTCAACGCCTGTATTGCTGTAGTTAACCGTCAGGTTCAGCGTCACTACACTGTCGCATCCTGCCACATTGGTCTCTGTATAAGTGGGGGTATAAGTGGATGCCATGTATGTGATACCGTGCCAGGTGTACTGGTCGCAGGCCGTTTGGGTCTCAATACCCGTATTGTTATTGTTGATAGTCAAGTTCAGAGTTACCACGCTGTCGCATCCTGCTGCATTGGTCTCTGTGAAGGTGGGGGTATTTGTGGATGCTGTGTATGTGATGCCATGCCATGTAAACTGGTCGCAAGCCGTCTGAGTCTCAACGCCTGTATTGCTGTAGTTGATAGTCAGATTCAGCGTTACCACGCTGTCACATCCTTCGGCATTGGTCTCTGTGAAGGTGGGTGTGTTCGTGGATGCAGTGTATGTGATACCGTGCCACGTGAACTGGTCGCAAGCCGTTTGGGTCTCAATGCCCGTACTGCTATTGTTGATGGTCAAGTTCAGTGTGACCACGCTGTCGCATCCTCCCGCATTGGTCTCGGTAAAGGTGGGAGTGGTTGTGGATGCCGTGTATGTGATACCGTGCCAAGTATACTGGTCGCAAGCCGTTTGGGTCTCGACGCCTGTATTGCTGTAGTTGACAGTCAGGTTCAATGTAACCACGCTGTCGCATCCTGCTGCATTGGTCTCAGTGAAAGTGGGTGTAGTTGTGGATGCAGTGTATGTGATACCATGCCACGTGAACTGGTCGCAAGCCGTTTGGGTCTCAATACCCGTATTGCTATTGTTGATGGTCAAGTTCAGTGTGACCACGCTGTCGCATCCTGCTGCATTGGTCTCGGTGAAAGTGGGAGTGGTTGTGCTGGACGTATATGTCACCCCATGCCATGAGAACTGGTCGCAAGCCGTCTGAGTCTCAACGCCTGTATTGCTGTAGTTGATAGTCAGGTTCAGTGTTACCACACTGTCACATCCTGCTGCATTGGTCTCTGTATAGGTTGGGGTTGAACTGGTTGTATAGCTTGTTCCATGCCATACATACTGATCACAAGCCGTCTGGATTTCACTGCCCGTGTTGCTATTGTTTATTATCAGGTTCAAAGTTACTACACTGTCACATCCTGCCGCATTGGTCTCAGTATAGGTGGGGATAGTAGTGCTGGCTGTGTATGTTACGCCATGCCATGTGAAAGTATCGCATGCAGTCTGGGTCTCAACGCCTGTATTGCTGGAGTTGATTGTCAAGTATAATGTATCAACATTGGTGCATGACGACCCCGGCTGACTATGGTCATAGAGATACATTCCGGATGTGATGTATGTCTCTCCGTTCCAGTGGTACTCGTCACAGGCCGTCACATGATACGATGTATCGTCGTGCACACTAATCTCCAAATGCAGCGTGTCGGTGCTTGCACACCCGTCCGCATTCATATAATTATACGTGTAAACTCCACTTTGGGTATACTCTACCTCATGCCATGAAAAAGCATCGCACGCATCTTGGTTATAGCTATCATGGGTGCTGTAATTGACGGTCAGGTTAAGTGTTACTACGCTGTCGCATCCCGCAGTATTGGTCTCCGTAAAGGTTGGCTCACTCGTGGAGGCAGTATATGTGACACCATGCCATGTAAAAGTGTCACATGCCGTCTGGAGACTCAATACCTGTATTGCTGTTGTTGATGGTCAAGTTCAGTGTAACCACGCTGTCGCATCCCACTGCATTGGTCTCTGTATAGGTAGGCTCACTTGTGGATGCCGTATATGTGACCCCATGCCATGTGAAAGTATCACAAGCAGTCTGGGACTCAATACCAGTATTGCTATTGTTTATTGTCAGGTTCAGTGTTACCACGCTGTCACATCCTGCTGCATTGGTCTCTGTGAAGGTGGGTGTGTTCGTGGATGCAGTGTATGTGATACCGTGCCACGTGAACTGGTCGCAAGCCGTTTGGGTCTCAATGCCTGTATTGCTATTATTGATTGTCAGGTTCAGTGTAACCACGCTGTCACAACCTGCCGCGTTGGTCTCTGTATAAGTGGGGGTATTCGTGGATGCTGTGTATGTGATACCGTGCCAGGTGTACTGGTCGCAGGCCGTTTGGGTCTCAATACCCGTATTGCTATTGTTGATGGTCAAGTTCAGCGTTACCACGCTGTCACAACCAGCCGCGTTGGTCTCGGTAAATTTAGGCTCACTTGTGGATGTCGTATAAGTGACTCCATGCCATGTGAAGGTGTCACAAGCTGTCTGAAGTTCAACACCTGTATTGCTGGCGTTAATTGTCAGGTTTAGCATGACCACGCTGTCACATCCTGCCGCGTTGGTCTCGGTAAAGGTAGGCTCACTTGTGGATGCTGTATAAGTGACTCCATGCCATGTGAAAGTATCACATGCCGTCTGGGTATCAATACCTGTATTGCTGTAGTTGACAGTCAGGTTCAGCGTGACCACGCTGTCACATCCCGCAGTATTTGTCTCGGTGAAAGTGGGAGTATTAGTACTGGCTGTGTATGTGACGCCATGCCATGTGAAAGTATCGCACACTGTCTGGGTCTCAACACCAATATTGCTGGTATTGATTGTCAAGTTCAGTGTCACCACGCTGTCACATCCCGATGCATTGGTCTCAGTAAAGGTAGGTTCACTCGTGGATGCTGTATACGTGGCTCCATGCCATGTGAAAGTGTCACATGCTGTCTGGGTTTCAACACCGGTATTGCTGGTGTTGATAGTCAGGTTCAGCGTTACCACGCTGTCGCATCCCGCAGCATTGGTCTCGGTAAAGGTAGGCTCACTTGTGGAGGCAGTATATGTGACCCCATGCCATGTGAAAGTATCGCACACTGTCTGGGTCTCAATACCTGTATTACTGTTATTGATTGTCAAGTTCAGCGTTACCACGCTGTCGCATCCTGCCGCGTTGGTCTCTGTAAAGGTAGGCTCATTTGTGGAAGCAGTATATGTAACTCCATGCCATGTGAAAGTGTCGCATGCAGTCTGGGTCTCAATACCTGTATTGCTGTTGTTAATTGTCAAGTGCAGCGTGACCACGCTGTCACATCCTGCCGCATTGGTCTCAGTAAAGGTAGGCTCACTCGTGGATGCTGTATACGTGGCTCCATGCCAAGTGAAAGTATCGCATGCCGTCTGGTGTTCAATGCCTGTATTGCTATTATTGATTGTCAGGTTCAGTGTAACCACGCTGTCACAACCTGCCGCGTTGGTCTCAGTAAAAGTAGGCTCACTTGTGGATGCCGTATATGTGACTCCATGCCATGTGAAAGTATCACAAACAGTCTGAGACTCAATACCAGTATTGCTATTGTTTATTGTCAGGTTCAGAGTTACCACGCTGTCACAACCTGCTGCATTGGTCTCTGTGAAGGTGGGTGTGTTCGTGGATGCAGTGTATGTGATACCGTGCCACGTGAACTGGTCGCAAGCCGTTTGGGTCTCAAT
>DEKU01000053.1:33587-34963 GCA_002354035.1 Bacteroidales bacterium UBA2714
GCCGTTTGGGTCTCAATACCCGTATTGCTATTGTTGATGGTCAGGTTCAGAGTTACCACGCTGTCACAACCAGCCGCGTTGGTCTCGGTAAAGGTAGGCTCACTTGTGGATGTCGTATAAGTGACTCCATGCCATGTGAAGGTGTCACAAGCTGTCTGAAGTTCAACACCGGTATTGCTGGCGTTAATTGTCAGGTTTAGCATGACCACGCTGTCACATCCTGCCGCGTTGGTCTCGGTAAAGGTAGGCTCACTTGTGGATGCTGTATAAGTGACTCCATGCCATGTGAAAGTGTCGCATGCTGTCTGGGGTTCAACACCCGTATTGCTGGTGTTGATTGTCAAGTATAATGTATCAACATTGGTGCATGACGAACCCGGCTGACTATGGTCATAGAGATACATCCCGGATGTGATGTATGTCTCTCCGTTCCAGTGGTACTCGTCACAGGCCGTCACATGGTACGATGTATCGTCGTGCACACTAATCTCCAAATGCAGCGTATCCGTGCTTGCACACCCATCCGCGTTCACATAATTATACGTGTAAACTCCACTTTGGGTATACTCTACTTCATGCCATGCAAAAGCATCGCACGCATCTTGGTTATAGCTATCATGTGTACTGTAATTGACAGTCAGGTTAAGTGTTACTACGCTGTCGCATCCCGCAGTATTGGTCTCTGTGAAAGTGGGGGTATTTGTGGATGCCGTGTAAGTGATACCATGCCATGTGAAGGTGTCACAAGCTGTCTGAAGTTCAACACCTGTATTGCTGGCGTTGATTGTCAAGTTCAGTGTAACCACGCTGTCACATCCTGCTGCGTTGGTCTCAGTAAAGGTAGGCTCACTTGTGGATGCTGTATAAGTGACTCCATGCCATGTGAAAGTATCACATGCCGTCTGGGTATCAATACATGTATTGCTGTAGTTGACAGTCAGGTTCAGCGTGACCACGCTGTCACATCCCGCAGTATTTGTCTCGATGAAAGTGGGAGTATTAGTACTGGCTGTGTATGTGACGCCATGCCATGTGAAAGTATCGCACACTGTCTGGGTCTCAACACCAATATTGCTGGTATTGATTGTCAAGTCCAGTGTAACCACGCTGTCACATCCTGCCACATTGGTCTCGGTAAAGGTAGGCTCACTCGTGGATGCTGTATACGTGGCTCCATGCCATGTGAAAGTGTCACATGCTGTCTGGGGTTCAACACCGGTATTGCTGGTGTTGATAGTCAGGTTCAGCGTTACCACGCTGTCGCATCCCGCAGCATTGGTCTCGGTAAAGGTAGGCTCACTTGTGGAGGCAGTATATGTGACCCCATGCCATGTGAAAGTATCGCACACTGTCTGGGACTCAATACCCGTATTGCT
>DEKU01000059.1:0-7293 GCA_002354035.1 Bacteroidales bacterium UBA2714
CCTCCGACACACGCTATCTCATGTTCCAAAATAATTCAAAGTTCTCTTTGCTTTCTTTCCGTTGCTGTCTTTTCAACAATGCTTGTTTCCTTGAAAGCGAGTGCAAAGATACGACGTTTTTTCAAACCACCAAAATATTTTTGAAGAAAAATTTCATTTTTCATCCTAAGCAAGTGTATTTCAACCGAAAGAAAATTCAATTTTTTTTTACTTCATCAAGAAAAAGGACTGAAAAAAGAGTTTTTCAAAGCCAATTTTCATCATTTTTGCTGGAAAGAGCGCCGCTCTTTTGTTGATATCGCTGTATATTATTGACTGAATGTATATTACACAAATATCAGCATTTGACACAACACATCAAAAACAAGATAATACACTATACATCAAGCAAATAAAGAGGGAGCCCATATTGATATGGACTCCCTTTTATTCAGAAAAAACAGAAACTAATATTTCACGAATCGTAAAGTCGACCGACATTCCCTCGTCGACACTCTGAGCAGATAAGTCCCTGATTGCAATGCACGGATGTCAATACGTCCCATAGCTGGAACAGCATTGAGCGCCACAACCACCCTGCCCAGCGCGTCAACGACCTGTATTTCGCACATCCGCTCATCCAGCCCACCTATATAGATATAATCATGAGCCGGATTGGGACTTGCCGTGAGGCTAAGACCACCTTGGGCAACCAACACTCCATTCAAAGACTCATATTCATATAAATAGTCACAGACATGTTGAAGCACATGCTCCACATCCAACGAGAACCACTGCTCCGAATCAAAAGCATGGACATTACTGAAAGTCCTGGGTCTTTGAATTTCCGGGTGCCAAGGCATCAAAGTCTCATCAAGCCCAAGCCCCTCATTAATCGCAAACACACTGCGCTCCACCTCCCTGTTCGAAGCATCAAAATGGTGAAACTCCACACAGTCACCATCCTCATTATATATATAACTATAATACCCGTTATGAATCCACCGAACCCCATCCTCACTAATGCTGTCATACTCAACTGCTTTAAGTCCATTCTCATAAACCGTAGTCAATTTCTCCGAAGGAACCAGACCCGAACCGGCATAACTATACCACAGCTCCGACAACACATTTCCCGTCTCATCATACTCATACTCAACTCTCTGAAACACCACTCCCCCCATTGAAAGCTCCGACAGCACCCTGTTTCCGCTCCCGTCATACGAGTAGTTATACACACCCCCCAATTCCCAAACGCCATCAAAATTGTTGTAATTCGTCCGTGACACCATCCGGCCGCCATCGTCATATCCATAATCGACATAATACACATTCACCCACTCGCCACCCAACAACTGCCAACCCGACAACCTCACCATCTGACCCCTCTCATCATAAAACAACGAATCCACCACGCTGTACTCACCCCTCACGCTATCCTTTACCGCCACCAGCTGGTTGCCTTCATTGTATGAAAAATAGTTGAACATATAATCATCACTCGTTCTGATTGCCGCCAGCCTATGCCTCACCCCCTGTTTCGGGGATTCGACAGCCATGCCACAATCATGTCTCCCAAGACTGACCGACTTACAGTGGTCGCTCCCAGCAGGTTGTGCGGTAACCGAAAGGGCTACCGACAACAGCCACATCAATAATACTGCCTTTTTCATCATCCTTACTTATTTTACAACAGGTTTTCCGGCCTTACGCCATGCCATTATACCTCCGTCGAGGTTCACCACCCTGTACCCCATCTTCGTCAAGGCTTTGGCGGCGGCCATACTGCGACGACCCGCGCGGCAATAAACCGCCACTGTCTCACCGGCCTTAATCCCCGACGACTGCATACGGTCCTCGAAGCCATTTCCCCACTCCACATTCCGCGCACCTTCCAGATGCCCTTCGGCATACTCCTTTGGACCCCTGACATCTAACAGCACTACATTCCGCTGTCCAATCCGTTTGGCAAACTCATCCACCGCCACCGTACTGATTCCGGTGACATTAGCCTGTTGCTTGCACCCATTACTTTTTCCGCCGTTCCCACTCTTTGTGCCAACGGCTTGTGCCCCGACGGTCGACAACAACGACATCAAGGCTGTCAGCAAAAACAATTTCTTCATATTCAAAAACTATATTTAATTTATCTGTCCCGATGTGTTCGTGGCGCGTTCCAATTCGTCCAGTGTACCCACATTGCGCTGCCTCAGCGGTTTCTGAGCCGAGCCAAAATTCCACTGGACACCGAGGGTCACCTTCTGCATCAAATAATTCTGTTCGAATTTCGAAACCACCCCGTCAGCGTATAACACATCAAAGCTATTACTCATCGTGCGGAATATATCGTTGACCTGCAATGAGAAAAGCAGCCGTCCATCGAAGGCAGACTTCTTCACACCCAGATTGACCAACTCGTTCGAACTGGTGTGGAGATAACCCACTATGATGGGGGTAGAATAATAACCATCAATTTGCACCTTCCATTGACCGGGGAGGTTCAGCGTGAGCACCGCATAGGCCGAAGCCAGGAGCGAATGCTTGTCATAGACCGTGGGGTCCGACATCTGCCCCACCACATGGCTGGTCGAGGCCGCGTCATAACTGCGATAGTCATAGGCATGGGCATTGAGCGAGAAGGTGAGCATCTTCCCGATAGGAAACTCCGTGAAAGCCAATCCTCCGCCCAAGAGTGTGGTGGAACCGAAATTGTCATAATGCAGCACCTGGTTGCCCGTGGATGGGTCGAGCGTAGGTATCACCGTCAGCTGGTCCTTCGTATAAATAAAGTTTGCCATCAGCGTCAGATAACGTCCGAATCCAGCCGTCAGCGACACATTGTCGCTATACGAGGGTTTGAGGTCAGGGTTACCCATATTCGAAGTGTGTGCATCCACATAGTTCTGGAACGGGTTGAGCTGATTGTAATTCGGTCGTGTGATGCGGCGCGAATAGGTCAAACCTCCCCGTTTGCTGAAGTCGGCAGAGTTGTAGCCCACAAAGAGCGTGGGGAAAAGATTAAAATAATCCTGTGCCACAGTGCGCGTAGTATTATACGCATAGGTATATTCACCCCTCAGCCCAACCTTGGCCGACCATGACGGGGAGAACTGATGGGCCATAGTGGCATACAACGCTCCCACATGCTCTGTATAGTCGAAGGGGTTGCGGGTTGTGGAACCAAAAATCGAGTCGTTGCCGCTATATCCCACCCCTTGAATCTGGGTGAGGTTGTTATCGGTGTGCGAAAGGGCATATTTGGCCCCAGCCTCCAGCATATACGACCCAAAAACAAGACTCTGGTAGTCGGCCTTGGCGCTGTAGATATCTATCGTGTTGTCGCTGTACAGGTTGAGATAATGTGTAGAGTCTGCCGACAGCAGTCGAGGATCCACTATCGACGGGCAGGGCAGAAAATGGTTGTCCTGCTGATTGTTGGAGTTAGTGATATTATGGAAATAGTCAAGGTTGGCAGTGATTTCTGCCGAGCGCGAAGGATCAAAGATATGCGTATAATTGAGGTTGCCAATATATTGGGAGAGCGAGTACTCCGTAATCGGAACCGATCGGACCATCTGCCACATATTGTCCGACACCGACTGGTAGGAGTAGCTGGAATCGTCCCACTGGCGGACGCTGCTGAATGGCATGGTGAAGATGGCGCCGACGGTGTTGGAACTGTCTATATACCAGTCGTTGCCCAATTTGAGGGTAAGACCCCTCGTATCAACATTCACCAGCGAACCGCTATACTGCTTCAACGCCACCCCATTGAGACTATACTCGGCAATATTGGTGAAGTCGACACCTATTTGTTGCGACTGCTCAGCCAGTTGCACAAACGTATTCGTCTTCTCCGTGCGGAGGTTCACATTGGCATTGACGCCCTGCTCCATAAAGAACTGGGTGCGGTGCGGACGGTATTCCAGCTCTCGGCCAAAACCCATTCCTCCCGCTTTGACCGAGACCGACCCATCCAGTCCCTGCGCAAAGTGGTGCTTGGTGCGTATATCCACTATGCCGCCTTGACCCTCGGCGTCATATTTGGCAGAGGGATTGGCTATCACCTCTATTCGGTCTATATTCGTGCCGTCGGTGCCCTGCAGCAGGGTCTCCAGGCTCTTGCCATCCAGATGCGACGGGCGGCCGTCAATCCACACCGCCACCGGCTGCCCGTTCAGCAGCACATTGCCCTCACGGTCTAGGCTCACGCCCGGAGCCTTCCGCAGCAGGTCGAGCGCACTGCTCCCCTGCGCGAAAACACTTTTCGACACATTCAACACCAGCTTGTCCATCTTCTGCTCCACAATCGGGGCGCGGTCCACCACCTGCACAGCCTCCAGCATCTTGGCGTCAGGCTCCAGTGCAATCGGGGCCAGCTGCGTCTGCTCCCCTTCCACCTTCAGCGCTATCGTCGCAGTGCTATAGCCTATAAAAGAAGCCGTCAGCACATACTCTCCACGTTTCGGCACCTTGACGTGGAAATCTCCCATCTCGTCGGTCACCGCTCCCGTCACCACCGTGCTGTCCACTGTCATCAGCACCACAGTGGCAAATGGCAGCGCCGTGCTGTTACTCTTGTCCACAACCGACCCCTTCACCCAAGGCTGAGCCTGGCCAACGCCCATCAGCCCTATCATCAACAACAATAATGAAAACTTCTTCATACTGGCATATTTATAAGTTATACATTTTCATTTTCCTTCTCCCCCTCCACTGTCTCCACCAGAAAACTCACCGGTCTGAAGCCGTCGTTGCAACTAATCATGGCACTGAAGGGATTCTTCATCCACCCGTCAAAAAAGTCGCCGCCACCCCGTGCCAGCCCTTCCACAAATTCCTTCACACTCTTCCAAGCCTCAGGGCAAAAGCCCTCGGGCCGCTCTCCCTCACGGCTCACCCACTCCATACCCACCTCCACATCGCACGTATGCTCTATCGGGTTCTCATACAGCGATTGCAAATCCCGGTAGTCAGCTTTCCTTACAGCTGTAATCTTCACCTGTTTCATATTGCAAAGATACACTCTTTTTTTCAATTATCAACAAAAAATCCCCTCCACTCCGCTGGCCCCAAAAGCCATCCGCCCACTTCTCGCGCCGCCCCAGCGCCTCATCGGCCGCATCGTCCCGACGCAGCCCACCCTCTCTTCTCAACCGGCACCCGTCCTCAGCGCAGCCGCTCCCAATACACGCTCTCGCTGAAAGCCAGCAGCGTCCCTTTCACACACAGGCGGCCATCCTCCGTAAACCACGCCTTCATCTTGGCCCGTATGCCCCGGTGGGGATCGTAAATCTTGGTGCCATCCCAGCACTGCTCCTTCTCGTTATATTGCAGCCCTGAAAAAAGCACTATCCGGTCGCACGGAGTGCTGCGCAGACTCTTGTCGGGATTCTTCTCATCCAAAATCTTCTTTCCATCGCTGTCGGTGTCATGCTCCACCCAAAAAATCTGGGCCTTGTAAGTTCCATCGCTCTGGCGCGTCACCTTCACCTTGAACTTATCATTTTTCTGCACACCCTGATAAGTCCCCACTATGTTATCACCCTTGGTGTTAAGGGCGTTCTGAGCCTGAGCCGGAAAGGCATAACCCAGCACAAACATCAACAACAGCCTTGCCCCAAACCTCATCAATGGCCGCCACGCAAGCCCAATCCTACTACAAACAGCTGACAAACAAACAATTATATTATCTTTCATACCATATAATATTTCAACAAAAATACACATTATTTTCCACATAACAAGCAAAAAACGCATCCTGCCACGCCCCCGGCAATAAAAAATGAGAATCCGCGTTATATACTTATCACAGAACCCGCCACACAAGCGCTAACCCAAACAACACAATGGAACAGAATCAAGACCCCCAAACCACCTTCCGCCCCATGAGGCGGTTCAAACAACAGCTCACCCACGACGAATGCATCGCCATCCTCCAGTCCCAACCCCGCGGCATCCTGGCCGTGCTGGGCGACGGCGGCTACCCCTACACCGTCCCCCTCGACTTCCTCTACCGCGACGGCCGCCTCTATTTCCACTGCGCCAAAGAAGGACACAAACTCGACGCCATCCGCTCCTGCAACAAAGCCTCCTTCTGTGTGCTGACCGACGGCGTCAAAGAACCCTCCAGCTGGTGGTACCACTTCGACAGCGTCATCTGCTTCGGCCGCGTGCACATCGTGGACAACCCCTCCCTGAAAGACTCCCTCCTGCGGATGCTCGGAGCCAAATACTTCCCCCAGGGCTACGACCTCGAAGCCGACATGGCCCAGAACGCACCCCGCGCCGAAGTGCTCGAACTGCAAATCGAACACCTCAGCGGCAAACGCGTCAAAGAGAAGTGACCCCTCCGACGGCCCCACCATAGGCCGTCCACCCCCTTCGACAAAAAGTCCGGACAAACGACAAACCCCGAATCCAGACATCCCACAAACCCCAAATCTGCAAGTCCACGAACCTATTTTTCCACTCTTTCAAAAAAAAATAGTACCTTTGCAATTCAATTCAAACGCACATTGCTCATGAAACGAATCGCATTGCTCATACTCTTATTGTCGTCTATTCCGGCTCTGAGCCAAACCCTTACCGCCTACCGCAACACCGTCGACAACGCCTACAACTTCTGGCTTTCCACCCCCGTCGACTACGACTCGCTCCACTCCGACAAGCCCGTCATCCTCTTCCTCCACGGTGCCAGCCTGTGCGGCCACAACCTCGAGCGCGTCCGCCGCTACGGCCCACTCCACGC
Source organism: Bacteroidales bacterium UBA2714 (assembly GCA_002354035.1). Taxonomy (GTDB): domain Bacteria; phylum Bacteroidota; class Bacteroidia; order Bacteroidales; family P3; genus Colimorpha. Next base: position 6,731 of record DEKU01000059.1, read on the forward strand.
CTTGGCCATGGGCCGCCAAATCGACGCCCTCATCATCGCACCCCAAAACCCCGGCGGGGCCTGGAACCCCACCAAGATAAACAACATCGTCGACTGGGTTTTCGACCACTACGCCGCCGACACCAACCGCCTCTACGTCCTCGGCATGAGCCTGGGCGGCTACGGCACGATGGACTTCTGCGNNGGCTACGGCACCATCGACTACTCCGCCGCCTATCCCCACCGCATCGCCGCCGCCATGGCCCTCTGCGGTGGCGGCAACCCCAAATCCTACTGTGGCCTCAACGAACTCCCCCTCTGGATTCTCCATGGCACCGCCGACCGCGCCGTAGGCGTCAGCCAGTCGCAGAAAGTGGTCAACGCCATGGCCAAATGTGGCGACAGCCCCCGTCTCCGCTTCACCAAACTGCCCGGCATGGACCACGGCGGCCTGGCTCGCGCCTTCTACATCAGCGAAACCTACGACTGGCTCTTCTCCCACCGCCTCGACGACCCCGACCGACCCGTCAACCAAGACTACACCATCACCAACGAGCGGCTGCACCGCGCCTACAAAGACATCG
>DEKU01000059.1:7318-7525 GCA_002354035.1 Bacteroidales bacterium UBA2714
CCGCCACGCCAACCACCTCATAGTGCGCAACAGCAAAGCCGACAAACAAAAGAACTCCGAAACCGTCTCCGCCTCCTCCTCGGCACCATCCGCCGACGCCGAATACCACACCATCCGCCGCGGCGACACCCTCGGCGCACTGGCCAAACGCTACCACACCTCCATCTCATCCCTCTGCCAGCTCAACAACATCAGCCGCACCACCAC
>DEKU01000047.1 GCA_002354035.1 Bacteroidales bacterium UBA2714
TCCCCCTGGCCACCTTCGCCTGGCTTCCACCAAGCCGCAGCTCCACCGTCGCTCAGCCTCCCGTCCCAAGCCGCCATCCCGCCCCCAAAGTTTGGATCTCAGTCCCCACCATCCAGCTCCGCCGCCCTCACCTCAACCCCAGCAGTCCCCCAGCTCCCCCTGGCCACCTTCGCTCTGCCTCCGCTCTTCCTTCGCTCCTTATCCTCTATTTATTTTACATTTGTTTTGCATTTATTATACATTTATTCTCTCATTAATGGATAATTGCTTGTTTTTTTAATGTTTTTATAAGGTTTAAAGAGTGTGCAAGCTCCCTGCTTGGTGATGTTGGGGAGTGGCGGTGATGGCTGCGAGCTGAGTTTGAGGGGAGGGAGCGGGGCGGTGGAGACGGTGGCGGCGGATGGTGGAAGTAGGGCAGGGCAGTGGTGCAATGGCAGTTTACCGGATGGGCAAAGGCGGAATGGCTCAGCGGCAGCGGTGGATTGGGAAGCAGGGTATTGCGGGCGGGCCTGCGTAGTGGGCGGGAAGCCGGTTTCGGGTGATGGGTTATAAAATTGGTTAATTTGCCTGCACGGAAACAAAGTATTGGTTATTATTTGTATCTTTGTATCTTGTTTTGATTTGAAAAACAGTGATTAAAATATTGTAAATTAGAGTATTATGGGTATAATTGAAAAGATTGTGAAATTGTATGGCAAAGTGTTGGCCGGTGCCGTGGTTCTCATGGTGGGGCTGTTTTTTCCGGTCTTGGTTGTGGCGCAGAGCACTACATCGACCATTGAGGGCCGTGTGACGGACGATATGGGTCCGTTAGTGGGGGTGACGGTTACGGCCGTCTACACGCCGTCGGGACTCGCCTACCATGCAGTCACCAATCAGGAGGGAAGCTACCGCATCAACGGCATCGTGGCCGGAGGCCCTTACAGGGTGAAGGCCGAGATGACGGGCTACCGTCCGACGGAGCTCGGCAATGTGACGGCGCCGCTGGGTGGCCGTGTGGAGGTGGACTTTGAGTTGCGGCTGGCCAGCACCACGCTGGGCGAGGTGGTGGTGAGCGACGAGGGGGTGCGTTCCAATATGGATGTGCAGAATTCGGGTGCTTCGACCTTCGTGAGCAGTGAGGGCATCAACGCCATGCCCACCACCACGCGCAGCCTGAACGATGTGATGCGGCTCACGCCGCAGGGCACCATCTCGGGCAGCAGTTTCGCCGTGGGTGGCGGCAGTTACCGCAGCTCGACGGTGACGGTGGACGGCGCCGCCTTCAACAACGCCTACGGGCTGGGCAGCACCAGCCTGCCTGCGGGTGGCAATCCGCTTTCGCTCGACGTGATAGACCAAATGACGGTCAGCGTCACCCCGTTCGATGTGCGCCACAGCGGTTTTCAGGGCGGAGCCATCAACATGGTGACCAAACGGGGCGGCAACGAATGGCACGCCTCGCTCTATGACTACTACACAGGCAAGGGGTTGAGCGGCCAGCGGCTGGGCGACATAACCCTGTCGCAGGGCAACACGATGAGCAATGTGACAGGCTTCACGCTGAGCGGCCCTATTGTGAAAGACAAGCTTTTCTTCTTCCTCAATGCCGAGTATATGCCGGAGCGTGTGGCGGGCGCCAACGCCCAGGCCCGCGCTGAGGGTGGCGCCTGGGGCGGCAACGGCTACAACCGGCCTACGGTGGGCCGCATGGACACGATAAGGCAGTACTTGATTGACGAGTATGGATATGACCCGGGACGGTATCAGAACTACGCCGTCGATGCGTCGGACTACCGACTGCTGGCGCGCCTTGACTGGATTGTGAACAGCGACAACCATTTCAATATCCGTTTCAGCCATACGCACACCACCCTGGCCGAGGCTTCGAGCAGCATGAGCGGCCTGGGCGGAACGAACACCCCGTTCGTAGTGGGCGGCGACCGCTATACGTTCAACCGCACCAGCGAGGGCCGCCTGTCGGACTATGCGCTGATGTTCGAGTCGGCACGGTATACGAAGAATCAGGACTTCTCGTCGGTGGCGGCAGAGCTGAACAGCCGACTGTGGGACGGACAAGGGAACAACGTGCTGCGGGCCACGTGGTCCTATCAGAATGAGCCTCGCGGCCACTATGGCGACTATTTCCCCACGGTGGACATCCTGGAGCCTTATTCCGCCGCCGACGGCAGCCGCAAGTATGCCGTCTATACCACTTTCGGACTGGACCCCAGCACCTATATGACCGCCAACAAGGTGAGCACTTTCAACGTGACAGATGAGTTGAGCTACACCACGGGCATACACAATCTGCTGGCGGGAGTGCAGGTGGAGCACAGCAATGTGCGCAATGTGTATATGCCCGGCGGGGCGGGATGGTATGTGTTCGACTCGTGGGAGAGTTTTGTGGGCCACCGCGACCCGGTGCTTTTCATGGTGGCATACGCCAACCAGCAGGACCGTCTGGCCCTGCCCGAATATGAGTTCAACTATTTCCAGCCCTCGGTCTATGTGCAGGACGAGGTGGAGTTCAGCCGCTTTTTCAAGCTCACGGCGGGTGTGAGGTTGGAGATGCCGATGATTCGTTTTGCTACCGACAACTATCATGAATGCTTTGCCCGCATGGCCGAGGAAAACCCCGAGAGCAGTTTTGCGGGGCTGAACCCCGGCGATATGCCCAAGGAGCGGATAAATGTGTCGCCCCGTGTGGGGTTCAACTGGGATGTGGCCAAAGACCGTAAGGTGGTGCTGCGTGGCGGCACGGGCCTGTATACCGGTCGCATACCCAATGTGTGGTTTGTGAATGCATTGTCCAGTTCTAATATCATGTTAAACCAATATGTGTCCAATACACAGACGCACAACCCTGTGGTGCCGTTCTCCCCAAGTCGCGAGGACATTATCAACAGTGTGCCGGAGGGTCAGAACTCGGCGCTGCCGTCGAGTGCGGTGATACTGGACAAAGAGTTGCGTATGCCCACCAGCTGGAAGAGTTCGCTGGCGATGGATGTGCGGCTGCCGTGGGGCATCAAGGGCACTGTGGAGGGAATCTTGTCGTACAACTACCATGAGGTGGTGGCCACCACGCTGGGCTATGCCGAAGGCGACTCGCTGCGGCTGCCCGGCGAGCCGCAAGGCCGCACGTCGTATCGCGACGAGGGCATCGGCAATGGGGTGCACGGCTATAGGCTCCGCAACGCCGAGGGATTGCACGGACGCTATTTCTCTGTAGTGGCTCAGGCCGAGAAGCATTTCGGCTTCGGGCTGGATGTGATGGCTGCCTATACTTACAGCAATTCCCTCTCGGTGCAGGACGGCGGCGGCGACGCGGTGTATACGCTTTCGCAGACCAGCAACGTAAACGGCGACAACAGCCCGGAGCTGGGCTATACCGCCTTTGTGGCCCCGCACCGGTTGATAGCATCGGCCAACTATCTCATCCCCGAAGGCCGCCATACGGCCACACGCATAGGGCTCTTCTACGAGGGCTATAATGTGGGCATGGTGAACGGCTGGGGCTATTCGGGCCTGTCGTATCTGATGAACAATGTGGGCGGTATCAGCGCGTCGCGCCTGATGTATGTGCCCACCGACGAGGAGCTGGCCGAAATGCCGTTTGTGAGCGACGAGAATCGCACGGCCTTTGCCGATTATATTGCCACTGACCGCTATCTGAGCCGCCACCGTGGCGAGTATACACGGCGCGGGGCCATGACGGCTCCGTGGCATAACCGGCTGGACATAAAGGTGTGTCAGGAGTTCTATTTCCGCGCCTTTGGGCATACCACTACGCTTGAGGTGGGAGCCGACATCAACAATGTGGCCAACCTGCTGAACAGCGAGTGGGGCACATACAAGCAAATTTCCAGCCAGACGGTGCTGGAGTACAAGGAAGGGAAGTATACCTTTGCCGAACCGAAGTGGAATGTGTATGCCAACCTGCTGTCGGCTTGGCAGGTGCTGCTGCATGTGCGCTATTCGTTTTAGTTGATGGAGCCTGGGAGCTTTTATGTGGCTTTTGCCCCGCTGCAGGGCTATACCGACTGTGTGTATCGCAAGGCGCATAGCGAGGTGGCAGGAGGGGTGACGGAGTATTATACACCCTTTGTGCGGATTGAAGGCGGCGAGCTGCGGCGGAAGGATTTGCGCGATATTGATATGGCGCGGAATGAGGGTGTGCCGACGGTGCCACAGGTGATTGCGCGCGACGGGGATGAGTTTGCGCGGCTGTGCGATGCCGTGGAGACGGCGGGCTGGCGACGCATCGACTTGAACATGGGATGTCCGTTCCCGATGCAGGTGAAGGCTGGCCGAGGCAGCGGACTGATGGTGCACGAGGAGCGTGTGGCGGCTATGGGAGAGGAGATGAGGCGACGGAAAGAGATGCGGTTTTCGGTGAAGATGCGCCTTGGGCAGGAGGATGCGGGTGAGTGCATGAGGCTGTTGCCAGTGGTGGATGAGATGCCGTTGGAGCATGTGGTGCTGCATCCCCGTCTGGGCAAGCAGCAGTATAAGGGCGAGCTGGATAGGGAGGCGTTTGAGCGGTTTATGGCTGAGTGTCATCACCCTGTAGTGTATAACGGCGACTTGCTTACCATGGCGGATGTGGAGGGGGTGATGGCTCGTTGGCCGAAGCTGAAAGGGGTTATGCTGGGGCGCGGGCTATTGGCACGGCCTTGGTTGTTGGGTGGGGGAGAGCCGCAGGTTGTGGTGGGCGAGATGCACCGGAGGATTTACGATTATGCCAGCTCGGTGTTGCAGGGCGACAGCCAGATATTGGCTCGGCTGCATGCCTTCTGGGAGTATCAGACACCCCTGTTGGACAAGAAGCAATACAAAGCCATCATGAAGAGCGGAAGCCTGAGAAACTATCGTGCGGCTATCGCCGCACTGGGGTGGTGCTGAGAGGTGGGGGAAGAATTTTTTCGCTGCGGTTGGAAAAAAAGTTGTATCTTTGTAAGGTGTTTTTGAAAAATGACAGGAAATGACTGGCAATAGGTGTACAGAACAAAAAATCAGATGCGTGACAGATGTGGAATATCTGCATGACTACACTATGTTGCTTGAGTTTGACGGGAACGAGAAGCGAATTGTTGATTTTGAGCCTTTGATGAGGGGAAGACATTTCTTTGAGGAGCTGTTGGACCATAAGAAGTTTATGCAGTTTGCCCTTACGAGAGAGACGCTCGAATGGTACAACGGAGTGGATTTCGACCCCGAATAACTGTATGAGCATAGTACTAAGCCATGCGATGTGGATGATGACAGCACTGTGCCATCCGCAGCAGAACCTGCGGCGGTGCAGTAATGACAGATAATGGGTTCAAAGAGAAAAGTACAATGATAGAGAGGTGCCTTGTAGTAGGCACCTTTTTTTTAGAACAGTGACATTTGTCGGATGCCTTGGGCGCAGTAGTGCTGGTAGGGACAGGGGTAGGGGGTGAGGCAGTGCTGGCCGGTGGGGGTGGCGGGTTCGCCGTGGGTGAGGATGTCTTTCATGACTGCGATGTGGTGTTCGATTTCGGTATGCGCGGCTTGGAGGTCGGCGGTGAGGTCGATGGTTGAGAAGGGTGAGGATGAGGAATCGGGGCTGTCGACGGGGGCGGTGCGGGCTTTATGGACGATGTTGAAGGTGTTGATTTGTCGGCAATGGGAGATGACGTAGTGCTGCAAGGCGGCATCGCGGCGGTAGGTGTCGCTGAGGGTGCTACCGGACTTGACTTCGTAGATGTCGAGGGAGCCGTCGGGACGGCGGTGCACTACGTCGGCCAGCACAAGCACGTCGTTGTAGAGAAAGCCCGCTTCGAAGAGGTCGACGGTGTCGTGAGTATCTAACAGTTGTGCAGTGAGAACGGGGTAGGCGCCGGTGTCGCGTTTGAGCTGTGCGCTGATGTCGACGCCGTCGGGGAAGGTGGCTTTGAAGGAGTATTCGAATTCGCGCCCTTGGTCGAAACGGCGCATCTGCTCGGCGGAGTAGCGTGCCAGCTTGGGGTTGAAAACATCGAGCCACAGGGCACGGTCGCACTGTAGACCACGGATGTATTTGGACTTGGTGAGGATGTAGCCTTGTGGCATGGCGGGAGGGGTCAGGCTTTGGAGCGGAGGCGGCGGGCGATGAGGTCGTCGGCGGGTGTTGGGACGAAAGAGGCCAGCATCTGCAAGAGGATGTCGGGCTGCGAGTCGACAAAGAGATAGCGGGCGTCGGTGAGGTTGTAGAAGCCTTCGCGCTGCATGTGGCGGAGCATCTCCATCTGGGGGTCGAAGAAATTGAGGGTGTTGAGCAGGCCCATGGGTTTGCTGCACTGCCCCAGCTGGTTGGCGACAAGGACTTCGAAGATTTCGTCGATGGTGCCGATGCCGCCAGGGAGGGCGATAAAGGCGTCGCTGTGAGCGATGAGATATTCTTTGCGCTCGGCGATGGAGGCGACACGCACCAGCTCGCTGACGGGCTGGGAGAGGATAATTTCCTCGGAAAAGAAGGAGGGGATGACCCCCACGACGTGACCGCCGTGCTGGAGGGCGGCGCCGCTGACGGTGCCCATAAGGCCGAGATTGCTGCCACCATAGAGGAGTGTGTGGCCCCCTTGGGCAATGAGCTGGCCGAGCAGCTCGGCGGCTTGGATGTATTGGATGTTGCTGGGAAGTGTGGCTCCACAGAAGACGGATATGTTCATTGGAGGAGAGGTGAAAGGTGAGTGATGATTGATTGTTTGGATGTTAAAATGTCTGTTTATCTATCGTTTCCAGGCTCCGATGACTTCGCCGATATAGATGGCATGGACACCGGCGCGGAAGTCGGCATACCATTTCTTGGGAGTGTCGTTGCGGAAGTCGGAAGGGGTTTGGTGCCAGGCGGTCATGATTTCGCATTCTATCACCATGTCGGCTTCGGTGTAGTAGGGGGTACCGTGCTCGGTGTAGGCGACGTGGAGGCCGAGAGCAGCGGCCTTGTCGCCATCGCGGCCGCTGTGTGAACCCAGGTACTTGGCGATGTCGGGGTTGGAGAACTGCATGATGGTGAAGCGGGGGTAGTGGTTCATGAACTCGTAGGTGTAGCGGGCCGGGGCCACGTAGACGGTGACGGCGGGCCGACTGTGGCCGAGATAGTTGCCGATGGAGCCCCAGCCGATGGTCATGGCGTTGTTGGCGGTGGTGTCGCCGGAGCAGAGAATGAGGTTCTCGGTGAAGAAGGTGAAGCCGTTCTTCTCGAACTTCTTCTGTACGTCGAAGGCTTTGAGTTCGGACTTCGGAGCCCCATGGGGGTCCTGTTTCTTGTCGGGGTTAGAACCGCTGATGTTGAAACGGCCCAGCAGGGCTGCGGTGAGGAGGGCGAAAAAAGAATGTTTCATTGTGCGATGGATGAATCGTGATTATTGTATTTTGAAAAATGCTCGCGGTCGCGCTGGCGGAAGCGAATCCAGCAGTAGGATAAGAAGGCAAAGATAAATGCCAGGAGAATGTCGCAGCCAAGATACAGGGGTATGTGGACAGGGAGGAAGGTGTGGGCGAGGAATAGCTCGTAGAGGATGGAGAGGAGTGTCAAGAGGGAAAAGAAGATGAAGTTGCCAAGAAAAAGACGGGCGCAATCCTTTCGGGTGATGGTGCGGCGGAGCATCTCGTCGAAGAAGGCTTCGGGGAAAAGAAGCCGCAAGGCTCGCTTCAGTTGGGTGTTCTTATTCTGGCTCATTGTATTGGATTTTTAGTTTTCATAACGTTGATGAGTGCATTTTATTGTGCTGGTTTTTTACGCTATATCCCGTTCTCGTCTTGTTGCTGTCCGCAATGTCGATTTGGAAAACTGGTGAGACTGTAGGTCTGGCATGGGCTGTGGCTGGGAGAAAAATAATTGTGCTAATTGAAATATTGTTTGTATAATTGGTTTGTATTAGTTGAATATAAATGCTTATTATTATGAAGAAAATCAGTATTATGGCTGCATTTATGGCAGTGTTGTTTGTATTCGGGAGTTGTGATACACCCGATAAAAAGGTGGTTGACTACGGCGCCCTGCCGCAGGCGGCGCAAACCTTTGTGAAGACTTATTACCCTGACAGGGTTGTGTCGGTGGTGTTGAGAGACAAGAATATTTTTGACCGGGATTATGAGGTCATTTTCTCTGATGGAGCAAACATCGATTTCACATCCAAGGGTGAGTGGACAGAAGTGGAGGACCGCGACATGGACGGCGTCCCGCAGGCCATCCTGCCAGCTGGCATCATGACGTTTGTGACCAACAGCCATCCCGACCAGGTGGTAGTGAAAATCTCCAAGGACAGACACGGCTATGAAGTGGAGCTGTCGAACATGATAGAGCTGGAGTTCGATCGGAACGGGCAGCTGATGGACTATGACGACTAAGAGTCGGCCATCTTTGACGCAACCAAACAAAAGGAGGACATGGCCTAAGCCGTGTCCTCCTTTCGTTTTGGGTATTCGGATTCCCTGATGTCATTCCTGGCAATCATCGTCATCGAAAAAGAGACGGTCTATCCTATGCCAGCCTTTGCGCTGGAAGAAGGCGTGGAGGCTGGCATCGTCGACCTTGTGAGCTACGATGATTCCCCCTATCCAGAGCGCTAACAGCAAAGCGTATGACAGGAGTCGGGTGGTGGTGAGGGGAAGGCCTTTGGCGAGGTGGGAATCCGCCGTTCCTATGCCGTAAACGATGAATATCAAAGAGTAGAGTACGTCGAAAAGAAGTCTGCCGCGACGTGTTTTGTTGTCCATCTCGTCTTGGAGCGTTTCGTCCAGTTGGGCGGCACGGCGATAGAAGACACCGTAGAGGAATGCAATGATTGAGAAGAGCGGCATTAGGATGAGGCCCAGCCAGCCATTGAAATCGTGAGGCCAGATGCCGAGAGTGAGCGGCTCCCTCCACAGCAGGTATGAAGGGATGGCTAAGACGGCTCCACAGACGATTAGAAACAGCCGGGTGAAAAGGTCATGTGAGTTCATGTCTCAGAGGTGTTATGTTGATTGATATAGACTGGCAATAATGTTCAACAGACTGATTAACGCCATCGGGCCGAGTTTATTGTGTCCCGCTTGAACACTAACTATGTGGGCAGAGCAGGCCGATGCGTCTGCATTCCGAAGCGGCATGGAGGGTTCCAGGATGATAAAGGGATGCAATATCCGAGGGCTGGGCTGCATTTTTGTCCCTCCCCGGATATTGCATCATTGGTTTGTTCTCGTCAAGGGCTATTTCTTGAATGGCCCGAATGCGGACTGCTCAGAGAGTGGGTACCCTGGTTTCTTTCCGAGGTTCCAATAGAGTTTGGAGCGGAAACTAAGGATGAAGACTGCGGCAAACCATACGACGGCCAGCACCCAGTCGTACCAGACGAACATGGAGCCGTCGAACACACCACCGAAGAAGTAGCAGCAGGCAATGGCCCCGGCACCCAGCGAGGTGACGAGACCTGCATTGTAGAGCGTTTGCAGTCGAATGGGGAAGAGGACGCAGTGCATTAGCACCTCGGCGAAGAGGAACATGAAGGCCGCCAGTGTCAAGAAGCGTACGCCCGGCAAGAAGATCGGCAGCACATAAACCAAGAGCAGGAATCCCCAGTTGCCGTACATCGAGCTGAGGTTGTTGACGTTCCATTTGGAGGGGTCCATCTCGTTGCTGCCCATTAGCACCTTCATGCCCATATAGGGGAAGCCACCCGGCCAGCCGAACTCTTCAAAGAAATGGAGCAGCAGTACCATGTTGGCTGCAAGGAGCAGACGAGTGACATCGGCCATCGGCACGAGGATGGCCACCAGAGCGACCGCACCGGCCAGAAAGACCGAAATATTGGCCCAGTTGTTGACAATCTTTTTCATTGTATTTTGATTCTTATTTGTTTAAATTTCTCCACTGTTTAAACAATTTCAAATTGCAAAAGTACAACAGATTTGCCGCTCAACAAAGAGCAAATGGTTGGGTATATTAGGCTAAAAGTATGGTGTCGGAATTGTTTCGTATCTTTGCAGATTATTTTTTGAGTAATTATGGGGCAAAAAGTAGGTATAATTCTATGTACGCAAGGAACGGCGATGCGCATTGTGGGCAGTCGTCTGTGCCGTGTGGAGCTGGGTATGGCGACGGTGGTGACGCCGATGTTGCCGACGGTGGAGGTAGAGCGGAGTGAGGATTATGAGGAATGCGTCATCGTCGAGGAGGCTGAGCGCATTGTGTGTGAGACGGCGGCGTTTTTTCCTAAGATAATGCCGACGGTGAGCGCATCGCTTCCTTGTATCGGTCTCGACGCGGATATGGTTCGTCGTGTCATTGACACGGCACGCCGCATAGCTGACCGCGAGGCACAGCGGCCATCGTCCGAGATTTTCCGCCAGATGAACGACCGTCTGGTGTCACTGCTACGGATTCAGGCTATATTGGAAGTGCTCTACGAGATGGCCTCGGCCGGGCGTCCCGTTGTGGAGAAGCCCTCGCGCAGCGAGCAGGTCTTTGTGGGTTTCATGCTGTCGCTGTCGCAGCATTATGCCGAACGGCGCACAGTGGCGGACTATGCCGCCGAGGCTGCACTGTCGGTGCGCCATTTCTCGTCGTTGATCCAGCAACACACGGGTCAGACGCCGATGCAGTGGATTCATCTCTTCGTCATCGGACAGGCCAAACACCTGCTGATGCAGAGCGACCTTCAGGTGAAGGAGGTGGCCGACAGGCTCGGATTCCCCGAGCAGTTCACCTTCCGCAAATACTTCAAGACCCACACCGGCATCTCGCCCACCGAATACCGCAAAGGGAATAAGATGTGTCTGTGGCGTGACGTATTTCAAGTGGACAAGTAAATATCGAAAAAAAGGATGACTCTGTGTGGAATCAGTGTCATCCTTGGAACGATAAAAAGGATGACTCTGTGAGGAACAGTATCATCCTTGGAACGATTTTAGGTGCGCTGCTTCAGACGTGCGCGGCGGGGTCGGGCATGCCCATGTAGGCGTACTCGTATATCATGTCGCCGTGGGCTTCGCGGGTCTGGCCGCCGGCAGGAGTGAAGCGGACTCCGCCCTTGGCGTAGTAGCGGCAGTACTGCATGCGCATGCCGATGGCATCGTAGCGGCGCTTGAGCTCTTCGCCGGCCATCTCGTACATGTCCCAGAACTCGAGCTGGTCCTCCCACTCAACGTCGAACTCGGCGCGCGAACCGTCGGCGTTGGTGAAGACGTAGTGGCTCTCCTTGGGGAACTCGCGCCCCTGATGCACCTCGGGCTCCAGACGGGTCTTGAGGTCGAAGTGCCCGTCGGTCATAAAGACCACCTTGCCGGTCTTGTTGTCCATCAGGCCGAACATGGGCAGCTGCTTGTAGCCGTACTGGCGGGCAGCGACGAAGTCATAAATATAGATGGTATAGAGGTCGGTGTACATGCGTCCCCACAGCCAGTGGTGGTAGAGGACAAAGTGCATCGTGTTCATCCACTGGTGGTCGTGGTAGCCGAGGCCCTTCACCTCGTGCCACTCGCCGTCGTAGAAGAGGCGGCCGCTGACCTGGTTCTTGGGCACGGCGAGGTCGGTGTGATAGAACTCGTCGTTGTCGCCGAAGGCCAGCAAGGAAGTGCCCTGGCGGAAGGGCTCGGTGAGGGCGTCGTAGTGCAGGTCGAGACCCACGCCGTGGACAGGCTCGAAGTGCAGGTCGTAGTGCTTGAAGTCACCGCGGCACCAGTGGGGACCCACCTTGGTGTCGCATTGCTCGCGGCTGAAGGTGCCCTCAGCGGCGGGATAGACAATGTCGTCGCGGAACTCCTTGCCTTCAGGACTCTTGACGTAGATGTTCACGTGGGGCGAGTCGACAGTCTTGGTCATGCCGTCCATCGACTTGGGGCGGTAGCCGACCATAAACTTGGTGCCGTCGTCCATGGTGCCATCGAAGTACCACACCTCGCTGCCCACCTCCTCGGTGTGCGTGCGGCGTCCTTCTTCCCATTTCTCCACTTTGTCGGGGTTGATACCGAGACGTTTGAAATCCTCGGGTTGGTCCATCAGTCGTGCGCGAAGCACTTTTGCTTTGTTTGTGTTTTCCATAACTTGTTGTATTTTAATGTTAAACATTAATTGATTATTTGTTTTTTTTACGATGCAAAAATACTACTAAAAGATGGCATAAAATACGATAAACCGATGGAAAAATGTCCATTTCCTACGAATGGTATATAATAATTGCAGAAATGATGCGTTATAACAAATATATGGAAATACGGAAACTTGATGCCAAGGTGGCGATAAATGACTTGGTGCGCAAAGGCTACCGATACACAGGTGACTATGGCATTATACTGGATGCCAGTTCATTGAATGCAGACTTTTTCCTGTTTGGCCAGCCCTATCGTGCGCTCGACGGTCGCATCATTCTGGTGCAGCATGGGACGATGGATATCGAGATAGACCTTGTTCGTCTCGTTTTGCATGAAGGAGACATAGCAGTTATACTACCGGAGACTATGATGCTCTTCGAGAGTGCCAGTAGCGATTGCATAATCAGTGCTGTCGTATTCCGCAAAATACCACAGATACAGGGTTCTGTGGAGAGTTTTGTGCTGAGTGGCGACAGCGTGGCATTTGCACGGGCAAACCAATATCTGGCGATGATTTTCGACCAGTTTGACCGCAATCCCGTCGTCACCGATATAATAGTCCATTTCTTCGATGCGTTGATACTCGACATGTTCAGCTTGCGGCAGGAGGAACCGTTGTCGCGCGGAGGTGCGTTCATGCATCGTTTTTTGCATTTGCTCAGCCAGGAGGGACGTGTCAAACACCCCATCGATTTCTATGCAGATCGGTTGTGTGTGTCGACCAACTATATGAGCGCACTTGTCAAGCGTGAGAGTGGTTTGACCGTCCTCCAGTGGATTGACCGGGCGCTGTTGCGCGAGGCAAAGGTGCTGCTGCACCATACACAGATGCCCGTTGCCGAGGTGGCCGAGACGCTGGGTTTTGCCACGCCCTCATTCTTCATCCGCTTCTTCCGCCAGCAGACGGGACAGACGCCGTTGCAGTACCGCAAGCAGGGGTGAAGATTATATGTCGCTTTTGGCGGCCAGCCAGCAGCTGGCGGTTCGGCTGTGTCCTGCAAGGCTCCGAAAACACTCCTTTCAGCCGTTTTCAAAACAGGTCGGGGTCAGCATAGGGATGCTTTATCTCTTCTTCAATAACTCATGTATCCATTTGTCAAAGTCTGCTCCCGTAGGATAGGTGGCTATGGTCTTGTGGTCAGCTCCGATGAGAATGGCACGATGGTAGTCTATAGAGAGCACCCGAGTCAGCCCTTTGGCATAGTAGACGTTGTCGGCAAGGCCCAGCGAGTCGGTCAACGCTCGCATCAGTTCGGCATTGTTGCTATTGGGGAATACCATGACGATGTTCTGTATCTGTGGGGCGTATGCGTCGGGGGCGAGAAAATAGTCTTTGCCCATGCCGAAATAGGCGTAGTGGAGTAGAGTTGTGCCTTGCATCTGTCGCAGTGTCACGGTGTCGCCTGTGCGGACATTGACCAGCGGGAAGTCCAGCACCGTGTCGTTGGTTTCTGTATTGGTAGTGCTAACTCGGCTCTGGATGTAAGAGTTTCCCGAAAAGCGGTCGTAGTTCGCATACCAAGGCGCATCGAGATTGAAGACAGAATCAATCAATGCTTGCCGGCTGTCGAAGCACACGTCACGGATTTCGTACCGGTAGCCACTGCCGTGTTCTATGTCGTCGGCAGCCACAAACATTTCTTTTTCGCGGTCGTAAAAGAGTGTCAGAGGGTCATCCCGCATCTCGCAGTGGTCGGCGTAACAATGTTTCTGTGTTACCGTGGCTTTTATGCGAAGGCTACCGTCTGCCATCAGTTTGTAGTGCGACGACTTTTCCGGTAGGGTAACCATGCACCATTCGCTATAGGTCGGGTAGTACATAGGGAAATAGTCGATGCCGTACTGCAGGGTGTTGCACGTCAGTTCATCGTAGAATTGGCTCTCTGTGCTGCCATCGGACAGATTGCGATAGAATGCCACGTCGAAGTCGCGAGAGCAAACATATTTCGCCCATTGTGGGGTGAGCAGGTTGCATTCGCCGTCGGAGCAAAGACTTGCTATCACCTGCGTCGAGTCGTCAACGTTATGTATCACGATGTCGTAGCCGATGTTGCTCAGTTCCTTGTTTTTGCCGTCGACCCAATATTTGTCGACATGAAACGAAATCCATTCGTGGCTCATAAACTTGTCCACCGAGACATCGGCGGCGGTATATTTGCTTTGTGTGCAAGCGGCGAACAATCCGAGGGCGCACATCATCGCGCCGAGCAAAAATAGTTTCTTCATATTGATTGAAAGTTTGATATTACAAAACCATTCTGTTGCCATAATATTACTGTGTTTTGTTTTTTTGTCATTGTAACGTACACATTCTTTTTTTATTGTGTAGAGGAATGGGTTGTGTCTGAATCAAAACATTTACAAACAAATATATCTTTCATCTGAAAAAATCAATTACGCACATAGTAGCACATCCATCTCGCTTTTGTTGTCTGACGACTACATTTCTTTGGCTCGGCAGTGTGAGCAAACTCCCGCTGTCCTCGCTTTGCGAAACACTGCCCGCGTCCCCAACATTTTTAGCAGTGCTTTCCTCTGTTCCCTCCACTGGCGGTACTTGGGCAAAACCTCAAGCCCCGCCAGGGAGAGGAATAGAGATTATTTGCGTGACCGACGTCGGGATTAGCTGTCGCTTTTGGCGGCCAGCCAGCAGCCCGCAGCCATCACGGCGGTGGTGACGAGGAAGAGGGGCGTCAGCCTCCCGCCGGGCGGCGGGAACGACAGGGCGGCTTCATTGAATGCCTTTCGTGTGACTTGGGCTGGTGCCGGTCTGGCGTTTGAACCAGATGCCTAAGACTGACTGGTTTGGTAATCAGAGGGTGGTGGTGTTTCTACCCCCTGAAGCTGGAGGGGGTGGTGCCGAGGTTCTTGCGGACGTAGCGGACGAAGTAGTTGGCGTCGGCGAAGCCGTAGAGGTCGGCGAGCTGCTCGGCGGTGAGGTCGGTGGTGCGCAGCTGGCGGGCGATGTCGAGCGAGGTATAGCGCGTGATCCAGTAGATGGCCGACTGGCCGCTGACGCGCTTACAGACCTCGCTGAGGTATTTGGCGCTGACGCAGAGGGCGTCGGCATAGTAGCCCACCTCGCGTCTCTGGCGGAAGTCGCCGCGCTCGAGCATAGCCAGAAATGCTGCATCAGCTTGGAATTCTGGCTGCTGACCTGCATCTCCCGAAGGTCACCGCCCTGGCTGCGGGTCAGCTCGACGTGGAAGTCGAAGAAGTCGATGATCATGCATTGCACGGCGTTGATCATCGCGTCGCGGTGGAAGTTGTGGGTGTCGATGGCCAGGCGGCGGCGCAGGTAGTCGAAGTTGAGGGCGCAGACCTGCTGCTGCTTGTCGCCGAGGTGCATCACGGGGTTCTCGAAGAGGGCCAGGTGTCCGCGGGTGCCGTAGTTGGTCGGCGGCGTGGCGACCTGCACAAAATCGCCCCTCACATATATGACCTCCACGGCGAAGTCGGCGCTGGCGCTCTCCACGCTGAACGCCACCTCCTGCTGCGGCACAATCATGCAGTCGCCCTCGGCCAGGGTGAAGGCCTTCTCGTCCATGCGGAACCGGCAGCTGCCGCCGCTGCAGAGGGCGTGGGTGACGTAGCCGCCGTGCTGCATCTTCGCCACGTCGGCCAGGTTGTCAGATATGATGATTTCGCCGTCCATAATTCGGCTGCAAAATTACGCATTTTTTCCGAAACAACGACTGAAGTCAGATATTACATTTTGTCAATCCAATAATTCTTCGTAATTTTGCAAATCGAAATACAAAACAACTTGTGCCTTATGAACACAACGGAAAACATAGCATACAGTGCGCTTCGTCCAGTTGCATGATGGGGTTGTGGTAAAGCGACATGACGCCTTTTGCCCCGTAGTTGCTTTCGGGTGCCGACTGAATCAAGAAGGTGTTATGCACATAGATGGCCGTGGCCTCAAAGTCATCGGAGGGCTTCACGACGAAAACCAGTTTCGTAATGGTGAAGATGGCGCAGTCGCCGACACACGTCAGGCATTCTTTTCTTCCCCCCCCGACCTCTCCGATGTCATATTTATTGTATGTTCGAGTAATCCTAGAATTAACGGATAATTACATGGCAATTAACGTTATGTTTTTTTTACACGAATTACCATGAATTGGCCATTAATTGCTGCCGCGACAAAAATTATACGGATAATTATATGGTAATTAACGTTATTACTTTAACGCGAATTGCCATGAATTGACCAATGACTTTTTCGTTAAGGTGGGTCTTGTCTGTCGGAAAATTTTCGTAACTTTGCAGCCGATTTACAAAAACATTGGACTTTATGAGGAACAGAGTATCAATCTACAACAGAAGGTCTTGGCAGAGACCAGGGCTGCGGCCCGAAACACTCCGGAACAATATGAAGAAAGCAACGATACTGATGGCGGCGGCATTGTTGTGCCTCGCTGCCTGCGGCCCGAAGAAGGGCGGCGAAAGTAGGCCTCGCCAGGGTGTCCACATGGAGATCGACAAGGAGGCCGACAGCACGTTTGTACGGCTGAAGCATGAGACGTTGGGCAAGTTCAAGCAACTGACCTTCAACGACGAGATGACGGGAAAGACGATGGAGTACAACCTGCTGGTGCCTGAAGGCTACGACGGAACGCAGAGCTATCCGCTGGTGCTCTTTATGGCCGATGCCAGCACCGTGGGCAAGGAGCCGACGGCTCCGCTCACGCAGGGCTACGGCGCGCTGGAGTTCGCCTCCGATCGCGACCAGCGGCTGCACCCCGCCTTCGTGCTGGTGCCGCAATACACCGACTGGGCCGTGCAGGACGACTGGAGCACCACCGACGAGGTGGAGATGACCATCCGCCTGCTCGCGGAGGTCTGCCGCCAGTACAACGTCGATACTAACCGACTTTATACCACCGGTCAGTCGATGGGCGGCATGATGTC